>NZ_LMDX01000009.1:0-40280 GCF_001425225.1 Ensifer sp. Root127
GCGGACACGAAGAGCAGTAGACGCCGGCCTCGTTCTGCGCAGGCGCACGGCGGAGCACCTGGCCAGTCTCTCCTCAAACAGAGAGTATCTCGTCATCCGGTATCGTCCAGACCTGACGGCCTCGATCTCACAGATGAGCCGGCTTATGGCGACCCTTGATGAACTCTCACGCAAGGTCAGAAAGATGTTACGGGCTTCGTCGCAGGGGTGCAGTCGCAAGCCTGGCTGAGGTCATGCGGTTCCTTGGCCACATCCAGAATGCCTTTCTGGCTGGGGCACTTGGATGCCCTTCGTTGAACCGATGCGGTAGAAGGCTTCGAGCTAAAGGAGCAACAGCAAAGTGACGGCTCACCGCCTCTTCATCGGGTTTTTGAAGTTTTCCGCAGCCGCGGCTGCGGTTCGGTCGGCATAACTCGTTTGGGGAATGGCGCGCGCAGCGATGGAAGTTTAAAGACTGGCGCACGGTGGCAGCCGTTGGATATTCGATGCGTCGGCACGAGGCGACGCTCGAATATCCCTCGCCCATCATTCCGGCTCACGCTGCACCGCTGTCGTCAAGCCAAGAGCTCAGCCGCGCACCCTGTGCGGTGTCACGGCGACGTCGCCCACACCATTTTGTCGAACGCAAGGTGCCGATCAATGAAATGGCGCGCCCACTCGGTCGGCATCGATTGACGATCTATCGCGAGATCAGCGCAATACACTCCTCGATCGCGAGCTGCCGGGATATAGCGGTTACTTCTCGACGGTTGCCGACGACATCAGCAAGAGCGTCGGCGGCGCTTGAGGAAGCTCAGACGTCATCCGCAATTGCGCGAACTGGTCATCGACAGATTGAAGGCCTATTGGTCGCCCGACTAAACCGATCGGAAGCGGCAACATGCCGCCAGCCCGGGATGTCGATTTCTATCCTTCGCCTTGAAGGGAACCGGACCGCCGACCGCGAAAGAAATGGCTCGTAGTTGGAGTCACTCGTCTCCGAACACGGCGTTGAAACGGGGGATCGATGAAGCCGGCCTCAACGACGGGGCGGTGTTCCGACGCATTGAAGCGGCCTCCGCAGTGGAGGCGCAATGCCAACGTCTCAGTCTACAACGTTTCCAGCTGCGGCGTAATACCGGCCCCTAACAGCCAAGCATCATCGAAGTTACCCGCTCGGCTATGATACGTGCACAACTACTCAATTTAGTTGCGATGAAATCTAACTTCGGCTGCGCTACACTCTCCCGTGAAGTATGATGGAGGACGTTTTGCCATTCAGGCCAATTTGGGCGTGCTGTCTGGGTCTGCTAACCGGAGCGATCCTTGGCTATCTGACTGGATTTGGCGCGGGTATGGGAATGCCGGAATTAGGGCCAGAGTTAGTCGGACTAATCGGCGCAATCGCCGGAGGTATTGCAAGCGTGGTTGCCATCGGATGCCTTGAGGAGAAGTGATCAAATGTCCCTCAGAACTGCGCGTGTTCAGATCGGACTAGGCTGGGCCCTAATGATTATCGGTGCGCTCCTGAGCGTAAACTTAATGACAGATATGGGTTTGGTTATCTGGGGCATTGGATTGGTCCTACAGATCGTCGCCTCGATTATGTATCTCGCTTCGAAGACCGGCGGGGGCCGTCTCGGGGGCGCATGAATCAATCGCGCCCTCGGTTTTGGCATTTGCAACCGCGCGTTAGCCATCGTGCAAGCAAACAATACATCTTCACTAAGCGGGCCTCGGCCTAAATCATAATCGTCGCATTTCGAGATCAGTGCATTGCGATACGGCTGCAAGATCCGTATCGCCTGGCATGAACCGGCGAATGCGCTTGTTCACGTTTTCCACCGCACCTTTCTGCCAAGGCGCACTGGAGTCGCAAAACCAAACCTCATCCAGCTTGCAAGCCATCTCAACGACCAGTCGCCTTCGTCCGACCTGACCTAGAGATACCGATTCGGCTGTCTGCAACCTCTGTTGCATGGTAGTATCGTCTCGTTTCCCCTGAAAGAACGGACCAGGGAGCACGGCCATGGAAGCTAGGGCCCTCCGACTGCTAATCGGTTTGGCTACCTGCAGCCTTGTTTTTCCCCATTCAGTCGGCGCGCAGGAGGCGATCTACATCGTTCGGCACACTGATCCGCCGTCAACACTGAACCTCGATGAGATTCGCGACGAAACCCCACTGTCGGAGTCCGGACAAAAACGGGCCAAGACGCTAGCTGAGCGATTGAAAGATGCAGGCATCACCGTCGTCTATGCCACGCAAGCTAGGCGCACGGTCGAGACAGCCGAGCCTCTGGCGAAGGCCCTTGGACTCGAAATCCGTGTTCATTCCTATGAGGACAGTGGCGGCTTGGTCCGACTACTTCGCTCAGAGCACGGCAAGGACAAAGTGCTTGTTGTGGGGCATTGGAGCACCATTCCAGAGATTCTCGCGGCGCTGGGAGATTCCGAGGAAATCAAGATTGAACGAAGTGCGTTCGACAATCTGTTCGTGGTTATCCCGAAAGGGGAGCAAGCGCCGGTCGTGCTGCATCTTCACTACTGAAAACTGAAGCTAGAAACATCAAACCCTCAAGCGAGCGATTTCACGGGAGGTGGCGTCCCGGACTACACCCCGCCGTTCTTCTTGCCCGCAGTTCGCTGATCTTCGGATGTCTATTGTCGGTCCGAAATTGTTGGCCTGGAAACTCCTGCCGAAGACTCGATCGGCGGCTGGCGACAATGCTTGGTCCAACAGCGGCGACAAGGCATCATCGAAGCGTCTACGCCGCATCCCCATACACGTTGCATTGGCGGCAACGTTCGGCATCATCATCGCGGTCACCGCGGCAGCGCTGATCCTCGCCCTGGAAAGCGGCCGCCAGAACACAGTCGCGCTCGTCCGCGACCGCAGTGAGCGAATTATGGACACGATTGTGGAACGGACCCGATTGCACCTCGATCCAGCCCGCGACCAGTCCGAATTCTTGGCCAGACTTTACCTCGACGGCGAAATCGACCCGCAGGACGAAGATGCCTCTATGAGCCAGCTTCGGGCGGCACTCGCCGGCCTCCCGCAGATCGCTGCGCTCGCCGTCATCCGCACCGATCTGACGCAGCTACGCGTCGAACGCAATGGCGACGAAGTCGTCTTGCGAAAGATCGACATGCGTACCGTGCCCGGCCTGGACGATGCGTTTGAGATGGCGCGGCGCGCAGGCCGCCCGGTCTGGGGAGAGCTTCTCTGGAGCGAACGGCTGAAGCAGCCGCTCGTCAATGTTCGCACCCCGCTGTGGCATGAGCGTTCTTTTCTCGGGATCTTGTTGACCACGGTCACGGTCGCAGAGCTGTCACGCTTTCTCGCCGAATCGTCCGCAGGGTCAGATGCCGGCGCATTTGTTCTTCTCGGCCGCAATCATGTCCTCGCCCATGCAGCACTTGCGCACAACCCTCAGCTATTCAAGCGCGACAAGCCCCTTCCGGAAGTGACCGAGATCGGGGACCGGGTGCTGGCGTCGATTTGGAACGCGGAGACAGAGGAGAGCGCGGCTCCTTTCGTAGGTTCGTCGAAAAGCCATATGGTCACGGTCGATGACACCTCTTATGTCTTTATCTACCGCGACATCCCCGGATACAGCGATCAGCCTTGGCTGATCGGCCGCTATTTACCGGTCGACGAAGTTGGCGGCGAAGTGCGCCGACTTGAGCAAGCGGCCTGGCTGGGGCTCGCGGCTGTGCTTGCTGCCGTCACTTGCGCCTGGATTGTCGGCTACGCGATCGGAAAACCGATATTGCGCGTGGCACGCGCAACGTCCGCAATTCGCACGCTCGATCTCACGGCTGCCCGCCCCCTCGCCGGCAGCCATCTTCGTGAACTGGACGAGGCGATCCGAGCCTACAATGCGCTCATAGCGACCTTGCACTGGTTCGAGACCTACGTACCTCGACGCCTGGTCAAGCAACTCATGGCACAGGGCGAACAGGCGACAGCCCTTGTAGAGCGGGAAGTCACTGTGCTGTTTACCGACATCGTCGACTTCACGAGCCTCGCCGAGCGGCTAGCGGCGTCCGATGCGGCGGCGTTCGTCAATGACCATTTCCGGCTCCTCGCCGCATGCGTGGAGGCGGAAGGAGGCACCATAGACAAATACATCGGCGACTCGTTGATGGCGTTTTGGGGAGCGCCTGAATTGCAACTGGATCATTCCGCCCGAGCCTGTCGCGCCGCGAACGCTATCGCAGTGGCGATTGTCGCCGACAATCGGAATCGACGAGAACTTGGCCTTCCGCCTGTGAGAATCCGGATAGGCATACATGCTGGCCCCGCGATGGTGGGAAACATCGGGGCTCCGGGGCGCATAAACTTTACGCTGGTCGGGGATGTCGTGAACACTGCGCAACGTCTCGAGGAGGTCGCCAAAGAGTGTATGACCGACGACGACCAAGCGGTCATTTTGGTCAGCGACATCGTGCTGCGATCTGCCGGTTCCGGATGCTTGGCGCGATCTGTCGGCCAGCATGTGTTGCGCGGCCGCCATGAAGTGACGAACGTTTTCAGGCTAGGACTCGGTGAGTGATCCCTGTGCGTCTCAAAAACGAACCAAAGCATGTGTAATCGGTGGCGATCTGCATCATTGACCATGATGGAAAGGTTCGACTTGAGCGATCCGTCCCATCTCACCCGCCGGACTCAGTTCACTGCCTGCACGAGTTTGGCGAACCAATTCACCAGGTAGGGCTGGAAGCTGACACGCTGACCCAACATCTGACCAACGGGGCAGGGTTCGACGTGGTGTGCATGGAGGCTCGCCAAGTCAATGCCGCTCTTTCAGCCATTGCGCGACAAGACCGACAAACTCGCCGCGAAACCGGACAAGCTGTTTACGGGGGCCTTCCGCCAACAATATGGGGCATTGTGCTTCCGCTTCCGTGACGAAGGCCCGGATGTCCAGGTGCTAGTGATGACGTCTCGCGACAGCCGGCGATGGGTGATCCCCAAGGGATGGCCGATTAAGAAGAAAAAGCCCCATGAGGTCGCAGCAATCGAAGTCTGGGAAGAAGCCGGAGAAAAAGGGCAAGCGCGAGAAGAACCGGTAGGCAGATACACCTATCTGAAATGGCTAGACAATGGTGATGTCGCCCCCGCCATTGTGGATATCTATCAAATACCAGTGTTTGCTCAGACTGATGACTTCAAGGAAAAAGGTCAGCGTGAACTAGCGTGGGTTTCGCCCGACGAGGCAGCTCGACGAGTGCGCGAAATCGAGCTCAAGTCTTTGCTAGTCGAATTTAAACCAAGTTCGCCTCGCCCGCCGCCTGTGCGTTCGGCCGCGCCCCGAAAAACTGATGGCTAAATTGCCGGCAGTTTCAGTCGATACATTATGCGATCCTGGACGCACAAACCGGAAACAAACCCGGCACATGATCGTCACGCCATGTCCCCGACAGCGTCTTACTTCCGTACTGTTCTGGTCGACCCGTACGCTAACGCGCTCGCCAAGCAACTCGAAATCGCGAGCGGTGTAGCGCACCCCCAGAGGAAATTGGCGCACAAACCGTCTCGATTAATCGTCGCACTGCGGCTCGGGACGGAGGAAGGAATTCCAACAGATCTTAGTCTAATCCAGCCTGGTCCAAGGCCCGCTGAAACGTCGCTTGGAGCGAGGACACGGCGTCAAGTGCTCGACGAACCGGCAACACCGCATCGCCTAAATCATCGTTCAAAAGCCTTCGGCGACCAAGAGCGGATCCAAAGAGCATCGGATGAAGAAATTGCATGCATCGCTCATGTAGACGCCACCCTTGGCCATCTCATCCGCGACGGCGCGCGCCACCGGCTTCCATGCCTTCGGTTTGGCGACGGATTGGTCGAACCAAAGGCAAAGGTCTCCTCCCGCTTGACCGAGATAACGAGAAAGCCACCAGTGCGGCTCACCCGGTGCTCCACTGTTGGTGTCTTCCGGACCCTTGTCGAAATAGAACTGACCAGAGACGTTTTCACCATCAGCTTGCTGCCACGAAACCGGAGCGAGCCGTATCTCCTCCTCGTTGAATTCGCCCACCCATCCTTGATCTTTGGCCCACGCTTCTACCTCATCTGCAATAGCCGTCCAGATACGGGTTTCGATGAGGCTGATCTGTTTGGCGGTGGCGTCCAGATCAGCGATGTTTCTAACGATCAGGCTGTCAAGTTCGTTCGTGCTTGGCATAGTTGTCTCACTAGAGTGATCTGATGTGGTCGGCAAAACTAATCGCGAGATGAGCGCCTATATTTGCTGTAGGAGTTGCTTTCTGGACCTGCTTGATCGCCCTTGAAACATCGAGCCACGTGATATGCACGCAATGTTCGGGTAGCAGGGGTAGCCGCCCTGGCGTGAGAAAGAGAACAGCAAAATTCTGCTTTCCGCGCACGGAGGCTTTTGTTTTCGCGACAGATGCGTAGCGCGAAAGCTGATTTGGTCCATCCGCGGCATCGATCTTCACCTCAATGAAAACAATGAAGTCATCACCCTCGACTTCAATGTCGACTCGATTTTGTCCGTCGCCGATCGGGACGGTTTCACCGGTTGCTCGTAGAACCGTGCCGAGTTCAAAGGGGCGCAGTTGGTCCGGTATATGTTGCCAAAGACATTCAAAATAGGCGGCAAGAGCACCGTGCGATCCTCGGGGATCAAGGAGCCAGGTGAGGACACGAGCCGTTCGAACTTCATTGCGTTCTAAGCCAATCACGGACCAGATGTCGCCGGCATTGCCTACTGTTCTGGAAGATGAGATATGGCGACCGAGATCCGACAGGAGTGCCCGGAGCTTCGCCTCGCTGGGAAGCCCCAGCTTGGTCGTTGTGGCCTCCGAGAGAAGAGGCTTCATCTTCTGTAAGAGCTTACCGAGTCGCACGTGGAGTGGATGATCGACTATTTCGGACATCTACTACTTCGTTTCTTCATCGTTCTATCGATCGGTAAGCGATTTGAGACCTGTTCGGCTCGGAGATTTATTTGTGCCGTTCTCAAGGGTTCACTGCGCAGAAATATGCAGCGTGGTAATTACCAAATTGCTCACAGGCAAGCGAATGCCGCCCAACGGATCCGCGCCCGGCCTCTCAAGCCTTGAACGGATGTCAATCAACGACCCGCTATTTCGACATCCCAACTGCTTAGGAATGGTCTCCGCTACCAGTTGTCTCGGCGTCGGATTGGGAACATATCCTCACCGCGGTGGTGTAGGCGGGTATGATGTAGCCGGCATAGCCAACGTACTTTTAGGGGCTCGTCGTATCGATCGTGATGGGCATCGACCGCTTTAGTCCCACAGACTTCACACGTTTGCTTTTCCAGATCACCCGCCTTCACCGCCCGCTGTACGGCAAGATGAGCATCATATTTGGCCGGATTGGCGCGGCGCCAGTTCGCTTGGCGGGTATCGGTTTTCAGCATCGAACCATCCTAAATGAAGCTATGTCGCAACAAGCTCGGCGAGCTTGTCCGCCACCACCGCCATTGTGTCTTCTTCGGTGCTCAGGCCGCTTCGCGAGGCCAGAAGAGGGCTGACGTTGCGGAGAGCTTCATACGTCGTGTTGTGGACGATAGGTACGAGCTGTTCGGTCGCCAGGAGTGCCGAAAGCTCTTTGTCGGAAACTCCTGCTGCTGGAAGACGGCGCAGCAATGCGGGCGTGACCAGTACGATCCCGACGCGCGACTTCACCAATCCCTTGTCGATCTCGCGAAGCAACGACGTACCGAGGGCAACGTCCTTTTCGCTGAACCAGACTGATACACCACGTGCTTCGAGCAGATCATGCAGCGTCTTGGCATCCCCCTGCCGGTCATCCCACGCATGGCATAGGAAGACATCACGGAGATCAGGTAGTTCCGCTCGATTCTCTGCCGTCTGGCGGATTGGAGTGAGTGCCCGCACTTCTGTGGGCGTATACAATACGGACGAACCGGCTTTCGACCATTTCGCACGTACACGACCAGACCCGCCGCCGCTTCCTGACGAAGCGCGATAAGACGGTGAATACGAGGACGACCCGTAACCGCTATAACTGCTGTAGCCACGATAGCGGCTGCCGCCACGGCATGCCGGGCAATTCGCTGCGGCACTCGCTGAGCGATGCCCTTCTTTCGGTGCTGTGCATTGAGCCATTGGAAGAACTCTCTTTATAGCAATGTTGCGTTCAACTGTCCTTGATCGTTGTGCGCGGGTTGGCCTTGCCATGCTTAGTGGTCACGAACCGACCCGAGATGGCACTCCGATAGGTGCCGCCCGTGCTCCCGCCATCCTTCGCTTCCCGCACCGTCGTCCGCGGGCTTGCCAGTCCATGTTTGGCTGTAACAAACCGTCCACTGATTGCGCTGCGGAAATTGCTTCCGCCTCCTTTGCCTTTCGCCATTTGCCTTCTCCTTACCGAACGACCCTAGGAATCGGGCCACTTCGATAGTACTTCGACGAGGGTGTCAGAAGTTGACACCCTCGGAACGGGTAAAGCTAACGGTATGCCGCTTCTGTGCTTCCGAGTTCGTATCGGTTATGGCAGGGCGTCGAAATCGCTTCTGCGATGGTGTTCCACCAGGCAGCGCAGTCCCTCGGGGGCGATGACTTCGACTGCATCGCCCCATGAATAGAGATGCCACGCCATTTCCAGCCAGCCCGCCGCACGAAATCGCACGATAAGACTGCCATCCTCTTGCGCTTCAATGGTTTGTTTGGGGTGGAAGCAGAATTCAGCCGCCCGCGCTGCAGCGCGGGGCGCAAAACGCCAGATGACTTCGTCATATTGCGCCGGGTTTTGGTAAACGCCGAATGCTTGGGCCGCGTAATCCTCCAGCGAAAAGCCGGGCGCAAGGCTGAAGCTCTCATCCAGGCACTGGGCGCTCAGTATCTGGTCCATCCGGAAATTGATTGTGTCTTCGCCGCGGGCCGGCTGGCGCGCCACGAGATAACTTCGATGCCCCAGCAGGAGACCATGAGGTTCGACGATCCGTTCGGGCGCGTCCTCTGTTCTATAGCGTAACCGTAGGCGGAACGGACCGCGCAGGCCCTCTATGACCGCATCCAGTACCGCCGGCACCAAGTTGACCCGCGGTCCGGGGCGCGTGACCGATCCCATCCCTAATAGAACCGCTTCGACATCGGTTTCGGTGCGCAAGGCGTCTTTGGGCGTCAGGCGTGCCAGCAATCCGTCGCGCAGATCATCCAGCGCGGCAGCGTGGCGCAAACGGCCATCGCCGCGCGCCGTTCTGCTAGCGATCTCTAAGGCCTCGATTGCCGTATCCTGACGGATCTGGAGGCGGTCGAGCATCGGATCGGCGACTCGCCAGCGCCGCCGGCGGTCCGGGCCATCCATCGCTTCGACATTGGTGAACACGGTCTCTAGCGCATCGGTCATGCGTTGTGCTGTTCGATGCGAGACGGCAAATTCCTCGCAGATTTCATCGAGGCTGATTCCGGTCCGCCGCGTGGCGGCCAGCCGTGCAAGCCTGATCAGGTCCTGAGCTTTGGAGAACATAGTTAAATTCCTGGGCCGCCCACTATGTCAGATATTGACACCCACACACGCTATGGCTGAAATTGCAGTCTGTCGAGATGCAATTCTTGTCGCGGATTGCGCTCGATCAGGGGGTGGCATGCGAACTATTGAGGACAGAGTACTTTTGTCCGCATCGGATCTGATGCGGTTCATGGGCTGTAACCACGCGACCACACTCGATCTCGCCTATATGCGCGGCAACGGGCCGGTACCCCGCGAGGACAGCGATGACGCGGCTTTGCTCCAGAAGCAGGGCGATGCCCATGAGGCCACCCATCTGGCGAAGCTCAAGGCGTCAGGTGTGTCGGTAATTGAGATCGCGCGGTCCGATCTGGCCGACAATGCAAGGGAAACCCAGGCGGCCTTGGCCGAAGGGCCGCAGATCGTCTTTCAGGGGGCGCTACTTGGTGACAAATGGGGCGGCTGGTCGGATTTCCTCGAGCGCGTCGAGCGCCCGTCGGACCTTGGTTCCTTCAGTTATGAAGTGACCGACACCAAGCTCAAGCGTCGTCCTCATCCCAAACATGTGCTGCAACTGGTGCTGTATTCGGACTTACTGACGCAGATTCAGGGCGTCGCGCCTGAATTTGCTCATGTCGAGCTGGGCAATGGCAACCGCGCGCGGCTGCGCCTCGCCAACTATCAGGCTTATGCCCGCATGGCGCGCCAGCGGCTCGAGGCTTTCCTGGATAATCCGGTGCCCACTCGGCCGATCCCTTGCGCCGATTGCGGGTTGTGCCGTTGGGGCGATCATTGCGAAAGCCAGTGGCAGGCTGAGGACAGCCTATTCAACGTCGCTAATATTACACGGACCCAGGTCAAGAAGGTTGAGGCGGCGGGTGTTACCACCATGGAGGTGCTGGCTGCGCTCGATCATCCGATCCGCGGTATGGCCGATACTACCAGGGCACGGCTGGTGACGCAGGCGCGTCTGCAGCATGCCCGCAAGACCGGGGCGCCCGCCTTCGAGTTGCGCGAGCCGGAACCCGACAAGGGTTTCGATCTCTTGCCCGCGCCACAGCCGGGCGACATCTTCTACGATATCGAGGGCGACCCCCATTACGAAGGCGGCCTCGAATATCTGCACGGCGTCTGGTTCGATGGGCAGTTCAAGGCCTTCTGGGCGCATGACCATGGCGCCGAAGCGCGGGCCATGTCCGAGCTCCTCGATTTCTTTCGACAAAGGCTCGCGGCCTACCCCAAAGCGCGCATCTATCACTATGCGCCCTATGAGATTACCGCCTTGCGGCGGCTAACCGCCAAGTACGGGATAGGCGAGGCCTTACTCGACCGTCTTCTGCGCGAGCGGCGCTTTGTCGATCTTTTCTCCGTGGTGCGCGGCGCGCTTATAGGCTCGGAAGCCAATTACTCGATCAAGTCGATGGAAGCCTTCTATGGGCGGGTGCGCGAGGGTGAGGTGAAAACCGCCGTCGGCTCGGTCGTCGCTTATGAGCGTTGGCGCGAAACCGAGGAACAATCGATCCTCGATGAAATCGAGGACTATAATCGTATCGACTGCATCTCGACCGAAGAATTGCGCGACTGGTTGGTGAGCATTCGGCCTGCCGCGCCTTGGCCGCTGCTGGCGGCCGATGCCAGCGACAAGGAAACTCAGGAAGACGCCGAGTCGCAAGCCTTGCGCGCCAAGCTTGCCATATCCGGCCTGCCGCCGACGCGACAGGAGATGTTGTTCAATCTCGGCCTGTTCCACAAGCGCGAGGCCAAGCCGGCGCAATGGGCGGTCTTTGACAGCGTTGGCAAGGACGAAGACGATCTGATCGATGATCTCGATGCGCTGACAGGTCTGGAGGCGATCGCCCCCGCAGAACCGGTCAAACGCTCGATGCTGCGGCGCTACCGCTTTCCCGCCCAGGAGACCAAGCTGCGCGCCGGTCGCAACGCGACTGTCCCGGTCGTCGATGGACCACCAGCCAGTGTTGGCATCGAAGAGCTCGATCGCACTGAGCGCGTCATCACAGTCAAGGCCGGGCCAGCCAAAGTGCACCTCCTCACGGATCGTCTGACGCTGCATCCCGATTGGCCGCTCAGCACGGACATTATTGCCGCCGCCTTGCACGACGTGATCGACGATCAGTGTGGCGTGCGCCGCTTCACCGCGCTCGATGATCTGCTTGCGCACGCAACCCCGCGTCTTGTGACGGGACCTCGCACCGATCTGCTTGGTGGCGCCGATCCTTTGACAGGCACGATCGCGGCGATCGCCGCCATGGACGGCACAGTCTTGCCCATCCAGGGACCGCCAGGAACCGGTAAGACTTATGTCACGGCGCGTGCGATCTTGGCACTGGTACGCCAAGGTCACCGCGTTGGCGTGGCCTCGAACAGCCACGAGGCTATTCGCAATGTGCTGATGGGGTGTCTTGCCGCGCAAGGTGATGGCGATCCCGTTTCCAATCTGTGCATCGGCCACAAGGTCAGCAGCGGCGAGAATGGTTATCCGGAAAGCTGTACCGCCATCATCCGCTCGACTGCCAATGACGATTCCCTGTGGGACCGCGCCCATGTGATTGGCGGTACCGCTTTCTTCTTCGCCCGGCCCGAAAAGGAACAGGCGCTCGATTGGCTATTCGTCGATGAAGCCGGGCAAGTGGGGCTGGCCAATATGGTCGCAATGGGCCGCTGCGCGCGCAACATCGTGCTGGTCGGCGATCCGCGTCAATTGCCACAGGTCATCCAGGGCGCGCATCCCGATCCGGCCAACCTTTCCTGTCTTGAATGGATGCTGGGCGATCACGCCACCGTCCCGCCTGATCGCGGCATCTTCCTGCCTGTCTCGCGCCGTATGCATCCCGATGTCTGCGGGTTTATTTCGCGGCAAGTCTATGACGGTCGGCTCATCAGCGCTCCCGAAACGGCCGTCCAGGCGGTGCGCGGGACGGGCTGGCCCGAAGCTGGCGCATTCTGGGTGCCGGTCGCGCACCAGGCCAATTCCCAGATCGCGGCCGAAGAAGTCGCTGCCATCCAAGCGACGATTGACGATCTGCTCTCGGGAACCTGGACCGATAAGGATGGGAAAACGCGCGCCCTTGGTCCCGCCGATATCATCGTCGTTGCGCCCTATAATGCGCAGGTCAATGCCCTGCGGGACGCCTTGCCTGCTGCCATTCGTGTCGGCACGGTCGATAAGTTCCAGGGGCAGGAAGCACCCGTCTGCCTGGTATCCATGACCGCCTCGTCGGTCGAAGAAACACCCCGCGGCATGGATTTCCTGTTCTCGCTCAACCGCATCAATGTCGCTGTCTCGCGCGCCAAGGGCCTTGCGCTCGTTTTCGGCGCGCCGCAGCTACGCGAAGCAAAATGCGACACCGTCGAACAGATGCGCCTTGTGAACACGCTATGCGCCTTGCCTAAACTTGGAGAATTTTGAATGTGGGAGAATTTCGAGGCGCGCCTCGACGAAAATGAGCGCGATCGACCCGAAGCACTGCGCCGGGTGCTTTTCGACGTGGTGCGTGGCTCGGGCCTGCGCCCGGGCGATGGCGTCACCAAGAAGATGGTGTCCTTTGAGTTTGGCGCGGGCGAGCGGCTACTGTGGGAAATCCAGAACCCGGCCAATGTCTTTCTTCATGCAAAATGGCGCGATCTGGCCGAGGCGAATGGTTTCGCCAACGAGTTGCGGCCCTATCAGAGCGGTATGAAGGATGGCGGGCGGCATTCTGCCCTCAGCCGCGACTGGTCCTTTGGCGATGCCGACTCCTGTGTCGTGAAGATTGAGAATGCCGAAGCTCTGCGCCGGCTGATCGCGGTTCTGTTGCAGTCCGGCGATGCGCTGGTGCTTAATCCGTCTGTGATCACGCGCTGGATCGAGCGGCTGCGCCATTTCTTTCCGGCCCTCGATAGGTTCGATCGGCCCGATCCGCATTTCGATGAGGCGGAACGGACCTACAAGCTGGAGATTTCAGCCGAGCTCAAGGCGGCGATTGCGCAAGCCAGCTCAGACCAGGAACTGGTCGATGCCGTCAACACGGCGCTGACCAAGAGTAACCTGCTGCCATGGCGCGCCTATTGGCCGATGTCGCCCAAGGGGGACGCCAATCGCGAACAGCTTTGGCCC
Source organism: Ensifer sp. Root127 (assembly GCF_001425225.1). Classification (NCBI taxonomy): domain Bacteria; kingdom Pseudomonadati; phylum Pseudomonadota; class Alphaproteobacteria; order Hyphomicrobiales; family Rhizobiaceae; genus Ensifer; species Ensifer sp. Root127. The sequence goes on from NZ_LMDX01000009.1 coordinate 13,566, forward strand.
GCCGTGCGCGCGCTTGTCGACGCCGCGCTCGGCGCATCCGACGGCTACTCCCCTGCGCTGGGAGCCTTTGTCGCTGCCTGGATCGCAGCAGTCCCAGAAGGAAAACCTGATTCAGCCCGCCAGATCGCAGAATTCCTGTTCCTCCATCTCGCTCCGGACGAGGGCATCTATATCCGCCATTCCGTGCGGCAGGACCTCTGGCTGGAAGCAGTCGGCAGCCGGTTTCCCGATCATGCGTCGATAGCTGACACCTATCGGGACGAATGGCGCTTCATGCAGGCAATCCGCGTCGCTTTTGCGGACCGAGGCCTGGCACCGCGCGACATGATCGACGTGCAAAGCGCGCTATGGGTAGTCCACAATTACAAGGATGAGGATGCAGCGACCTTTTCGCGCGAGGCGATCGAGACGGCGATGGACGCCTATGACAGCTATCGCCAGTCGGGCGAGCACGCCGCCATTTTCGAAGCCTTCGGCGAGCCGCGCGACTATTGGGTGCGCTCTACACGCGAGCGGCCCAACCGAATCTATCCCTCCAAGCCAATCGTCGGCTTCCTCCGCGGCAGGACGCAGCTCAATGGTGGCTGGGGGCAGAAGGCCGATGCCGCCGCCCAACTCCACAATGCCGGATACATCATCGTCGATGCCCATAACGCGCCGGTCGCCCCGCCCGAACGCTATGAGCATCTGGTCATTAACGCTGATCGCATCCGGCTCTGCGCGCGCAACTATTATCTCGAACCGGCGCGTGAGAACGGCGCGGCAGAGGTCGCGATCCGCGCGAGCGACCTGAGCCGAGATATGGGTCTTCGCGATTTGTTCCCGGCCATTTGCAGCGCGCTCGGCGGCGAGAAATTTCAGAAGCTCGCCAATGTCCCGGTACCGACGCACACCCTGCCCAATCCCAGCAGCTCCACAGTCTTCACCTATCAACTCGCCGCACCCGAAGGCCACCAGATCATGACGCTCGACCCCACTACAGCGATGCCCGCCACTACCAATCTGATCCTCTACGGGCCGCCGGGAACCGGCAAGACCTATGCGACGGCTTGGGAGGCGGTGCGGCTTTGCCTGGGCGATGCCGCAGCCGAACCGCTGCGCGATGACCGCGATGCCCTAATGGCTGAATATCGCCGGCTTGTCGGCGAAGGGCGGATCGAGTTTGTCACATTCCATCAGTCGATGGCCTACGAGGATTTTGTCGAGGGCCGTCAGCCCACAACCGGATCCGACGAAGGAGAAGAAGTGACCTCTGTCGGGTTCCGGCTCGAAACCGTACCCGGCATATTCCGGCGCATTGCGAAACGAGCCGAGACCGGACTCGGCAAGAAAACGATCAGCAACCGGATCACGACGGAGGGCCGCCAAATTTACAAGATGTCGGTGGGCTCCAGCAGGGATGCTGGCGACCAGGAGCTTTTCGAGGAAGCAATCGAAGGTGGTTATACCCTCCTCAACTGGGAAGACATCGACTGGAGCGACCCGAAATACGAAAACGCCGAGGAGATTCTGAGAACTTGCGAAGCGCAGGGCAAGATCGAAGGTCCGGTGACCCTACAGTCTGGGCAGGTGTCGATCACTGATACTTTTCGCAATCGTCTAAGGACCGGCGATATCATCGTTGTTTCCAAAGGCAACCGCTTGGTCCGTGCCATAGGTGAGGTAACTGGCCCCTACGAATATCATCCGCGACCGGACGGAAAATTCAGTCACAGACGTGCCGTTCGCTGGCTCTGGCACGATCCTGCAGGCATTCCGGTCACCGAGATCTATGACGGTAATTTCATGATGCGGTCGCTCTACTGGCTGAACAGGGGGCGCCTCAGTATCTCGGCTCTTGAGCGTTACATGAACAGCGCGATCGAGGAGGCCGACGCCGATCCTGAACGCGAAGCCTTCGTGTTGATCATTGATGAAATCAACCGCGCCAACATCTCCAAGGTCTTTGGCGAGCTGATCACGCTCCTGGAACCCGATAAACGCCTGGGTCAGCCTAACGCGCTGAAGGTGCATCTCCCATACTCGCGAGACGAATTCGGCGTGCCGGCGAATTTGCATCTCATTGGCACGATGAACACGGCGGACCGCTCGATTGCTCTGCTCGACACCGCCTTGCGCCGCCGCTTTACCTTCCGCGAGCTGATGCCCGATGTTGAAGAACTGCGCCGGGCGCTGGCGGCGCGGCAGCTTGATGCCACAAATCTCGATGGGATTGATCTGTGCAAGCTGCTGCTCACTATCAACGAGCGGATCGAATATCTGTTCGATCGCGAACACCAGATTGGCCATGCCTATTTCACCGGCTGCCGCAGCCGCGCCAACGTCGAAGACGTCATGCGGCACAAAGTCATCCCGCTATTGGCCGAGTATTTCTACGAGGATTGGTCGAAAGTCGCCGCGGTGCTGGGCGATGGCGACGGCACTAATGGCTCCCATTTCCTCGAAGCCAGACGATTGACCGCTCCTGCCGGTTTTGCCGATGATGAACTGGGCGGAGATAAGATGCGCTGGAGTGTAAAGCCGCGTTTCGACTTTTCGGACTTCGCCGCCTGATGCCCGCCTATACGGTTCGTGAATGGGACAAGCTCGCCTATGGCGCGGGCGCGGAGCAGATTCCGGACAGCCATGCCAGTAGGCTGGCCGCGCTGGCCGCCCGCTCGGCCTTTGCCGGGCGTGGCGGGAACGGCGTTCTTGAGCATGGCCGACATGCGTTGCGCGCCCGCGGTGTGGTCGGAATTTTGGCGGCCGGCGATGTAAGCCTGGAGATCTTGCCCAAGATCGATGTGGCGCCCGGTGAAACGCTCGATCACCAGAACGCAGCGATCCGCAAGCGGTTGGTGCATATGCTGGCTGTCGCGCTTGATCTAAAAATTGATCTGGGTGTTATCACCGATCTCGCTTGGCAACGCGAAACTCTCCTCGAAATCCTGATCCGCATCTTTTGCAACAAGCTGACCGAAGCCCTGCGTAAGGGCATGCCGCGCCGCTATGTCACCCGCGACGAGGATTTGTCGGTCTTGCGCGGGCAGCTCGACATCACCCGTCAGTTCACCCGCCATGCAGTGGACCCTTCACGACTTGCCTGCCGCTTCGATCTCCTGTCGGAAGACACGCCGCTCAACCGGATTATGAAAGCTGCCGTGGTGCGCCTGGCGCGGCTCTCACGGCGAACCACCAACCAGCAACGCCTGCGCGAGCTCGCATTCGTGTATGCCGACATTACCGAGGAGCCGGTTTCCGGACTGCGCTGGGATCAGGTTGTGATCGACCGTACCAACCGGTCCTGGCAGGAGCTCTTCGCCATGGCCCGGCTCTTCCTGCAGGATCGCTATCAGACGACCACGGGCGGCTGCGGCGAAGGTACCGCTATGCTGTTCGAGATGAACGCGCTGTTTGAGGAATATGTCGGCCGGTTGATCGCCCGCGCACTGGCGGGGACCGGACTCACTGTCTCGTTACAGGCCGGGCGTCTGTTCTGCTTGAGCGCACAGGACAGCGGACGCGCCCTGTTCCAGACCAAGCCCGATATTCTGATCCGCCAGGGGGGCACGGTCACTCATGTCATAGACACCAAGTGGAAGCGGATATCCGCGCGGATTGATGATCCCAAGCAGGGTGTCTCGCAGGCCGATGTCTATCAGATGATGGCCTATGCCCAGCTCTATCGCGCGCCACGCCTGACGCTGCTCTATCCCCACCATCCGGGCCTTGGCGCCGAAGACGCGGTTCACGCGCGCTACCGCATTACTGGACACGCTACTACCCTCGAGACCGCCAGCATCGATGTATCGAACAGTTCGCAAATGCTGGCCAAGCTTCGCGGCATGGTAATTGGGGAGACAAACCCAAGCTTGACGGAAGCGGAAACGTTCAATCAAAATGCTTCCACCCAATGCACGATAGAATGTCAGCTCCCAGTTGGCTGAGGCTCTAATCCTGCCCGTCGGGTCCCGGCCCCATGTCGGTCAGCCATGGACGCCGTCCCAATATGGCCGCGTCTGGCGCAAAGTTGTCGTTGGCGCGTTGGCACTAGACTTAGGCTCACCACCCGACGATCGGAAGACGGCAACTTGCCGCCCCGGCCGGGACGTCGAACGACCGCGCATCCTAATCGCGTCGGGTGATGTTCAAAGTTCTCCAAAATGTATGATATTATTGGAGAACTTAAATGATCCTGCGCTACCATTGCGAAGCCACATGACTGCGGCCAATTCGCCGCGGCAGCCGAAGCACAAGTCAGCCCAGTAAGCGCGCGGTTGTTTGATACTACACCGCAACTTGGTTCTTCAAAACACTCTCTTCAGCTCCTTTAAAGCGCTGATATTGCTCTCTCAAGAACTCCTTGGCGGCGAAGTGCTCGACCATATGTCCTTCGAAATGCCGATAGGTCGTCGCCTGAAGTCTGGATGCCAAAACCACTTTTCCGCTCATCGGATGGATTGATAGAAGAAGCTTGTCGAAGAGTGCATGGAGGTCTGTGCGCAGGATGAGACCGTTCCGTGGATCATCCCTGAAATTGATAGATTCGGAGAAAGGAACTAGGTGCGCCGCTTCTAAAATTTCCGGTACGCCGCATCTGCTGATTACGCAACGTCCGTTATACAGCCGCATCAGAGCAGCCCTGAACTTGACCTGATCGGGACGCGCTTCCTGGCGATTAAACCGCCGTTCGAACCCTTCCAGAATTGCTGATTGGTCGGCTAGGAGAGCCTTTTCCTCCTCCGACATGTACGCCGTGGTCGCGAGCTGGCGTTTCTTCGCGGCAACAAACTCCGCGATCACCGCACGGAATTCCGCCAATTCGGCTTCCTCCAACTCATACGATCGGAGATGCCGATGGCTGAGGATATGGTCAATCGCCGAGCTACCTGAGGAACCGCCGGACCATCCCCGCAACTTGAAATGAGGATTTATCAGCTCGACGTTGGTCAAAGTGGCAGACGTTAAAGTACCCTCTGTCGTAACCTGAGCGGCAGTACCCTCTGCCGTTAAGCCAAGGCCGCTGCCAAAGCCGGGATCTTCGTGGGCCCAAACCAATAGCTGGTCGCCGTTTTTTACCTGCTGACCTGGGCCGCCAGTTATTCGCGAAGGATTGGGGAACGTTACGCGGATATTTTCCCACTCAAAGCCATTAGAGGGTCTCGGCTCAGCGCCGCCGAGATGGAGCTCGCAATTAATCTTCAAAAGATATGTCGTCATTTGTGCTCCGCCAAATAATATCCAAATTAGCCCCGTCGACTACTCGTCGGCGTCGCCCCGGTCAGCACCGCCATAGATGTCAAGGAGTAGCTCAGGATTAGACCCCTCGCCCCGCAACTCTTCGAGGACCTGCTGCAAGATGCGGCCATACTTCGCCAGCGGCCTCACACGATCCCGATGACCGAGATCGGCGATTGTTTTTTCGACGGCCCTGACCAACGCATCGGCCAAGGGATCTTGGCCTTCCACGAGCGCAAACGGCTCGACTATTCGCCAACGCAACAATCCGACCAGCAGCATCGGGGCATATTGAAATCTGGTGTAGGTAGACCGAAGGTTCTCCTCGAACTCACGGAGAACGCGCTTAGCTACCCGATCGACATCTGTACGGGTCAACAGTTTCGGAGCAGTGTCGGATCGCGACAGCAGAAAAGCCATTGTGGCGGTTTCTTTCTGCCACTTCCAAGTATCGATCTTCTTTCCGAGCAGCTTATGGATTGCCTGGAGCTCGAAGTTTTGATTGCCGGCGACACGGCCAAGGCCTTGATAGGCGAGTTTCCAGTGAGGGCCCTGCGTGAAGATTGGATGCCCACGAACTTCTCGATCCCACGCTTCGATCAGCCAGCTCGATACCTCGGCGGGGCACCGCCGGAACTGCCAGGTCAAGAAGCGGAGCGATTGAGTGCCCACGCCTCCTTCCTTCAACCCCCGGCGGACTTCATCAAGCGCACGATCGACGAGACGGTCAAGCCGAGAAACAGAAGTGGCGTCAACTTCAGGCGGGATCGCTCCGTCGCTCGAAATCGCGTACCTTCCTCCCGGCCGAGCAGAAAGGCGGTTCGCCAACGCGGCCCAGTCAACTACTGCACGATCGACGTTATTTTGCAGGAGGGTGAATAGGCCATCACCACGTGGGCTGTCGTTCCACGCGTCAATGCCACAAGCGAGCACCAAGCGACCGGGGATAGTCGGCGCAGGCTTCTGGAACCCTTCGAGCAACTCATCCCAGTTCTGATCGAGTTCAGTCGCGCCATCCCAGTCAACTTGGAAATGATGACCCAGTTTCTGTGAATGGACAAGAATCTTCGCGCGACCGGAGGCCGGGCTTTGCTCAACCCAAAGCTCAACGGGAACGGTCTGATCGACCCTGACCCCGATGTTCACCTCAGCTTTCCGTGGGTACTCGGCCGTTTCCTTTCTGAGAAATATCGAAAACCGATCCTGCCCGGCTTGGATTGCCAGCCGAGCGGGGTTGGGGCTTCTGTAGACTTCGCCTGCGGGAAGGGTCTCCTCGGAATCGACGAGATCAAAACTCTCAACGGCATCGCGTCGTTGAACGATCGTAGATATCTGGGGTAAGAAATCGAAATAGATCGGATCGCGTCTGCTCAGGCGTCGCGCAGCGTAAAGCGCTCCCTCGGCCACCGCGCCCGCGACAAGAATATGGACATCTCGCCCGGTGTTTTTTGCCACCGCAGAATGAAACGCCGCTCGAACGGGTCCCTCCGAGAGAGTCTCCAGCAAGACGATATCGCACCCCGAAATATCGGCACAAAGATCTGGCAGGGTGGGGTTGCGAGCAAAATCTAAAGATGCTGGCGGCCTTAGGACTTCCCAGTCGCCGTTACTTTGGCGAACTACTTCGTTTTCCGCCGTGAGGCCGAGAGCAAGGCGACCGTTGGCACGCGCCCAGTTGAGATGATCAGTGCGATCGCTGGAAGACGCTGCGACTAACGCCTCCTTTGCTCGCTGAGCTAGGCCAAGATAACCCCAATTCGATTTTATCAACTTCCCAACCGATTTGCGCTCCGGTGCCAAGACCGTGTCACCGTGGCTACGCTCCCGGCGAATCCGGAGACGCTGCACCGTGATACCGTCAGCGACATGCGAAATCACTCCAACGGTCTGCCCCTCCGAAATCGTACCGACCTCGATGGCAAACAGGGTCGCCAAGACCGAGCGCCAGACAAGAAGCGAAGTTGATATTTTTGTTTTCCGGAGGGCACTCAGAAGACGTTCTTGAATCAGTTCGCTGGTGTCGGCGTGATCGTCCAGGCTGGCGACGCCGAATCCTGCTAAGGACGACATTCCCTTCAACGCCGCCGTCAGATACTCGACGGATGGATTGCCGGCCAACAGATCGCTGACCCTGAGCCGATTTTCTGATACTCCGATTGTTCCCCACCCTTCGCCAAGACCATGAGGGGAAATCGCAGCCTGGGCACCACCGACCAACCCGTTATCTGACTTCGCTGCGGTTTTAACAACCACGCCGAAGATGCCGCCCTCAACGATAGCAGAAGGCACCTCCTTTTCCTCGCCATCAGGACGGATGACCCAGTTTCGAGCCGCTCTGTCCCACCACCCGTTCAGATCATAGCCACACAGCTTAGTCATGGCGTGTTCGCGTAAAGTTCGCCACGGGCAAAAGTGCGGATCGCATCCAAACCTTTCCGCAGCCCTTCGCCCGAGGCCTCCAACGCAATGCCGTCGACACGGGTCCTAGCTCCGCTGGTCAAACAGGACTCGAATGCACCGTGAGACGGCGTGAGGATCAACCCATTGCGAAGAACCTCGGTCTGGCTGAACGACTGAATCTCGACCAAACGCTCATTTGCCCGCTGAACAGCGTCGCGAAGATCTAACCGTGCCATGGAATGCGGGGTCCAAACCGCGACGCGACGCGGCATCAGGCCTTTATTTATATCGGAAATTCGCAGTGACACGTGCGCTCGCGTCAATGCAAGTAGTCGGCCCGGCGCCTCGGGTCGAGACTGTACTTCGACGATACGTCCTGTGTTTTTCAGCCAGAAAACAGCAATAGGTCGATCCTGTTCAAACCACCTGCCCAGAGAAGCTTCCGAGCGCCAAACGATGGGTGATTGAGCAACTAGTTCCGCTTCGTCTAATTCACTCAACGCGAGTACGACAGCGAGAACAGAAAAATCCGTCCACGTTTCTGCCTGCCACGCCCACAAATCATCGAGGACCTTGTCCTCTTCAAGCAGCCGACGCCAAGCTTCGTAGATTACGTTATAGCTCGGCTCCTGCATCAGAACATAATTTGGAACAACGCCCGCATCGGCTGTGCTGACATCAAGGTCCGCCAGCATTTGAGCGAAAGTCTTACAAAACCGTCCAAAATGCTCGACCTGCGAATAGCGGCGACTGGTCCTTGCTCGCGGATGTTCTTGCATCCATTCACGTGCGACCTGAAAGGCCAGTTTGGCATACGAGTGAAGCACTCTGTTTTCTGGAGTATCGAAATTCTCCCGGCGGACAGTCGCCAGTATTCGTTGGCTGGCACCTGCCCTCTCCGCGATTGTCTTTCCCGGCTGGCGAACCAGCCACCGCATGGATGCTCGATCCATCTCTTGGACACGATCCAATGATGTTAGCTCGCGGGAGCGACGCAGAACGCGCCTTATCCTTGGTTCTAAGGCCTTCAAGCGAGGAAGGACCTCCTGCGCCTGTCGCACAATTTCCGCCATTCGCGGATCGGCTTCGTTCTCGGCCCGCTCCCATGCCTCACGCAAACGTGGCCAGACGTGCAGAGGGTCCTCGAGCGCTTCTCCCAGCTCCTGGACCCGTGCCAGAACTTCGTTCATTCGGCGAAGGAGTTCCCTTGCTCGAACGTCGTCTGCGGTCTCATGCTCCTTCACGCCACGAGGGCGAACTGGAAAACCGATCCGATCCGGCCGCTGGGCATTCCCGGTTTTAGGATATGGATGGAGGATGAGTTCGATCGGCCCGTCTTGCAGCTTGGCAGACATAAGCCGCGAATGGCCGCCGTTTCTTGGGGCCTCACCGCGCACTTCGCTGACCAAACAATCGCTCGGCCCGAATTTGGCGTCGATGATAGCTCTGCGATCCCACGGCCTCCGGAGATGAAGCATTAACGCGAAACCCCGTTCCACACGAATTGCCCGGAGCCTTCCTTGGCCGAGCGGATCGATTCCTCGATAGCCTTCGCGAGCTGATCATCCCGCAATTTTTCATCCACGAAGGTGATAAGTTCCGAGAAGGCGTGATCGTTTCCGTCCTCGACCTCGATACCGCGTAGCTTTGGCAACAGACGCATCTCGACCTGATCCGCAAGCGGCACACGCAAATCCCGCGTCTGTTCAAAGGATGAATAGTTCGCCACGTAAGACATAATCGCACGACCAAGCCGGTGACCGAACGGCCGCTTGAAGCCTTTCATCAGGTTGACCATGCGATCGACGCCTTCAACGACAGTCGGCTCGTTTTCCACGGCAGAAACTGGCTTGATCCAACTGCGCCACCGATTAGCCGATAATGCCTCCGGTTCTGCGATCGTACCTTTCTGCGACGTCGTCCGGATTGTCTTCGGAGCGGAGAACCGCAGGACGTTGGCGCGGTCGACCACTTTATCCGAAAGGGACTGTGTGCTTTCATCCTCGTTCATCGTTCCCGCGAACAGCAAGTTGTATCCCGGGAAGATGCGGGGCGCGTCCATGCCACGAGGCATTGGGATTTCGAGTTCTATCTCGGCGTCTTTTCGAAGCGCCTTGTCGGAAACTCGGTTGACGGGAGGACGGCTTTCGAGGCGGCTCAGGAAGTCGGAGAAATAATATTCGACGCGAGCGAGGTTCATTTCATCCAAGAGGATCATCATCATTTGATCCTCAAACTCGCTGCTCGGATTATTCAGCATATCCAGATGGTATAGGGCACGCGCCATGTCAGTCGGACGGTAACGCTTCTCAATGTAATTGTAGAAGCCCATCAAATCCTGCGGACTATCCCAGCGTGGCTGTACCGGGACCTGCAAGAATCCAATCCCCATACCCGCCGCGTACTGCCTCGGCAGCTGGCTCTTACCTGTTCCGGAGATACCAGCAAGAACCGCCATCTGCGTCGTGTCGTTTGTTTTCATGGCGGTGTGGAAAGCATAGACGATGCGGCGATCGTAATGCAGCCCATTCTGATCCAATCGCTGCAACACACGCTGAACTGCCTCGCCTTCGTTCTCGGCGGCGCGATTTTTCCAGGTCCGCATCTGGGCGAGGACCGGTGGGAAGGTGGTAAGTTCCTTGAGCCGTTCCGCAACCGCCTCCTCTCGGCTCGGAGCATCCTTGCCGCCTGCTTCGGCAACGTCGTCTTCCATCCGCGCGACCTGCGCCATGAGGAAGGATTGACGCTGTTCGAGTGCAGTGATCTCGCTGTCGACAGCCCGTGCACGCTCCTCGGCGGCGGCAATTCTCGCGGCAACCTGTGTAAACTCAGAGTGCGCGGCCGCAGTTGCCTGCCGCTCGGCGGTCAGGTTTTCCTGAACCTCGGCAAGCTGCGCTGCCGCCGCTTGCTGCAGACCCTCAGTGCGAGCAACGTCCCGGTCCAATTCATGCGCCAGAGTTTCGAGGCGCTGAACGCGTTCCTGAGCCTCGCTGAGTTTCATCGCCTCAGATCGCATCTCGGCAATTTTCGTTTCGAGCGCCGCTTGCTCCTTCCTCATCTCATCGTTCAAAGCGAACAGACGCTCGGCGGCAGCCAGACGGTCATGAACGGCGTCCAGGTCTGCGCGAGCCGAAGCGAGCTCAGCATCGATCGTTTGCTTCTGGATGATTTCGGCTTCGATCTCCTCGCGTATCGCCCGGATTTCATCCCGCCTCTCGTCCTTCTGAAGCCACTCAGCGTTCAATTCATCAAGCTGGCGTTTGGTAGCGTCGTAATCAGCCTGAACATCAGCGATGTTCGCGAGAGCCTTCCGGCGTTCGCCCAGTTCATTTTCGATATCGCTCAACGCCATGCGCTTATCGGCAAGCGCCGTCTCCAGCGACTCCAATGAACGCATCGGACCAGCCGCGGTAACAGCACGGTCGTGGAGGATTGCGAGGCTGGTTTGCACTCCGATGAGGGCAACGACGGCCATTGCGGCGAAAAGCAGGATCAGTGTATTTCCGGTGAGCATATGAAGCCTTTCTGATTACTGCTTTGCGGGCTGGGTCGCATCTTTCAACTGGGCGTCGACGGTCGGCGTATCCGGAATTGCTTCTACGGGCTTTGGCTGCTTGCTTTCGGAAAGGGCCGCGATTTCCTGGACGAGCGCTCCCTTTCGGCCATTTAACTCGGCCAGTTCAGCTTTGAGGGTGTTCAGTTCACCTTGCGTAAGCTCTTGCTCCTTACGCAATTCCGCGTGCCGGTTCGAGAGATCCGCGACAGCCTTATCAAGCGCTGCTTTTTCCGAAGCGACCCGACCAGCATCAGCTTGATCAACACCAAACTTGGCCTTTTCCACCTGTAAGTTTGCGACTTCCGCCTTCCGGGCTGCAACTTCGGTCTGCAAGGCGTTGCGCTGCGTAGACGCCGCTGCAATCTCGGACTGTATCTCACTCAACTCGGCCTGAAGGACCGGGAGCGCCTTTTTAGCTGCTGCTACCGCATCTTGAGCGACCTTCCCCTTTCCTTCTGCAGATGCCACATCCGCGCGGGCGCGATCAGCATCGGCGGACAAGCTCGTCAAATCTCCGTTTAGCGATGCCTTCCTCATTTCGAGATCACTGACTTGCTTGGAAAGATCGGCCAGGCTGCTTTCCTGATGGGCCATGTCTGCGTCGATTTTCGCAGCAGAAAGCTTTGCCTTTGCCGCTTGATCTCGAAGCTTAGCAATATCCGCATCCAGATCCTGCGATTGTCGTTGTTTGTTCGACAGATCCTTCATCATCGTCGAAATCTGCGATGCCAGATCGGACTGGCGAGCGGTTAAATCAGTGACCTGGCGCTGCTTTTCATCGAGACCTTCGATTTGGCCATTCAATCGTATGATCTCGGCTTCCCTATCGCGCCGGGTCCCTTCGATTGCTGCCAGCGCCTCGTCAACTGCACGTTTCCTGTCTTCGGCTTGAGCGACGAAGTTGTTCGTTTGATCGATTTTCAACTGATTGGCAGAAATCGTTTTCTCAAGATCGGCGTTCTGCGAACGCAAAGCCGCTAATGTCCGAGCTGCATCCGATGCGGATGCAATCGTATCTGCCGCCGCTTTGGCCTTCTCTTGGTCCGCCCGCAGCTTTTCGGCTCCTTCGGATAATAGTGCGGTCTGCTGCTTGATCTCGGCGGACACACGGTCTCGCTCTGCCGTCAGATCCGCGATCGTCTTGCGAATGCCGTCAGATTCAACGCTACGTTGGGATATCTCCGAAAGAATGCCATCTCGTCGGCCAAGGGCTTCCTCGCGTTCGCTATTAAACCGCTGAATGTCGGACCGCACAGTGCCGTAATCACGTTCCAGTGCATTCACCTGCACTAGCGCGACGCAAATAGCGCCCGCCGAAAGAAGCCCAAGGGTCAAGGCGATGTAAGTATATCGCCGCGATTTAGGAAAGTTGTTCTGCGACGCGCTCAATGCATTTCTCCAGGTCTTTTTCTAGTTCATCCACCCAAAAGCGCTGGACCTTCCAGCCCAGGGACTCCAATTGATGGTCACGCCAATAATCTGCGAGCTTTCTCTTGCCGTCGGTATCCGCGTGCCAATGGCGTCCGTCCACCTCGAGGTCGAGTTTGATGTCGCCGCTTCCAAAAAGTGCGAAATCCAGGCGTCTGCCCGCCACTTCAAACTGAGGAATGGGGTTCAAACCACGCTTTCTAAGGGCGGCATCGACAATACGTTCCCAGTTGCTATCGAAGGTACCCTCACCTACGCGACCTCTTGGCTCTGTGGCAGCCGCGGCCAGTCTCTGCAGGCTCCGTACCTTGCCCGAGCGGGCGTAGGAAAGGTCCCCGAACACATGTGCCACCGCCCGTGCTCGGCTGATCGCCACATTGAGGCGACGCCAATCTTTTTGAACAAATGTGACCGCACTTGTGGCGCTTGATTGTCCCAGACAGGTAGAGAAAAGGATCAGGTCCCGTTCTTGCCCCTGAAAACTGTCCACTGTGCCGACGCGAAGCTCGGCTTTTTCGATAAGCTTTTCCGGAAGCGCGGAGAGGATCGCGTGTTCTAAAGCGAAGACCTGAGGCCTGAATGGAGCAATCACGCCGATTGTGCCAGAATACGACTGCTCCTCCAAAAGCACCTGCAAATGCTTGGTAATCGCGGCAACCTCTGCGCTGTTTACGTTTCCGACCATTGGGGCTGACGGCGATGGGACGTCATTCCAGGCGATTCCAGGCTTTGCTCCTTTTGGAACCTTCAACTTGTCCTGGTCGCCAGCCACGCGGAGCTGGCCGCCGTAAAAGTGTTCGTTGATGTAACCGACGATGTCAGCTGCGGAACGATACTGGTCTCGAAGCATCACTTTTGCAGCGCCGGGCGTAAGGTGCGCCAAATCGAAAAGCGAGCGACGGCTCTGCGCGAAACGGCCCATCTTCGAAATCGGCAGGTCTTGCGCCTGCATGAGGTTACGGTCATGAGCGATGCCTAGCTGACTTATGAAAGACAGCTGCCGATTATCGCCGACGACAACCGCGCGTTTGGCACGAGCGAAAATCGGAAGTGCCGAAGCTATGTCGCATTGGCTCGCCTCGTCGAAGATCGCGAGATCGAACAGACTGTTGGACAGTGGCACCCTCCGTGCGGCGCCTAGCACCGAAACCAGCCAAAGAGGACGGTGGCTCACGACGTCTTCAGCGAGAGATGACGGCAGCGCACCTGAACTCTGAGCAAGCTGAAGGTTCGCCAATTCCTCGCCAAGGCGACGCCGATCTGTCTCCACTAGATTGACCGTCGAAGCCAAAGCCTTTGGCAGGAACTCCCGAGCGATCTCTCCAATCTCTCGGGTGATTGCAACGGGATCGCCCTTGACCTCAGTCTTTGCCAATTCCGAGCGAAACTGCTCTAGTCGCTGCTGTAACGTGGCAAGCGTCGCAGCTTCACCAGAATACGGATTTGACGCTTCGGCATACCTCCGCAGGCCCAGAGTTCGTAGCAACGCATCGATTAAGAGGCTCAACCAACCGCTTGGCGGGGCAACTGCGACTGGAACCCCCGGTGCGCCGACACTCATCTCATGGGCTTCAATTCGCTCCAAAAGCTCGGCAATCGCACTATGAAGCCGCGATTGTTCATCGATCTGGTCTAGGATGCGTGTCCGGTTCTGGGCTAGCGAAGAGAGCTTTGAACGCAAGACGAGATCGGGATCGGCGGCGCCTCTGGTCGGTTCGCTGATCAACTGCCCCAGCACTTCATCAAATGACTGGTCGATATCCCTCGCCGGGTCGAGCGTCCTAACCAGAAACGGAGATTGAGGGGCAATATTGCCGAGTCTGCTCTCAACGGCGTCAAGCGCCTGATGGTTCTTCGACGCGACGAGTACACTTCCACCATCGGCAATGACGGACGCGGCAATTGACACGATAGCTTGGCTTTTTCCCGTGCCCGGCGGGCCAGTCACAACTGTTAGAGCCGCCGAGAGAGCTTGGCGCACGGCATCGATCTGCTCTTTGTTTAAATCGCCTGTATTAATGACTGGCGTCGCTCGCACTGGTGCGGGCGAAACCAAGCCAAGTATCGGTGCCAGCGCCGTGGTCGCCAGTCTTTCCTGAGACCACGCCGCGATTGTATCCAGATCGCGGACAGCGCCAGCGGTGAAGGTGGTGTCCGTCGGCAGGAAAAGAGCGGCGACATCGTGGATGCCAGCGTCGTTGGGATCTAGTTCGATCCGCATCTGCTGTCCAGAAATGCTTCCGCGAAAGGCGCCGGCTACGGCCTCTTTTAGCCGGAATAGAAACTCATCCCGGCTTAATCCCAAGCCTTCGGCTTGTGTGAATACTTCCCGGAGTCCGGCCTCTTTCCAGTTCGCGCTCCGCGCAATGCCCTTGATCCAGTCAGGGTTTGCGACAATGTCGTCGGTGTCGATCGACACTTCAAGATGGGTGGCTGATCGACTCCATTCCGCACATATAAGCCCGACGGGCCAGACCACAGGAACACCTTGCTTTTTCCCGATACATATCGGCCAGCCCACTGCCAATGTCTGCTCATTGGCTTCACGCTTTACGAGAGCCTTCCTAAACTCGTCGGGCAGGTCCTCAAGCACGATTGAAATCGTGACGATCTGGCCGTCTTCAGGCGTCAACGGCCCAAGACCGGTGAACAGTTGCCAAGCCACGCCGTGCCGGTCCTCAACTTGAGTAATGGCTCCCCGTGGGTCTGATCTCAGTGCGGATCGGTAGTACCGCAACAGAGCATTCGGGTCGAAGGAAACGGTGGTCTCCGGGACTTCCGCATCGACGGTCTTGGATTCCGAACTGCGAAACACCGCGTGCACCGGCCGGAACAGCTGGTTTTCAACCGTCGCAGCATTAACTTCTGGCGCAGTAGTGACACCCTGTCTCTTTGAAGTAACTACAGGCCTCCAGCGTCCATCGCGGCCCTTGCTTACCTTACCCGCATCGCTGAGTGCTGAAAGCTCTGCGTAGATTTCAGTTCTCCTACGAGGGTCAAAATCTATATCAAGCAGTGCGAAAAGTTCACTCGTGGTTCTACCCGACGGGAACGCCGAAATTGTCCGAAAAAGCACCGACATTGGTGTTATCGCCCCACCCGCGTCGCAAAACGCAGCCCGTAAAATAATCTTCCCCGCCCCCGGAAGAGCAATTGCGGCGAAGCAAGTCAACTAGCAACAACTTAAAATACTCACCATTTTTCGGCGTCCTTAATTCTACTTGAGGAAAATTTGATAGATGACATTTTTGGCGCAATCACCGCGTGCACTGCACTTCCCCTCAACCTATTGCAGTTCACCTTGAATTGACTTACCGCGCCGCGAAAAATTGCCGATACGTCACGAGACTTTATAGGTAGTTTAGACAGAGAGTGAGCACACGACAGCTGAGACGTTCGCCCGATAGCGTGGACGCGACGGCGGATCGTGAGCGGCTTGATCGCCTGCACGTATAAGGTAGTCTAAGCCCATCTGCTTCGGGGGTGGCGATGGGTGACAGGCAACTGACCAATGTTCTGCTGGCCGTGATCGCGGCCGTGCTTCTTTTTGGTAGCTCGGCGGTTACGGGCGCGTTGAAATGGGCCTTCATAATCGGCGCGGCGCTCCTGATCCTATATGCCATGATTACTGTCGCGGCGTATCTGCTCAGGGAAACCGTGAAATCTCTTCAAGAAGCCGCGGCGCAGGGCCGCGATTCATTGGTGATGACGGTTTTTGGGCTGGCAGTGATGCTTTTCCTGCCTGTTTTCCTCGGCTACTTCTTGCTGCTCTGGTTTAACGAAGTTCCTAAGCCGCTCGAGGTTATTACCGATTCATGGTTCGGAAGAGCTTGGCTCGCCCTTCTGGTTTGCGGTGGCATGGCAATCGGTCTTTCGAATCTCTACACTCGTCGCGCGGACATAATCCCGGCGCTGCGATACTGCCTTTCCTTGCTGATCCAGTCGCCTTTGGCACCGATCTTCTTGTCGATCCACGGATGGCGGAAAGCCCGCACGGCAGGCGATGGCGTAGTTTCCAGCTCAGCATCCGCTTTCGTAGGATTCTTTCTCGGCCTGATATTTTGGGCCGTAGTGTTCGGGGCGCTCGCGCCGTTTCTCGGGTTGTAATTCGGCGTCCAAACGCGCCGGCTAAATCCAACGGCCTCTGTACACGAGACCGTTCCCCAACGTGACGGCCGAGCTTGAATCGATTTCGGCCAGGGCAGCAATCGAAAGGCGACTGACCAGAGCGCTTCCGACCCCCTCGGCAATTTCGGGCGGTTCGCTAACGCCTTTGATGTGACAGCGGCCATGGCTTCGGAACGTTTTGACTGGCTTTAGAAGTGCGCATTTTCGGGTCTCTGTATCACCGAGAACTTCGTTCCCATTCTCCGTAAGGTTATCCGCCCCTTTCAGTTGAAATCAGAGGGAGGATATGCTCTGCATTTGAGAGGACTAAAAAACGTGATTGGGGGATGATTTGCTTAGGAAATTTGGCATTGCCTTCTTGATCGCGACTGCACTATCTGGTTGCGATCAGAACGTCACGGCGACCATTTACGTTCGCGACCTTCAAGACCTCCTTTCGCAGCCAACGAACGGCAAGACCGTTCCCGTGACGATGGAGCTGGAAGTCCTCGCACCTGGGCTTCGCGACAAATGCGACAAGCCCGAAATCCAGCAGATGGTTTCGGTGGTCGCATCGTACTTTGACAGCGCAACGCTGGTAGGATGCGAGCAAGTTAAGGGCGCGATGTACGACACCCTGAGAATTAAATCTGGCACCATGATGGAGATACAAGCCACGGGCGCAAACGGGTTTGATAGCAAACAGCTGATCAAGTTTGCTGTAACGCGGCCGGACAATGGCGTCGCGACCCTCTTCGTGGTGTTCAACAAGTCGGCCTACGACGAGCTGAACGAGCGGATCCGAGCGATCAATATGATGGCGCACCTCAAGACGGACGAAGCGCACATCACCGTTGTACTCGATAACGACACAAGGGAACCGTTCAAGTGGGCGTCCGGGTCCGGCAACTGGTATGACGGTCGCCCACAGGCCATTGTCCGACAAGAAACGCTGGCCCCCCGCGGTTCCACAGCGATGAAGCTGGGGGACGTTAACATGGCGGTCCTTACAATAGACCAAAACTTCGCACTTGCAGCATTCCCCTCGCCGCCGACGGAATGATCGAACTAGTCACCATCGATTTTTTGATGAGTGGTAGAAACCTGTTCGGATGGCTGCATCTGGCCACTCAAATTCATGAGGACGAAGTCCTCGCATCCACCGTTTGATCCCACCGCGCCTAATCCAATACCCAAGATCAACATCGACGATGCCGCGCGACGATTGCTCGACGATCTCGGCTGGAACGCCCCGCCGCCTGACGGCGTACCGACGGGCCGGGAAATCGTTGAAGACTATCTACGTCCGCCGCTATCGTGCCTCCCATCCATCGCTGCCAACCTGAAGCTCGGCACAGCGGTCACGGCGATTAGCCGTCAGGGGTTTGACAAGGCCTCATCAAGCGGCCGTAAGGATGCGCCTTTCGTAGTCCGATACGACGATGCGGAGGGAGAACACGAAGTTCTGGCACGGGCCGTAATCGATGCCTCCGGCACTTGGACGCACCCGAACCCGATGGGGATCAACGGCCTGCCCGTCACTGTCGAACGCACATCCAGCAGGATCTCCTACGGCATACCGGATGTTGCCGGGATCAGGCGATCTGACTTTGTTGGCAAGCGAACACTCGTCGTCGGAAGCGGTCACTCAGCAATCAATGTAGCCCTCGCCCTGCTGGAACTCAGGAGAGTGATCCTGCTACTGAGATTTTTCTGGGCGCTCCGTCATCATGGAGTGGCTCGCCTACTCGGCGGCGGCCTCAACGACTAGCTATCCGCATCGAGGCAATCAAAAGTTTGCTATCCACAGACTTGCCATGCAGGCGAGAAACCGGCATCCATCTTGCCGTGTCGTCAATAAGGTAGAACAAGCGAGTGCCACAAGCCGAGATAAAGCTTCCAACTGGAAACGTGCTGCCTATCTTTTATGGAGACACGTCTGGGACAGCGCAAACCTATTTCAATGCCAAGCGGTTGAATAAGCTCGGCCCTGAATTAGAGGTAACTTATTTAGCGATGCGCTCGACGTATGCGTGGGAGTTAATTCGGTCGATTGAGGCAAGTGGCCTCGAGTTTGACGCCATTTTGTGCCCTCCGAGCAGTACCGACGATGTCCGACCGTATCAGGAGGCGATTGCTACCCGATGGCCAGTGGTCGACCTCTCGGAGAACATTTCTCGGAAGGGACTATTGAACGCGAGAGATGCTGAAACGAGTGTCGAGGATCTCGTGGGTTCTGAGTTCAACTACATGCCGAATAGGGGCGAGCCGAATTTTCGCTCGGTTCTAATCATAGATGAGTCCTGCAGCACAGGAAAGACGATCGCTGCCGTTCAGCAAATACTTTGGCGCTCCGGACTGCCGAAGGGGGCGCTTGTAGCTGCGGCAGTGTGCGCAAAGATGATGTCACGCCTCAGCAATTCCCAGGAGAGAATACGGAATGATCACGAATATTCCCTCCCCTGAAAAATACGAGCGAGCGGCGAAGAATGTGTTCTTTGCAGGCTGGAACGACCTCCTTCATCTGATCACCGACTTCGAAAGGTTTCGGAGTGATGAGTCGCATATAGCGGATGATTGGGCGGCTGAGCGTGAGCGGTACTACCAGCATTGTCACGTCGAGCTCGAGAAGATCTGCTTTTGGGCTTGCCAGGCAAATGAACTCGCGTTGAAAGCAATGATCTGTGAGGTAAGCCCATTTTTGTTGCTTCTGGGTACAGAGACGCGATTTAAGGCCTCCAAGCCGGAAATAGATTTCAGCGATTTGCACACCGTTGACGCCGTGGATCTGCCGAACATCGTAAATGCAGTGTCAAACCGATCGTTGTCCGCTAAATATGTGGAGCGCTACGGCCTCCTCCGGAGGTGGCGCAACAAAATTACTCATCAAGGTACGGCAGATACGGCGTTCACCCCAGCTGACATGGTTGCGCTGATGAGTGAACAGTATGGTGAACTATGGCCAGAAAAGCGGTTTGTCGCTGATTGGATGCGGTATCTGTCCGGAACCAGGCTCTCTTACTTCCACGACGGCAAGTGGTCTACTCCGTCAATGGAGCTTTGCGAGATGCTCGATACGTTTTTTGCAACTTTAACAAGCGGACAATTGAAAACGCTTACCGGCCGCGCAAAAGGTGCGAGGCGCTACGTCTGCCACAGATGCTTTTGGGACGGCTCGCTTGGCCGAGCCTATGACCTGAGCGAGTTTCGCACTGCATATGTCGAGAAGGACTCCTTGTACTGTCTTGTGTGTGAGGAGACTTACCCCGTACGTCGAGCAGACTGCGGGTCAGGTTGCCAAGGCAACGTGATCAGCGCTGCTGAAGAATTCGATGGGCTCTGCCACACGTGTGGTGAGGGAGGGAGGCCTAGGATTGCGGTGCGACCGGTTGGTCCCGCCTCAAGAGCGGGTGATTCTTAGTCTGAAAGTTTCTCTATCTGCTTTGCGATAATCTCCGTCGCCTTGTTAACCCACGTAGCGTCGGCGATCCTGGCAGCCATTGGGGAAAGGGAAATTGCCCCACTTAAAACGATGCCAGTCAAAGCGATTGACAGGGACTTAGCAGATCTGGTCATTGTCTCGTCTAGGACCATTGCGACGTACCCATAGATTTTCGAAAAGAGGTTCTCGATCGTGCCGATCTTGAGGATCCAGATCTCCCGGTAGTCGATCGACCGATCTCCTGCATACCTGGAGCAATTTGTGATCATTTGTCGGCATCACCAAGGGCGCAAATTCAGCCTTGAAATCTACGCCCGCGATAATGGGCTTCTTGAAATGCTACCGACCTGGTGTGGAGAGCGTGCGCTTAGACCGGCCACGTATCGGTAGCCGTCGCTGCTTCTTCTTCTTTGGCTTTGGAGCCTCCCAGACGTAATCGCAGATCGCGATTACAGCACGCATCAATGTTACCGCGTAACCCACCATAGCAACGATTGAGAAGTACACCGGGTACGGCAGCGACAGGGTCACAAGATCCTTTTTGGGCGCTGCAACGTCCGCTGCAATTTCCAACGCACTTTGAATGAGGAGCACGATGCCAACGAAGGTCCAAATATTCCAGAAGATATCGAAGGCCAGTTTGATCTTCTTCCGATTTTCGTCCGTCCTCGGTTTCCCGCTGCGCGTAACGTAAAGGAAGCCACTGGCCGCACCAAAGACGCCAGATGCTGTCAGCGGAGCGATCGGGGACGATACAGAGGCGAACCAATCCCATACTGTCCACAAGACCAAGCCGAACAGTGCAATGAGTGCGACGGTGTTCACCCATGTAGGTGGCCAGCGGAAAGTCTTCACATCCCTTTGCGCTTTTTCCCACAGGGTCCTTACGTTCCAATCCATTCTTTGCACTCCATCGAACTTTTACCTGCTGGATAGAGTTCAACGATCGATATTTCCCCAAGATGTTCGATCGACTTTTACAGGAATTGAGGTAGGTTGCTTCCTTGAGATCCTCATCGATCACCTGCCGTATCTTCGAGCGAACCCGTCCGAGAATGCGGGGCGTTCTCCTCTTCAGAAACCGCCCGCAAGGCTGCCGCCGCACACCGTCTTCCTAGCTCACAGAGCCGCTCATGATCGGCCTCGCTCGCCCTAAACCGTGGGAACGGCACCTTCACGATGGTCTTGTGGATGTCCCTTTGTTGGCCGATAGCAAGGACGACGGGGCTTTCTTCGTGAAGACCGTCAAGCAGACGAGTACCGACACCACCTATTACCAGACCACTCTTATGAGGGGTGCGACCCCAGTGTAGCGCTATGGCATTACAATCCCGATACTGGCCACGGCGCCCTGAAAGGGTCCGGTGCCGCCACGGGCCACTCCGCTCTTCGGAGCAGCGCGTGATGCTGCGCGGCACCTACAAATGCCTTCCAATAACCGCGGCAGATTGGGTGGCAGACTTTTCGGCGGCCCACTGAGGCAAGTGTGCATAAGTCAGGGCTGCCCGTATTGAGTGGCACCCGGGGATTCCGTGCCGGGGGCAAGTCATGATTCCCTTCGGCCATGGCGAAGAAGCGACTTGCCTCGCCCGAGCATGCCGACACGCTTTCGCTGAAGGCGTTGCGGGAGCTTGTGACGGGTCTGGTCGATGAGGTCAGGCAGCTTTCAGCAGAGGTCACGACCCTTCGCGCCAAGAACGCCGCCCTTCGGGAAGACAATGCGACGCTGCGGTTGGAAAACACTCGGCTCAAGGTCGACAACCAGCTTTTGCGCGACGAGATCGCGCGGCTGAAGAACCTGCCGCCGCGACCGCCGTTTCGACCGTCGGGAATGGACAAGGCAACGGACGGCAAACACGACGCGCCGCAGGCGACCGGCAAGAAACCGTGCGGCCCGAAGCTCGATCTAAAGCGAGTGAGCCGTGAGCAAGTCCTGCACGTCGATGTTCCGCCCGGCTCGCGCTTCAAGGGCTACAAAAGCTGCCATGTCCGGGAACTGATTGTCACAGCTGAGCTCGTGCATTACCGGCGCGAATGCTGGATCCTGCCGAATGGCGAGATGGTGCTGGCACCATGCCGCCAGGGGTCGTCGGCGGCTACGGTGCAAACCTCAGGCGGTTTTGCCTGATGCTGCACGCACAAGGACAGGCGACGATGGCGCGGCTGACGACGTTGTTGAACGATGTCGGCGTCAACGTCTCCAAGCGCCAGGTGGTTCGACTTTTGACAAAGGGACTGGACGGCTTTGTTGCCGAGGATGCGGCTGTGCTGCATAGCGGCCTTGTCTCGGCCACCTACATCACCGTCGACGATACTGGCGCCCGGCATGCGCGCGATAACTGCCACACCACCCAGATCGGGGCTGAGCACTTTACGTCTTCCGCACAACCGCCTCACGGCCGTCGCGCCGATCCGGCGCTTGTGGCCAACTCCGCAGCCACGAACCACGACGCTTTTGCAACCAGGTGCCGTTCCTCGAATATCTGGTCGGCAAGGGTATCGACATTTTCGACAGGCAGCCCGTCCGTGTGCTCGCGGAAGCCGGCATCTGTGGATCCATTCGCCATCACGGACTTCTCGGCGACACTGTGATCGTCTCCGACGATGCCGGCCAGTTCCGGGTCGGCAACCATGCCCTGTGCTGGGTCCACGCGGAGCGGCTGCTGCAAAAACTGATGCCGGCAACGCCGCGGCAGGCCCGCAAGGTCGAGACGGTGCGGGATCTCGTTTGGAAGTTCTACCGGACGCTGAAGAGCATCAAGCGAAAGCCCTCGCCCGGCCTAGCCGCCGCATTCCACAAACGCTTCGCGCGCATCTTCTCGCTGCGCACCGGCTATGGCGACCTCGACAAGCTTCTGGCTCGTCTTTGTCGCCGAAAGGACGAACTGCTCAAGGTGCTGTAACGGCCAGACACGCCGCTCCACACCAATGCGTCGGAGAACGATCTGCGCTGCTTCGTCACCAAGCGGAAGATCTCCGGCGGTACGATGAGCCGCGATGGTCGCGTCACACGCGACACCATGCTTGGGCTGATGAAGACCTGCCGGAAGCTCGGACTGTCGTTCTGGCAGTATCTCGGTGATCGCCTCGGCCTTGATGGCCAAGCCATTCCGCCGTTGGCCACGCTTGTTGCGACCAAAGCCTAGACGCCCCTCCCCTCCGAACGGGTATCTTGCACTTCCTCAGCCCATGCTATGATCCACGGCGCGACGCGCTTCGCCCGTCAATGCGGCGCGGCCACCCAATCTGTCCCGGTTGCCTTCAGATTATGCCGAGATCGCCCCGTTAGGATCCGATTAACCATCTGAATTAACACTAATAATTTGCAAAACGGAAACTAATGTTCCAAATGTTTCCGTCATCCAGGCGCCAATTTTCCGACTTCTTCACTATCGATAGGTTTCAAGTATCGATAGTGAGATGGTCCACCAGTTGACCAACACGTACGTGCGCTCTATTTTTTAGCTCAGAACGTCAAATTTGCGCTCGTCCGAAATCTGCGCGACGAGAGCCATTGTTCAGCGGAGTTTCCCATGAGCGTCACCGTCAAAGTCGCCGAGGCCAAGGCGCATCTCTCCGAACTCCTGGCGCGCGTCGAAGCCGGTGAAGAGGTCATCATTTCCCGCGGCAACGATCCGGTCGCCAAGCTTAGCCGGATCCACAAGGACAATGAGCTCGGCTTCCTGATGGCAGAAGTCCGGGCGGCTCGCTTGCGTGCCAAACCCGTTACCAACGATGAGATCCTTGACTGGAAGCGCGAAGGACAGCGATTTTGAGCGTCTTCGTTCTCGATGCCTCAACCGCAGCCGCCTGGCTGCTTCCGGAAGAGCACAGCGAAATCGCTGAAGAACTGATCGCCAGCATATCCGGCCAGTGTCCGGTCCCAGGTCTCTTCTGGCACGAAGCCAGGAGCATCCTTGTAACCGCCGAAAGGCGCCAGCGCATTGCGGCGGGTCAGGCATTGACGGCGATGACCAGATTGCGGCGCCTCCCACTTGAGGACGCCGGCGCCGGCCAGGACGGATCGGTGATCGAGCTTGCGACGGCGCAAGGGCTCAGTGCGTATGATGCTGCCTATCTCGAGCTCGCGATTGCCCGGTCCCTTCCGTTGGCGACCCTCGATCGAAAGCTGGCGGCTGCAGCGCGGGCAGAGAAAGTGCCGGTCCTGGGACCGTTCGGCAATGAGCACTGACGGGATCCAATCAAGTGCTCTGGCTCGAGCCGAGCAACTCGACGCCCTGGACGCCATCCTGCCCTTCGACCGCCGCGACCAGCTTGCTGCACTTCTGACCGACAACGATGTTGCGACGCTAAAACACCTCGCCAGCGAAGGCATGGGCAACAATACCCTGAGGGCGCTTGCTTCTGACCTCGGCTATCTCGAGGCCTGGTGCCAGCTCGCCACTGGCACTCCCCTCCCCTGGCCGGCGCCGGAGAGTCTGCTTCTCAAATTCGTCGCCCATCACCTCTGGGACCCGGCTAAGCGGGCCGAGGATCCAGGCCATGGCATGCCGGCAGAGGTGGAAAGCGGCTTGCGTTCTCAACGCCTCTTGCGCGCCGACGGGCCACACGCCCCGCAAACCGTTCGACGCCGGCTAACAAGCTGGTCGATCCTCACCCGTTGGCGCGGCCTCATCGGTTCCTTTGACCGCCCTTCGCTGAAATCCGCCCTGCGACTGGCCGTTCGCGCCAGTGCACGGCCGCGGCAACGCAAGAGCAAAAAGGCGGTGACGGGCGATATCCTGGCGAAGCTTCTGCTCGCGTGCGCCAGCGAGCGTCTGGTCGATCTACGCG
Source organism: Ensifer sp. Root127 (assembly GCF_001425225.1). NCBI lineage: Bacteria > Pseudomonadati > Pseudomonadota > Alphaproteobacteria > Hyphomicrobiales > Rhizobiaceae > Ensifer > Ensifer sp. Root127. Next base: position 38,510 of record NZ_LMDX01000009.1, read on the forward strand.
ATCGTGCACTGCTTCTGGCCGCGTTCGCCTCCGGCGGACGGCGCCGATCAGAAGTGGCGGCGATGCGCGTTGAGGATCTCAACGATGAGGACCCGGTTCGGACAGATCCAAACGACGAGAAATCCCCTCCCCTCCCCTGCCTGTCGATCCGGCTCGGCCGCACGAAGACGACGACGAGTGACGACGACGAACATGTGCTGCTGATCGGCCGGCCAGTGGTTGCGCTGAAACGTTGGCTGGAGGAAGCCAATATCGAAGAGGGGCCGGTGTTCCGACGCATGTCGGTTCCTTTGACCGCCCTTCGCTGAAATCCGCCCTGCGACTGGCCGTTCGCGCCAGTGCACGGCCGCGGCAACGCAAGAGCAAAAAGGCGGTGACGGGCGATATCCTGGCGAAGCTTCTGCTCGCGTGCGCCRGCGAGCGTCTGGTCGATCTACGCGATCGTGCACTGCTTCTGGCCGCGTTCGCCTCCGGCGGACGGCGCCGATCAGAAGTGGCRGCGCTGCGCGTTGAGGATCTCAACGATGAGGACCCGGTTCGGACAGATCCAAACGACGAGAAATCCCCTCCCCTCCCCTGCCTGTCGATCCGGCTCGGCCGCACGAAGACGACGACGAGTGAYGACGACGAACATGTGCTGCTGATCGGCCGGCCAGTGGTTGCGCTGAAACGTTGGCTGGAGGAAGCCAATATCGAAGAGGGGCCGGTGTTCCGACGCATTGACCAATGGGGGAATATCGACCAGCGGGCGCTGACGCCGCAGTCGGTCAACCTGATCCTGAAGGGCCGCTGCAAACATGCCGGGCTCGACCCGACRYTRTTTTCSGCGCATGGGTTGCGGTCAGGCTATCTGACCGAGGCWGCMAATCGGGGCATCCCGCTCCCTGAAGCCATGCAGCAGTCGCTGCACAAGTCGGTGACGCAGGCCGCTCGCTATTACAATGACGTGGAACGCAAACAGGGGCGCGCCGCCCGGCTGATCACCTGAAAGCGCCGGTCATACCGGCGGAGGCGTGTGGTCCTGGACGTCCGGCNATTACAATGACGTGGAACGCAAACAGGGGCGCGCCGCCCGGCTGATCACCTGAAAGCGCCGGTCATACCGGCGGAGGCGTGTGGTCCTGGACGTCCGGCCAGAGGCACCGCTGGAGCAGAACAAACACTGCATGCAGTAAGCTGCAGAATCGCAATGGGCTCAGGTCTGGAGGTTGGCGGCTGACATCTTGCCGGACTTGCGGTCTTTCACCAGCTCATAGGTAATCTTCTGGCCGTCGTTGAGTCCGCGTAGACCAGCTCGCTCCACCGCGGAAATGTGGACGAACACATCGGCAGTTCCGTCATCCGGCTGGATGAAACCGAAGCCTTTTGTTGTGTTGAACCATTCTACCGTACCGGTTGCCAAAGTATCCTCCTTTGATCATTGTCCTGTCGGACTGATAGGCTCGAATGACACTGGTGCGCTCACATTAGTAGACGGTTCCGGCGTCAACGGAAAGTCATGCGAGCTGTCGTGTCTTGGCCGAACGCAGCCAACAGCCGGCGGTCCTGCTATATCGCGTCTATCCCACCGGACCTAAATTCCGGGTCTTGGTTGCTTACCTTTGCTGTAAGCACGGTAGAGCCGACGTATTATGGCTGCAAGAACAAGACGCGCTTATTGCGCCGATGCGCCGCCGAAGCCGGTTGCGACCCGTTCCACAGCGATCTTTCCCGAGCGATCCATATAGGACAGGACCAGGGGACCGCTTTGCTCTAGAGATTTCAGAACCTG
>NZ_LMDX01000009.1:40310-144121 GCF_001425225.1 Ensifer sp. Root127
TTCAGGTTGCTGCCCTCCAAAGAGCCGTTCGCTAGGCGCTTCGAGCAATCACCGGGTTCGCCCGCAATAGAGCCATCAGCACCGGTCCGAGCGAAAACCCCCTCGCCGCGCCTTGTCCGTCAGATTGCGAAGATACCCGCCGGCCGAGTTGATGTGCCCTGCCCTCTCGAGAATGCAGGCCATCGTCGCGGCCGCATTTTCCGGGGCCATGGCGTCGCAAGCATCCTGGTTGGCGCTCGGACTGACACCGAGCATTGATCGGACGACCACCGCGGCCGTCATCAGTTCCCGCCAACTCGAAATCGCGCCTTCCGGCCCATACATCGCGATCTTCTGAGAGCGCGACTTCAGCGGTTTCTTCGCAATCCATCAGCCCGGATACTTCTCTTGCATCAACACTGCGGTCAGGTAGAATACAGAAAATCAGGAACCAAGGAACCTTCGATGGCGCTCAGTATTAAAGATCTGGAGACCGAACGGCTTGCCAAGGCCCTGGCCGAGAAGACCGGAGAAACTATCACCATGGCCACGCGCCGCGCCCTGGAAGAGCGGCTGCGGCGCCTCGCAAATGCCGGAAATCGCGAAGTGCTTCTCGAGGARCTGGCGGCGAGCCGTAAACGCTGGGCGAAGCTCCCGGTGCTGGATAAGCGCTCTGCCGATGAGATTTTGGGGTATGACGAAAACGGCCTTCCCAACTGCAATTGTTGCGATCGCGTTCAACGAACCGGACGCAGAAACCTACGAGCAAAAAGTAGTCGACGCTCCGCGGCGTTTCATTTCAGCTGCGACAATTCTTGAACTGTCCATCGTGATCGAGGCTCGCCTCGGCGAGGCGGGCGCTGCCGAGCTCGATCTATGGCYCTACAAAGCGGGTGTCGAAGTCGTCGCTGTCGACGCGGAACAGATTGCTATTGCAAGACGTGCCTGGCGCAACTTTGGCAAGGGCCGGCACCCGGCGAGCCTGAATTTTGGGGACTGTTTTTCCTATGCGCTGGCCAAGTCGCGCAACGAGCCATTGCTCTTCAATGGTAACTTTGGCAAGGGCCGGCACCCGGCGAGCCTGAATTTTGGGGACTGTTTTTCCTATGCGCTGGCCAAGTCGCGCAACGAGCCATTGCTCTTCAATGGCGACGATTTCTCGCGCACAGACATAGAAGCAGCCTGACAATCAATGACCGGCGCAGGCTGCACTTGCCGTATCGAATGATAGGCGAATGTCGCGCGATGGAAACTCGCGCGCGATAACGGTAGGGACCGACTGTTCATCAGGTCTTGCGAAAGATGGATCCGAAATCGGCATCAAATGCCCCGTTCGCCAAAGCCCTGCCCGCGGTGCTACCTCCAACAACCGCCTGTCTCAATAGACGCAACATCGCTCAAAAGCGAGTCTGCCTGATCGATCTGCGCGATTCAGGCGGTGCTGCTGAGCGCGTTTGCGTCCGGGCCGCAGACGCTACCGCCGGCCTGGTGTAGTCCGCACGGCGTTAATTCATTGATTCTTCATCGGATTGTCCCGAAATTGCCGGCCGACAACTTCTTGCCTTACGGGCCCACTCGCGAGCGTTTTTCGGTCCAGGCTTTCATGCTGACCAAATCTCCGAATACACCATTGGGTTTGCACACCAATTTTCTGCTTGCTGGCAGACAAACTTTAAGACTCACCCGGCCTTCAGGATCCCTTTTGCAAACGGTCAATCTGTCCAAGCCTCCCAGCAAAGAAAGTGATCGAAACGAAAGCCCGTTGGGGCTCCCATTCAATCCTTCGCGGACAGGAACTCGGCGTAAAGCCGATCCAGATTGTCTGCGAGGTATTTGCCAAACCGCCCGGCATTCTTCGATTTCATCGAAAGCGCGAATGCCTTTCCGGAGTTCGAGTACTGAGCTTGCACAGCCTTATCTTCGGCTTGCCAGTGATCCTTGACCTGGAGCACCGCCTTCCTGACAGGCTTCCTCGAGGTCGCAAGCGCGTTGAAGAGCGCATTGAAACGCTCGTCGCTGGTGAGCGAGCCAAACGAGGGCTGTGCCAGAACTTCGCCGATCTGTCCCGCGTTGTCCGCCTTTCCAGCGAGCAGCGAGAGCTCAAGCCAACGATCGCGTCCGGTCGACGGGGCAGGGCCAATGCTCCTGATGACCTCCGGCGAAATCCGTTCGGTCACGGTCATCATCTTCGAGATCGCCGTCTTGTCGGCGGTAAGGGATGAAGAGATTACCGAGCGATCATGCCCAAGCGCCTCCAGCCGATGGGCAAAGCTCGCCCGCTCGATGAAGGAGAGATTGGCGCGCGCGGAATTCTCCTGCCCCTGCGCAATGACATGCGTGCGATCATCCAGCGCTCGAACAACGGCCTTGACCTTGGCGCCGAGTTCGCGGGCGGCCCGGACACGGCGATGTCCGAACACCACCTGATAGCGACCAGGCGCCGACGGGTGAGGGCGCACAAGGATCGGCGTATCCTGGCCTCGTTCGGCAATCGCGTGCTTGAGAGCTTCGAATTCCTCTCGGTCATCCTCAAGGCGGTCGACCACGAAGGATCCGTCGATCGAATCCGGGTCGAGTTCAACAATCGTTTCGCCTTCAAGGAACTTGTCGGCCTGCCTGGAAAGTTCATCAAGCGAACGAACCATGCTCTTCGATGCACCCCGCATTGGATAGGCAGGCGCGATGTCTGTCTGCGGAGTATCGGCCCCGTCAACCAGACCTGCCAGTAAGTTCTTTCTCGCCATCTCGTTACTCCGTTTGTCTGTACCGCATGAGCGGTCATCCCATAGTCGATCGTCAGCCGGCGACCTTACGTCCCCAGGAGGCGTGGACCAGGTCAGCGATTTCCGAATTGACAGCATTCAAGGCATCCATGGCGCGCTCATAGGTTGAGCGGGTCATCTGGCTCTTGTCGACTTCATAAAGTGTCTGCTTGGTGATGCCGGCATCCGACACCGCCGTTGATTTCAGCATCTGGTTCTTCAGGACGAACTGGTGAAACAGCGTCTGCATGAAGCCAACCATCTGTCCTTGCGGTCCGTCGGTCGGCTCGTACCTGGTGATCAGATAACGATACCATTCCAGATTGACCTCCGCGCCCGCATCGCGGATCGGCTTCAAGATGCCGCCGAGCATCAAGAGAAATTGTCCCATAGACATCACATCGAGCATCTGAGGATGAATCGTAATCAAGACGCTCGTGGCTGCAGTCAATGCCGTGATGGTGAGATAACCCAGCTGGGGAGGGCAGTCGATCACCACGACGTCGTATCGGTCATCCACTTCGGCCAACGCGCGCGAGATACGCGTGAAGAAGGTCTTACCCTCGTTCGAGCTTCTGTTAGACATCGCAAGCGGCGTATCATACTCGAACTCCTGCAGTTCGAGGTTCGCAGGGATGATATCAAGACCGGGGAAATTCGTCGGTAAGATCACCTCAGAAATCGGCCGGCGCTCTTCATCGTAACGGATCGCGTCGTAAAGCGATGGTGTCTGGTCGAGTTCCGGCTGGAAACCGTGAAGCGACGACAAGGAGGCCTGCGGGTCCAGGTCGACTGCCAGTACCCGGTGTCCGGTCAGAGCCAGGTACTGAGCCAAATGGGCAGCGGTCGTCGTTTTGCCCGAACCGCCCTTGAAGTTGACGACCGCGATGATCTGAAGTTTTTCACCGGCTCGGCGTTTCGGCATGTAATGGCGCGCTTCCGAGCGACCATGCTGGTCGAGATATCGGCGCAACTCCACCATCTGTTCGGCGCTGTAGGAACGCCTTCCCGACGTCGATGTCTGGGGGAGGGGACCCTTACCTTCAAGGTGCAGCTTCTTCAGGGTGCTCTGCGACACGCCCAGAAACTGTGCGACTTCATTCAGCGAAAACTGACGCAGCAGCTTTTTGGCGTTCGGGGGAAACTGCTGCATGCTGAGGAGATGGAGCTTCTTCGAGATCAGATCGCCCTGCTCCAGGATGAGGTCCTCGAACTGCGTTGGCTGAGCACGGGCTGCGGGAGGTGAATTAGCGTTCATTGCATGGGAGCTCTCGAATAACGGTTTTTCAGCCGGAAGGACTGCCTAAGCGTTATTATGGGTGAAATCGCCCTGCTGGCAAGGAATTTAGGATTAACAAAAGGTTAAGGTTGTTTCTGAGGCTTTGGAGCGAGCCAGCGGTGTGCCATCGCCGAGCCCAGGCCGGTCGATGTTCAGATAATGGCGGTCCTCTGAGCCCCGCGCCCATCGGACTCGGTCTGAAGACTTGCTTCCGCCGTCGCGCACCTCAGTTCATGCGGCATGATGTGGGTAGCGCGAGCGGCGGCTTTAGAAAGGTAATGGAAGAATTTGGCCCAGCTCCGAGAGAGGCACGAGATAATGATCCTTTTCGAAGCGGACGGAAAGGATCCCTTAAGGGCAATTGACTGGCGCGTTGGCAATACGAAAATGCCACCAATTGCGTGTGGAGATCGCCCGCGGGGCGAGATGAAACGGGAGTGAGCGCTTGTTGATGTCTGCGTGGCGGGCCTTGAGCAAACGGACCTTGTCCGGTTCAAAAAGGGGGCAGACTCATGAGCGGCAACCTCAAGGGCGATCTGTAGCTGGCAACTTCATTGATCGCCTCAGCGACACGAAGGGCGATCGGATTGAACGGACACCCGACAGGGCCAGGCGATGAGGTAGGGCATCACAGGCGAATAGCGTAACATGAGATACACCTGTGGCAGGTGCAGCAGGAAGGCGTTGGCAACTTCAAGTTCTCAATCGGGACCACGCGATGAGCAATGTCATCCAACAAGGTCGTGACGAACGCCGCTGGCCCCCGGTTCTGGCAATCATTGCGGTCTTCGCTTTTTTGGAGGTTCTACCGCATCACGTCTCCGCGCTGCCTCGATGGGTGTCATACGGGGTCCTGTTAGCAACTATTGCTCCAATGATCATGGTGACGGTGTCGACCGAGAAGGCTGTCTGGCTGCGGATCGAGCACGTTGCGATCATGCTCCTTTCCAGTCTCTACGCTGCCAATACGGCGGCGGAACTTGGCGATATGATAGGGATCATCACGATACACCCGCCCGAGACGCGAGCGGTGTCGTTGTTGAGTTCATCGTTTTCTATCTGGATCACCAACGTTCTGGCGTTCTCGCTTCTCTATTGGCAGGTCGATTCTGGTGGTCCCTCTCGCATCGCGCGTGGGATATCAAGGAGACCTGACTGGCTCTTTCCCCAGTCATCGGCTCCCGAATTCGCATCAGCCAATTGGCGGCCGCTCTATGTCGACTATCTTTTTCTGGCGTTTAATACCGCTACGGCTTTCAGTCCTACCGACGTGCTGCCGCTCACGCCGCGCGCGAAGCTCCTGATGATGCTCGAAAGCGCCATCGCGCTTCTGACACTCGTGCTCGTGGCCGCACGTGCAGTCAATGTCATCCCGTAGTGTCTTAACCGCGATTGCGGGCTTACGGCCGCTCCAAGCTGATGGGCCCCTCGGCCCACGTTGCGCCATGCGTTATGACGGGCCGGGCGACCTTGGAAGCTGAGCGTATGAAGCACAACGCCAGTTATGTTGTGCCCCGAGCCATCAGCCGCCGAGGCGTCAAGTCCGATGAGCACGCCTTCTGTCCTCCCATGAAACCCGCCTCCAGCGGAAGGGATCGTCTGGCAAGTCCAAATAGAAGCGGGCGCCGGCCGACCAGTCCTGCGAGGGTCCGAACTGAACGTGATACAATTCGCCATGGACATATCCGCCGGTGTTAGGGCTGAACCAATGATTTATCCAAGCAAAATGCATCGGGGTTCCACGCCGTGGTTAAGACGGGGCAGAACTGAGTAGCGATTTTGGCGGGTCGATTCGTTGTTCGTCCGGTGCACGTGTTCAATTTATCAATCTGGGATTGGTCCGGTAGAATTTAGATACATGGGGACGGGGGGAGAAACATGGTCTCTGTTGACGCTAACCAGCTTGCGAACATGATTAGTCATGCGGTCGCGCCGGCTTTCATGCTCAACGCGGTCGCTGCGATGGTGGCGATTCTGGCCAATCGGATTTCCGGCGTAACGGAGCGGATCAGAACGCTTCGGGAGCTCGACGAAAGCGATGCCCGAGCGTGGTTGAAGAAGGAAATGGCCGAACTGCGGCGGCGAGAACGTGTGCTCAACAATGCGCTTCACTTGGCCGTGTTGGCAGGAATCGGCGTCACGTTTCTGCTGATCTTCGGATTCGTCATCGCCTTTGTTGGGTACCGCCACGAACCAGGAGCCGCCGTTTTGTTCATGGCGGCTCTCGGCTTTCTGGCGGCGTCGCTCTTTCGCCTCCTGCAGGACATCAGGCTCTCCCAGCTTGAGCACGACGACGGCAATACGCCGAAATCGCCAATGCGCTGACGTCAATCTTCAGAAGTGGACACCCCGATGATTGATGTCGTCCGCGTAGTCGACGCCCACGTCGCTTTATCCGGCCACTGCCGAGAAAGTGTCGTTTGAATTTAGCCGAGTCCGGGGCCGCCATCCCCGTCGAAGTCGGGGCCGCCGCCCACCGCGTCCACCCACGTGGCACTGTCCTCCCGCTCGACATCGACCGGACTCTTACGCCACCGAACTCATCAAGCCGGCCATCCTGATCTTCGAGCAGAGCGAAACCCCAGAAGTGCGTCACTCCGACGCTGTAGGCCAAGATGCAGCGGGGCGTGTGCGGATCAGCTCTCAGTTCGATGTAGAACACGTCGCCGGCGATATTTTAGCGATCATACCGTGCCTCAGCCGTCGCATGACGGCGAGACGTCGAGGTTGTCCGAAATGTCGCCGAAATCACCGTCAAAACTGACCAACGAAAAGTCATCTTACCTATATTGGTGCGTCCCAAGCCTTGCCGATTTCATCCTTCGGAGTCTTTCGATTCCTTCTTGGCCTGCCCTCTGTCGAGCTTGCCGAACTCGGTCATGATGCTAACCAGAACGCTGCCCGTCCATCCGAATGTAAACAAGCCCGACACCGCCATGATCGGCCCGATCAAACGCCAACTATCAGGTAGTTTTACCGTGCCTTCACCAAGCGTCGTGTAGCTCTCCAGGACGAAGTAGTAGCTGTCCCGCATTGAAGGGATTATCCCCATCATCGATATCGGCGCTGCCCACACGAGAGTCTCAGCGAAATGAAGGATTGCCAGCGATCCGATCGCGACCGCAAGCAAGAGATTGATACGCCAATGCGGCGTGGTGTTGTTCACGAGAACCCAGGACCTGCTGAAACGCCGATTGATCGTGCGAATGCCAACGCCGTGTACCAACATGATCAAAATGACCATGACGGTCCCAAGCGCTATTTCAAGAATTGGGTTGGGAGCAGATAATTTGTCCATGGTTATCCAAGGGCAAGGCGCCCGATCCGAATTAGCGAGCGGGCGAGGTTCAAGTGTCGCCAAAAGCCAGAGTTTCGACGGCACAGTAGTGAGCGTTGCAAAGTTGCTACTTTGGGAACAAGAACGTAACGATTGCACGAACTCCCCAGCCGTCAGGCCCGTTTTCCGGTGATTCCGCCCAGTAACGCGCGCCCACGCCAAAGCTCACGGGCTGTTCGTCGAACTTTACCACCTTGGAGACCTGAAAGTTAATTGGAACCGACCAGTCATTGGTTTCCCAGTCATAGGTACTCTCCGTGTTCAAGGAGAAGGTCCAGGCTTCCGGCGTGGTGTAAGAGATGAACGGTTGCAGGAAGGTCGAGCTGACATCCGTTCGGTCGCTCTGTCCGGCAAACGACCAAACATGGTTTGCCAATATCCCAAAAGTCCAGGGCCCGTCTTGCTTGAGAGCCACTCCGGTCGGCCCCGCGCCCCACTTTCCGCTTCCAAGCAACTCGTCGGTTGCTGTGGGAATCAGAAACACCGGGCCAACACCCCAGATGATTCCATCGGTTGGCTTGACTGGCGACAGGAAGAAGCTCTGCAGCGTATCACCGAGGCCGAACTGGCTCCCCGACGGTCCGGCAATGTCGTCTTGCCAGGTCACAGGCAGGATCGTACGGGAAATCAGGTTCCAGTCTGCATTGAGCGAAATTGGAATTACTGGCTGGATGTTCACCACGGTATGATCGCCGTCGTTCGGTCCGTAGCCCTGATCGTAGTTGAATTGGAATGGAACGCTGATCAGCGACGCAATTGGGTTTGAGAGCTTCTTCGCTAGCTCCTCGCTGCTGGACTGGGCATGCGCCGATGCGGTGATGGACGTGAGAAGGACGGCGTAACTCAAGAGTTTCAGCGAACCTGATGCCACAGTCATGCTCCTACCTGCGTGTAGTTTCAAACAACCGATGGAGCCATGCAGGAACCCCCCAGATCGCATGCTGCAGCCGACGATGATTGAGTCTTGTTTTCGTCGCAAGTGCAGGGCAACCACACACGGCAAAAAAGGTGGGCGGTGACAACCGTTCCACAAATGCAAATACTGGCAATTCCACAAGCACCGGGTGGTGCAAATTCCTGCTGTCGCAGCCGCACCTCGTAATTCGCCCGCGGCTTGCGTCGGTCGGAGTTTTATAAGGCAGGTCATGGCATCGATAGCGTTCGTGAGGCTGCGACCGATGAACGACGCGATCCGAGGTGAGGCAGGCGACCGACGCGCTCGCCGCCGATCGCCCAGTGTTGCGGTCCTCCGCCGCGGGCGCTCGAAGAACGGAAAAGGGGGATGGGGGCCTTTTTAAACGCGGAAATCTGTTCTGGGCAGACGATCCAGAGTCTACGGCGATATTGCCGTGCTGCTTCAGCAATGCTGCAGATGCCGTATTCGACGAGGTAGGCCCCGCCGATGTAGCGGGGCCATGATCTAAGTCTCAGTCCCGGTTCAACCGCGACCAGATGAGCTTGAGGTCAACTTCGCCTTCGACCTCTGCAAGTGTGGCGTAGATCGGGGCTGAGAAGCTCGGGTCGTCGAGCTTCACCGAAAGATAGTCGCGGCCCTGATCGGAGGTCTTCTGCCAGGCCGCGCCCAGTTCGACGTTACCGGCGTAGATGCGGAAATGCGGCCCCTTGTCGGAGGGGTTCTCGACCCTGGCAATGCGAGCCTTGACGTTGAGTGCGAGGGTGCGGATTGAGCCGTTGAAGCCGTTTTCGGTGGAGGTGAAGGTACCAATGGTTGCCATTGTCGTGTTCCTTCTCGCTGTGTCGGGCCGCACCATTGCGGCCTCGATGGCTGTCGCAAGGACCGGGGACGATTGGTCCGCACCCATAGGGCCGCAATGGAATGGAGGGCGGCAAGTCGCAGTTTTGTTAGTGCGCGAGGAATGGCGGCGCAGCTGACAGGGGTAAGAAAACTGCGACTTGCCGTTGCGGAAGGACGATCGAGGCGCAGCCGATCTTCGGTCAGACACGCCTCATCGAGCCCGCCGAGGGAGCGCTGTCACCAGTGGGTGAGAGGGACATGGCAATCGCACCTCTGACGAATGGAGCCTCCCGATCGGTGTCGTAGGTTCAATCCATTTCCGCAGGCCGCGATGTTCCGCGAGTACGGTATCTAACACCTGATGGGACGGTTGCATCCAACAGGCCTAACGAAAACGTTCAGTCGCGACTGGTCGCCTGGAGGGAGGTGATGTCAGGCAAAGTCGATTATCGATGGCCCACGCCAGTGAACTTGCCGCGAAGTTCAGGATTTTTGTAGCATTGGGAACACCATTCCAAATGTAATGGCAGCGATAGCAACGAACTGGGGAAGGGTCAGCATTTCCTCGAGCACTGCCATCCCGACCACACACGTCGTCACTGGAATGCACGGCATGAACAGCGAGGCCTCTCGCGGGCCAAGTTGATGAACCGTATAAGTATAGAGCACGATCGCAACCGCACCGGCAAGGAAGCCCTGGATCACGAATTGCGTCGCAATCTCGGCTATGGAGGCAGCTGCGAAACCACTCGGCGCCACGATGTACAACAGGGGCAGCGGCAAGCAGGAGAAGAGAACAGCGGCGATCGCCGCCGTTCTCGCGTCAACGGACCAGAACCTCACCAGCACCGCATAGAGCGCGAACATGATCCCCGATCCCGCAAAGAGCAGATCGCCGCGCAGGGTGTCGCCTGTCTTTAGGGCTGCGGGGGAAACGAACAGAAGCAGTCCGCCGATGATCGCGACCATGCCGATGATGCGCGCGCGGGAAACCTTGTCCTTGAACACGAGACGCGAGAGCAGGAACGAGAAGAAGACGATGGAGGCGGGAGACAGGGCTGCGGCATGGGCGGCCGGGGCGTGCGTAAGCCCCTGATTGATGATCAGGGTGTAAGGCAATCCCACGAGCAGTGCCAGCAGACCGGCTTTGCGCCAGCCTAACAGCCTCAGCTTTGCCGTGCCGGTCTTCCATAGCACCGGCAGGAAGACGAAAAGAGCGCCAGCAAACCGTAAGCCGACGATATCGGCGGCGGTCAGATGTTCGCGCAAGCTGAAGCGGGCGGCCACGAATTGCACGGTGGTAATCGCGACGAATGCTGCCCCTGCTATAACAGCCATCCGCTTGCTGCCGTCACTGTCTGCGAGGATCGAAATACGCACTCTTGCCTCCGTAAGGGCAGGGGACCCGGCCTGGCCATTGGCAGGCGACCGAATGTACCGGGAAACAACGGTCACATCGTATTGCTCAAGCGTGCGTGTCTGAATATACTTATTTCGTGATTTAGAAGTGAATATGGCTCAACTTTGGATAAAGCTGCGTGAAACAAGAAGCTGCCGAACTCGACGCAATCGACCGCAACCTGCTGAGGCTGCTGCAGGAAGACGGTCGTCGTACTACGCTCGAATTGGCGAACCGGGTCGGCTTGTCGCCGACCGGGGCGAGCCAGCGCCTCAAACGTCTGTTCCGGGAGGGTTATGTAAAAGCCGTCAGGGCGATCCTTGATCCGCAGAAGGTTGGCCGGGGAACAGTGGTGTTCATTCAGGTCCGCCTCGATCACACCGCTCCGCACATTTTCGAGCGGTTCGCCGAGGCAATCTCAAATGCATCGGAAGTTCTGGAATGCCACATGGTCATCGGCGGCTTCGACTATCTCGTCAAAGCGAGAATTGCCGACATGACGATGTTTCAGGACTTTCTGGAGCGGGTGATATTGCCTTTACCCGGTGTAAGGGAGACCCATACCTACGCATCCGTTGCAGATGTAAAGCCTGATGCCCTGTTGCCGATTTGAGGCTTTAACGCAGGACTTCCAACTAGAAACCGGCCAGCATCGAGCAGGGCAAATCGCGCGAGTGCCGATGAACTGCGATCCCAACCCTTCCAATCGGTGCGCTTGTCTGAGCGGCGGTTTATGGACCTCGACACAAGACCGGCAAACTGCACCAAAATGTCCAACCGTTCTTGGCGGGGCCCCACGCAGCGAAAATTAGCGAAGGAGGCGGCCTCTGCTGTAGCGACCTTTGCGCGTCTAAAGACGCGCTGGTAGCTCGCTCCTTCGCTTCCTTTCAGTCTGGGAGAGCCAGCAGGTAATCGCTGGCCTCGGACGCTTTGCTGGCGGCGGTGATGAACGCCTTGCGGTCGCCCTTCAGGATCTTGATCCAGCTGGCAAGATACTTGGCATGATCGGCGCGAGGCTCGGCCGAAACGCCCAGGCGGGCGCAGAGGAACGCTGCGCCCAGTTCGGCAACCAGCTCTTCGGCGGCATAGGCATCATCGCCAAAGCGCTTGCCAAACTCGCGCTTGAGCCGTGGTCCGCTCCAGTGGGTCAGCTCGTGAAGAATGACGCCGTAAAATGCCTCGGCGGCGCTGCTGGTGGACGTGCCGGTGAACAGGTGTTGCGGCGGCAGCACGATTTCGTCGGTGCTGGGCCGGTAGAAGGCGTTTGCGCCTTCGTGGCGGATTTTCGCGCCACTCGCAGTGATGAGGGCATCGGCCGTTTCGATCGGGGACACCTGATTGTGCTCGGGCGCGCGAGCCTTCTCGGGTTGGTAGCCATCGAGCTGAGCGACGTTGAACACCCAGCTGAGGCGGGCACAGGGAATGCGGCGGCCATTCTCGTCTTCGGCGTCGATGTCGCCGACTTCGTCGCCCTGGCGCTCGAGCATTTTGAACCAGATGACCGGGGTGCCTTTTTCGCCCTTGCGGACGCTTGCGCCGTTTTCGGACCACTGCTTGAAGGTCGCCCATTGATTTTCCGCGTAGCCGGCCTCGTTTGCGGCGACCCACAGCATGACGACGTTGGTGCCGCGGTATTCGTGACCTGACACGGCGTTGACCGGCATGGTCAGCGACGGGCCGACCCAGGGACGCTCGCAGGGTCCGCAGGTTTCGAGGGCTTGGAGAATGGTATCGGTGATGATCTGATAGGTGTCGCGCTTGGTGTGCATGGTGTGGCTCCTTTCTGGACCGCCTGAGCGGCGGGAGCTTCCAGCAGCGCAAGGCCATAAGCGGCGCATGCACCCGCAGGGCCGAAACGGACGTGAAGGAGGGCTTGCCCTTGCTTGCACCGCGGCCTGTAGCAGCCTGCTCCCCTACGCCGCGCCGGTCCCTGGAAGAGCCGATTGCCATGCCTCGCGCGATCGCCGGATTATTGCCGGGCTCCGTCGCCTCGTCTGCGGGCTTGCGGATCGCGTGAGGATAACCGGAAGAGGCAAAGCCGGTCGGGTCAGGCCCACGAATGCGCATTGAGGCGACAGTTGCTGCGGATTTCCGCAGGCCCCGCGCGAAATGGCGACCTGGTGGTGGTCGGGCGCATTGTCAGAGCGAAACCCCATGATTGGTTGCGACGCGGCGGGGGAGGGGGCGCGCAAGTGCCGGTAGAGGATGAAGCCGCTGCGGCCGCCGGAGAGTGTTTATGCTCAGGATGGCGACGAGAAAGGCTGCCCGCGGGCGTCCCCGGGCTAATCGCGTGAATAACGGTGGCGTGGGATCAGAACAGCGTGAGCTAGCTCCGCTTGATCGCCTATTGAGATCTGCACACGACAGTTGATACCGGATCAAGAGCCGGTTGCTTTCCGTTCAACGGGGAGGTGCGCAGGCCAATCCATGCGGTCGCATTCGATGTCGGAAGTTACTCCACAAATTCGACAGAGACGCCTGGTTCGACCATCGCGGCCAATTCCTCTACATCCCAGTTTGCAAGGCGCACGCAACCATGCGAACCGACCTTATCGATAAGGGCAGGCTCCGGTGTCCCGTGGATGCCGTATGTCGGCTTCGAAAGATCGATCCATACGGTGCCAACTGGCCCATTTGGCCCACTGGGTATTGTCAGAATTTTTCTGTTGTCGCCCTGCTTGAAGTTGATCTTGGGGTTGTAGACATAGGTAGGCATTCGCGCCACGCCCTTGACTTTGTGCTTACCCGACGGTGCAGGTGTCTCGGAACTGCCGATGGTTGCTGGATAGACTGCCAATAGGGTGCCGTCTTCGCCATAGGCATAGAGATGTGCCGTCCGTCTGTTGGCCTCGATCCGTTTGACCTTCCCGGCCTTGGGCGGGCCTGGCATCGTTACCGATATCGTTTCTCCGGCGGCAAAGGACGCTTGCGGGTTGAGCGTCGTGATCAAGTCGATGTCCATATGAAAGCGCTCGGACAACTTCTCCGCCACGCTCGTATAACCGAGGTGATCCATCCGGGCTTTTTCACCATAGTCCGCCGGGATCGATTGAACCAGGCCGGTCGTATCTGCCGCGGTGATCTTGTAGCTCTGAACGACCGGGGCATTGTTGTTGAGACGAGTGATAACTTCCGGATCGAGCTTGCCATCGGAGGGTAGCCCATTCATCGCCTCGAAGCCTGCGATCGCTTTGCTGACATTCTCGCCGAAATACCCGTCGATCACGCCTGGGGAGGCGCCGGCACGGTCCAAAAGCACCTGAAGTTGCACAATGGCAGGATCCGGATTGTCCGGACGCGTCGATGACGTTTCGGCTGTTGGAATAGAATAGAGCGACGCCGTATTGATTGTCTCTGGCAAAAGTTCGAAACTCATGGCGGGGCCGCAGATCAGTGTTGATATCGTAAGTGCTGTAACAAATTCGTTTCTGTTCATGGCCTTCCAACGAGCGTCCACATGTATTGTTCCAAATCGACGCCCCGGCCGGGAAGATAACGATCGGAAGTCTTGGACATGCGAGTGATCTGCAGATTGGTGATGGGTGTGCCGGTGATGCCGTGGAAGGCTCTGGATGCGGTACAAACATGATCTCGGCACCCTATATGGGATCTGACATGCCCGGTTGGGGACGCTCATTGCGGCTGTTGAAACACCGCGCATACGTTTAGGCGGGAGCCATGGGGTTGCAGAAAAACAGCCTAGCGTCGTCAAACCGGAATTCTTGCATCGGAGGTGTATATGACGAAAGCGAGATACGAGGTTGTCCCCCATGACGGTGGTTGGGCGTACAAGTCGGGCGATGTCTTCTCGGAAACTTTCCCCTCTCATGACGATGCTCTTGAAGCCGCGCGCATAGCCGCTCAAGAACACCAAAGCGCGGGGAAAGACGCGGAAATCGAGTATCAAGACCGAACCGGGCATTGGCACCAGGAACACGCTGACGGCGAAGATCGGCCCGACACCGAAGTCGTCGATGACGGCAACCATCCAACGGGGCACGAAACCTCATAGCTGGTGGAACCAGCGGCATAAATATTTAGCGCGCCCATCGAAGCTATGCGGATAGCCGGCTAAGAACTTGAGTACACTGGACATCTGCTTCATAGAGGTGTGTTCCCAACGCACTATGCCGGCGGCAGCGCTATTCCTGACGCGTCAGGATGAAGAAATAGGGCCGAGGGTCACGGTGGGCCGACATCATTCCAAACAACTGATCGTCGCCCATCCGTCGAAATCGGTCGGTGATTGGCTGCCGGTCATAGACCATGGCTGCTGAACGTATTCCTTCGAAGTCCTGCATCTCGAGGGTAGCGGTTGGCCCACACGCCCGCAGGGGGCGTTGCAGGAATCGAAAACAATGACGAGCCAAGCGGGTGCGCCCGATTGACCCCAGGCGCAATGTCAATCCCAGCGGGATATAGGCCGGATCGAGCGCGACCAGTCGATTGGGACCGAACTGAAACAAAAGTGCATCGGCGCGAAGGTTCGGATGAAAGCGCTTGCCAAACCAGCCGAGGTTTTCAAGAACCCCATCCAAGGGATGGCCTGTTGGCAATCCAGAGCCGCGCCACAGGCCAGCGAGTTCGCGCCTATAGGCGGGTGGGAGTTCGCGAAAGCGTTCGAGGGCTTCCACGGTGGTAATCGGCGAGAGATCAATCATAGCATTTTGTTGGCAGAGACATTCTATCACAGGATACACGAGTGCGTGGTTTCATGGTCACAGGTTACCTTCTGTCGGGTGGTAGCCGTGAACCATAAAAGATGACCTCCAAGAAGGGTCGCTCATCTTGCACACGATCCGGAGGGATTAAGTTCTGGATCGTTTTTGCGCGTGCACTACTGAAAGCGCGGCACATCAAAATTGTTCCCGTCCCTAACCGGCGCGCGTGGTTCTCTGCCTTAACGGCCGGCGCGTGCTTTCGATGATACCAGCGCGCCGAAGGATAACCAACAGGCGCCAAAGGCGTACCTCCATGGTCCAGGCGTCGATCCTCTGCTCCCTCAACGACTACGCTCCCCCCACCAGGGCCTCTCCCACGCAGGCTGACGCAGCGCTCGTTGTGCTAAAGCCACCCAGCCTTGCGGAAGCGCAAGAAGAGCACCACACAGAGAAAGACGATCGCCCCGAGAACCACGTAGTAGCCATAGAGCGTGTCGAGTTCGGGCATGTGTTTGAAGTTCATGCCGTAAATGCCCGCAATAGCGGTAGGCACCGCAAGGATCGCAGCCCATGCAGCCAGCTGTCGCGTGATCGTTCCTTGTCTCTGTTGTTCGAGCAGGTTACTGGCTTCAAACACAGATGTGATGACCTCGCGCAAACCCGCAACCATGCCTTCGACGCGTCTGATATGATCCAGCACGTCGCGGAAATATGGTCTGGCGTTATCGTCGACGCACGGAAGTTCCAGATGAACCAGTTTGCTGGCGACTTCCGACATGGGACCGAGAATGCGTTGGAACAGGATGACCTGCCGCCGCAGCCGGAAAATTCGCCTGATTTCATCCCGCTCTAGAAAGGCTACAAGCATGTGTTTTTCCATGCCGAGAACCTTGTCCTCGATCGTTTGAACGATCGGCAGGTAGCCGTCGACAATGAAATCGATGACCGCATGAAGGACATAGTCGGTCCCTCGCGCCAGCAATTGCGGCGATGCCTCGAGCTGTGCTCTCAACTCTGTGTGACTGCGTGCCGAGCCCTGCCGGACTGTGATGATGTGGTGTCTGCCGACAAAGATCGCCGTCTCACCGTAGACGATCTTGTCCTTCTCCAGATGGGCAGTCTTGGCAATTACGAACAGTTGCTCGCCGTAGACCTCCACCTTGGCGATCTGATTTCCATTGAGCGCATCTTCAACGGCAAGTGGGTGAAGCCCGAATGCCGCGGCAACTGCCGTCATTTCCTCCGGCGTCGGGTCGTGAAGCCCTATCCAGGCGAATTCGCTTTCATCCATTACCCGCGCTTGTCCGGAAAGCTCGAGCGTATCCGCACGCTTTCCGTTGCGATACAAATACGACGCGACGACACTCATCAGTTCGATCCATATTGCGGGGGCTGGAAAAGGGCCCGTTGAGATTGGTGGCTGGGACAGGTAACGGTGCGACAAGAGCGGCGTGCCGGTCGGTTATTGGCAACAAAGCAACGAGATCCGACCTGCTTCCAACGCATCGGCATACCCACCGACTGCAGTAAGAGCAACTGCCTTCGTGCACAACCGACCGCGGTCGGCACGGCCAACTATCCGCCGTCCGCACCGAATCGGCTGACTACACGGCCAAACGCTGCTCACCCATAGCGACATGGTGAGCCTCCGTTGCAGTAGAGTCTGTAGCCGGCAAAAGACAAGTTTCTGTGCTTTCGCCGACTGGATATGCGCTCGACCTTCAGTGAAGTCCGTCAGAGCACACCAGCGGGCCGAGCCCTGCCATCATCACCAGGCGCGCGTCGAGCGAGGCATGAAGCGCGCGATACATGTCCTCGATCGCCTCGAAATCCTTGATCGCCTCGAGATCCGCGTTGCCGTCTTCCATTTCGTCGCCGACGGTTTGCGCCTTGACGCAAAGTTCCCCAACCCGTGACCACAGGTGAAGCGCTTCTGCCTTGGCAAGCTGCTCGCGTGACAGGGCCTGCAGTACAACTCTCTCGACCGCCATGGCGATCTCTGCCTGCTCAAGGATTACGGCGCGCCAATCGGGCATTCAGACATCCTGTTCGGTTCCGACGTCATAGCTCGCCATGCTGATCTTAAGGGGCGCCCTCACACAATTAACTTTGACATACTGGTGACAAGTACTGGCGCGAAACGCGTCGTGTGACGAAAACGTAATTTTGCTCACTGTCGCTGTTGTTCTATTGGTGTGCAGGGGGCGTCTTTGTTGCGAACTTTGGGAACGGCCAGGCGATGAGAAGACGTACCATCATTCTTGGAGCAGGAGCCCTTCTGGCAGGAGCAAACGTTGCTCTGCTGGCCGGCAGGAGCGGCGGCGGCGATGCGGTGTCGCGTGACAGCATCGACTGGACCGCCTCGGGGCTGCGAGCCGGCGGGACGGCTGGAGTACCCGCTGACTTGCCCGATCCGGTGTTTCGCGAACAGCCCCAATGCGTCACCACCCTCGCGCAGACCCTCGGTCCCTGCCATACCAATGACGTTCCCATCCGACGCGACGTGACGGAAGGCGTCAACGGACTGCCCACCCGCATCAGCTAGCGCCTTTTGCGGTCCGAGGATTGCAACCCGATAAAAGGTGCAGACGTCGAGATTTGGCATGCCGATACGCGCGGCGTTTATTCCGGGCGCGCGGCAGGGATGTGCAACGCGGACGATCAAGACGCCAGCAGCCTCGCGTTTTTGCGGGGCAGGCAGATCAGCGACGCCGAGGGCCGTGTGAATTTTCTCAGCATTTATCCTGGCTGGTACAGTGGCCGTACCGTCCATGTCCATCTGCGTATCGTGATTGAGGGCATGGAGTTGCTGGTCACGCAACTCCTGTTCGACGAACCGCTCAGCGATATCGTCTATCAAGGCCACCCCGATTATGCAGCGCGCCCGCAGCGCGATACGATGAACGGCAGCGACAGCGTTTTTTCTGCGGCGGAGGCGTCGGAATTCATCTTCGACGTCGAACGGCTCGAAATCGGCATTCTGCAAGCAAGCTACACTATCGGTGTCGCAGGCGCATAGATTCGCTTTGCGGGCCGGGCCAATCGCCGCGAACCCCGAAGGTCTGTGTTTCCCTCAGGTCAGGCGAGCCGGCCGACATCCTTCAAGATTGCGTAGAGTTCGGCCGCCGCTTCATTTTCGTCACCTGCATCGAGCCAGATCGGACCGATGGCAAGCTCAATGTCTTCCGCATACCTTTCGCCCATGATCAAGCTGACGGTATGGAGGCCTGCAGCCTCGGATATCGTAGGATTGACGGCGATATGAAAGAAGCCGTTTTGGGTATCTCCCGGCATTTCATAGACACGGGCCAGGAAGCCTTGAAAATCCGCCACGTCGTTGCGTTGCTCAAGCGCCGTGAGCAACGAAGGATGCAGAATCTCGACAGCGATTGATTGTGGCTCCAGCCAACGAGTACCAAGTTCACCAGCGGCCTCGACCTCACCTTGGACCCCGGATTCACTGAACATACGGTTTCTCCTCTCGACGAAGGTTATGGCAGAGTACGAACGCATCAGCGCGCATGGGAGCGCTTGCAGACCGACAACACGCCGTGCGCGCCGCTCAGGCATCGCGTCAACTGGCGTGCTGTCGATCTCCCATCGATGTGGCTATGCCGAATTGCTGCGCTTCCAGTTTATCGGCATGAGCTGCCAGATCGGCGCTCAAGGCTCTCGCTTGCGCCGCTGTCAGGCCGAACTGAAGCGCGCTGACGTGGTGCGATGCCGGTTCGTCCGAGAACTCAATCCGCAAGCCGATATCGGCATTTTCGCCTAGCAGTGCTGCACTTTTCCAAGCCAGGACTGCAGATATCCTGACACATCCATCGCCATCTCTGTTCCAACCGTCCCAAGCCATAGAAGCCCCCACGTTGTGATTGCGTAATTAAAGCAAACCAAAGACAAGTTGTCGATATAAGCACATATCGGTCTCGTAAGCGAACGATCGGCCCACTTGCAAATCGGGCCGGGCCGCCAGTGGCGCCACCCGAAGGGGGCGGATTGGACCGATTCGAGCCGAGAGCTGGAACCCTGACGGTCTACAGGTTCTGAGATAAAAATTCCCACGTAGCAACCGTCTCAGCACCGGACCAATAGCAGCCGTGGACGGCGCACATCCTTTCTATGGGTTCGAGGCGCCGCGCGCTACGCGAACCAAGCATCCTTCACATCAGGTGGTGGGGAGCTGGCGCGGCTATTACGACAAATGGTGGTGATTGCCGGCGGAGATGGTGGAGTCGGGAGTCAAGCCTCGCTCGGCTTGCACCTCAAGCGTTTGTCCAACGGACTTGGCCTCTCGCCCAATTGTGCCTGACGGCAGTGGGCGTCATGGCGGCCGCCGCTTGGTTCCTCCAGTCATGAAGAAGCGGCTGCCCTCGGTCGAGCATGTTGAGACGCTGTCCCTGGTGGCGATGCGCCGTCTCGTCGGTGGCCTTGTCGAGGAACTGCACGCGCTCAAGACAGAGGTCGCAACACTGCGATCCGAGAACGCAGCCTTGCGGGAAGACAATGCCCAACTTCGGCTCGACAATTCACGTCTTAAGGCTGAGAACCAACAGCTGCGCGACGAGATTGCGCGCTTGAAGAAACTGCCGCCGCGTCCGCCGTTTCGACCGTCCGGCATGGAGAAGGCGACAGAACCCGGTAACGGTGATCGTGCGGCTGGTAAATCGCCACGCGGCCCCAAGCGTGACCGGAACCGGATCACCCGCACCGTGACACTGAGGGCCGATGCGCCTGAAGGTTCTCGGTTCAAAGGCTACAAGAGCTTCTTCGTGCGCGATCTGGTGCTGGCGGCAGAACTTGTGAACTACCGCCGCGAGCGCTGGCTGACGCCTGAAGGCGTCGTCGCGCCGTTGCCGGAAGGGGTCTCCAGCGGCTTTGGCCGGAACCTGCGCCGCGCCTGTCTGGCGCTGCATGCCCAGGGGCAGGTCACGACGCCGCGCCTGACCGCGATCCTCAACAGCATCGGCGTCGAGATCTCCAAGCGGCGGGTTGTCCGGCTGCTCACCACCAACCTCGATCCGTTCGTCGAGGAAGACAGTGCGGTTCTTCATGCCGGGCTGGTGTCGGCGCCGTTCATCACGGTCGACGATACCGGTGCATGGCACAATCGGCGCAATGCCTCCACCACCCAGATTGGCGGCGAGCGTTTTTCCACCTTTCGCACCAGCTTCTCCAAATCGCGGCTTAATTTCCTGTCCGTCCTGCGGTCGGGCCATCAGGATTATGTTCTCAATGACGAGGCGATGAACTGGTTGAAGGCGCAGGGCGTCGAGCACGCGATCATGGCCAGGCTCAAGACCAATCCCCCTGCAGTATTCACCGATCAGGTTGCGTTCCTCGAGCATTTGGCCAGCAAGGGCATCGATATCCTCGACCGACAGCTTCTGCGTCCTGTCGCGGAGGCGGCGATCTGGGGCGCCATCCGCCATCACGGCCTGCTCGGCAGCACGGTGATCGTTTCGGACGATGCGGGTCAGTTCCGTGTCGCCAACCACGCCTTGTGCTGGATTCATGCGGAACGCCTGCTGCAGAAACTGATGCCGGCGACAGCGAAACAAGAACGGCTGGTCACGACGATCCGTGACCTCGTCTGGCGCTTTTACAAGGCGCTGAAGGTCTGGAATCAACAACCTTCCCCGCAGTTGATCACCGGGTTTCGGCGCAGGTTCGACAAAATATTCGCGCGACGTACCGGCTATACCGAGCTCGACAAGTTGCTCTTGCGTCTCCACCGACGAAAGGCTGAACTGCTCAAAGTTCTCGAGCACCCATATATTCCACTGCACACCAACGCGTCGGAGAACGATATTCGTTCCTTCGTCACCAGGCGCAAGATCTCCGGCGGCACCATAAGTGCCGACGGTCGCATTGCCCGCGACGTCATGCTCGGACTGATGAAGACCTGCCAAAAGCTCGGCATCTCCTTCTATCATTTCCTGGGGGATCGCCTCGGGTTGGGAAGCGCTGGACGGCCAATTCCACCTTTGTCGCAACTCGTCATGATGGCGAATTAAAGTCAGGCCTTTCTCGAAAACGGCACCAGCTTGCCGCTCTGCTCCTCGTCAGGCCGCTTTTCCTTTCGCAGCAACTGCGGTGAGACATTCCATTGGCGGGCGTTGTCGCCGTGCACCGTCACCGTTTTGCGGTTGCGACGGATGACGATTCCGGCCTGCGTCTGGCCGTTATTGTCTTCGAACACCACGCGCTCGCCGATCGCCAGTTCAAGCAAGGCATGCGTCGTCTTCTGCTGATGCAGAAAGTGGAGCCGATCGACAACCGCGTCGTGCAATTCGATCAGCTCTGCTTCATTCAATGCGTCAAGGTCGATCCCGTGCATCCTGGGCCTCCATCCAGAGCGATCGTCACTCCGAAATTCGACCAATGCAACGCGGATCAACAGCTACCCACAACATCATCAACCAACTGAGTTTCGGCGCCGCCACCCTTTCTGCCCCACGTACCCGTTCTTGTCGCATCCCTAGTCGAAATCTGTGATTGTTAACTAATTGAATATGCTGCAGAGTTCTGGCAATCAGAAGCCAATCGGTCATTCCCTTCCGTCACTCTTGGCGTTGCAAGCGTTGCGCTCGGTCGGATAGGATCGACTGCTGGGGGTGATTTATCATGCCATTCGCGCCGCTTGGGCGCGCCAGTATAGGTATTCTAGCCTCCGTCAACTGTATGTCAAAGGCATTACCGTGTGAGTCAACTTGATATGATACCAACTTCAACACTGAATCCGGGTAATGTAGAATCGTAATGTCGCAAGTTTTGGCCGGCGTCCTGAGCGTTACCCGACGACCGAGGTTGAACCGGCGATCGCCCGATGCACGATCGACGAGAAGAATATCGCTCGAAGCAGGATCGGCAATTGGTGCCGAACTGGGCCGCTTCGCGAGCATGGTCCGCAATTACAAAATCTGGAAGCTGAAAGATTTGGTAGACGACGCCCGTACACAGCCCCCTTCAACGGCAATCGACGGGGTCCCAGCCATGGCAATCATTCCAACTTGCTGCGTGTGTCGGCGCTCAGGTTGCCATGCGAAGTAGCCCGGCCTGTACGGCCTTATCCAATCCAGTTAGCCTGGCAAGAAATTCCCATCGCGTACCGCAAGTGCGTTGCGATGCCGGCATGCGCATCACGCCGATCGTATAGAATGGCACGTCTTCACGAAAGCGACGATTGGAAGACCGAAGCCAACAATACGCATTCAGTACAGTCGACCCGGGAGGCGATATCCCCGCCAATGCTCCAATTGGCAACGCTTAATGAATCGATCGCTCGGTAGAGTCGCGCTCATCCCATCTTGTCCCGAACAGCAGGCTCGCATTGAAATATGTCCCATCGCGGGCACTTTTTATGCCGGCCGCATACCAGCCTTACCGCGATAGGGCTTCAAACTCCGGTGGCTCGCCCGGGTCCCATGGCGCCAACCGATGTAGCGCGGCAACACGCTATGACCTCAGAAGGCAACGACAAATACCGCTCCAGATGCAGAAGCTAACGCGATCCACCGCGGTGCCCATGGGCACATTGTCACTCACTGGGTGGACGCGAGTAATTGCTCCCACCCTGCGTCAACAGCAGCGACGAACATATGCCCAACTATCCCCGCAGCCGATTGGCGGCTCTATCAGCAGCGTCGCGATCGCCACCATGCTGCTTGATGATACGCCGGGCGTCACTCTCCTTGATCCCGTGCTTTTTTGCGAAATAGCCGACTTCATATTTCTGGCTACCTGCCGCGAGTCGGCGAGGGCTGGTTGTCTTCGTCTTGTCATCTTGCATCTAGGATCTCCTTCCTAACGATCAACGCAGACGAGAATCCCAGGTTCCATATCTTCAAAATTGCCCACACGGGGTGATAGCCACTGGCCCGCCGTAACGGACACTTGGTGAAACGGAAGGCGCCATGTTGTCTGCAGACAACGTCGCCACCTTGCCAACACCTGCAGTCTAGAAGAGGGCGCATCTAGGGAGAGATCACCCGTTTTGAGCTCCGACCAGGCCGGCACAACGAAAAATAAGCCAGAACGCGTTTCCCGGCTTCCGGCAGTCTTGAGCCCGGTTGTTGTCAGCAGACAACAACGGGAGCGGGCCGTCGACCCAACGCAGCCAGCGCGACGCGACGATGCAGTCCAATCCAATCTCAAATGTCGTTGGCACTGAAGCAAGGCAGCACGACGCGCACAAACACTTCGCCTTGGCATTCGTCCACCGGGAAACTGCATGCGTTGCCGAAACAGCGCCGCGGTTTGACGCCGCTGCCTACTTAGGGATGCGCCTACGCGGCGGGCGGCGGCTATGACGAGCGGGGCTCGTGCATCGTCCCATGTTGTCTGCAGACAACAACGCATGTACCGGGCCAGGTCAAATCCTCTGAATACCACCTCTGCGTGCTGTCTTGCTGCACATTCAACCGACATCGTTGTCTGCAGACAACAAATCAAACCTCACCGGGCTCGCTTAAGTCAGCTGACTGCCGCCCCGAGGCCGTGCCGGCCTCTGATGCTTCCACAGAGGTCGCGAAATTTACAGACGAAGATGCGCGCGGCGGTAAGGGTACGAAGGAATCTGTCAGAGCACTTAATTTCAAGCACCCTCTTCCCTTCTCCGCCCGATCCATTAGTTTTGATGGCGCAACAAACGCCGTGCGAACCCCTGGTTCCAAGGCTCACGAAGGGGAATGTTATGGCGACTGGTACCGTGAAGTGGTTTAATTCGACGAAGGGCTATGGCTTCATCCAGCCCGACGATGGCGGCACGGACGTCTTCGTCCATGCGTCTGCCGTCGAGCGGGCAGGCATGCGTGGTCTGAACGACGGCCAAAAGATCAGCTACGATCTCGTCGAGGACCGCAAATCAGGCAAGACATCGGCTGACAACCTGCGGGCCTGACACGGCTCCCGTAACTTTACCATTGGCCGGCTGCGCCGGCCAATGGTAGGCGACGTAATGAACTCCAGATCTGCCTACGACATCAAGGCACAAGTTCGTTGTCAGCAACGCAAATCAACCGCATTTTCGTTACAGAACCATGTCACCCTTGAGGCAACTCAGCGGCGTCCATTGCGCCCACATAGATTGGCAAAAATCGGGTTCAAGGGCACCTAGGCGACAAAGAATGCAGCCACCGCCGACCAGAAGCTTTGCGGACGCTCCGAGAGTAAGCTTCGGACCTGGCGAGCCGCTGCAGCCGCACTCACCGTCCTGCCGAAGTGGCAGTAGCAGACGATGTCATGCAGTTCCTCGTCACTGATCTCAAAGAACCGTTTCGCCTCGCCGTAGGTGTCGTTGTCCAAGCCGGCCGCATGCAGCACTGGATCGCGGAAGGCAACCGTTATCGGCGAGTAGTCGCTACGCAGTGCATTTCGTTCGTCGCTAAACTGGAACTCGGTCTCATGAAGCGTGTCGAGGTGCCTGTGCCGAACTTGCTCTAGCAACTCGGCCCAACGTTCCAGTCGCTGTCGGCGTGTCATCCCGCGCGCGCCGAAAATTGGCTCTATCTGCGCGATGGTCTGCAACTGCTCCAAGGTGTGATGCTTCATTGTCGCCTCCAATCAAACGACGTTGCGAGAGCCAGCCCAGCACCAGCCTGTTCCTAGTCGTTGGCGCTGTCCAATCACGATGCTGGTGACAGGCAATATCGTAGCTGGAATGGAGCTTTGGTGCGTAAATTCGCTCGTTTTTGAACTCGTCTTTCAAAACAACGATTGAGGCATCATGATCTGGGCGAAACGACGAAACGTGCGGGATCATGGCGCAATTGGAGGTTTGGAGATGGTGAACCGCCTTTGGGCTTGGTCGGACACGGTCCGCACTCCCGACGAAACACCCGGCGAATTGCTCGCGAACTGCCACACCCGTTGTATCGGTTCTCCCAAACCGGCAACCCATCGCCCCCTGATTGTCCAGTAGGTAACCCCTGCGCCGGGTTCCGGCCGATCGGTATTGAATGAAACTGACGGGCCCGCCGGGCAACGGGTCTTCATCTTTCATCAATTGTGCCAAGCATGGTACCCTTGAAATCTTCAACTTGGGCATCAACCGTTTCGACATACGGCGCAATTTTTCGGAATACGTCTACGCGCTTTTGGGCGCTTGCTTAATCCATCCTTGGAAAGGCAAAGCCACCGCACTCTTTCGCGCGACATACCTGTAGCGAAAATCCGGCCACCAGATCGATGCGGCGCATGGGTTGATTTTCCCTCGACAGCTGTGAGCATCAGCGCCACGGAATTTGCTCAACTGCGGACATACGCGCCAAAGGGTCACGACATAGGCACATGCAGTGCAAATCGGATGCTGGCGACAGGATCGCCAAAACGGCTTGGATCCTTGTATGGACAGGCAGTTTCCTATTCACGCGATGCGCCTCTGCTCACAGCTTCTTGAGCCGCAGCATTGCAGTCACTTCGTGCGGTGCGAGCACTCCATCTTTCCGCACCATTCCCGCCGAGAACTTCGTAACTGCCTCCGCGCCCATCAGCCCCTCCTAATGTGTGGAAGAGAGACTAGTTTTAGGTATCGCTACCGGACCAGGTTTGCATGTCGCCCGACAACGAAAACAGCCGGGCGATGCGCGGGTTGAAAATGGCAGCCCCGCGCCTTGCTGCCGAATTTTCTGACCCAAACGCAAGGCCGCCAAGTGGAATCTCAAAGGATTTCCAATCCGAAATCAGCGCGCCTCGCCATACCCACAATCAGACCCCTTCTGCGTTAGAGTTTGCGTGGCGGAAGTAAACTGAACTTTCCATTCTGTTACGCCGTACATTGAAAGCAAGTTCATGTAGTTAGCACGCGCCAAATTGCGTCCGGACGCTCTTGCCTGGTAGGACATGGGGCAGAAACGGTGACGGCGCCGGATTTCCCTTTGCCGGAGGATCTTGTGGGTTGTTGGTGCTGCGCGATTGCGTTGGCCCATGTTCCAGGCAACCATCTTCATGAATGGAGCCAGCATGCAGAAGTTCGACCTTGATACCTTGAGCGAAGTAGAGCTGATCGAATTGCACGATGCGGTCGTCGACCGGCTGCGCTTTCTGCATGAGCAGAAGGAAGACGACGCATGCCTTGCTTGAACTGGCGATCGGCGAGCGCGTGATATTCGAAGACAGTAACGGCCAGACGCAGGCTGGAATCGTCATCCGTCGCAACCGCAAAACGGTGACTGTGCACGGCGACAACGCCCGCCAATGGAACGTCTCACCGCAGTTGCTGCGAAAGGAAAGGCGACCTGACGAACGGCAAAGCAGCAAGCTGGTGCCGTTTTCGGGAAAGGTCTGACTTTAACACGCCATCGTCACGAGTTAGGGAAAGGCTGGAATTGGCCGCCCTGAGCTTCCCAACCCGAGGCGAGCCCGAGCAAATACTACTCATTGCCTAGGGTCGTTGTGCGCAATTTTTAGTGTCAGGGCTGGTGAACACGCCCCCGCTTTTCCTCGGCAAGTGAAACCTAAAGCGGTTGTTCAAAAGGCTCACGCTACGACAATTAAGATTTCCGCGACGGATTTGCAGCGCGAATGACCGGCTCGACGGTCCAGCCTTTGAGTGATTGGCAGGATGTCCTTGGAAATGAGATCGTCGCTCTTCAACTGGCACTCGTTCGAGTGGTCGGTGATAGCGCGAGCGATGTCGCCGTTTTCCGCACGCAGCACGCAACCGTGACTGTCAACGGAACCTCTCGTCGAGGCTACTGCGCGCCGGTAAACAAGCAGTTGTTAATACACGGTCGAGCGTTGGTCGATCCGCTAGACTGTTCGAACACCAATGGCAGCCCGAAGAACAGATGCGGCTCAAATGCCGGTCGTGGTCAATCTCCTGCGACGGTGCCTCGGCCCTGGCCAATCATCACAGGCCTTTGGCGAAAAGACACTTGCCTCTCGCCTTCGTCATATTTCCCGCCGCTTGTGTTTGCTGCCGTCATAACCAAGGACGGTTTCGGACGTGGGCAACTGTAAAAGCGGCGGTGAGCGCCGGAGTTGTTTCGACCCCACGAGCAGTTTGCCCCGAGGGAAACGGGGCAAGGTGGAAGTCCTTCACATATCGCACGCCGATCTCGAGATGCTCGTGCGATTATGCGGAGCCCAACAGTTGGTCGCAGTGCTGGCAGTTCACTGTTTGGCTCTCGCAACAGTCGCTTCCAATCATATTGAACCCCGCGCATCGATGCCATTTTTCCGGTCTCGTGCTTAAGCACCGATCGCGCTGAACAGTGAAGGTCGAAAGATCTCAATTGCGAAGGCAACAAATACGGACCATGACAAGGCGTGCGATCGAGCCACTTGTCGGGAGTCGCCGGCATCGGATCATTTTTCCTTAGGTCTGTTCCGGTAAATGAAAACCGCTTGCGCACGCGGATCCCGTGTGAATCACTTGACTGACGGGTCTCAAGCACCTTCAGCCTGAAGACCGCATTCTCCAAGCAGCGGGCCCAGATTTCGAAATCTGCGTTTGAACGACCAGGGTGCGGGGTTCTTTGTCGGCATATTTCAGCGCCACCTGTTTGAAAGCGCCCGAATTAGCTACGAACAAGCGCGAACAATCTAGATATCCGGGCCACATGCTACCTGCGGTCTCAGGCGAGACACCGGTCATGGTGCTAAAATGTCGGCCGCAGGCTCTCAGAACCTGTCCCTCAGCTCCGCCCGTTTCCCGGGAACCACCTGCACCCTTTCCCCGTTCCGGACGTGCAAATGGAGTTCGCTATGTTGGGTGAAAGAAACTACCTAAAGCCAGAACGTCACACCTCCGGCGGCCTGCCCGTTGGTATCTTACTCATCTCGGTCCTCGCACTTTCGGCCTATCTCCTTGTCGGAAGCTCGTTTGTTGGCAACAAGCCGTCAACCCCGACTGTCTACCTCCCGGTGGTGTCGCAGCAATCGCGCTAACTGCATCCCCTACCAAGACTAAAGAGGAGAAGGGGAGGGCGACTGCTGTGGTGACGCCGACAGCCGAGACCAGACCTCCGCAAACGGCGACCTGCATGTCAAACCTTTCGAAGTCATGACCGGACCCGGGTGTGGCAAACACTACCTGACCGATGGCAATCGCTGTCTCCGGCTAGGTGCAGTTCACGTGGGGAAGCGTCAAGCCGAGAGCAGTTTGCCCAACCGCAGCCCGGCTCACGACGCAGAAGCCAGATTGGATGTCGGCGCCCCACGAAGCAGTGCCATCAGCATCGGCCCGAGCGAGAACTCCCCGCGCCGCGCCCGGTTTGTCAGATCTCTGAGATAACCGCCGGGCGAATTGATGTGTCCGGACCGCTCGTACATGCAAGCCACCACGGACGCAGCCGTCGCCGGCCCCATCACCTCGCACGCTTCCTCATAGGCCGACGGGCTGACCGCAAGCATCGAGCGGACGGTCA
Source organism: Ensifer sp. Root127 (assembly GCF_001425225.1). Classification (NCBI taxonomy): domain Bacteria; kingdom Pseudomonadati; phylum Pseudomonadota; class Alphaproteobacteria; order Hyphomicrobiales; family Rhizobiaceae; genus Ensifer; species Ensifer sp. Root127. The sequence goes on from NZ_LMDX01000009.1 coordinate 68,854, forward strand.
CCGCGGCCATCATCAGATCACGCCAACTCGAAACCACGCCGTCCGGGCCGAAAGGTTTGATCTCGGGGCAGGCCCGCAAAACCATCTCCAACGGGAATGGCTGTACCCCCTTCGGCTTTGCTCCGCTTTCCGCCCTCGGCTTTTCGTCCTGCTCTTTTTCAGAGCTTGGTTCAAGTTCATTGAAGGATTCGGGTTTTGAATTCTGTATGTGCTGCTCAGATAGACCATCATTGCTAGCCATAATTTCGGAAATCGCGTTATCATCCAGCATGTTGACGACTTCTTCGTGCAAAAGCGTCATCTCGTCAGCAATGGCCCGCAAATCCTTGAGGCTCGGTCGGCGTGGAATTCGTGCGATAAGCGCGACAAACATGTCTTCGGCGTGCCCCCAATCGCCGGATGCCCCCTCCTCGATCGCGGCAGTAATCAGCTTGCGAATATCCCGGCGGCACAATGAGACACGCTCCTTGGCGATCAGGAACCGCCGGCGTTCTGCCGCAACTTCCTGGGCCAGGCCTGCCAGTTCTTCCGAGCGGGCCAAAAGCGGGGCGAGATCAAAGCCGTAGGCCTCCTCTATGCCGCCTTCGCCGTCCTTGCGTGCATATCTCTTGCCATTGGGGCTGTCCTTGCGCGAAATCAGGCCCGCCTCCACCAATGCAGCAAGGCAGCGGCGTAGCGTGCTGCCGGCGATGCCATTGGCGCGGTGGGTCAGCTGGGCGTTCGACGGGAACACGACGAGGTCATTGCCCTCAGCCAATTCGCCCTGCGGATAGAATGACAGAAGTGCGTTCAGCACAGCCAGAGCGCGGTCCTGGACGCCAAGAAGGGTCCGTGCCTCGCATACGTCGCGAAGCACCTTCCACTTGTCGACGGTTTTTCCGGCTTTGATGCCGGACGATCTGATTTGTCCCTTCACCAGGGCAAGCGACATCGGCCGCCGCCCGAATGGCGTCGTTACGGATAACCTGTCCATTTCAGCCTTACCTTTTTTCAGGCAAAGGAATGCCGGTCACCGAAACGGCGCCAAATCTCCGAAGAGAGTCTTGACTGTGAATCCCGGAAGTGCGAATCTCGAAATCGCCAAATGACGAGAAAGGGCCTTCAGAGACGGTGTTTCGGGGGCCTTTTTTCTTTTGCCGTGCTGCTCCTCTATATTTTCAGTCTTCAGGACGGCGCCCTATTCGGCGCTGCTCTGCGTTTTCTCCAGCGCCGCCTCGTAAGCTTCAAACAGCTCGGGCAATTTCGCCGTCAGATAATCTGCAAATCCGTCATGCCGATCGCGCCGGATCGACAGGCGCCATTGCTTGTCGCTCGTGGCCACTTTTCCGATCTCCGCACCCGATCCACTAGTGACAGTCTCAGGTGCAAGCCCAGCGGCTGGCCCTTTTTCGGACTTTGTCGCGGCCGCAAAGGCCAGCATAAAGCGGTCATCCGTTTCCCGTGTCGTAAAGCCGGCTTTGGTTGCAACCGCCAAGGCGCGCTTCAATGCCGGCTCGTTGCCGATCGCATCAACCAGTGACTGCCAGCGGCCTCGACCGATTTTCGGTGCCCGCCCGATGGCGTCCACAAGTTCGCGCGGCAATGCGCGTGCGACAGCGACCAGCTTGGAAACTTCAGCCCGGTCGACAGAAAGTGCCGACTGGATCAGCGCACGGGCAAAGCCGGCATCCTCCAAACGGCAAGCAAATACCGCGCGTTCGATGAAGCTCAGGTCTTCGCGGGCGGAGTTCTCCACACCTTGCGCCACGACTAGATCTTCATCGCTCAGCGAGCGCACATAGGCTTTGACGGGAATGCCGAGCGCACGAGCGGCACGAATGCGCCGATGTCCGTAAGCGCTCTGGTAGCGACCGGATAAAGAAGGATGCTCGCGGAGGAGGACGGGAATTTCCTGTCCTCTTTCCCGGATCGAAGTTATCAGTGCCTCGAAACTGGCTGGGTCCTGCTCGCTGAAGCGATCGGCTAAAGGCGAGGGATCGATCAGGGTGGGGTCGATCTCCACGGCGAGCTGGCCCGACGCGAGCTTTGCGCGAAGAACTTCATACTCCTTCTCGACGTCCGAAAAGGTGTCCTTGAGCGAGCGGACTGCGCCGGAGCTCATACGCGGCAGCGCCGGACGCTTGATGTCACCATCAACGGAGTGCTCGCTCTGGCCGGAAAACATCGAGCGAATGGACTGGGTGCGTTTGCTCAATGGAGGGACCTCCTCGTTACAGGCGAGGCGTTGTCTGTAGACAACATTCCCCGCCCAAGGGGAAAGAGTACTGGCACGGAATGGGAGCAATCACTCATCGCTGCCATACCTTCGAAATCAGGTCGATCACCTCGGTGTTGACCGCGTTGACCGATTCCATGGCTCGGTCATAAACGGACCGCCCGACGGCGCCCTTCGACAATTCGAACAGCGACTGCTTGGTGAGGCCGGCATTGGCAATGGCCGTCGACTTCCATGCCGTAGCCCTGAGGACATCGCTTCCGAAGAGGTCGCGCAACAGTCCGACGATCTCCTGCTCGGGCACGTCGCGCGGATCGTGCCTGGTCACGACGAATTTCATGAAATCGTAGTTCAGATGCGCGCCGGCATCCTCGATCACCGCGATGAGATCGGCTGTCATCAACAGGAACTGGCTCATCGATGCGACATCGACCATCTGCGGGTGGATCGTCACCAGCATGCCGGTTGCCGCATTGAGGGCGCCCATGGTCAAGAAGCCGAGTTGCGGCGGGCAGTCGATGACAACGACGTCATAGTCCGCCTCGACTTCATCGATGGCGGCAGCGACGCGGCGAAAGAACAGATCCTCGGGTCCGGATCGTTTGCCCATTGCACGCGGGGTTTCATGCTCGAACTCCATCAGCTCGAGATTGCCCGGGACGAGGTCTATGCCCTCGAAATAGGTCGATCGGATCACCGAACGCATGTTGACCCGCTCCTCATCGTAGCGGATCGCGCCGTAGAGGGTGGTGTTTTCGGCAATGTCGAATTCCGGCTGGTAACCGAACATGGCAGACAGCGACGCCTGGGGATCGAGGTCGATCGCCAGAACGCGGTAACCCTGCAGCGCCAGCCCCTGTGCGAGGTATAGCGATGACGTCGTCTTGGCTGAGCCGCCCTTGAAGTTGGCGACGCTGATGATCTGGAGCTTGTCACCTACGCGGCGGCGCGGCCAGAACTTCAAGGCTTCCTTCGGGCGTGCTTCGGCAAGATAGGCGCGAAGCTCGTTGATTTGGCGCAGTGTGTAGGAACGGCGACCAGCGGTGCCCAGTTCCGGCATCGGCCCGAGACCGTCCAAGGACAATTGCCTGAGATAACCGTCCGATACACCAACGATCTGCGCGACCTCTCCTGAGGTAAACGACCTCAGGCTCTTCATCGCCTTCGGCGGAAAAGCAATTTCACCAACGGCCCGCAGACGGTCCGAAAGCGCGGTCGCCTGGCGTGTGATACGCTCGGAAGTCGTCTCGTTTTCAACCTGGGGATTCGCGGGCTTCAACATCGGGGTCTCTTCAAAACGGTTTCTTCGCGTCTGACGCATTGTTTCCGTCTGGAAGTAGAGACACGATTCGTTGTCGGTCGACAAGCCGCTTTAGGGATAACAAGAACTTAGCAGTTGCAGCGGAAGCGGCATCCCACTGCTTTCTCCTTGACGCATTCCGTATACTTATCAGCAGCTTGGCGGCACTTTGGCGTCACCTTTCCGCCCAACAATCCCTTGCTTTTGCGGGCCCTTCACGTGGCGTTGTCAACCGTTTCTTGCACTGACTGACACGGCCAACAGGGCAAAACGGCAAAATCGCCGCTCCCGGCAGTCTACTTCCGCAGCCAAATCAATTGATTCGCACCGAGCCGGAAGAGCGTCAGCGGCTGAGTGGGACCGCGTGGTCACCCGATCTTCCACGGCGATGTGTTCTGCCGGGTGGCGGTGAACTCACCTGATCTGGCAGTTGCTTCCGCCTGCCCAATCGGTATCGTTTGAACGCGATTCGTCGCTTGGAGGATCTATGCGTCAGCAGACAAAGCCGTTTATTGTTGAGATAAAGCCGTCCCGCAAGGTGAAGGCCGATAGCCAAAAGACATCGATCTGGGGGAAACTGGATCTGAGTCCCGAACCCGATCTGCAAGCAGAGCCCGTTGGGGCAGAGGAGCTAATCCTCGAGGCTAGTCGGCCCTAGATGATCCAACACGTGTTTGCCGACTGCAGACGGGCCTGAGGTTTGCAAGCCGACTCGCCTTTCCGGGCAAAACAAGTGCGGCCACATGTCGTACTGCAGAGCGACATGGGCGCCAAGCGCACCGGGCAACCACACTGGTCAAGGCGTAGCTCGAGGCTATGTCAGTTCGAGACTTTGACCGACAAAAGCCGAAATCATAAATCGCGCACGACGCAGCTCTCCGGGCATGGCTTTAGCGCACACTTCGCTTCAGTCGATCAGCCGATCGACGTTGGCGACGCATTTCCGAAGAAGAAGACCCTCTGCGACACAGCTAGTTGATTCCTGCGCGGCTGTATCCTAGGGCTGCTTGCCAGCGGCCGTCCGGTTGGCATTAAGCGCGATCAAGGGAGTGTCAGGTGGGAGGAGCCATCGTCGGACACGAATGGCAACCGGTTTCTGCGCTGACCGGTCGCGCCGATTGATCGGCGCCGGCCAAAAATTTTGGCAAAAAAAATGGGCCTGCGGAAAACCGCGGCCCATGAAGTGTGAAGGTCATAAAACCTCCAGAGGGGAACAGCTGCTGCGGCGGCACTGGGAGGAGAAGCCGCCATGTGCATCAGCTGTGAGCGTTATGATCGTTTTTTGATCATTTGGAAAACATTTTTTGTGCAATGCAGCTATGCGTATGCTGCGTTGCTTGTCCGCTCCAGGACAGGCAAACGATTGGTGCGAAGCGATCCCCTGGCTGACCGGCACTTAAAAGCTCCAAGCGTTAAGCAGCGCATTGAACGCGCAGAACCGGTGCAGAGAGCTCAAGGAAGATTGTCAGTTCGGCAATTTCGCATCGCTGGATGGGGCGGGCCATTGGCCTAGAAGGCGAGATTGTGACGTAAAGCACGCTGGCCGCAACGTTGGCTATTCGTTTTCCCCACGAGAGTGATTGACCGCTTCCTGGCTTTTCGCCGCGACACTCGAATACATCCCGGTCGTACGGAACTCGGTGGGACTCGCACCAAAATAGCGTCGAAACACTTTGGCGAAATAGTTCGGGTCTTCGAAGCCGGACATGATCGACACTTCCTTGACCGAGAGATGTGCCGCCTTTGTCAAAAGTTTCGTTGCCCGCTGCAATCGCTTGCGCAGCACGAACTCCGCGGGCGGCATGCCTTCGCTAGCGGCAAACACGCGCGAGAAGTGCGCGCGGCTGAGCCCAGACACTTCGGCAAGCGTCTCGACGGGAAGGGGATGCGCAAGGTTCGCCATGATATGTTGAATGACATGCTGCATTGTCCGGTATTCCTGGCTGAATACGGGATGGGCGCCGAAGACGTCGTCATAGAGTGCCATTGCGGCCTCGTAGGCGATTGCCGATGCGCTGCCCGACGCTTCGCCGCCGCCTGAAATCAGCCGCAAACTGCAGTCTGCCAGATGCTCGATTGTCTCGGGCTTCAGGTTCAGGATTGGGCCGGTTGTCGAAAGAATGGCCTTGTGGATGCGCAGTGCCTCTTCGCCGTTCATCGATATCCAGAAGAACTCCCACCGACCATTCTGCTCGAGCCAGTAGCGATGGTTGTGCGGCACCAGCAAGAGAAGCGTTTCGCCCTCGCGCACACGGTGATTGCGCGCTTCGTAGCGCAGGTTTCCCGCGCCTGAGATCGTATACTGCAGCACGGTAAACGGTGTCTGTCCCCGCTTGCGACCATCCCAATCGTAACTTCCGTCCGTGCGGATCTCATAGCCCGTGCTGGTCGGCATGGTGTGCAGGCTGTGACGCCCGCGCGGTAGCGAGACCGTCTTCATGGCAGGGCCATTCTCGATCAGCCGTTTCAGCATAGAATTACCCATGAAAGCACAATACCTCTCTGGCGACGCCAAACATTATACGCATAATGCCCCACAACAAGGCAAGACGGCCGATTTCAGGCGGCACGTGGGGAGTAAACCGGGAGGGAACCGCGCTTTGGCGCAACCTTGTCGGCGCACCAATTTTACCCAGACCGCCTTTATTCGGTTGAACGAACAGCGACGAGGACAGCATGAGTAACTTCAAGATTGCCATCATCGGCGCCGGCAGCGTTGGTTTCACCAAGAAGCTCTTTACCGATATTCTCTGCGTTCCGGAGTTCCACGATGTCGAGTTCGCGCTCACAGACGTCAGCGCGCACAACCTCGACATGATCAAGTCGATCCTCGACAAGATCGTCGAAGCCAACAACTTGCCGACCAGGGTCACAGCATCCACCGACCGCCGCGAAGCGATCTCAGGCGCGCGCTACATCATCAGCTGCGTGCGGGTCGGCGGGCTCAGTGCCTATGCCGATGATATCCGTATCCCGCTCAAATACGGCGTCGACCAGTGCGTCGGCGATACGATCTGCGCCGGCGGCATACTCTATGGCCAGCGCAACATTCCGGTCATCCTCGATTTCTGCAAGGACATCCGCGAACTGGCCGAGCCGGGCGCGAAGTTCCTCAACTATGCCAACCCGATGGCGATGAACACCTGGGCGGCGATCGAGTACGGTAAGGTCGACACGGTCGGGCTTTGCCACGGCGTCCAGCATGGCGGCGAGCAGATCGCCGAGATCCTCGGCGCCGGGGAGGGCGAACTCGACTTCATCTGCTCCGGCATCAATCACCAGACGTGGTTCGTCGACATCAGGCTGCGCGGTCGCAAGATCGGCAAGGACGAACTTGTCGCCGCCTTCGAGGCTCATCCGGTCTTCTCGAAGCAGGAAAAGCTCAGGATCGACGTGCTGAAGCGCTTCGGGGTCTATTCCACCGAGAGCAACGGCCATCTCTCCGAATACCTTCCCTGGTATCGCAAGCGTCCGGATGAGATCACCCGCTGGATCGACATGTCGGACTGGATCCATGGCGAAACCGGCGGCTACCTCCGCTATTCGACGGAAACCCGCAACTGGTTCGAAACCGAGTTCCCGCAGTTCCTGGAGGATGCCCGGCGTCCGATCGATGCGACAAAGCGCTCGAACGAGCACGCCAGCCACATCCTGGAGGCTCTGGAGACGGGGCGCGTCTATCGCGGCCATTTCAACGTCAAGAATACCGGCGTCATCACCAATCTGCCTGCCGATGCGATCATCGAGTCTCCCGGCTTCGTCGATCGCTTCGGCATCAACATGGTCTCGGGCATCACGCTTCCCCAGGCCTGCGCCGCCACCTGCCTGTCCTCTATCAATGTCCAGCGTATGTCGGTGCATGCGGCCATTTCAGGCGATCTCGATCTGCTCAAGCTGGCGATGCTGCACGATCCGCTGGTTGGCGCCATCTGTACGCCAGAGGAGGTCTGGCAGATGGTCGACGAGATGGTCGTCGCACAAGCCAAATGGCTACCGCAATACGCCCACGCGATCGACGGTGCCAGAGAGCGCCTGAGCCGGGCGACCGTCAAGACCCGCGATTGGAACGGGGCGGCACGACGCCAGGTGCGCTCGGTGGACGAGATCCGCGCCGAGCGACACGAGACCAAAGCCCGCGCCGCCGGTTGACGGCCGGCGGGGCCACTGCGTGAGGAGACGCGGACCCCGCTTGCCGCCACATGCCCGCCCCCGCGGGACATTCTGAGACTTTCTAGGAGGAGGCCACCTTTCGGCGTGGCAGATACATGAGGGAGAACCACAGACCATGAACAGCCACCGACTGACAAAAATGGCGAGCCTGCTGCTTGTCGGCATCTCAAGCTTCGCGCTGCAGGCGGCCGCATCGGAGCCGACTGTCGTGCCCGAGCAGCCACCGTTTCCGGCGCAGGGCAAGATCACCTTCGTGCCACGCGACTCGATCGCCGAGTTCAAGGCGTTGCCGGAATACAAGGAGCCGACCTGGGTTACGGAAAAATACGTGAAGGCCGGCAAGCTGCCGCCGGTCGCCGAGCGCCTGCCGAAGGAGCCGATGGTCTTTAAGACCGGCAACATGCCTGACGGCGTCGGCGTCTATGGCGACACGCTGCGCCACGTGATCGGCGGCCGGCCGGAGGGCTGGAACTACAGCGCCGGCCAAAGCCAGGGCTGGGGCGGCATCGATATCGGCATGTCGGAATGTCTGACGCGCACGGCGCCGCTCTTCCAGGTGGAGGCGAAGGACGTCGAACCGCTGCCGAACCTTGCAAAGAGCTGGGACTGGTCCGCGGACGGTCACAAGCTGACCATGCATCTCGTCGAGGGCGCGAAATGGTCGGACGGCGATCCCTTCGACGCCGAGGACGTGATGTTCTACTGGGAGGACAATGTTCTCGATCCGAGCGTGACGCCCCTGAACGGCGCGACGCCTGAGACCTTCGGCGAGGGAACGACGCTGAAGCAGATCGACACGTATACGGTCGAATGGACCTTCAAGGAGGCCTTCCCGCGCCAGCACCTCTATGCCATGGCCTATGGCACCTTCTGCCCCGGCCCGTCGCATATCCTCAAGACCAAACATCCAAAATATGCTGGCACGACCTATGACCAGTACAAGAACGGCTTTCCGGCGGAATACATGAATATACCGGTGATGGGTGCGTGGGTGCCGGTCGCCTATCGGCCGGACGACATCATCGTGCTGCGCCGCAACCCCTACTATTGGAAGGTCGACGAGGCCGGCAACCAGCTGCCTTACCTCAACGAGCTTCACTACAAGCTCTCGACCTGGGCCGACCGCGACGTGCAGGCCGTCGCCGGTTCGGGCGATTTCTCAAACCTGGAACAGCCGGAAAACTTCGTCGAATCGCTGAAGCGCGCAGCCGACGAGGCAGCCCCCGCACGGCTTGCGTTCGGTCCGCGTCTCATCGGCTACAACATGCACATGAACTTCTCGGCCAATGGCTGGGGTGAGCCAGACGAGCGGGCCCAAGCGGTGCGCGAACTCAACCGCAACGAGGATTTCCGCAAGGCGGTGACCATGGCGGTCGACCGGAAAAAGCTCGGTGAGGCTCTGGTCAAGGGACCCTTCACGGCGATTTATCCGGGCGGCATTTCCTCCGGCACGAGCTTCTACGACCGGCAGTCCACGATCTATTATCCCTATGACCTCGACGGTGCGAAGGCGTTGCTCGAGAAGGTCGGCCTCAAGGACACCGACGGCAACGGCTTTGTCAACTTCCCGTCCGACAAGCTCGGTGGGCGCGATGTCGAGATCGTGCTGCTCGTGGGCTCGGACACAGGCACAGACAGGAATCTGGCCGAGGGCATCATCGGGCAGATGGAGAAGCTTGGCTTGCGCGTCGTGCTCAATGCGATGGACGGCAAGCAGCGCGACGCGGCCAACTATTCCGGTCGCTTCGACTGGATGGTGCACCGCAATCAGGCGGAGTTTGCCTCCGTCGTTCAAAACACCCCGCAACTCGCGGCAACCGGCCCGCGAACGAGCTGGCACCATCGCGCTCCGGAAGGCGGTGTTCCTGACCTGATGCCGTTCGAGAAGGAGCTTGTCGACATCGTCAACAAGTTCATCGCGACCAACGACAACGCCGAGCGCGCGGAATTGATGAAGCAGTATCAGAAGGTCGCAACGACCAATGTCGATACCGTTGGTCTGACCGAATATCCCGGCGCGCTGATCATCAACAAGCGCTTCTCGAACATTCCGACAGGCGCGCCCATTTTGATGTTCAACTGGGCTGAAGACACAATCATCCGCGAGCGGGTCTTCGTGGCGGCCGACAAGCAGGCCGACTTCGAACTCTTCGCCGAGCAGCTTCCGGGCAAGCCTGGTGAGAGCGGGCCGAGCAACTAACGAGACCTCGCCTCCTCCGGCCCGATCTCGGGCCGGAGGAGGCACCCGCATTCACCCGGTGCGCCGTCTCTAGCCGGCGCACTGCAAGTCCATCCGACAGAAGGAAACGGCATGTTCAGATTTCTGCTTGTCCGCATCGCCTCTGCCATTCCGGTCCTGCTGGTCCTAAGCGTAGCGACCTTCGCCATCATCCAGGCGCCGCCGGGAGACTATAGCGACTACATCCGCTCGCAGCTCATCAACCAGGGCGGGGCGTCCTTCGAGGAGGCCGATGCGCAGGCCCAGGCCTATCGCAAGGAGCATGGTCTCGATAAGCCGATGGCGGTCCAATACGTCACCTGGATGACAGGCATTCTGACGCGCGGCGATTTCGGCCACAGCCTCTACTACAACAAGCCCGTCGCCGATGTCGTCAGCGAGCGCTTGCCGCGCACGCTCGTGCTTGCTCTCGTCTGCCATATCCTTGCGTCGGTTATCGGCATTTCCTTCGGCATCATTGCAGCGACCCGGCAATATTCCTGGATCGACAGCCTACTTTCGACCGTCTCCTTCCTCGGCATGACGGTGCCGCGCTTCCTGATGGCGCTGATCATCGTCTATGTCCTCGTCTTCCACTTTAATGTCAGCGAAATCAACAGCTTCCACTCCGCCCGCTATGGCGGCGCGCCCTGGTCCTGGGGCAAGTTCGTCGATCTCATCAAACATGTTTGGCCGGTCGTGGCGATCGCAACCTTCGGCGGCCTCGCCTACAATATGCGCGTGATGCGCGGCAATCTGCTCGACACGCTAAATGCGCAATATGTCGAGACCGCCCGGGCCAAGGGTTTGAGCGAAGGGGCCGTGGTCATGCGCCATGCCGTGCCCAACGCCCTGCATCCGCTGATCATGTATCAGGGCGTCGTCCTGCCTTACATGTTGACCGGCGAAATCGAGACCGCAATCATCTTCGCGCTGCCGACAGTCGGTCCCGCCATCGTTGGCTCCATGTGGGTGGGAGACGTCTATGTCACCGCAACCTTCATGCTGGTGCTCTCGGCGACCTTGATCCTCGGCAACATCATCGCAGACCTCTTGCTCGCCGCTCTCGACCCGCGCGTGCGCATGGGGGGAGGAGCCCACGCATGACCATCGAGATGCATAGCGCCATTCCCCTTGCCGTCGACCCCAAGGACGAACAGCACAACGAAAGCTATTCGGCGCTCGTCTGGCGTCGGCTCAAACGCTCCTGGACCGGGATGCTCGGACTGATCCTTGTCGGTCTGCTGCTCGTCATGGCGATTTTCGCCGATTTCCTGTCACCGGTTGATCCGAAGGCGACCGGTGTCGGCTTCGCACCGCCGCAGGCAATCAGCTTCAGCGATCAGAACGGCGATTTCGCCTTCCCGCCGCGCAGCTATCCGCTGCGCGAGACCGAAGAGCTCGATCCCATCACCTTCCAGCCGAAGATCGGCCCGGACTATGCCAATCCGCAGGTCCTCGGTTTCTTCGTCAAGGGATCGCCTTATCGGCTCTTCGGCCTGATCCCGGCCGAGCGGCACCTTTTCGGCGCGATCGACGGTTCACCGGTCCACCTGCTCGGAACCGACAAGTTCGGCCGCGACGTGCTCTCGCGCATTCTCCATGGATCGCGTATTTCGCTGATGATCGCCTTGGTCGTCGTCTCGATCGTCACTGTCGTCGGCACCACCGTCGGCATGGCTTCGGGCTATTTCGGCGGGCGCTTCGATGCCTGGACACAGCGTTTCGTCGAGCTGGTGTTGGCCTTTCCGCAATTGCCGCTCTATCTGGCACTGACGTCGCTGATCCCGGTAACGGCGCCAACGAATGTGTTCCTCGCCTTCGTCATCATCGTCATGTCGGCGCTCGGCTGGGCGCAGATGTCGCGCGAGGTTCGCGGCAAGACGTTGGCGCTCGCCCGTATCGACTATGTGCGGGCGGCCATCGCCGTCGGCGCCAGCGATCGGCGCATCATCTTCCAGCACATTTTCCCGAACGTGATGAGCCATGTGATCGTCGCCGTCACCCTGTCGATCCCCCAGGTGGTCCTGCTGGAATCGTTCCTGGGCTTCCTCGGTTTTGCGGTCAAGCCACCGCTGATTTCATGGGGACTGATGCTGCAGGACACCGCCACCTATTCGGTCATCGGGTCCTATCCCTGGATTCTATCGCCCGTTGCCTTCGTGCTTGTCACAGTCTTCGCCTTTAATGCGCTGGGCGACGGCCTGCGCGATGCAATCGACCCCTATTGAGGAGGAGCGTCTCATGGCAGAAACGATCGACTTCATGGCCGCTGCTCCCGTCGAAAGGAAGGACCTTTCGAGCCGAGACGGCAAGCCGGTCATCGACGCGCGCAACGTCGCGGTCAACTTCAAGGTCGAACACGGCACGGTAGAGGCGGTGAAGGACGTGTCCTTCCAGCTCTATCGCGGCGAGACCATCGCCATCGTTGGCGAATCCGGTTCGGGCAAATCGGTGACGGCGCGCACCATTATGGGGCTTCTGTCGAAACGCGCGACGATCGCCTCGCTGTCCCGCATCGAATATGACGGCAAGGACGTGCTCAAGTTTTCCGCGCGTGAGCGCCGGGGCCTGCGCGGCAATCGCCTGGCGATGATTTTCCAGGAGCCGATGAGCTCGCTCAATCCCGTCTACACGGTCGGCGCGCAGATCGTCGAGGCGATCCGGGCGCATCGCAAGCTCAGCCGGCGCGCGGCCACCGAGCGCGCCATCGAATTGCTGCGCCATGTGAGGATCCCGGATCCCGAGCTCAGGCTCAATCAGTATCCGCACCAGCTTTCCGGCGGCCAGCGCCAACGGGTCATGATCGCCATGGCGCTTGCCAACGAGCCTGACGTGCTGATCGCTGACGAGCCGACGACGGCGCTCGACGTCACCGTTCAGGCGCAGATCCTCAACCTGATCCGCGAGTTGCAGCGCGAGCTTGGCATGGCGGTGATCCTGATCACCCATGACCTGACCGTGGTGCGGCAGTTTTCCGACTACGTCTATGTCATGCAGCATGGCGAGGTGAAGGAACACAACACCACCGCCGCTCTATTCGGCAATCCGCTGCATCCCTACACGAAGCGGCTTTTGTCGTCGGAACCATCGGGGGCGGCCAATCCGCTGCCGGACGATGTGCCGATCATACTCGATGGACGAAACGTCCGCGTATCCTTCATGCTGAAGAAGGGCGGATTGTTCCGACCCCAGCTTTCCGAGCTCGTTGCCGTCGACAGTCTCAGCCTTAATCTGCGCAAACATGAGACGCTCGGAGTGGTCGGCGAATCCGGATCGGGCAAGACAACCTTCGGACAGGCTCTGATCCGCCTGATCAACACCGATGGCGGCGAAATCTTCTTCGACGGCGTCCCGATCCACGACAAGGACCGCACCGCAATGAGGCCGTTGCGCTCGCGCATGCAGATCGTCTTCCAGGATCCCTTTGCCTCGCTCAACCCGCGCATGTCGGTGGGCCAGATCATCGAGGAGGGGCTCGTCGTCAACGGGATAGGGCAGAACCGCAAGGAACGGCTCGACCGGGTCGTGGATGCGCTGGTCGCGGCGGGCATGCCGGGCAATATCCTGTCGCGCTTCCCGCATGAATTCTCCGGCGGTCAGCGCCAGCGCATCGCCATCGCCCGCGCCGTCGCGCTCGAGCCGGAATTCATCCTGCTCGACGAGCCGACCTCGGCGCTCGACCTTTCCGTTCAGGCGCAGATCATCGATCTCTTGCGCCGACTGCAGGATGAGCGGGGCCTGAGCTACCTCTTCATCTCCCATGACCTCAAGGTCGTGCGCGCACTCTGCCACCGCGTCGTGGTCATGCAGCACGGCAAGATCGTCGAGGAAGGGCCGGTGAACGACATTCTTACCAATCCCAAGACCGCCTACACGGAGCGGCTCGTTCGAGCCGCCTTCGATGTGGCAGCATGATCGTCAGAAAGCAGAGGCAATCCATGACCAGACAACCCAAGATCACTTTCATCGGCGCCGGCTCGACCGTGTTCATGAAGAACATCATCGGCGACGTTCTGCAGCGTCCGGCCCTGTCGGATGCAAAGATCGCGCTGATGGACATCAATCCGCAACGGCTCGAGGAAAGCGAAGTCGTCGTACGAAAACTGATCTCAACGCTCGGCGCCAAAGCGACCATCGAGTTGCACGCCAACCAGCGCAAGGCGCTCGATGGTGCCGACTTCGTCGTCGTCGCATTCCAGATCGGCGGCTATGAGCCCTGCACGGTCACGGATTTCGAAGTGCCGAAGAAGTATGGCCTGCGTCAGACGATCGCAGACACACTTGGCGTCGGCGGCATTATGCGCGGGCTGCGCACCGTGCCGCATCTGTGGAAGATCTGCGCCGACATGACCGAGGTCTGCCCAGAGGCAATCCTCTTGCAATACGTCAACCCGATGGCGATCAACACCTGGGCGATCGCCGAGAAATATCCCCGGATCAAGCAGGTCGGCCTTTGCCACTCCGTGCAGGGCACGGCGCTGGAACTCGCCGAGGATCTGAACATTCCTTACGAGGAGATCCGCTACCGCTCGGCCGGCATCAACCATATGGCGTTCTTCCTCAAATTCGAGCACCGCCAGCCGGACGGATCCTATCGCAACCTTTATCCAGATCTCCTGCGCGGTTATCGCGAAGGCCGCTTCCCGAAGCCCAGCCATTGGAATCCGCGTTGCCCGAACAAGGTGCGTTACGAGATGCTGACGCGGCTCGGCTATTTCGTCACCGAAAGCTCGGAGCACTTCGCCGAATACACGCCCTATTTCATCAAGGAAGGCCGCGACGATCTGATCGAAAAATTCGGCATCCCGCTCGACGAATATCCCAAGCGCTGCATCGAGCAGATCGAGCGTTGGAAAGGGCAGGCGGCGGCCTATCGCTCCGCCGACAAGATCGAGGTCAAGCCGTCGAAGGAGTATGCCTCCTCGATCATGAACTCCGTCTGGACCGGCGAGCCCTCGGTCATTTACGGCAACCTGCGCAACAATGGCTGCATCACCTCGTTGCCCGACAATTGCGCAGCGGAAGTGCCATGCCTGGTGGATGAAAACGGCATACAGCCTACCTTTATCGGCGATCTACCGCCGCAGTTGACCGCACTGATCCGCACCAACATCAACGTGCAGGAACTGACGGTCGCCGCGATGTTGACGGAGAACCGCGAGCATCTCTATCATGCGGCCATGATGGATCCGCACACGGCCGCCGAGCTCGATCTCGATCAGATCTGGTCGCTCACCGACGACCTGCTTGCCGCTCACGGAAACTGGATCCCGGAATGGGCAAGAAGCGAAAGAAAGGTTCACGCCGCGTAGCTTTTTCTCCCGGTCGCGCGGCGAGGAAGCCCCGGAACCTCCCAGTTCCGGGGCTTTCCTTCGGTCGCCAGCCGGACGGGTCAGTTGCAATCAACATGCTATGCCGGTGCGGGTGATAAACCCTTTGCTACAAACCCCTACTGCAGTTGATTGGTGCCTGAGATTGACTCAATTATCGCGATCGGGTAGTTACTGGGTAACCGTTAACCCAAGGCCTGCCCGTGACGACCTCATTGAGCGATATTGCTGAACGCGCTGGCGTTTCCATCAAGACCGTTTCGGGCGCGTTGCATGGCGGCTCGGCGCGGATGTCCGAACAAACGCGACTGCGCATCAAGGAAATCGCCGAAGAGTTGGGTTACGTCACTAACCTGGCCGCTCGTGGCATGCGACAGGGTTGGATGCCACTGATCGGTGTCGTTGCCGATGACTTGATCACCTCGCCCTTCGCCACCGAGATCATCCGCGGACTGGATGGTGCCGCCCGCGCGGCGGACATGGCGGTCTTTGCAATGACGCTCGGCGGAGGTCGCGACGTGGCCTCCGTGCTTGAAGAGGTGCGCCGCTTCCGCCCACGCGCGATTGCCTACGCCGCGATGTATCACAAGATGGTATCGCTGCCGGCGGAGTTCGCAGATACGGTCGGCGTCATGATCAATTGCCGTGAGGCCAATGGCAAAGTGACGTCCTTGGTGCCGGACGAGATCGCTGCCGCTCACGAGATCACGACCTATCTGATCGAGGCTGGCCGCCGGAACATTGCCTTTATCAACCTGCCGGGGCTTCTGGCAGGAGAGCTGCGCGAAGCCGGTTTCCGGCGTGCCCTTGACGAAGCCGGGCTTGATGCAGGTGGTGCCTGCGTCCTGCCGGCGGTCCGCCGGGCGATCTATAGCGACCGGGCGCACAGCCTCGTGCTTGCACACGTAACCGCGCTGATGGACGGACCGGAGCGCCCGGATGCGATCCTTTGCGGCAACGATCGCGTTGCCATGGAAGTCTACGCCGCATTGCGCCGGGTGGGTGCACAAATTCCAGATGACGTCGCAGTCGCAAGCTTCGACAACCAGGTGGACATTGCCACCAGGCTCGATCCCCCTTTGACGACCATGGCATTGCCGCACCGTGCCATGGGCCGCCTGGCAGCAGACATTCTGCTTGCCGAAAATAGCGCCCCCGGCGAGGTGCGCAAACTCGCGTTCCAGTTGGTGGAGCGCTCATCCGTCTGATCAAACTGAAAGACCAAACCCTGTTGAGGAGGAGTTGCAGCGATGGGTAAACGTTTACTTTCAACGTTAATGGGGTCGGTTGCCCTTATGGCCACCGCCGTGGGTGCAGAGGCGAAGACAGTCTTGCATGTCATGCACCAAGGCGACCCAGGTTGGGTTTCGACCTATGGCGAAGTCGCCAAACGCTTCGAAGCCGCCAATCCGGATGTGGATGTCGAGCTGATCTACGCACCGCACGATGCCTACAATGAAAAGTTCAGCGCAGCGGTCATGTCCAAACAACTGCCTGATGTCATGGAGCTCGATGCCCCCTTCCTCGCCAACTATGTCTGGTCCGGCTATTTGCAGCCGATCAAGCCTCTGATCGATCAGGATGTGCTCGATGACATGACCCCGTCGAACATCGCCCAGGGCACCTATCCGATCGACAAGGATCTCTATGCAATCGGCCTGACCGACTCCTCCGTCGTGCTCTACGGCAACAGGAAGTATCTGGAAGCGATCGGCGCCCGCATTCCGAAGTCCGTGGACGATGCCTGGACCCAGGAAGAGTTCGAAGGCTACCTCGAAAAACTGGCAAAGGTCGATGGCGTCAAGTGGCCGATCGACACGTTTCGCGGTTACGGCATCAAAACCGAATGGATCACCTACGCCTACGGCCCGATCCTGCAGTCGGCGGGCTGCGACCTGATCAATCGCACGACCTGGAAATCGACGGGCACCCTTGATAGCGATGCGTGCGTCAAGGCACTGACTATGATGCAGACATGGGTGAAGAACGGCTGGGTCGTGCCGCAATCGTCCGGCACCAACCAGTTCTTCGCCGAAGGCCATCCTGCAGCGCTCGCACTCGGGGGCCACTGGTTCTACGCCGAAGCTGCCGCGTCGATGAAGGACGACATCGTCGTCATGCCGTTGCCGAAGTTCGGGCCGAAGGGTGCTAGCCCCAACGGCACCTGGATCTGGGGCATCACGACCGCCTCCGAGCATCCGGACATCGCCGGCAAGTTTGTCAGCTTCATGCTGAAGGACAAGCTCTACCGGGATTATGCAATCGCCGATTCCGGCTATCCCGGTTTGAAAAGCTTCGCGGCAGCATCGCCCTTGTACAACACCGGTGGTCCGCTCGCCGTCGCATTCGAACAGGCGTCCAAGACCGCGGTCGCGCGTCCTCCGCATCCGGCCTATCCAGTCATCACATCGACCTTCATGCAGGCCGTCGACGAGATCTTCAACGGGGGCGATGCCAAGACGGCATTGTCGGCGGCCGCGGCCAAGATCGACGAAGACATCGAGGAGAACGACGGGTACCCGCCATTCGACGAGCAGCAATAGGCAACCAAAGACGGGACCACGATGGTGCGGCCGCAGCCGGTCTGACGCCATCGTACCCGTCGCCGGCCTGCGCATCGATCCGAGGAGGAGGAGGAGGAGAATATGACATTGCAACAATCAGCCGAGCCGGCGATTGCAGCGCGTCCCGCCTGGCGCCGGGACAAGAGCCGGCTGCTTCAGGAGATGGGCATGCTTGCGCCGGCAGTGGTGCTGCTGACGATATTCCTTATCGTTCCGTTCCTGTTGTCGTTCTGGACGGCGATGACCAATCAACCGCTGGTCCCGCGGCCAACGCCGGTCCGTTTTGTTGGCTTCGGCAACTTCCTGCGCATCTTTAGGGACGATCTCTTCTGGACATCGCTCTGGAACGTCTCGCGCTTCACTTTCTGGATCCTGCCGGTGCAATGCGGCCTGGCATTTGCCACCGCACTGCTGTTGCACCAGAAGATGCCGTTTCGAAATCTTTTTCGCGGACTGTTCTTCCTGCCAGCGATCACGTCGATGGTCGTCGTCTGCGTCATCTGGGGAACGCTCTTTCAGTACCCGACCGGACCATTCAACCAGGTGATCGGTTTCCTGTCGGGCGGAGCCATCGAACCGATCGACTGGCTCGGGGACCCCAACTGGGCAATGTTCTCGATCGTGCTGCTGTCGGCCTGGCAGGCCTACGGCTTCCAGATGATTGTCTATCTCGCTGGCCTTCAGTCCATTCCGGATGAACTCTACGACGCAGCGCGGATCGACGGCGCGAACGCGCTGCAGCGCTTCTGGCATGTGACTATGCCAGGCTTGCGGCCGACCCATGTCTTCGTGCTGGTGATTACGACAATCCAGGCATTCAAGCTCTATACCCAGGTTGCCATCCTGACCCAAGGCGGTCCCAAGAGCAGCACGGAGACCGTTGTCCACTACATGGTGCGTTCCGGCTTCGAGGAGCAGAAGCTCGGTTATGCTTCGGCCGTATCGGTCATTCTCTTTCTCATCGTTCTCGTTATCGCGCTGCTTCAGCGTCAACTTCTGAGGCGTTTCGATGTCTGATATCGCAATTTCCACACCACACGCTCAGGCGATGCACACCCGCTCGGCCGTTGGTTCGCTGCGCATCGTCCAGACGGCCTGCATCCTTGTTATCGCGCTCGTCATCGTCTCCCCCCTGTTCATGCTGCTGATTGCCAGCCTGAAGGACGATCGTTTCCAGATCCTGGCCGACATGGGGAGTTTCAGGGCGTTCTGGGTCTCCGATCCGACGCTCGCCAACTTTGCGGAGGTCGGCAATTTCTCAGGCGAGCTTGCCTTTGGGCGCTATCTGCTGAATTCGCTAATCATCCTCGCGCTGACGGTCGGGTCGGGCCTGATCGTCAATTCTATGGCAGGCTTTGTCCTTGCCTGGGGCTCCGTACGCGGCCGCGCAGTTATCCTTTCGCTGGTCATAGCCCTCTACGTCATTCCGCAGGAAAGCATCATCATGCCGCTCGTGATCATGGTGTCACGCGCCGGAATAACAGATACATTCGCCGTGCAGATCGTGCCCTGGATCGCTAGCCCGCTCTATATCTTCCTCTTCTACCAATTCTTTGCCCAGCTTCCGAAGGAGCTCTTCGAGGCCGCGCAGATCGACGGAGCATCGATCTTTCGCATCTACCGGTCGATTTTCCTGCCGCTCAGCCTGCCGGCACTTGCCACTGTCTCGATCCTGATGGGGATCGAGAGCTGGAACCAGTACCTTTGGCCGATCCTCGTCACCCAGACCGACTATGCGCGGCCCATAGCCGTCGCGATCGCTACGTTCTTTGGCCAGGACAGCATCTATTGGGACCGCGCTATGGCGGCATCCGTGTTGATGATGCTGCCTATCCTCGCCCTCTATCTTGCCTTCCAGCGCTGGTTCGTAAGTTCCTTCGTTGGTTCGGCCGTGAAAGGTTGATCAATGACAACGCATGCAGAAACCGCTTCGGCCGCCGCGGCAGACGTCGAGAACATCAGCGCAGTCCTTGCGGATGCGACCACGATCCACATCTGGCTCAAAGCGAGACAGCTGGGAACATCGGCCGGGATCAAAGCGACCGTGGCCGGCCGCGAAATCGACCGTCTGATGGCGTCCAACAGCGACGAATTCGAGCAGCGCAGCCTGGACCTGGGGCAGGGCGGTCGAACCGTTCTCTCCTATGATCCGACCACAACGCAGGTCTCCGTTGCCTATGCCTTTCAGCACCAGAATGTGCTGACCGAGGGCGTTCAGATCCTGCACAGCAGCCGGGAAAATGCGGCGCCGACGGTCGTCGGCGGGTACCACTTCCGCCCACCCTTCGGATGGATGAACGATCCCAACGGGTTTGGCCGTTTCGGCGACCATGTCCATCTCTTCTACCAGCACTATCCGCACAGCCTGCGCTGGAACACCATGCATTGGGGCCATGCCGTATCGGATGACTACATTCATTGGCGACACTTGCCGATCTTCCTGTTTCCCTCCTCGGACCTTTCGGCCCGCGCCGATGGCCGCGGCGGGGCGTTTTCCGGCTCGGCAATTCCGCTATCGTCAGGTGAACCGGGTATCCGTGTCTTCTTCACGGAGCAGGTCAAGGACCGGGAACCCGAAGAGCAGATCCAATTGACGGCGGTATCGCACGACCAAATCACGGCCGGCGCGCAAGAGATCATTCTTGCCCACCGGCCGTCCGGCCTTGACCTGACGCTCGACTTTCGCGACCCCTATGTCTTCAAGGGCCCGGACCACCTTTGGAAAATGTTGATCGGCAGCCGCGACCGCGCCGGCGGCGTCGTCCTGCTCTACGAATGTGGCGATCCGAACGGTGCTTCCGACTGGACCTTTGTCGGCATTATCCACCGGGAAGACCGGTACGGGATGACGGCGGCGGAGTGCCCGTGCATCGTGCCGCTCGACGGCCCGGCTGATGATCCGAAAACGCGCTGGGCGCTCATCTTCGGACTGCTGACGAGCCGCGACCCGCAGACCGGCCGCCGGAACATCACAGCGGCGACTGTCGGCCGCTTCGACGGCCGCAGCTTCGTCAAGGAATTCGAGCAGGAACTGGATTTCGCGACCGATGCCTATGCTTTCCAGGCATTCGTCGATCGATCCGGGCCAATCGGCATCGCCTGGCTTGCCAACTGGACCGAGGTGTCAAAAAAAGTAGACTTTCCAACGGCAATGACACTGCCTCGCCAGCTGCTGCTGGAAAAGGACGCATTGCTGACGCCGCCGGTCGAAACGGTTGCGACGCTGCGTCGTGACCTGATCGACGACAACAAACTCAAGGGGCAGGAGCCTGTCGGCCTTAACAACGGGGCGGTCGAGATCGTCATCGAACTCGCGGGGCCGGGTGCGCAGTTTCATCTCGAGCTTGATCATCCGGACGTTGGCCTCGGCGTTCAGCTCGGAGCGGAAGGCCTGATCATTCACTACGACCTGCCGGACGGCAAGGGCGCACCGCGCTACATCGCTGTCGGGGCGCAACCGTCGACGCTGCGTATTTTCCTCGATGTCGGCTCGATTGAGGTCTTCGCCGACAACGGTCGCTGGACGGGAACGAAACGTCTGCCAGGCTTTGCCGCCGTCAGCACGGCACGCCTATCAGCGCCCGCGGGCAACATTACCGCCGCCACGATCTGGCAACTCGAACTGTGATCGCGCAAGGGGAGGAATAAGCAATGGCATCTGTCACGATCGAACAGGTTAGAAAGCAATATGGCGCCGTTCCGGTTATTCACGATGTTTCCATTGACATCGAGGATGGCGAGTTCGTCACACTCGTCGGGCCCTCTGGATGCGGCAAGTCGACATTGCTGCGTATGCTTGCCGGTCTCGAAGACATCAGCGGTGGCCAGATCCGCATCGGCGGCCGCATCGTCAACAATATCGCGCCCAAAGAACGCGATATCGCCATGGTCTTCCAAAGCTACGCGCTCTATCCGCATATGACTGTGGCGGAGAATATGGGATTTGCGCTGAAGCTGAAGGGACAGGACAAGGCCGCGATCCAAAGCCGGGTAAAGGAGGCGGCCGATATCCTGGCACTCGAACCTTTGCTCGACCGCCTGCCGAAGCAACTTTCCGGCGGCCAGCGCCAACGCGTGGCGATGGGCCGTGCGATCGTCCGTCATCCCCAGGTGTTTCTGTTCGACGAACCGCTGTCGAACCTCGATGCCAAACTGCGCGTAACCATGCGTGCCGAAATCAAGGATCTGCACCAGCGGCTGAAGACAACGACAGTCTACGTCACGCACGATCAGATCGAGGCAATGACAATGGCAGACCGGATCGTCGTCATGCGTGGTGGTGTGGTCGAGCAGATTGGCCGGCCGCTCGACCTCTATGATCGACCCGTAAACACCTTTGTCGCCACGTTCATCGGTTCGCCCGCCATGAACCTTTTCCACGGCTCGATCCTCGATGGGCAGTTCGTCACAGAGGACGGCAAAACGCTTCCGCTGCCGCCGGGTTATTCCGGCGGTGCTGCGCACACCTATGGCATCCGGCCTGAGCATCTGGCTATTGCCGAGAGCGGCATTCCAGCGACAGTCGGCGTGGTGGAGCCGACTGGCGCCGAGACGCATCTGGTCGTCAAGCTCGGCGCATTCGATACGACATTGGTGATCCGCGATCGAATGGAGCTTCGACCCGGGCAGACCGTGGCGATCGCCCCTGATCTGGCGAAAATCCACCTGTTTTCGTCACAGGGCTCGCGATTGAACTGAGACAATGGTTTCGTCAGTTGACGGGTTTCGACGCCGCTTGCGCACAGTTCGATCACTTGCGCGCAAGCGGCGCTTCTTCGAGGTCGGACGGGGGCAGGACAGCCGTTACCCCTTCCTTCGAGCGGCGATGACGCGCGACCATCGGTCGAGCCGAAAAGGCTAGGAAAACGATCGCCTCTGCTACGGAGCCACCGATTTCGCTATCTGAGACGGATGCCATCCTTGTCGAACAGGAAGGACCGTAATGCGGCGATGCCGATGCTGAGGGTTTCGCGACTGGCGATGTTGCGGACGTCACCGTGTTCGATGATGATCCGCTCGCTGTCCGAGACATGAGCGTAGACATAGCTGGTATTGCCGAGGTGCTCTGCGACATCGACCTTGACTGTGAGATCAACATCACCCTTGCCTTCAGCGAGAAAATGCTCGGGGCGAATTCCAAGGGTGACGACGTCGCCGATGGCAACAGATGTCGATGTAACGGGTAGAGTCAACGCGACACCGGGCTGGCTCGTGAGTGCCACAGTCGCGCGGCCGTCTGCGACGTTTGCGACATGGCCTTTCAGAAAGTTCATGCGCGGTGAGCCGATAAAGCCGGCAACAAAGGTGTTTGCCGGGTCGTCGTAGAGATCGAGCGGTGCGCCCACCTGTTCGACGACACCCGACCGCAGGACGACGATCTTGTCGGCCAGCGTCATCGCTTCCACCTGGTCATGCGTCACGTAGATGACGGTCGACTTCAGTTCCTTGTGCAGCTTGGCGATTTCGACGCGCATATGCACACGCAACTCGGCGTCCAGGTTCGACAGCGGCTCGTCGAACAGGAAGACGAGCGGATTGCGCACGATGGCGCGGCCGATCGCGACGCGTTGCCGCTGACCACCCGAGAGCGCCTTCGGCTTGCGATCCAGCAGCGGTTCAAGCTCGAGAATTCGTGCCGCGTCGTTGACCCGGCTATCGACTTCCTCTCTTGCCATACCGGCGAATTTGAGCGCGAAGCCCATATTCTCACGCACCGTCATGTGCGGATAAAGCGCATAGGACTGAAACACCATGGCGATGCCGCGCTTGGAGGGGTCAACGTCGTTCATGACTTCGCCGCCGATTGTGAGTTCGCCGGAGGAGATGTCCTCCAGACCGGCGATCATGCGCAGTAGCGTCGACTTTCCGCAGCCCGATGGGCCAACGAAAACGACGAACTCTCCGGCATCGATCGACAGATCGACACCCTTGATGATTTCGAGCGCGCCGAAGCGCTTGCGAATGTCGGTAAGACGGACTTCGGCCATGGCGGGTACTCAGCTGACGGTAAAGGTGATGGACTGGTTCTCGAAGCGGCGGCTCGTCACCGTTAGTTCGAGCTTGCCCTTGGCCTCGCCGGCCTCGATCCAGAAGCCGGTCGCGCCGCCCTTCAGCGTATGTTCTGAGGGCCCTATGATCCGGCCGGGGCCATCCAGCGAAAGCAGGACAGGCTCTTCGAAATAGGGCAGCAAATTGCCGCATTGATCGAGCGCGCGCACCACCACGCGCACCGCATCCTTTTCGCAGGCGCGAAGCTCCGTATCGTCGGCTACGACCTCCAGCGTCGCCGGGACCGGGTCGGCCGGAAGGGTCAGCGTCTTGACCGGTTTGCCGTCGACGTAGCCGGTGAAGGTACCTTCGCGCCAGACCCGACCCCAGGTGCCGAATTCTTCAGGCGTCACGCTGCGCAGGTCGAGCACGACGGGAGGATGCGGCAGATGCGGGTAGTTCTCCCTGTCCGGGTAGATCCGCTTTGTCGGCCATTCGCCGAACTTCACTTCGACATAGTCACAGTTCGTCAGCACGATCAGGGGAAGTACGCCGCCGATATTGCGTTCGCCGCGTGCCCAGAAGGTCACCGGCTGAAGCACGACATTGTCCTTCGGATCTCCCTGCGAAGCGTAGGCATAGGCAGCAAGTTTCGGTATCCGGTACATGTCGAGCACACCGTGATAGCAGATGCGGTCGCCGGCGCCGAAGTCCTTGTGGGTGTTGTAATCGAACATGCACCAACCGGTGGAGCCGGAAATATCCTGGTCGCCGGCAACGGCGTTGAGGATCAAGAGGTGACGCGTCACATGCTCGGCCTGGCGCTGTTCCTGGTCGAAGCGCTTGGTCGGATACATGTGGCCATTGTATTCGGTGATCATATAGGGGATCGGCCGGCGAATACCCGTCGTCTCCACCCGATCGCGCAGCACCACGCGCCCGCGGTTGTTGCCCGGCAACTCCTCGTTTCCGAGGATGAAGTCGTTCATCGTGTAAACGTCTTCGAGCAATTCCGAATTGGTGATGAAGCGTACGCCGCCGGTCTGGCGGGTCGGATCAAGCTCGCGCGCCAGACGGTTGGTCTCCGCGTAGAAGGCGTGGTTGTCCTGGCTTTCGTTAATGCGAACGCCCCAGATGATGATCGAAGGATGGTTCCAGTCACGCTCGATCATGCGGCGCACATTCTCGATCGATTCTTTCTGCCAGGCCTCGCCACCGATATGCTGCCAACCGGGGATCTCCTCGAAAACGAGCAGGCCGATCTCATCGCAGCGCTCGATGAACCACTTCGACTGCGGATAGTGTGACGTCCGCACGACATTGCAGGCGAGTTCATGCTTCAGGATGTCGGCGTCTTTTTCCTGCGCGCGCCGACCCATGGCGTAGCCGGTGTGGGGAAAGGCCTGGTGCCGGTTCAATCCGCGCAGTTTCAATGGTCGACCATTCAGCAGAAAGCCTTCCGGTGTAAAGAGCGCAGTGCGGAAACCGAAACGTTGCGTCAGCACGTCTTCGCCGTACTCTGTCTCAAGTTTGAGCGACAGGGCGTAGAGCACCGGGTTGTCGATATCCCAGAGTTCGATATCGGTGAGATCGGGGAAGGTGAGGGCCACCTCGTTGCCATCGAACTTGATCGAGGAAGCCGCAACGTCGCCACCACCCTTGCGGCGGATCTTGGCGGAAAGCATGCCGGACAACGTGTGCCCCTGCGGATTGCAGAGAAAGACACGAGCGGTGACGGACTTCTTTTCGGCAAGCGCATCCGGCGTCTCGATCTTCACATTGGCGATCGAGACGGGGTTTGTCACTTTCAGCCAGACGTCGCGGTAGATGCCGGCATAGCAGAGGTAGTCGATCTGGCCGCCAAAGGGGGGGATCTCGGGGTTCTCACAGCCATCGATCTTGACCGTGATCAGGTTTTCGCCACGCGTGAGATGCGGCGTCAGTCGCGCCTCGAAGGGCGTATAGCCGTCCTTGTGCGCGATGATCTCCTGGCCGTTCAGATAGACGACGCTGTCGGCCATGGCGGCATCGAAGATGAGCGAGACTTCGCGCCCCTCGAATTCCGGGCGCCAGTCGAGCCGCTTCTGATAGGTGAAGGGCTTCTGGTAATCGGTCTCGTCGAAGTAGTTGTAGGGCAGTTCGACGGCGCTATGCGGCAGCCGCACGGTTTCGCCCGACTGAAGAGCGTGAACATGTGCCGGCTCGAAGCCGTTGCGGAAGACCCAGTCGGCATTGAAGTTTTCAGTAATGCGCATTGACGACGTTCCTATTTCACTGAGCCGAGCATGCCCTGTACGAACTGGCGCTGCATGACGAAGAAGACGAGGAGGGTGGGGAGCGTGGCGAGGATCGTGCCGATCATGACCACGCCGTAGTCGGGGTAATAGGCCGAGGCGAGTGAGGAGACGACGAGGGTGATCGTCTTGGTCTCGTTCGACTGGAGGACGATGAGCGGCCAGAGGTAGTTGTTCCAGTTGGTCATGAAGACGATGACGAAGGCGGCCGCGTAGGTCGAGCGCATCACCGGAACGTAGATGTAGAGAAAGATCTGCCATTCCTTGAGGCCGTCGACCTTGGCGGCGTCGCGCAGCTCCGTCTGAAAGGCCTTCGTCGACTGGCGGAAGTAGAAGATGATGAAGGCGGATGCGATCGTCGGCAGCATGATGGCGATATGCGTGTTGATGAGGCCACTCTTCGCCATCATCATGAACAGCGGGATCATCAGTGCGGCAAACGGCACCATGAGTGTCAGAAGCACGAGCGCATAGATCCGGTCACGCGCCTTGGACCTGAACATCTCAAAACCGTAGCCGGCGAGCGACGACACGACGATCGTCAAAAGCGTTGCAAGCACCGCAACCTTCGTGGAGTTCCAGAAAACCAGCGGCACGTCGACCTGTGCGAAGAAGTTGGTGACATTTGTACCGAAGGCGTCGCCGATACCCGTTCTGCCGCTGATGATATCAATCGACTTGTTCGTCGAACTGATCACCATCCAGATGAACGGGAAAATCGACAGGAAGGCTGCAGCCGCGAGGAAGGCGTATTGCAATGCGGTTGTGGCCAGGCGTGAGGCGTTCATGACCGATCCCTCGCCGCGTAGAATTGGAGGAAGGACAGAAGCGCCACCATGATCACGATGACGTAGGAAATGGTCGCCGCGTAGCCGAAGCTCGGCATGAAGCGGAAGGTGAGATTGTAGATATAGAGCGAGAGGGTGATCGTTGCGTTCGCCGGGCCGCCGCGGCCCTCGGTCAGGTTGTAGACTTCGTCGAACAGCTGGATCGTGCCGATGGTCGAGATGATCGTCGTAAACAGGATCACCGGCTTCAGCATTGGTACTGTGATGTAGACGAAGCGAGCCCATGCCGGCACGCCGTCGATCCGCGCCGCCTCGTAGATCGACTTGTCGATGTTCTGCAAGGCAGCAAGGTAAAAGATCATGTTGTAGCCGGTCCAACGCCAGGTGATGGCCAGGATGACGAGCACCTTGGCCCAGAAAGGTTCCGTCAGCCAGCCGATCGGGGTGGCGATCAGGCCGACCGCCAGAAGTCCGGAGTTCACCACGCCATCGACGGAAAACATGCTTTTGAAAAGCACGGAATAGGCAACGAGCGAGGCGACGCAGGGCAGGAAAATGGCGGTGCGGAAAAAGCCGATGAACTTCAGTTTGTCGTTGTTCAAGACCGCGGCAAGCAGAAGCGCCAGCGTGATCATGATCGGCACCTGGACGATGAAAAAGGTGACGGTGTTTTTCAGAGCCTGAAGAAAGACCGGATCGTTCCATAGCCGTGCAACGTTTCCGAAGCCGGCAAACTTCATCATCATTCCCTTGCCCGAGAAGAAGGACAGGTAGAGCGAGCGCAAAATCGGATAGACGAGGAAGATTGCGATGAGAAGCAAGGACGGGGCGATGAACAGCCAGCCGTTGAGGTCGTAGTAGCGCTTCAATCCGCCTGTTTTGCCGGCAGCCATGGGTGCCCTCAACGAAAAGGGATGATGTTCCGGAGGGCACGCGACGTGATGGCCGCATGCGCCCGAGCGAGAAGGCAGGCGGTTGCCGCCTGCCTTTGAGCCGTTACTGGATCTGGCCCTGCGCTTGGCTATCGACCGCCTTCAGCACGTCATCGATGGGCGCGCCCTCGCCAAGCGAAGGCAGATGCGCCGTTACTGCCGTGTCCACCTCGTTGGTGAAGACGCCGTAATTGACCGCTGGAACCTTCGCCAACCAGTCGGAGAAGTTCTGCCAGACCTTCTCGCCACCAAAGAATGCATCGGCTCCAGAATAGGCGGGACCGTTGCGGGCCGCGAGCAGCGAGCCGACGGCACCGCGCTCCGTCAGGATCTTCTGATAGAAATCGACGTCCTTGGCATAGACTTCGTTGAGAAAGTCGATGGCTTCGTCCTTCTCGGCGGAGCTGGCGGTTACGTACCAGCTGGAACCACCAAGGTTGGACGCATGCGAGGCGCCCTCGACGTCAAGCTTCGGAATCGGTGCCACGCCCCACTTGCCGGACTGATCGGCCTGGGCCTTGACCGTACCGGTGATCCAAACGCCTGTTGTCACGGTGGCGACATCGCCGGAGGTGAAGGTCGCGACCCATTCCGTCCAGCCGGCAGCCGGCTTATGGATATTGGCCTGCAGGATCTTCTGTTCGGTTTCGAGCGCTGCCTTCAGGGCGGCGTTGTTCTCGATCGAAAGATTGCCGTCCTTATCGAAATACCAGCCGCCGGCGGATTGCATCAGGATGCGGATGAAGCCCGCATCGTTGACGTCGAGGCCGAGCATCTTCTTGCCGGTCTTGGCTTCGACCTGCTTGCCGATCTCGATGAAACGGTCCCAGGTCAGGTCCTGCATATCATCAGGCTTGAAGCCTGCCTGCTCCAGATAGTCCTTGCGGTAGTAGAGGCCGGTGACGCCGGAATCGAACGGCATGCCGTAGACGGCCCCGTCCATCGTCATCAATTGAACCTTGTAGGGCGCGAAGCCGGAAAAATCGACCTTGCTGGAAAGCTCGGCGAAGGCTCCGGGAAAGGACTGGAGGTACTTCTGCGCACCGTAGTCCTCGATCAGCACGATATCCGGCAGCGCGTCAGTGGTGCCCGACGACAGTGCCGTCTGCAGCTTCTGCTCGACATCGGCCTTGGCGAAATCGACGATGTTGAACGTCGTTTCGGGATGCGTCGCGCTATAGCGCGCCGTAGCTTCCTTCATGATCGCAACGTTGAAGTTGGGATCCCAACACCAGATCGTGACTTCCCCGGCAAAGGCGGCGGTGGACGCAAGCAGGCTTGTTGCGGCGAGCACGCCAGCCGCAACGCGCGACAGGTTCGTTTTGCGGTACATCGTTTCCTCCCTAGAAACTTGCTGAGGGCAGGTTCTCCTCTCCTGCCGTCCGCGCAAGATTTACCGAAATTCAGGCAACACGCAAGGAAGATTTAGTAAATATTTATCACGCGCAGCGAACAGCTCACAACGGCAAGGATTCCAGGGGCTTGCGGCAGCTGTCGCGCCAAACGAGTTCCGTGGCGATGCGTACCTGCTTGCCGTAGCTGCGGCCGGAAAGTCGCTCGAGCAACAGATCGACGGCTGTCTCGCCGATATGTTCGCCATGGATGCGCACCGTGGTCAGCGACGGCGTCAGGAACTGGGCAACGGGGATGTCGTTAAAGGATATGACGCCAATGTCGGCCGGGATCGAAAGGCCGAATTCCAGGATCGCCCGATAGGTGCCGATTGCCATGTTGTCGTTGGATGTCACGATCACATCCGGCCGGTCAGTGAGCGACAGCAAATCGCGCGCGAGACGATAGCCGGTTTCGAGCCGGAGGCTCTGACCCGATGAGCAATCGGAGAGCGCCAAAAGCTCAGGCGCGAAGGTGCCGTTCTTCTTCTGCCAATCGATATAGGCCACACATCGGCGCTCGGCGAAATGCTGGACAGTGCCGTTGAGGTTCTCGTGGCTGCCGATAAAGCCGATGCGCTTGTATCCGCTGGACTTCAGAGCGTCGAGGATCTTGCACGTGGCGAGCCCCACATCGGAAAACACGCTGTCGATCAGGTCGCTCCTCGGGTCGAAATCGGCAAAAATGACATGTGGAGCATTCTTGCTCAGCCATGCGATCTCGTTGTCGGAATGCTTGCCTATGACGATGACGCCCGATGCGCCTGCAAGCAAAGACGCCTCAGGCAGCGCGTCTGAATGGAAGACCTTGACGATCTCCGTCCTCAGGTCGCGGCAGCGGCTTTCGATGCCAAGCCGCACGCCGACGTAATAGGGGTCGGCAATCTCGTCCGAAGGCTCGAGAAAATGCACGATGACGAGCTTGGTCAAAAGGCTGGGGGCAGCCTGTCCGTTCGCCTTGTTGCGATTGCGCGGGGTCTCATAGTTCAGAGCCTCGGCCGTCTCGATGATCGCTTGCCGTTTTGCCGGTGAGATCGACAGGGCGGGGTCGTAGTTGAGCACCCTCGAAACCGTAGCCGACGACACGCCAACACTCTTGGCGATTTCCTTGATAGTGACCATGCCGTCATTCCATTGTTGTCATAGGGCGATCGTTGTCATTGGCGAATGTGCCATATGCAACGGGATTTCGAAATCGTCTTCAGTAAATTTTTACTCTCAACATTCAATTAGGCGCCAACGCAGCCAAACGCCACCATCACAATGTATGCGGCGCTCAATCTCATCAGCGGCAAGTGACAAGGCATGATCCTGTATGATCTTCTCAAGGGTACCTTGCGGTCCAATGCCCTGAAAAGAGAACTCGGTGACCGCTCACAGCGGCTCCTGATCAAGCAGCTAAGGGAACTCGAAGAGGTTGCCTGGTCGAATGCAAGGTGTTCGCAGTCATCCCGCCACAGGGAGGTCCGGGCGAAGTAACGGGCGGCAAAAACCGATGCCAGCACCTGAAATGCTAATCAGGCCAACGTCGCCAGCAAGCCAAGAGCAATGACCGGGATTATGGCGGCGGATATTCAGTTCGCGGCCCGCCCTCAATGGGTTCGTCCCGCAGCCACTCCATGAGCAGTACATAGCCAACAGCCAGGAGCACAGGGCCCACAAACAGGCCGAGAAGCCCGTCAGCGATCATGCCGCCGATTACACCGATCAGAATGATCGGCATTGGAACGTCAAGTCCGCGGCCGAGCATCAATGGCTTGAGGAGGTTGTCGCTGAGCCCGGCAATGATGGTCCAGATCGAAAAGATGATCGCCGGCGTGGTCGCTTCCGTCGCAAGAACATAGGCTATGACAGGTAGTGTTACCAACACCGCCGGCACCTGCACGATGGCAAACAATAGCACCAAAAGCGTCAAAACTCCGGCTGCCGAAAGACCTATCGCAAAAAAGCCTATCCCGATCAGCAGCGACTGGATGACGGCCACGCCGACTACGCCGACCGCCACACCTCGAATCGTCGCGGCCGTCATTGCAACTAGCCGGGTACCTTGTGCCTTGCTGCCGGTGATACGTTCCAACAGACGTCTGGCGAACTCGGTGGCGCCCTCGCCATAGGCGATGAGCACGGCAGCGACTGCGAACGAAAGCACGAATGACAGCTGACCGGCGGCCAAACCGCCCGCGAACGACGCCAGCCATGATGCAACTCCACCTAGCATCTTGCCGTACTTGGCAAGCGCCGCCGGCATGTTTGTCGCGACGAGAGCCCATGTCTCGGTCAATTTCTGGCCGACCAGCGGGAGGTCGACAAGCCATGTCGGCGGCGGTGGCACCGTCAGGCTGCTGTCTTGCAAGCCCGAGACGAACTCAAGTATGGAAGATCCAAGCGACGTCACAACCATGACCAATGGAACCAGCAGCAGCGCAACGCTGACCAACCCGATTAACGTCGCCGACCAGCGATTGCCGACCCGGGCAACCAAGCGTTGGTGCAGCGGATAGAGCATGACCGCGAGGATCACCGACCACAACAGGATGCCAGCAAAAGGCAATATGATGCGGCTACAGGCAAAGATCAGTAAGGCTACTAGTCCGATCTGAAGTGCTGCGTCGAGCATTCTTAAAAGCGACGGCGCGCGCTCAGGGATTGTTACCTTCGGCTCCATTGTTGCTGGCCCCCTTCCCAGCCAATCCGGATTTCCCAGGTAGCTTGGTACTCTGGCTGATTATTTACCTGTTTCGGTCTTCCTGCAAGGCAGACGCAAAAGTGCTCGCTGGACGCGCCCCCAACAGGCCATTTGAGAAGCCGATGCCACCTCAGCCTGGCTCGGTTCTATGGGCGGATACCTGGGTTATGCATCGCATCGGTGGCCGTTGCGATGGCTGCAGCTTAGGACTAAATTGCCATTCCAACGCAGGTGCTGGCGCAAGGAGAGCCTCGGCGCGACGGCCGCGTGGTCTTAGGGGAAACGTCATGGCGTCGGATACAACTGGGGCCCCTCAAAATGATGCTCCAAATACAGTGAGCGCGCCTGTTAAAGAGAAAAACCCGCAGCGCACGGTCGCAATCACCGTGCTCCTGGTGGCTTTGCTTCTGTTCGTCGTGACGGTGTTCATGGAGCGGCGTACTCCTTCTTCCTCGCAGGCGACCGTCAGTGCATACGTCGTTGGCGTAGCGCCGGAGGTTACCGGGCGGGTCATTGAAGTGGGCGTGACCGACAATAGCGCCGTGACGTCCGGCCAGATGCTGTTTCGCCTGGACCCGCAACAGTACCGGCTCGCCGTTGCCGAGGCGGAAGCACGCCTTGCAGGGGTAGGTCAGACGATCGGCGCTTCGACGGCGTCCGTCGATGTCGCCCAGGCCAAGGTGGTGGAGACGAAGGCAGTGCGCGCCAACGTCCAGGATCAAGCCACCCGCGCCATGGAACTTGTCAGGCGCGGTATCTACGCCCAGGCGAAATATGATGAGGCCGCGGCCGCGCTGGATCAGGCAGATGCAGGCGTGGATGCAGCCACAGCCGACCTCGTGCGGGCTCAGGAGGAGCTTGGACCTGCGGGAAAGGACAATCCACAATTGAAGGAGGCGCTCGCGGCGCTTGAAACCGCTCAGCTTGATCTGCTGCGCACGACGGTTTCAGCGCCGGCGGAAGGCGTCGTCACCAATCTTCAGCTTTCCGTCGGTGGTATGCTCAGCGCTGGCGAGAGTGCAATGACTTTCATCGATACCGGCACGATTTGGATCACCGCCGCGTTTAAGGAAAACAGCCTTGAGATGGTTGCCGCCGGCGACCGTGTGGAGGTGCTTTTCGATGTTCTCCCCGGTCAGATTTTCGCCGGGACCGTTGAAGGCATCGGGATGGGAGTGGCTCAGGGGAGCGTCGACCCAGCGACGGGCCTGCCGAAGATTTCCACAGACACTGGATGGGTGCGAACGCCGCAGAGCTTTCCCGTCCGCCTGGTTCTCGACGAAGGGCGGCCCAAGGGCGTTCGGTACGGTTCGCAGGCGAATGTGGTCATCTATACCGGGGACCATCCGGTCACCAATGCGCTCGGCAGTCTCTGGATCCGAATTCTGTCGGTCCTGACCTATGTCAGCTGACACGTATCTTTCGCACGAGGAGGACCGCGTCAATGTAAAGCGCAAGGGTCTGCGCATAGCGCTTGCCGTTGCGGTCGGCTTTTCCTGTTCAGTTTATTCGGGGGCTATCATCCCCTTCCTCGGGCCATTGTTTGCAGCACAGTTTCTCATCGCCAGTGATCGCCCTATGTCGTTGCAAAAGGCGTTAGCGGTCACTTTGTTTATTCTTGTCGTCGGGGCACTTCTGCAATTCGTAACGATGCTGACTGGCGACCGGCCGCCGGTTCTGTTGCTACTGCTTGGGCTGATTTACTTTGGATGTTTCTACCAGCAGGCGAACGGCAAGGGCGGCCCCACAATCTTTCTTGTTCTGGTCATTGCGGTTATGGTGCCGCTCCTCACAATTCTGAACGAGGATCTCGGCGACACCATTCTAATGATCCTGGTGCAGGGTGTGGTGACCGGAATGCTCTTGATGTGGCTGGCATATGTCTTTATCCCCGACAAAGGCAGCCCCACTGTTAAGCCGGCGACGGCGACGACATATCCGCGTGCGGCACACTACGCTGCCGCCAACACCACCATACTCCTGATCGCGGTGGTTGCCTGTCTGACACGCGAAGCGCTAGCCACGGCGATTGTCATTCCGATAACAGTCGTGTCACTGCTCTCACAATTCGACGCAACAGCCAGCACGCGCGCGGCGCTGGGGATCGTGATAACCAATATCACTGGAGGCGTGGCCGCGTCCGTCGCATTCGGGCTGCTTCAGCTACGGCCGTCCCTCATTTTCCTCTTTCTATTGGTCCTGCTGGCCGGCCTGGTATTTGGCGGTCGTGCCGCCATGCGTGCGCCGGCCGCCAAACTTTACGCGGGCGCCTTGACGATCTTCCTCCTCGTATTCGGAACCGGCGTCTCACCGCTTCCGGGGTCTGCCGCCGAGTCCTTCTCCACCCGCGTCACTTACATACTGGTGGCCATCGCCTTTGCCACATTCATGACGACGTTGCTTTGGCCTCGGCAGGAAGGCAGTCGCGATTGAGTGCTTGTCGGCGGCTGACGCGCGCCGATTGATCGCTGCCTCCTCCTTGGCGAGCCGCGGAGGCTGACAACCCAGCGGACATCATCGCGAACAGCGCCAGAGTGCAGCGTCTCTCGCCAACTAACCCCGTAGTCAACGCGAATGGCCGCTGTTGCCGCGACCGCTTGTGGCGGAAAAAGTCGGTTTTTCTATAAGGTCTGATTATTTGAAGAGTCGTAGAGGCCGACACAGAAAATTGGCGTGGGGGGCCTGCCAATTTTCGATCAAGCAGCGTGTAAGCCGTGTAGCGGAATTGATTCAGCATCAAGCAGCAAACATTCACGCAGAACGTGAATTGGCCGACTTTTCGGCAAACCCACGATTTGGGACTTTTTCAACAATATCGGCACAAAGAAGCCCTCGCAGGCTTTGAGAACCACACTAAGTGCTCTTCTTGTCCCATTCCAACAGCAGTCTGTCCTGAACATCGATCGGCCCATGCAAATCAAGGCTTTGCGGGCATGAAATCAACACCGGTTCAATTGGGACAGCGGAACAAGCCTTCGCGATGGCCCCGGAAAAGGAGGAACGCGTTTCGTGTCCAACAAATCCACTGGCCTCAATTTTAGTATGATGTAATTTTGACGCAGCCATCCATAGGCTGCATCCCAAGCTTGCCTTTCTCCCTTGGTTACGGAGTTATCATCGATGCGCGTCGCATTCGTCGGGACAGTCGAGGGTTCGAGGATCGCTCTTGAAGCGCTCGTGTCTGTGGGTCGCCCGCCCGGCCTGCTCCTCACCCTTCCCGGTGCAAAAGCAGGTCGGCATTCGGATCATGCCGACCTTATGCCGATTGCGCGAAGAGCAGGGATCGAGGTTGTCGAAACCTCTGATGTCAACGACGAGGCCACGCTTGCAACCCTCCGACAATTCGCGCCCGATGTCATCCTTGTCATCGGGTGGTCTCAGATCTGCGGCCCCCAGTTTCGAAGCATCCCTGCACGCGGTTGCCTGGGTTTCCACCCGGCCGCCTTGCCAAGGCTACGGGGGCGGGGAGTCATCCCCTGGACGATACTCTGCAACGAAAAGGTCACGGGATCGACCCTCTTCTGGCTCGATGATGGCATGGATTCCGGCGACATCCTGCTGCAACGATTGTTCGATGTCGCCGCCGACGAGACCGCGCGGACCCTCTACGACAAGCATACGCGCAACCTGTCGGAGATGATCGTCGAGGCGACGGATTTTCTGGAGAAGGGCTCGGCGAAAGGTATCCAG
Organism: Ensifer sp. Root127; assembly: GCF_001425225.1. Taxonomy (NCBI): domain Bacteria; kingdom Pseudomonadati; phylum Pseudomonadota; class Alphaproteobacteria; order Hyphomicrobiales; family Rhizobiaceae; genus Ensifer; species Ensifer sp. Root127. The sequence goes on from NZ_LMDX01000009.1 coordinate 104,423, forward strand.
CAAGACGAACAGGGCGCAAGCTATTGCGCGCGCCGAAGAGCCGAGGATGGGTTGATCGATTGGCGAAGTTCGGCCGTGGACATCGAGCGCCTCATTCGCGCCGTCGGCGATCCTTATCCCGGGGCATTCACCTTTTTCGGCGATCGCAAGATCGTTGTCACCCGCGCGACCGTGCACCCGAATGCGGGCAAATATATCGGCCTTGCGGGCCAGGTCCAAGTGTACACGAAAGCCGGCTTCCTCGTCTTGTGTGGAGACGGCAATTGCCTGGAAGTCATTGACTGGCAGGGGGATCGGCCAGCGTTACATGGCAAGCTGACAGATGGCCGCCCGGGACTTTAGACAGGGGCAGCTTGAATCCAGGACGACAGGCGCCAACGGAGGGCTTTAACGATGAGCAGACGGGAGTTGTGCGTTCTCTTTTCTTCCGCCGGACGGCGGGTCGAACTCATCCAGTGCTTTCGCGCCGCGGCCGCGCGGCTTGATGTGACGCTGCGAGTAATCGCGTGTGACAGGAGGCCGGAGCTCAGTGCCGCCTGTCATACGGCCGATCGGGCATACGCCGTGCCCAGTTGTGACGACGAGGCGTTCATCGATGCCGTCGCCGACATCTGTCAAACAGAAAACGTCGATCTCGTGGTGCCGACAATCGATCCCGAATTGTTGCCGTTTTCCCTTAACGCCGAGCGCCTCGCCGTGGCAGGGACACGGATCCATGTGAGCCCACCCTTGGTGGTGGAAATCGCCCGGGACAAGTTGCGTACGATGCACACGTTCCACCGGGCGGGCCTCGCCGTCCCACGCACCGATACGCTGGAGAATGCCCGCCAGGCGATCTCCGACTGGACGTGGCCGGTCTTCGTCAAGCCGCGCTCAGGCAGCGCCAGTCGCTCCATCAGTGTGATCCACGAGCCAAGCGGTCTTCCTAAAGACTTCGCCGAACCGATGATCGTCCAGGAATACCTCTCCGGCCCCGAATACACGATCAGCATGTTCATCGATCGTGATGGCGTGGCCCGATCTTGCATCGCACACGAACGGCTCTCGGTGCGGGCGGGCGAAGTCGAGAAGGGGCGAACTGTGCGCCTGGCGGAGCTTCCCGCGCTTGCGCGCGGGATGGCTGAGGCACTGCCCGACGCACGCGGCGCCCTCTGCTTTCAGGCAATCGCCGATGCAACCCGCGGATTGCAGGTAATCGAACTCAACGCGCGGTTCGGAGGCGGTTATCCGCTTGCCGATCACGCCGGGGCGTGTTTCGCGCAGTGGCTGCTTGAGGAAGTCGCCGGCCTTCCCGTCAGCGCCAACGACGATTGGCGAGATGGAGTACTCATGTTGCGCTATGATCAGGCTCTTTTTGACGGGTGACCAAATGCGCTCCTTTGCTCGCGGGATCATCTTTGATCTCGATGATACACTCTATTTAGAGCGCGACTTCGTCTTCAGCGGCTTTGCGGCTGTCGGCGCATGGTGGCAGCAAAGAACCGGACAGACCGATTTTGCTGCGCGGTGTGCCCGTCTTTTTGCGGCGGGAGTCAGGGGCCAGGTTTTCGATCTTGCGCTTGCGGAAACGGAGGGCGAGGTCGACCCTTCTCTGATAGAGCAACTGGTGACGATTTACCGGCACCATCAGCCATCAATCTCGCTTGCCCCCGACGCGGCGCGTTTTTTGTTCGATCGCCCGAACGATGACTTCATCGGCATCATCACCGATGGACCAGTCTCGACCCAGCGTTCGAAAATCAGGGCCCTTGGACTCGAGCATAAAGCTGACCTCGTCCTCTTTACGGATGCCTGGGGCATATCCTATCGCAAGCCACACTCAAGAGCATTCGAAGCTGTCGAGACTGCGTCGCATTTAACGGCATCGCAACTCACCTATGTTGCCGACAATGCCATCAAGGATTTTGTCACGCCCCGAACGAGGGGTTGGCAGACCGTTCAAATCCTGCGCGACGATCGCATCCACTGGTGCGACGCGCCGACGCCGATGCACCAGGCACAATCACGAATCGTTACATTCGACGAACTCGAGTTAGCGATCGAACGCTTTCCTTAATCCTCTCGCTTGTAGCAATTCGGCACTTGCGAACCTAAATGATTGATCTTTATCGTCGTCTGTCTACGTTATCAAAATCCATCGATGTTGTAGATTACATTGATCGCCCCAAAGGATTAATCCTTCAAAGTTAGTTTACTTTCCAAAATCAAAGTGGTCTCTAGAGTTCAATGTAAATAGGGAAAAGGTAAAACACGCTCCGACACCAAACAGGTCGAGAGCGTATATCTTTTTTATGCTATGGAATTGACGGAATTCCACCAGAAGTAACGCATATACTTTCGGTCGTATTACTCGCCCGGCCCATTCTGGCCACCGGTTAGCGAAGCCATGTCGAAGGAGGGGCGTTATGTTTCGCATTCCGACCGCCTTTAAGGCGTTTTACGGTGCGTGGGCATTTCGTGTAATGAATCATCGAGCCATCGCAGACAGCGCAGCGTTCCCGGCAACGGCCCGGGACGCCGCGATCACACTTGCGCAGCTTGGCGTCAGGAAACTCAAATCGGCCGCTCGTGGCGCACGAAAGAACGCTGCTCTCTATGCGGTGGATTTGGCATCCGCTGCGATCGCGCTTTTCCTCGCACTATTCCTGCGGTATGGGCCTGGAGGCCTGAGCGATCGCCCCGATACGATGCAGATCCTGGCCTGGTCGTCTGCCCAGTATTTGGCGGTCTGCGCGGCCATGTTCCCGCTCTCGGGTCTCTACAGTCGAAACTGGAAATACGGGTCAATCAGCGATCTTGTGATTATCATCCGCGCGGTGGTACTGACCTCGCTCGTCCTCATCGCCCTCTTGTTTTTCTCGACACGCCTCACCGATATGCCGCGAACTGTCGTGCCGCTGCAATCGCTGCTTTTGATGGCCTTCCTTGCGACCTCCCGCTTAAGCTTCCGCGCAGACGAATTCCTGCCTTCCAAAAACAAGCGATCGGATAAGGCCGACCCCGATGGCCATCGCCACCGCGTTCCCCTGCTTCTGGTGGGAGCCGGCAACGCCGCGGATCTCTATCTACGCGCTTTGTCTCGCGATCCGGCGGCGCCCTATGTGCCGGTCGCCTGTCTCGACACGAGTGAATCTCAGGTTGGCCTGATGCTGCATGGGGTACCGATCGCAGGCAGGCTCGAGGATCTGGAACAGGTCGTCGCCGATCTCAGGGCCGAGGGCAAGCAACCCTGCCATATCGTTTTCACCGAACCCCTGTCGTCCTTCGACGAGACGGCTTCGGGTGAGTTGCTGCAGGCCGCCGAACGCCTTGGGATCGCAGTCTCGCGGCTGCAAAGCGCCACGGAGTTCAAGCAGACCAGTAACGAGAACCCATACGAGCTCCGATCGATCGAAATGACTGATCTCCTCGAACGACCGCAGGCCGCCCTCGACAAGGACGCCATCAGGCGCTTGATTGCCGGCCGGCGAGTTCTCATCACTGGGGCAGGCGGGTCGATCGGCAGCGAACTTACCCGCCAGATCGCCGCTTGCGGCCCGGCCGAGATCGTCCTGGTCGACAATACCGAATTCAATCTCTATTCGATCGACCTGTGCCTAAAGGAAGAGTTTCCGGAGATCCGCCATTCGAACTGCCTTTGCAGCGTTCGGCGCAGCCAGAGGGTCAATGAGATCTTCGAAGCGCACCTGCCGGAACTGGTCTTCCACGCCGCCGCGCTCAAACATGTGCCCATGGTTCAGATCAATCCCTGCGAAGGCGTCCTGACCAATGTCATCGGCACCATGAACGTCGCGAACGCAGCCAAGCGATTCGGTGCGCTCGCCATGGTGCAGGTGTCTACCGACAAGGTGGTGAACTCCTCCAGCATAATGGGCATGACGAAACGGCTTGCCGAACTCTATTGCCAAGCGCTCGATCTCGATGGTGTCACAAGCGGGCAGGGACCCCGCTTCATGACCGTTCGCTTCGGCAACGTGCTTGGATCAAGCGGATCCCTTATCCCGCTCTTCAAGCATCAGTTGGCCAAGGGCGGTCCGTTGACGGTCACGGACGCGAGAATGACGCGTTTCTTCATGACCATCCGAGAGGCCGTCGAGCTGACGCTTCAGGCATCGGCTTACGGTTTTCAGAAGCAGATAGGCCAAGGCGAAATCTTCGTTCTCGACATGGGCGAGCCTGTGAAGATCATTGACATCGCTCGACGCATGATCCGTCTGGCGGGCTTCGTGCCGGACAAGGACATCATGATCGAGATCGTTGGATCCCGACCGGGCGAAAAGCTGTTCGAGGAACTGTTCGATCCGACCGATAAGCGCATCCAGTCGGCCATCCCGGGCGTGCTTGGAGCGGTCCCTCAACCCGTGCCATCTTCGGTGTTGAAGAGCGCATTCAATCGTATGCAGCGCGATGCCGAACGATGTGACGAGAGTTCTGTTCTGGCAGCGATCGCTCAATTGTTGCCGAATGCGGAAATCCCCCAAGACATGATTTCGGCAGCGAGGGCGGCTCGTCGATCGACCGGTCGCAGTCCTGGCGTTATCGCGCTTAGCAAAAAGACGGCGGTGCGGCCGCAGACCACCAGCAGGCCGCGTCAGTAGGTATTGGTGTACGCAAGGAAGGAGCATGGCATGGCAGGGATCCCCGTACTTCATTGCATCACGGGGCTGAATGTCGGCGGTGCGGAATACATGCTCGCGCGCTTTGGCGCAAAGCTCGCTCAAACGCCTTACGACCCTTCCGTGCTGTCGCTGATGTCGCCCGGCCCGATCGCGCGCGATTTGCAAGCGGCCAACATCGACGTCGCGACACTCCAAATGAACCAGTCTCGACCAGGCCCTCGTGCCTTGGTCAGACTGCGTGCGATCGTGAGATCGTCTCGCCCGAGCCTGCTTCACGGATGGATGTATCACGGCAATGTCGCCGCATCGCTCGGAGCGCTGCTCGGCGAGCGACAGCCCACCATATGGAGCATTCACCACTCCATCGCCAACCTCGCCTCAGAGAAACTGCTGACACGTGCCGTGATCCGGCTGAGCGCTTCCCTTTCCCATCGCACATGCGCAATTTCCTACTGTTCGCGGGTGTCGGCCGACCAGCACGAAGCGCTGGGTTTCGATCCGGACAAGCGGCGTATCATTCCAAACGGTGTCGATTGCGATCAGTTTCGCCCACGGCCCGACGCCCGACGGTATCTCTGCGACGCGCTCTCAGTGCCCACTGAGCGCTTTCTTGTCGGCAATGTCGCGCGCGCACATCCGATGAAGGACCATGGCACCTTCGTGCGTGCAATCGCCACGCTTCGCAGCCTGGGGCTTGATGCTCACGGGATCCTGATCGGCGACGGCCACGAAAATGGGATCGTCCGACATTTGGCGGCCGAACTCGGCATAACACCGATGATCACCGTCTCAAACGCGCGTGCGGACATTGACCGCCTGATGCCGGGCCTCGACCTATTCATGCTGTCGTCGGCTTGGGGGGAAGCATTTCCACTGGTCGTGGCTGAAGCAATGGCCAGTGGCGTGCCGGCGATCGCCACCGATGTCGGAGACTGCGCATGGCTGCTAGGAGACCGGCAGATGGTCGTTGAACCGGAAAACGCAGATGGTCTTGCAAAACTTGCCGCGTCGATCCTCTGCCTGTCGCAAAGCGCCCGGCGGCAACTGGGAGAACGCGCGCGTAGGCGCGTCGTCGAGCGGTTCTCGCTGAGATCCTACGTCGACAGCCACCTCGCGCTCTACGACGAGGTCCTCGACCAGCAAGCCACCAAAGCGGCGCGGCAAATTGGGTGGCAGGCACCGGTCAACGCAGCCCGTCGTATGCGGTAGTGGCCATGAAGGCATCAAAAACCGTTCCCAGCAAAACAGAAGCACCCCGCACCAGGATAGTCCTGATTGCGAGCTTGACGTCGTCGCTAACGAATTTTCGTCGCGAATTGATCAAGGATCTTGTCAAGGCAGGGTTTGATGTCGATGCCATGGCCCCTGACCATGATCCGATCGTGGAAAAAGAACTGGATACGCTTGGTGTGCGTTTCATCCGAATTCCCATGTCGAGGGCCGGGCTGAACCCCTTTGTCGACCTTATGACGCTCGCCGCACTGGTCCGTCACTTCCTGAAAGAACGTCCGGCGGCGATCCTGCCCTATACGATGAAACCGATCATCTACGGCGGCATTGCCGCGCGGCTCTGCTCGGTGCCCCATAGGTTCTTTCTCGTCACCGGACTCGGCCATATGTTCGCTGTCGAGCCTGACGAAAGCGCCGTTCGCCGATCGCTGCGCTCGATGTGCGTCGGGCTCTACCGATGCGCGATGAAGAAGGCACGGGCCGTCTTCGTATATAACGAAGCGGATCTTGCCGACATCAGAGAGCGCCGGCTGGTCGACGACCCCTCTATTGTCTCTACAGTGCCGGGGTCGGGCGTCGATCTTGATTACTACCACGCATCGACGCCACCGCTTAAGCCGACGGTTTTTCTTCTGATCGCCCGGCTCCTGCGCGACAAGGGCATCCCAGAATATGTCGCTGCGGCGCGGACAATCCGCGCACGCCACCCCGACGCCGTCTTCCAACTGCTGGGGCACTACGATCCCAACCCGACGGCGATCAGCGAAGGAGAAGTCGCTGGATGGGTGCAGGAAGGTGTGGTGCAGTATCTTGGAACCACCCGCGATGTGCGTCCGTACCTTGCGGCCTGCAGCGTGTTCGTGCTGCCCTCCTACTACCGGGAAGGCATCCCCAGAAGCATTCTGGAGGCGATGGCCACCGGACGCGCAATCATCACGACGGATCTACCCGGTTGCAGGCAAACGGTGGACCCAGGTGTCAACGGCGTTTTGATCGAGCCTCGCAGCGTCTCGTCGCTTGTTGAAGCGATGGAAGGCTTCATTGAAAAGCGTTCCGCGATTGCCGCCATGGGACGCGCTTCGCGTCGGATGGCGGAAGAACGGTTCGACGTCAGGCTGGTAAACCGCCTGCTTCTTGCGCGTATGCAAATAGACGACAAAGCGACGACCGCATGCACCGACGATAGTCAGCACCAACCCTCAGGCGGGGCTGCGGCCCAGGCGACGAAGTGAGGGTTGGCGAAGTCGCAATCGCTCACCTGCCGGCACTTGCCATACCTCAAGACCGAGCCGTCCAGGCGCAGCACCGTTCCGCCGGCAGCAGCCAATACCGCATCACCGGCGGCAGTATCCCACTCCATCGTCCGGCCAAAACGCGGATAGACATCCGCCCGCCCCTCGGCCAGCAGGCAGAATTTTAGGGATGAACCAACCGAGGTACACTCCTGGACATGGTGCCGGGCAAGGAATCTCTCGGTTTCCGCGCAGGAATGGCTGCGGCTCGCGACCGCGATCATCGCGGTTTCACGACCGCGCGCGCGGATCTCCCGTCGCTCGCACACGCGACCGAAGCGATCGATCTCCAGACGCTGCGCGATGCCACCGGCCGCAACATAGGCTCGTCGCAAGGCCGGGGCATACACGATACCGGCAATCGGCTTGCCGTTCTCGATAAGGGCAATGTTCACAGTGAAATCGTCACGGCGAGCAATGAACTCTTTGGTGCCATCGAGTGGGTCGACCAGATAGAAGGTGCCTTCCTCAACGGAGGGAGCACAGCCCGCAGCTGCCGCCTCCTCCCCGACGATGGGGGTGCCGGGCGAAACTTTGGCGAGACGTTCGAATATCACCGCCTCAGCTCTGAGATCAGCTTCGGTAACGGGCGATCCATCGGCCTTCGCAACGGCGTCGGCGCCGGCATGATAGACATCGAGAACGGCGATGCCCGCAGCCAGTGCCGTCTCCTCGAAAAGTTCGGACAACGCGTTCATTGCAACTGTCGCCGTGCGAGAAAATCTTCGATCTGGAGGGCGAGATCCGTCGGCTCGCTGTCGATCGTCGACAGGCGCAGCTCCGGATGCTCCGGCTCTTCATAGGGTGACGAGATGCCAGTGAAATTGGCGATCTTGCCGGCACGGGCTTTTTCATAAAGCCCCTTGGGATCGCGGCGAGCGCATTCCTCGATCGGCGTATCCACGAAAATCTCGATGAATTCACCTTCGGCCATCAGTTCGCGCGCCATGCGCCGCTCGTCACGGAACGGCGAGATGAAGGAAACCAGAACGATCAGGCCGGCATCCGCCATCAATTTTGCCACCTCGGCCACGCGCCGGATGTTTTCCACCCGATCTTCGTCGGTAAAGCCCAAATCCCTGTTCAGGCCGTGTCTGACATTGTCGCCGTCGAGAAGATAGGTATGCCTGCCATGGGCATTGAGGATCCGTTCGAGCGCGTTGGCGATTGTCGATTTGCCAGAGCCGGAAAGCCCCGTGAACCACAGGACGGCAGGTGTCTGCTGTTTCTGCGCACTTCGCGCCTGCTTGTTGACGTCCATGGCGTGCCAGTGGACGTTGGCCGCGCGCCTCAATGGGAAATCGATCATGCCGGCGCCAACGGTGTCGTTGGTCAGGCGGTCGACGATGACGAAATTTCCGGTGGTCTTGTTGTCCTTGTAGGCGTCGAAGGCGATCGGAGCCTGCGTCGAGATATTGCAGACGCCGATCTCGTTCATCGTCAGCGATTTGGCTGCCTCCCGGGCAAAACTGTTGACGTTCACGCGATGCTTGAGCTTGGTGATCGTCGCGTTGACGCTGTCGGTTTCGGTCCTCAGGATATAGCTGCGGCCCGGAAGCAAAGGGTTGGCGTCGAACCAGATAACATGAGCTTGCAACTGATCGGCGACGAAAGGCCGTGACGATGGCGACGTCAGCATGTTGCCGCGGGAGGCATCGACCTCATCTCTAAGAACCAGGGTAACGGCCTGGCCGGCCTCGGCGCCTGCGACTTCTCCGTCATAGGTCACGATGGATTTGATCGCCGTCTTTTGTCCAGACTTGGCGACCGTGACCGGATCACCGACGGCTATCCGGCCGGACGCAATCTCGCCGGCATATCCGCGGAACCCGGCATTGGGCCGATTGACCCATTGTATTGGAAAGCGGAAAGGGCGATCGGCGCCCTCTTTGCCGACGTCGACGGTTTCGAGATATTCGAGCAGGCTCGGACCCTGGTACCATGGCGTGTGCAGTGACCGGGAGGTGACGTTGTCACCATAACGCGCTGATACGGGAATGGCCTGCACCGTTTCAAAACCGAGCGTCAGCACGAATTTTCGATAGTGGGTCTGTAGCGCTTCAAATATGCTCGAGCGATAGCCGACGAGATCGATCTTGTTCACCGCAACAACCACATGGCGAATGCCAAGAAGCGAGGCGAGGTAGGTGTGGCGGCAGGTCTGCGGCAGCATGCCGTGCTGGCTGTCGACCAAGATAATCGCCAGATCCGCCGTCGATGCGCCGGTCACCATATTGCGGGTATATTCCTCGTGGCCGGGCGTGTCGGCGACGACGAACTTGCGCTTGGCGGTCGAGAAGTAACGGTAGGCGACATCTATGGTGATGCCCTGTTCTCGTTCCGCCTCAAGCCCGTCCAGCAGCAGCGAGTAATCGAGGTGATCGACCTTTCCCTGCCGTTCGCTCTCCCGTCCCAGGTCCGCGACCTGATCCTCCAGGATTAAGCCGCCGTCATAGAGTAACCTGCCGATCAAGGTGGATTTTCCGTCGTCGACCGATCCGCAGGTGATGAAGCGAAGAAGCGACTTGCTACCTTCGACATCAAGGAGCCCCGCCACTTCAGGCGAAAATACCGAAGGTTGACCGTGCATCAGAAGTATCCTTCCCGCTTCTTCCTTTCCATGCCGGACGCTTCGTCGCGATCGACAAGCCGGTTGCGCCGCTCCGAGGAGCGGCTGAAGACCATCTCCTCGATGATCTCGGGAACAGTCGTTGCCTTGGACGGGATGGCGCCGGTGAGCGGGTAGCACCCCAAGGTGCGGAAACGCACTTGGCGCTGACGGACGATCTCGCCCGGCTGCAGCGGCATGCGGTTATCATCAACCATGATCAGCATGCCGTCCCGTTCGACGACCGGACGTTCGGCGGCGAAATAAAGCGGGACCACCGCGATGCTTTCCTGCAGGACATATTGCCAGACATCCAGTTCAGTCCAGTTCGAGAGCGGGAAGACCCGCATGGTTTCTCCCGGCGTGAGCCTGGTATTGAAGGTCTTCCACATCTCCGGTCTCTGTCGCTTGGGATCCCAAGCCTGACCGGCAGTGCGCAAGGAAAAGATCCGTTCCTTCGCCCTCGATTTTTCCTCATCGCGCCTCGCGCCCGCGATCGCCACGTCGAAGCGATGTTTCTCCAGCGCCTGGCGCAATGCCACCGTCTTCATGAGGTGCGTGTGGACGTTCGAACCGTGCTCGAAAGGACTAATGCCTTGAGCGACACCATCCTCGTTGATGTGAACGATGAGCCTGAGATCGTTGTCCCGTGCGACTTGGTCCCTGAAGGCGATCATCTCCTTGAACTTCCAGGTCGTATCGACGTGAAGCAGTGGAAACGGCGGTTTTGCAGGAAAGAATGCCTTCATCGCCAAATGAAGCAGCACGCTTGAATCCTTGCCGACGGAGTAAAGCAGCACTGGGTTGGCGGATGTTGCCGCGACCTCCCTCATGGTGTGGATGGCTTCGGCCTCAAGGCGGGCAAGATGCGAAAGAGCCATGCGACAACCCCTTTGTGTCGCCTTGCGAAATCGACCGGCGCAAATCAATTGTCGTCGGGAAAGCGGCAAAGCGGCTTCCCGAAACAGGTTTCGTAAATGATGTTCGAATTTAAGGTCCGCGCCGCCCCGGTGGCAATTAGCGAGAACGGGTTAGCCTAAAAGGGTAGGTCGGGTCAGGCGTGTCGCCCCTGCGCCCCCTGGTAGTGGGCGATAATGGCCTTCGGGGAAATCGGCGCCTGCGCTTTCCGACCATAAAAATACACGCCGCTTGCGCCATCCTCCGCAAAGCGTGCGGGAATGATCGCATCCAGATATTGCGTCCAGAAGAAGGCGAGCTTTGCAAGCTTGCCCAGCATCACCGACCGAAAGACACTGCGAACGAGATAGTCAACTGACCACATGAACTGCGTGCCGGGGCCACCATTGGCCCCAGATGAAATCGTCTCGAACCAGCGGAACAGATATCGATGGCCGCTTTCGCTGAACCGGGTGAAATCGAATGCTCCCTCGTGCACCTGCTGCATGAAGGGCGTTTCAGCGTAGACGAGCCCCTTGTCGCTCAGGACGCGCCAGATCTCGGACACGACCTGGGCAGGCTGGAGGACGTGCTCAAGAACGGCCTGGATGACCACTGCGTCGAAAAAATCGTCCGGCAAGGGAATCTGATGGGCGTCGGCTATGAACTGGGTGAGGGGGGATGCATAGACGTCGAAGGAGTAGACGCTGATCTCCGGATGCTCATAGAGGGGTTCCATTCCTTGGCCAATACTCCCGCCGCCGATGACAAGAAGCTTGGCCGGGCGGGCCGCGGTCGTCTGCAGGTCATCAACCAATCGACTGACGTTGGAGACAGTACTCTTTTTTGTCGGCGAGAGCAGTTTCTTGAAGAACCTCGTCAAGCGACCGTATTGTTTGCGCTCGATGGGGCTTGCCGCCTTCGAGCGTAAGAAATCGCCTTCGCTAAACACGGATTCCGAAAAATCGATCATAACCGGCTTGCCGTCGACCAGGCGATAGGACATCTCGGGGTTCTCGGGACAGACCGGTTTCAGCACATCGGGTGAAACGCGCGCCAGTTTCGAACCGGTGCGCGGGCAACGCAATGCTTCAAGGCATTCTTCCACTTCGACCAGCATCACTTATCCTCGCCCTCAGCAACTGGAACCGCATCTGACAGTTTGCGTTGCGACAGAAACTTGCGTTCCTTCAAACAGTTCCCGCGCACGAGCTAGCGAATAGGACCTAACCCTGACCTAGGGCGTCCGGCCCGCAATATTCGCGCAGGCGTTAGCGCTCCATTGCCGATGCTCCTTTTCTCCACAGCGCGACAATAGCTTGTTGCCAGTCCTAGCGTAAGGATTATTGGGACAGTCCAGAACCGCCCATAAAGGTGAGGAAACGCATTAGCCATCAACGCGAACATAGACACGCTGACAAGCGCGCAGGCAGCGTAAGCTGCACCTCCCGGCACGCGATACGTCCGCACAATCGGGAGAAACGTGGCAGCAATCATAACACCAAAACCTATGGCGGCCATGATTCCGCCTTCGGTCGACAACAAAAGATACAGGTTGTGCACGGGCTGCCTGATGGCGCTGGTGACTTGGTATTGATCGGCGCCGACACCTATCCACAATGTATCCTGCACTCGACCAAGGGCCTCATGCATCAATTCGACGCGATGGTCGAAGGTTCCAGCCTGGCTTAGATCGCCCGTTTCCAAGGCGCCGAGCACGCGTTTTTGAAAGACCGCCGGCAGGTAGTCGCGGCCGGAGTGCACAATCCAAATGGCAAAGGGTGTTAAACAGGCAAGGCCGACCACGACATACTTCCAGCTGCCGCTCAGGACCATGAACCCGAGGAAAGTGAACGCAAAGCCGGCCAGACCGGTATTCGAACCAGTCAGCAAGATGCCATAGGCCATGGTCGCCCCAATGACGATCGCATAGGCTTTGCCGATCTTTCCCTTGGAAGCCAGCAACATAAGCATCGGCATCGCGAGCGCGATTACTGCCGCGCATTCGTTCTCCCTTTCGACAAATCCCGTCAAGCGACCATTGCCGCTTACGAAAGCGGTGTTCTTCTGGCCATCGATATGGATCAGGTAAATCCCATGCAAGCACATGAGGAAGATCGACGCTACGTAGACCTTGGCGAAGGTCCACATGGTGCCCAGATCGCGCCCGCAAACAACAAGGGCAACAACCAGATAGGCGAACAGATACTGCCCGACGATGACGATGCCCCGTATCGGGGCGGTAGACAGAAGGCTGCTGATCATCAGCCCGGAGCACAGCAACAGCAGACCGCAAAGCCACACAGTCGCCGATGCGCGCCCCCACAGCCGTAGCGGCAATCCACCGGTAAGCGCACGCAACCCAAGAGCGGCGCAAAACAACAAGTCGCTCAGGGTGAAATAGAACATGTTCGTGCGCAAGAAATTCACCGCCGAAAGGAAAACGGCACACACGGCACAGGCGAATTCAATCCTTTGCCAAAAGGTGTGTCGGTCGGAGGAGATCGGCTGAACACCGGACGTTCGTGTCATGTGCGTCATTGACGTCGACCACAACCACTGGGAAATGAGCTCGTTATTCTACAGGCCACATATTTGCACACATGCTTGAAATGAATCCGCTAAAATTCCCTTTGACATTGTTCCCAAACTGCTCCCAAGTAAATAGGCGAATGTGAAGCCTAATATCACTTGTTGACCGACCGACGTGGACGCAGATGGCTCCAACGGAGGACTCGGGATAGGCCATCATGCTGTTATATGACCGAGAGTACGAAGCCGATGAGAAGGGTGGGCGCCGATTTGGACCAGTACCGCCGGTCTCGCGCGACACCTCGTCCTATGAACTTGCGGATATCGTCGACTTCTTCCGGCGCCACGCCAAGCTCATCTTGATTACAGCCCTGACGGGCACCCTGCTCGCTACCATCATTACCCTGTCGCTCACAAAGATCTACACGGCCTCTTCGACGCTCGTCTTCGACCGCAACGATATCCGGCCGTACGAAGCCGTCATCGAGTTGCAAAAACAGGAACGTGACAAGTCCGCGATGGAGACCGAAATGGATCTCATCAAATCTCGCGAATTCCTCGGCTTTGTGGTTGACGACTTGAATTTGATGGAAGACCCATACTTCAATGCCAGATTGTCAGCAGACGCTCAGCAAGACGCATCGTCGTTTTGGGGATGGCGGTGGTCTCCACGCAAAGCGCAGGCAGGACCGCGGCGCGTGACGGCGGGCCAGAATGTTCATCGACCCACTACCCTCGACCCAGTCAACCGTGATCGGGTCATCACAAAACTCGCCGATGCCATCTCTGCCGATCGCAAGGGCGAAAGCCTTGCGATGACAATTTACGTTCAGCATCCCTTGGCGCTTTATGCAGCCGAGATCGCCAATGGCGTAGCAGCGGACTACGTGGTTTGGTCAACCCAGATGAAAGAACTTGCAGCGCATGCGACTGTCGATACCCTTCGCACCCAGGCCAAAGATCTGGTGCAGTCGATAGCCAAGAAGGAACGCGAGATCGCCGACTTCACGATGCGCAGCGACCTGACATTCGATCCACGTGACGATGTTCTGCGTGCCCGCACCGAACAGCTCAATCAGCAGTTCATCCTGGCGAGGGTCGACGAAGCCGGCGCATGGGCGAAGTATAATGAGGCCAAGAACATTCTTTCAAAGACCGGCATCGACTCCGCCGGCCGCGTTATGACGTCGGACCTGCTCAGCTCGCTGCGAACCGAACAAGGAAAGCTGGAACGCGGCCGGGCCCAACTGGCCTCAAAATTTGGCAAGAACCACCCCCAGGTAGTCGAGGTCGATGCGGAATTGGCGTCGAATCGCCAAGTGATCGAAGGTGAAATCAATCGCACCCTCCAGGAACTGGAAAACGATGCGAAAGTCGCAACTGTCAGGGTGCAGAAATTCCAGGAGGAAGTCGGTCGGCTGCAGAAACAAATGCAGGACCGAAATCTCGATGAAATTCGCCGTCGCGAATTGGAGCGTGACCTACTGACCGAGCAGAAGCGCTATGATGCAGTGGTCCTGAGGCTCGGCACGCTCGATCCGGAGAAGGATGAGATCAAGGCCACGGCCCGCATTGCGTCGTTCGCCGAAGTTCCGATCGATCCGTCGTTTCCCAAGCCCGGCTTGCTCATTCCCATCGGCGGCTTAGCTTCGCTACTGCTGGGCATGGTTGGCGCGATGGCGGTCGAGGCGGCGGACGGACGCGTTCGGACGGCCCGCACGCTCGAAGCGATCGTCAACCAGCCGAACTATCTCTCCATCCCCGATCTAACGGCGACGTTGAAACCGGATCAAACGCTTTATCGCTCCATTCTCGCCGACCCACGCTCACCATTCGCACGCTCAATGCGCTCTCTATGTCTCGGCTGGAAGAGCCAGGACGCATCCAAAGTCGTCATGTTCTGCTCTCCTTCAGCCAATGAAGGCAAGACAACTTGTGCCGTGGGCATGGCGACCGTTGCCGCTCTGAACGGTTTGCGTTCCGTTATCCTGGACATGGACCCCGGCCCTACGGGGGCGACCACGATGATCGGAGCGCCGCAAAGGCCATTCAATCTCGATCTTGTAGCCGATGGCGCCACCGATCTGACCTCAATTAGCGCGCAAGCGCCTGACTTTCCTTTTGTTCACGTTCTCACCTCGCGTCTGACGCTCCAAGATCAGGAGCGTATTTTTGGAGAACTGCGCAGGCACTTCGATCTTATCATCGTCGATACGCCTGCGGCCGATAATGATGACGACGCGATCTGGCTCGCAAGCCATGTCGATGCGGTGTTTGTGGTTGCGGCGGCGGAGCGGACCTACGAGAAGAACCTCCTTGACCTTGTCGAGCGACTAACGACAAGCCGCGCAAGGATCATCGGGAGCATCCTAAATTTTGCCGGCATCTATCGGCCAAAGCCGGTGTGGAGATCGCCGCATGACTGGCTCAGGAGCAGGTTGGGCTCATGGAGGAGAACGGACAACTTGGGTTTGCAGGTCCGGCGCTCCTAACCCGAGTTCGAGCCATGGGTGGCGCCCCAAAAGCCTACACCGATGGGCGCTTGACATCTTCCATGGGGGCTTTCAACCAGTCGCCTAAGTCGCGGCCAAGCAAACCTGCAAGGCGGTCGGTCTCGTCCTCATAGTAACCGATCATTCGCGAGGTCAATTCCTTGTTGAGCGGTACATACTTGAACTCTGCCGAGATCATTGATCTCAAAAATTCGAAGCCTTTCGTGTCACGCAAGGGGGCAACGATCGGTTTAAGTGGCTTGAGTATCTGCCGTAATCTGGCGTCCACCAGAGGTTTGGTCTTGTCCTTTACCCTCTGAGCGACTGGCTCAAAAGCGGGGTTTCCGTCAAGGCCGAGAAACTGCCGCAGGTCCTGAACCTGCCCGGCGGCATCCCTCTTGAGGTCTTCGTAAAACAGAACGAGCAGCCTTTCCCGAGGGAAGAACTCGAGAAACCGGCGCAACTGCCGGAAATACAACCCACCCTCGAGGAACCTGCCGCCCGCACCCTGGCGCGGATCGAGATAGCGCTCGATGTCACCAGTCGCCTCGCCGCGGCGATGGAGCATGCAGTAGTCGGAATAGGCCCGCTCAACGGGATTTCTCAGCTGTGCCACCAGCAAGACGTGCGGCAGACTTTGGTGGATACGCGCCGCGGCGGCAGGGGTATCAAGGTAGGAGTTCGACTTCTCACCGATGACAAGACCCTCGCTGGTCGGCTTGAAATTCTCCAGATACCAACCATCTCCGCGATCGTGGTAGCGACTGAAATAATGGATCTCCGGATCCGGCATATGGACACGTGGATCCAATTGCAGCGATTGTTGCAACCAGGTGGTGGCGCTCTTCGTTGCGCCAATGATCAGGAAGTTGATATCGCCCATTTCCATCGTCTGCTCCTCAAGGCCAAACTCAGGGTGCTGTCCTTCTTACTCCAAAGCTCCGGTACTCGCGTCCAACGATGCGCTCGTAAAGCAGGCTGATGCCTTTGACATGAGCCTCGGTGCCATATTTCGTCAAAGCGTTTTCACGAGCCGTCGAACTGATGCGGCGATGTTCCCCGGCGTTCATCAGCAGTCTCGCCAGCGGATCGACGAAGGCCTCCGGCTTTTCAGGCTCAACGAGGAAACCAGTCACACCGTCGACGATTGCCTCGATGTTGCCGCCGTGGCGGGTCGCAATCACAGGGGTCTCGAGCAACATGGCTTCAATCAACGTCCGCCCGAAGGGTTCGTTGATGGCCGGAACCAGCAATGCGTCGAGCGCACTCATGCAAGGCGCGACCGGCGCGCGAAAGCCCATCATTTTGATACGCCGCTCGACTCCAAGTTCCAGCGCGCGCGCTCGCATCTCCGGTTCCGGGTTCGGAAGGTCTGGTGATGGGATTCCGAAGACGAGGCCAACCAGCGGGAAATCCGGAAAGCGCTGGAGGAAAGCGTGGATGACCTCGACAAACCTGACCGGGCGCTTCCTGTCGATCAAGCCCCCCACATAGCCGACGAAGCGGGTTTCCTCGGGCAGGTCGAGTTCCCTGACGAATTCGCGCCTGCAGTCTTCGCGATCGGGCAAAATGGTTGGGTGATCGAAGGGGCTGTGCAGTACGCTCAGCTTATGGGAAACCGGCAGGATCGGCCGCGTCGGCTGCACGTAGCGCGAGACCGTAACAATGTGATTTGCCAATAGAGGCGCCATGACGTTAACGCCGAAGGCATCGGGATCGCCGCGATGATGCCAAAGCAGCCGCGCGCCGGAAAGGCGAGCCGCCAGGGCCCAGGTCGCGTGCATCTGGCCGTCGTTGGTATGTACGATATCAACCTCATGTTCACGAAGGAATGAACTGAGTAGCGCAGTGGTTCGTGCATATCCAAAACCGCGCGAGAGCTTGCCAGCCACGCCATATGAATGGCGAGGCGACATCACCGCAACTTCGGGCGACTTGACGAAAGACACTCCACGTTCTGTGAGATAGGCTTCAAGTGCCTTTCCGGGCTGATGCAGAATGACAAGTGGTTTATATTTCGATTGATCGAGCGCACAGATCAAACCAACGGCGGAGATGTGGCTGCCGCCGACTTCATCTCCCACAAATGGATAGGCCACTACGAGACGGTCAACGTCGCTCAGGATATTCTTCTCCCCGGATCGCCTCTCCCTGGGAGCCACGGTCCTTTCTGCGGTTGAGCTAATCTAACGCGGCTTCTTCCGATGATCCATTACAATCCGACTGCCGGCTGTCGATCGCTCGCCGCTGCAGTAAAGACCATCGTCAGCCGTCCAGCCTTCATGTGCAGACCCACCCCTGAGGGCTGGAAATTGGTAGGTTGAGGCAGAGACGGCGGCTTGTTTTGCATTTTCAAGCAATCCCGGCCAGTTGAGCCGCAAGCTTCGGCCTGACGAAATCGTCGCCGTCGGCCACAAAGCGCTCATCGAGCCAGAAAATTTAGAAACCTGGGAACCGATATCAAAAGTATCGCATTGGGTCAGCCCCGTCGCTTCGACCAAGCGGCATTGTGAATGCAAGTCCCACAAACGAACGCAGAGTGGTAGACGTTGATCACCGTCTCGAATGCCGATTTTTGCTAGCCGAGAACAACGATCTCCCGCCGCAGCTCTTCAATTCGGGCATCGATATCACCCAGTTTCGGACGTGCCGCGCAAACGACCGTGCATCCCGTTCGCATCGGAAATTTCCACCGATATATCCAACGACATATACTCCGCCAACGGGGAACGAGTTACAGTCTTTTGTTGAATGGCTGGCGGATAATCCGATGGGTGATTTGCTGTGCGATGACTGTCCTGCGTACGGCGGTATTGCCAAGTCGGAATGATTGGGCTGGAGTTGACCATGTTAGGTTGCAGCGTCATCGAAATCATGCCATCGAACGGGCGGGTCCCTGCGGAATTGATCGAAGCAGGCTATCGGTCAAGCCAGTATGGTCTCGTCGTATTTATCCTGAACAACGTGACCTACCAGGCTGTTAATTTGGTTCTCGATCCGGTCGTCAGGACAATGCCACTGTCAATCCCAGGCGTGCTTTACGTAAAAATTGGCGACGAGCAACGAGTGCGCGAAGCGGTAACTTCCGCTTCGATCGTATATTTCGCGAGCAATTCTCTTTACAACTTCGCTGCAAATTATGGCGCAGCGCCCAAGCTGGTCCATTTAGATTTGCCCCCGCAGTCGAATGACACAGACGAGTTATCAGCTATACGAGAATATATTCCCCCACCGGAAACCGTCGATTGGCGCCACCACAGCTTTCATCATATTTCCGCGGCATAACTCAGACTTCAATTCTGCTGTGAAGAAGACAATTGTCAGTTGCTCCGAATCCCAAATGAGCAAGAAGGCGACGCTGGCGAAAATGGGCCTACCAGCCCGTTGAAAAAGTCGGTCGTTGGCATGGGCAAGGCTATGCAATTGATCATTCGGTTTAAGTTCATTTTTTAGTATGTTATGCTGACGTAATTAAGCGTTTCAGGCTGGAATGCAGCAAATCCAGTGTCTGAGAGGAAGCAACCGCCGGTCTCGTATAGAGCAGATAGCAATCAATAGCTTAATTCTGAGCGCCGTTTACGAGCGAGGGTAAGGCGGCCCTAGCTCGGTCATCGCTGGAGACGGGCCATGCGTATGAATGCCTGGCGGAACTTCATACTTAGGGGCAACATTGCCTCGCCTCTTCGACCCCAAGGTTTTAGCAACACCTGCGACGCGGACGCAGCACGCGGTCGAACGACCTGGATCAACACACACCGTGCACGTGCGGATAAGGTCATTGCTATTGGCCGTATCATGTCAGTGATCGCAAGCCTCTCGATAGCCTGGCTCGGCGCGATGCATCAGCCGCGTCCTCTCCAGTTTGTACTTCCATTTCTGTCGGTCTACCTCGCATACGCGATCCTCTGCGCAATCCATGTTTGGCGAAGCAAGATTTCGCGTGTAAGCGGCACCCTGATACGCCATGCGGTGGATGTCGTTACCTTTGTTTTTTTCATGCTACTAACAGGTGGCGCTTCCAGTCCATTTTTCATATTCATGCCCTTCGTTCTCCTGAGTGCAACGCTGCATTGGCGTTGGCGAGGTGCGTTTTGGACAGCGCTCATCTGCATGGCAGTTCCTGTTTGCCTGGTAGCGTTCGATACCGGTGCTGACGTGACGACGGACGTCTCACACATCCTATTCGTGACTGTCGCCGGCGTTCTACTGGTCTGGCTCGGGGCTCACCAAGAAGTAGTTCGCGCGGAGATGCTGCGCCTGGTGGAGAAAACTCCTGCGACACCCGAAGGACCCGAGTGGCCCGCTGGTGCCGCTCTTGAATACGCAGCGCACGTGATGCGCTCGCCCCGCGCACTCCTGATCTGGAGCGACCCGGACGAGCCATGGACCTATGTAGCAGTTCGCGAGAATGGCGCTTGCAGTGTCACGCAATTGCCGCCGGACGCCTATTGGCCATGGGTTGCGGAACCATTGCAGCGCGCCAGCCTGCTAATCGCCGACGCGAGCCATTCTCAAATCCTCATCCACCGGGGCGAGGGATATTTCGACGAATGGGACGACGCAGTGTCGCCTGTTTCACCTGTTCTCGCTGGCGATTTTTCGATAGCCTCTGCGGTCTCGGCGCAATTTCGAGTGGGTGATCTTGAGGCACGCATCTTTCTCTTGGATCCACCGACACTTTCGCTTGACGACGTGGCCATTGCAGAGGTCATCGCCGACAGGATCAAAGCATTGTTCGAGCAGGCTATCTTGATGCGCAGGCTTAGCGATGCAGCGGCTGTTGAGGAACGTATCAAGATCGGGCGCGATCTTCACGACGGAGTACTTCAAGCTCTGGCCGGAACGGCGTTGCAACTCCAGTCCCTGCGTTCGTTCACTCTCGGGGAGGATCAACAGATCGACGGTCGTGTGACGGCCATCCAAGCCATGCTTGCCGATGAGCAACGCGAACTTCGCGCTTTCATCCGCGCGCTCGAACCAGGCCAAGGATACCGCAACTTCGCCGAATCTCATTTAGCACGGCAATTCGAGGCATTGGCTCGGCGTTTGCGCAAGCAATGGTCGATTGATATTCGCTTCGCTTTAAGCCCCATAGATCTGCGTCTTCCCGCCACGATGGTCTACGAGCTCATACGCATGGCTTCCGAAGCGACGGCCAATGCGGTGCGTCACGGCGGTGCGAAAACACTTGAAATCAACTTACAACTGGATGCCGGTACGATCTTGTTAACGGTCGATGATGATGGATCAGGCTTCGGCTTTGAGCGACGGTTTGATCATGCGGAGCTGAAGAATACCAAGACCGGACCTCGCAGCCTTCGCGAACGCGCCGCAGCGCGTGGTGGAGAGCTTTCGATCGACAGGGTTGCGCAATGGACACGGATCTTGATCAGATTGCCGGTGCACCAATGAGCCTGCGCGTTGTCATTGTCGATGATCACCTGATTGTTCTGGACGGGTTGCGCCGCATTATCGAGACCGAGGAAAATACCTGGGTGGTCGTCACATGTCGAAGCGCGTTCGACGCGATTGCTGCGATCGATCGGGAACGGATTGACCTCGTCGTCGTAGATCTGCGAATTCCCGGAATGAGCGGACTCGAGTTGATTCATTACATCCGCACCCGTGGGTCGGACCTGCCAATTGTCGTTCTTACCGCGGATATCAGCGACGAAGATCTTGCCATAGCAATGCAATATCGCGTGAATGGCATCGTACTGAAGGAACAGGCACCGACCATATTCCTTAACTGCCTGCGGACCGTTGCCACCGGCGGCACATATTTTACGGACAGAAGCATGGCCTGTGCGCTGGACCGGCTGCGCGAACGTGAATCCCAATACAACTCTCTGCTGCAAGCATTGACACCGCGTGAAGTTGAGGTTTCGCGTCTTGCCGCCGATGGATTGCGTAGCAGGGCGATAGGGGACGAGCTTGGAATTTCTCCCGGAACAGTCAAGCTTCATCTTCACAGCATCTACGGCAAACTTGGTATTTCAACGCGGGTGGAGCTCGCAAACCTGGCGAAACGGCAATGGCTGACGAACGAGACCCGATCTTAGGAAGACGTGAGGCGCGGTTTGCATGAAGCGAGCTTTGAAGCGCAAAGGCGAGAAAGCGGAAACGTTGTGATCAAGCGAAACCTTGGCATATTAATATGCGTGCTCATTGCAGTTTATCTCCTGGTGAGCCCCGCATATGCGCTCCTAAATTTCCGGGATTTTGCCTCGGATGTTCCACTTTTCATTCGCTACGTTGCCATCCCCGGCCTGCTTGGAATCGCCTTCCTGGGAATAGGTTTGTTGGCCAAACCGTCTTTTGCAATGGCTGTTGGCGTTTACGGTCTGAGCGTTCTCGTGGCCCTTTTCGCATTTGAGGCGTTTCTCGCCTTCCAATCGATCTCGGTGCGACTGGCTATGCTGGGTCAACTCAACCCTGCTCAGGCTGAAACAGTTGAGCAGGACAAGAACATCGTACGAGGCTTCGCCCTAGGCAGTCTGAACCGTTTTTTGCAAACACAAAAGCTATCGACAGCCCTTTTGTCGGGCTTCCCAAATACCAGCGTCGTCCTTTGTACACCTGACAATCAAATCATAAAGTACACTGCGGACCGCTATGGCTTCAACAATCCGGACGATGTTTACGACCTACCAATGGACCTGATGCTTTTGGGTGATTCCTTCGTCGAGGGATTTTGCCTGCCACCAGGCCAGGATCTTGCGTCGCGTCTAAGGGCCAGCGGTTTTTCAACGGCGGGCGCGGGAATTCGCGGGAACGGCCCTTTGCTTGAGCTCGCGACGCTGGGCCGCTTTGGGCCACTCTTTCGACCACGCCACGTGGCGATGGTTTTCTTCGAGGGCAATGACTGGGAGAATTTCGAGAATGAGCTCAGCAAACCTTGGCTGCGCGATGCGCTTTCGCCAGCCGCCCACTTTGGCACACAGTCAACCGCACAGCCGGCATCGCTTCAGGCCAGAGTCATTTTGAACCGGAACAACAGCAAGCCCATCAACTACATTGATATACTGACAAGAACAGCGATGCTTCGAAACTTCCTGGCCCTGCAGCAAACTTTTACTAGGCTCGGATTGATTTACCCAAAGGCGGCTCGTGAAATGCCGGAATTCAGGGAGACCTTGCACCGAGCTAAAACAATTACCGCCTCATGGGGCGGCAGGTTCACCCTTGTATATGTGCCGCGGGTCGACCGCTTCGTCGGCCCATTTTCTACAGACCGGGTATACGATCAGCTCCGCACAATCGTGACCGATGCCGCGGCGGCCGAGGGAATCGAGGTCATTGATCTTCGCAATGCGTTAGAGGGCAAACCTGACCCGGCGCGCATGTATGCCCCGGACAGCCATTTCAGCCGCGAGGGGGCAGCCTTTGCCGCTGATGTCATCAGCCGACATTTGGAAACCGTCGACAGGTCGTCCAGGATGGTAACGAATATGAGGTAACTGCGAGAAGCGATGTGGGGCGACGTCTATATCCATTGGTATATTGACCGAGACTTTGCGCACCTGTTGAATCCCCGCCAGACGTATGAAACCATAATCGAGCTACGCCCGTTACCGTCTTCTGTTCTGTACATTCTGGGCAAGAAACAGTGAGCGAATCGCACGAGCAATTATTCGAGGATATTCCGCAAGGGCCATCGAATCGTAACTTCGGTTACACGGTGGGCGGTATCCTCCTTTGCCTTGTTGTGGCGAGATGGATAATCACCGGAACAATGACACCGGTCATGTTGGGCTTTGCGAGCGTCGGTGGCCTTCTGGTCTTGCTGGCTCTTATTTACCCGGCCTCTCTCACAATTCCCAATGAGATTTGGAGCAAGCTCGGCCTGCTCCTGTTCAAGGTCGTCAATCCCGTCGTGATGCTCATCATCTATGTAACAACGTTCGTGCCTATAGGGTTGCTCCTGAGAATGCGAGGTTACGACCCTCTCGCACTGAAATTTGACCGGGCGGCGGTCACCTATTGGGTCAACCATCCGTTAGAAGAGGCGGAGCCGTCCACAATGCGAAATCAGTTCTGACGACGCGGTTTTTTTGCTGTGATCGAACGTCGAAGAAGGACCGAAACATGGAAATGGTACGCGAGCTTTTCCACTATATGAGCGTCCGCAAGAAGTTTTGGCTGCTGCCCGTCTTTATCATGGTCGCAGTCTTTGGAGCTCTTTTGGTCCTGACCCAGGGCACCGCGGTTGCTCCCTTTATCTACACTCTGTTCTGATGCGGAGAGGGTGAGTGCGAGTTCTTGGAATCTCGGCCTTCTATCATGACAGTGCGGCGGCCTTAGTCGAGGACGGACATATCGTCGCTGCGGCGCAGGAAGAGCGCTTCACCCGAAGGAAGCACGATGCGTCCTTTCCAATGAGGGCGGTTGAGTACTGCCTAGCCGAGGCAGGCTGCGGCATGAGCGAAATCGACCACGTGGTCTTTTATGAAAAGCCATTCTTGAAGTTCGAGCGATTGCTTGAAACTTATCTCACAACGATCCCGAGGGGCTTTCTCTCTTTCAAGACCGCGATGCCGATATGGATCAAGGAAAAATTGTTTCAAAAGAAACTTCTGCGGCAGAAGCTCGGAAAACTGGCTGGCTCGAAAGAGTGGAGAGGCTCGCTCCTGTTCACCGAGCACCATATGGCGCATGCGGCGAGCTGTTACTTTCCGTCTCCTTTTTCGACTGCAGCCGTGCTGACCATGGACGGCGTGGGCGAATGGTGCACCACATCAATAGGGCATGGTACCGCTGATCGCCTCGCCATATTCAAGGAGATACACTTCCCCCATTCTCTGGGCCTACTCTATTCCGCTTTCACCTATTACACGGGATTCAAGGTAAACTCAGGCGAATACAAACTTATGGGCTTAGCACCTTACGGGCAGCCGCGTTTTGCCCAAACTATTCTGGATCATCTGATCGATTTGAAAGAGGACGGCTCGTTTCGCCTCGATCAACAGTATTTCGACTACTGCACTGGTCTTACAATGACTTCCCCGGCCTTCAATCGTCTCTTTGGAGGCGAACCACGAAAACCGGAATCCGCCTTAACCCAGCGCGAAATGGACCTGGCTGCGTCCATCCAAGCAGTGACCGAAGAGGTGGTCCTGAGGCTCGCACGCTTTGCACAACTTGAAACGGGCGAAAGAAACCTGTGCCTTGCCGGTGGTGTCGCGCTGAATTGCGTCGCAAACGGTAAGCTCCTTAAGGCAGGCATATTTGACAATATCTGGATCCAGCCGGCAGCCGGCGACGCCGGAGGTGCTCTTGGCGCGGCCCTTACTGTTTGGCACGGTTTCCTCAGCAATGGTCGGAAGGTCAATGGTCGCGATAGCATGGAGGGCGCATATCTTGGCCCCGCCTACGGCCAAAAAGAGATCGAACAGCGCCTTACTACCGCCGGAGCCGTCTACGGCGTTCTTTCGGACAGCGAGGTTACCGAGAGCACCGTCGATGCTCTCGTTGAGGAGAAGGCTGTGGGGTGGATGCAAGGCCGCATGGAATTCGGGCCGCGAGCGCTCGGGGCGCGATCCATATTGGGCGATCCGCGGTCGCCTACCATGCAGAGAACGCTAAATCTCAAGGTTAAATATCGCGAGAGCTTTCGCCCCTTTGCGCCCTCTGTCAGGCGCGAGGATGTATCGGACTGGTTCGATATCGATGTTGACAGTCCCTACATGTTGCTTGTTGGCGACGTATTGGAAAGTCGAAGACATCAACCGAACACTGATGAGCAGGAATTATTCGGCATCGACCGCCTGAACGTCTCACGATCGCAGATCCCGGCTGTTACTCACGTCGATTATTCGGCCCGAGTGCAGACGGTGCATAGAGAGACCAATCCCCGTTACTGGGACTTGCTGACTGCCTTTAAGGCGCGCACCGGCTGCCCGGTTCTAGTCAATACGAGCTTCAATGTGCGTGGCGAACCGATCGTCTGTACTCCAGAAGACGCTTTCCACTGCTTCATGGGCACCGAGATAGAAAGGCTTGTCATTGGAAACTGCGTCCTTCGAAAGGAAGATCAGCCCGACCGCCTCAAGCAGGACTACAAGGAGCACTTTGAACTAGACTAACACCTTGATTCACATTGCCGCGCTGAAACAGGCATAGGGCCTTTCGGATGAAAATTGGTGCCGCGCGCTCGTCTCGCTTCTCAGGCAACGGTGGAGAATTGGGAGAGCCTTGATCAAGCTGGCAGTAGGCCAAAACTTAAGAACGCCCTGATCATTCCCAGCCGAGCAAAACCGACGGTGGCACTGTGCGATTGTGAGGAAGCATGCGACTTGCGTTAGTTGAAGCAGGCCTCGGCGCCGGAGGAACGGAACGGGTCGTCAGCCTCATCGTGAAAGACCGCCACGCGCGCGGCGATGAAGTCCATGTATTCGCCTTCAGCTCCGATGAGGATGACATTTACTTTTCCTTGCCAAGCGGCGTGACTGTCCACCGATTGCCGGACGCACGAGAGGGCCCGTTTTCAAGGAGCTCTGTCAAAACCGTCAATCGGATTTTGCGCCTCCGTGCAGAACTCCGGAAGCTTCGCCCGGATGTCGTGCTTTCGTTTCTGACGAAGATCAACATTGTCTCCCTGCTTTCCACGCGCGGCCTAGGCATTCCGGTGCTCGTTTCGGAACGCAACAATCCCGGTGCTCAACCCAAGCATTTTCTCTGGAACATGATCGAACCTTTGGTTCTGAGCCAAGCTCACCGCTTGATCATGCAAACGGAGGCCATTTCCAAGACCCTGCCCACATCGCTGAGGACAAAGGCGGTCGTCATCGGCAATCCTTGTGACCGAAGCCGTATCCTTAAACCTACCCGTAGAGCTTTACGTGTCGTGGCAGTTGGGCGGCTGGTGGATCAGAAGGGCTTTGATACGCTTATTGAAGCCTTTGCCAATGTCTGTGCGGAGGTTCCCGAATGGTGCCTGACGATTTACGGCGAAGGTCCGGACCGACATCAATTGCAAGAGAGGATCCGGGCTCGGCACATGCAGGACAGAATCTCGCTCGCAGGGGTGACGGCAAAGGCCGGCTCCTGGATTGATGACGCCGCCCTATTCGTTCTCAGTTCGCGTTATGAAGGATTTCCCAACGTTCTGATGGAGGCGATGGCGGCAGGGCTGGCGGTTATTTCCACTCGGTGCGACTTTGGTCCGGCGGAGATCATTGAGGACGGGGTGTCAGGTCTTCTCGTTCCCGTCGACGACGTCGACAGTTTAGCGGCAGCATTGAAGCTCTTGATGCTGGACGAAAGCCTGCGCGCAAGCTTTGCGGAAGCCGGCTATCAAACCGTCCTCCGCTTTTCGACCGAAACCATCATGGCAAAATGGGATTCCTGCATCAGGCAGGTGACTGCAGCCAACCGGCGGAGCCAAAGGCGCCCGCTGAGAAGGGGGCGAGATGAACTTCGATCGGGTGAATGACAGCGGAGGAACCGCACCCGCGGACGCAAATTTCGCCGACATACTTATCCATATCGGCTATCACAAGACCGGATCGACCTATCTTCAGGACCATTGCTTCCAGCCCATCAATGGCTACTCCAGCAACATAGGCGGGTCGAGAACGCGCATTGTGAAAGACATCGCATTCCCCGACAATTTCGTCTTCGACCCCTTTGTGTGCCGAAGCCTTTACTTACCCTATATCGACACCGCGCGCGACAATGGCCTGCGCTTCGTCCTTAGCCACGAACGGCTCTCCGGATATCCGCCAAGCGGCGGTTATGATCGCATGCTCATTGCGGACCGGCTCGTGCGTACGTTCCCCGCGGCAAGAATTCTGATCGTGGTGCGAGAGCAGGTATCGCTGATCAGATCGATATATAGCCAGTACATTACCGACGGCGGGGATCTCTCGCTCCAGCGGTTTCTTGAGACGCCTGAACCACAATTAGGACGCATGCCTGGGTTCCGTCTCGAAGTCTACGAGTTCGACCGACTGATCCGGCACTATCAGGATCTCTTTGGCAACGTTCTAGTGCTACCTTTCGAGATGATGGTGCGGGACTTGGAAAGCTTCGTGGGGCAAATCAGCCAGTTCATGGAAATGCCGCCTCCCGCCTCGATCGCAAAGGTCGTCACTAACAGCAGGCGTCCAGTCACGATGCAGTTCGTTCAACGCTTTGCAAACCGTCTCATGAGCAACAACGAACTCAGCCGCGGCGGGATAGTTCAAATCCCCCGCTTCGCGCGGCGTTTCGCACGAATGAAGCCGGTCTTCGAACGCCTAACTCCGCAATCATTTGACGAGCGGCTAAACAGGAAAATTGACCGCAACATACGCGCATTCGTTGCCGGCCATTATCGTGATAGCAACTGCCGTGTTATGGAGCTAACTGGCTTAGATCTTGAAAAATTCGGTTATGCGGTCTGATCGCCGTTTGTAACGTGCCAATCGACGGACAACCTCCGCCCACCTTCTATAAGCATCCTGTTTCTACAACATCGACGGGCTTGTAATGATAATCCGGGAGTGACAGGGGAGGGATAGTTTCGGAGAGTGTAGGATACTGTGGCGTAGGTTTTTCGTAAGCGGTGTCCGCTTACAGCTTGACCGAGCTGCCTATTGCGGTGCCGAGTGATGGAGGACAGGACGGGGATGGCAACCATGCGCCAAGACCAGTCATCATAACAGGCCCCTTTTGAGACAAGAGTCGATCTGGAAACACGGAGGTTAGCCGTTGCCTTACGTAAAAGTTGAGATCGCAAAAGGGATCGCCAGCGTCGATCAGAAGCGCGCTGTCATCCGAAGGATGACAGAGGTTCTTGTCGAAGAGTTGGGCCGCAATCCCGAATATGTCTTTGTCGTGATCGATGAAATAGATACCGATAATTGGGGCAGGAAAGGCGTCACGCTGACCGACTTGTGGCAACAGGCAAAGACGGACTAGCCCGTTGCCCCTTTGGGCCAACTGCAGGCATTTACGCGGCCGGGTGGCGGCATAACTCCGATTGTTGGGTCAAATTCACGGCGCAGTGCGCACCTATGCGCCAGATCCAGTGTTCATGGAAAAAATCGTGAAACCCTCGCACGCTGCGAAAGCGAGTTCGAGGGTAGGCTGGTGCCCTTCGTTGACTTGAGTTAAAACCACTATCGTTCGCCCAGCCTTCTTGTCCCGGCGAACCGATGTGGAGCCTTAGCAGGAGATTTCACATGACAGACGCAGCGAAGGCGGTTTCGAATTCGAATTGTTTGTTGTTTCGCCTGCCTTTCTTTCGTAGGGGCAGTGCGGTCGCCGGCGCTTTCCTTGCGCTGACGTGGGCGGCGGGACTGTCCCTGGCACAGGAACAGCCGGCATTCCCGGGCGCTGAGGGCTACGGAAAGATGGCAACGGGAGGAAGGGGCGGGGCGATCATCCCGGTCACCAACCTCAACGACGCTGGCCCCGGTAGCCTGCGCGCCTGCATCGATCTCAGTGGCCCGCGCAATTGCGTGTTCAAGGTCGGCGGAACCATCAAGCTGAAAAGTTCATTGGTTGTGCGCGACCAGAACGCCAATCTGTCCATTCTCGGCCAGACTGCACCGGGTGGCGGCATCCTGCTGACCATCGACCAGACAAACAGCGAGGGTCTACACACGCCCTTCGTCGTCAAGGGATCAGTCAACGTCATCATCCGTCATCTGCGGATGCGGCCGCAGTTTTCCAATTCGATACCGAATGTTGATGGCGTGACGATCGAGGACAGTCGGCTGGTTTATGTCGATCACGTGTCGACGTCCTGGGCGACGGATGAGAACTTCAACGCCTATGCCACCACGACGGATCTAACCGTTGCCAATTCCCTGTTTGCCGAAGGCCTGAACAAGCACAGCAAATGCGCGCTTCTCGGCTCGGATCCGCGGGGCCCACAAAACATCAGCTTCTGGAAAAATGCTTGTGTTTCCAACAGAGACAGGAACCCGGACAATAACCACTATGGCGGCTCATGCATCGAGATCGTCAACAATCTCTTCTTTAACGCAGCGTCCGAGTGGGGCGAAATATTCTCGCAATTTCCCGGGGGGACGCCGATCTCCTTTGTCGGTAACTACTTCAAGGCAGGCCCGAGTACCAACGAAGTCACCTATGCGATGAACTGGAACGACACGGCCAGTGTCGACAACCCGAAGCTCTACCAAAGCGGCAATGTTACCTGGAGTTTTGGAAAAAAATCGATCGTCGCGATCGCGCCCGACACGCTCGGCTTCGTCGTCGACAAGCCGCCTTGTCCGTTGGCGATTGCCAATCCCGAGCCGGCCGAGGCGGTCTATGCCTCCGTCACGGCGACCGCGGGCGCCTTCCCGCGTGATGGCGTTGACACACGGGTGATCGCCGAAATCGGGCCCATCGGGCAGAAGGGCGGCGGCAAGATGGTCAGCGTGCCGGGTGCCCTGCCGGAAATCGCCAATGGCGAGCCTTATCTCGATTCCGATGTTGACGGCATGGCCGACGCGATCGAGCCGCAGTTTGGTGCCGCAGCGGTCAGCAATGACCCTTGGGTCGACGGCGACGGTAACGGGTGGTCGAACTTCGACGACTTCATGCAGTGGCTTTCTGAAGAGCGCATCGCCGGACGCTATCCCACAGACTGAAGATGTTCGGCTAGATGCGCCGGCGATAAGCCACATACATCATCGCCAGCCACACGACTGACATGACGATATGGGCAACATTCGCGCCCATGGCGCCAATCTGCGGAATGAAGATCAACGCCGTCACGTAAAAGCCCACGACCGAAATCAACACGCTCGTGAGGACTCTGTGTTCCTCTCCTATCGCCAACAGTGCCGAGCGGAAGACGGCACCGACGAGGGTTAGTGTTACGGCAATCGACTGGACAATCACCAGTGGCGCGGCGCCGACGAATTGCGGTCCGGCTGTCCATTTCAGCAGCGGCTCGATCGAGACGTAGAATGCACCTATCATCGCGACGCCGAATGCAAGGAGCAGCCACTGCGTCTGGGACACAGCGCGCCGGAATTCGGCGCTCGCGCCCGCGGCCCATGCGCGAGCGAGTTCAGGATAGAGCACCGTCTGGACCTGGCTACCTGCCTGTTGTGCCAGGCGACCGACGCGCTTGGCGATGTGAAACAGCCCTGCTGAAGCCGGGTCGGCGAGGTAGCCGACCAGCAATGTGTCAAGTTCGTTGGCGCTTGCGCGAATGGTCAGCGAGACATTCGCCGATATCGCGAATTTCCATAGGCCGGGAAAGCGGGTCCGAAGCTGTGCCATTGACGCCGACGCCAGACCGTGAAGCAAGCCTTCGCGCTTGAGGGCAACTAGGGAAAAAGTAACCAGCGAAATGGCGCTCAGGATCTGCGCTGCCATCCAGATCAATGCGAATTCGAACAGCCCAGCACCGGTTATGTAGCCGAGAAAACAGAGGATGACGCGCAAGAGGCTCGAAATTACCTGGCCGTAGGCTAGGGAGGTGAACCTGCCAAAAAGCCTGAGGACCGCGGTCGGCATGCCGGAAAGCTGAAAAGGCAAGACGAAGCAGTAAACGAGTACCAGTTCTTTCACCGGCTCCGAGAGGCCGAAGAAGGGTGCGGCGAGAAGAACCAGCAAGATTGCGATCAGGCAACCGGCGATCGCGGCTGCGACATCGAGAAGGAGTCCAAACTTCAAGATGGCGCGCAGATCGTCGTTACGCCCGGCCTCTTTTGCCTCGCTCCCGAACTTAATGAGCGGCTGCCAGGACTGAAAGCTGACCAGCCGCTCGACCGCCCTTATGTATGCGAAGCACAGCGCTAACATGCCATAGTCGGCCGGACCGAGTGCGCGCGCGGTCAAGGCAAAACCGGCGAGCCCAATGATCGAGCCGAGGAAATTGCCCGTCATCAGATGAGCGACCGCCTGCAGCCTCTCCTTAAGGCTTTTTTCCCGCCTCGCGATGTCGCCGAACGCCTTCATGGCGCGTCGTAGTTTCTTGCGGATCGTCACGCGCGTTCCAGAAGATCATGCCGGGGGCGCCGGCGAGAGAAGGGACAGTCTAGGTAGCTCTTTAGGGGTAATCCATCGGGGTAATAAAAATCGAAATTACTCTCCCTTTCGGGATATGTATTATAATGTTACCGCATCTTTTTATTTTCAACCAAAATCCTTTGACGGCTCGGCGAACGTCAGAATATAGTCGCCAACAATACGATCTCCGAGCGTTGTCTTTTCTTTCGAGAGGCGCAATCGCATGACCGGAATCACGAGCTCATTCGACAGGAGCCTGGCGAGAAGGATTTCCAAATATCTTCTCGCAGCGATCCTGTGTTTTCTGCTCAGCGTGACGACGGGGG
The DNA here is from genome assembly GCF_001425225.1 of Ensifer sp. Root127. Lineage (NCBI taxonomy): Bacteria > Pseudomonadati > Pseudomonadota > Alphaproteobacteria > Hyphomicrobiales > Rhizobiaceae > Ensifer > Ensifer sp. Root127. Next base: position 136,376 of record NZ_LMDX01000009.1, read on the forward strand.
GAGGGCTTTCCGCCGACTATCGGCTGTCTACTGGCGATATCCTCACCTTCGACTTCCTGGACGACGCCGAGATTCCCGTGACGGTAACGATTTCGAGCGACGGCGATGCCCAATTTCCTTTGATTGGATCCGTCAAGATCGCTGGATTGACGGTGACCGCGGCCTTGGAAAAATTACGCTCCGAGTACCGTTCCCGGGAAATCCTGATTGATCCAAAGCTTTCGCTCAACATCTCTACGTTTCGTCCGATCTTCGTTCTCGGCGAAGTGCGAAGCCCCGGTTCCTTCCCCTTCTACGGCGGCCTGACGGTAGAACAGGCCGTGGGTCTCGCTGGCGGCACCCAGATCGCATCCGTCAATCCGTCCGACCGGATCGTGGCGCGCGCAAGGCTCCGCGGCGAGATTGAGGGAGCTGACGCGCAAATCGTCTATGAGGCGATTTACGCTGCCCGTCTGGTTGCGCAACTGAAGAACAGCGCGAAGATCGACCTGAAGGACGTGCCGGAAGTCGCCAGGGGATACCTCGCCGACCTGCCTCTCAAAGGGGTTATCGAGGTCGAGGAAAAGATCCTGAGTGCCGATCTCGCCGCCAACAAGTCACAGAGCGCCATTTTGTCGGAAGGAATTGTCCAGGGGCAAGGCGCGATAGACATCCTCGATCAACTTGTGGCTCAACAAAAGGAAGTGGTCGACATCAATGAAAAGGACCTGGCGCGGGTGAGCTCGCTGCGCAAGCGTGAACTCAACACCGAAAGCGACCTTTCACGCGCCAGGAGCAACGCATCGAACGAAAAGTCCCAGTTGCTTGAGACCTTCGCGACGCTTGCCCGTTCACGGCGGGAGCTGAGCGAAATGAAGCTGGAATTCGCCAAGCTCGGGGCGGATCGCGAGAAGGAAATTCTCATGCAACTGCAGGAGCGCGACGTGGAGATCAAGAAACTGATCGCGAGCAGGCAAGCTGCCCAGGAGCAAATTCTGCTGATGGCGGCGGCGAGCGCCGATGAAGCAAACAAATCCAAGATCAGTTACACCTACGAGATCCGCCGCAACCCCGTCGGCGGCAAGCCGGCGAGCATTGAGGCTTCCCCATTAACGGAAATGCTGCCGGGCGACGTCTTGGTGGTGGCAATAACGGGCATGTAAGCAAGCACGGTCACGGCGGCACCGCCGACCAAACAGACGACGTGACGGAGAGCGGATTGAGACGGAACGGCCGACATGCACTCGAGATGGGCCCTATAGCTTTACCAGCTGAAAATGGCCGGGTAGACAGCGTTCTCATCGCCGGCGTGTTGCTTATCCTCTGCCTGCCGCTGATGCTGTTGGCGGCCGCGATTGTATTCGCCACACTCGGTCGGCCACTCATTTTTCGACAATTGCGTGCCGGTCTCGGGGCTAAGCCATTTTCCATCGTCAAGTTTCGTACCATGCGTGAAGGTCGCGATGCGAACGGACACCTGTTGCCCGACCATCTGCGCGCGACGAGACTGACATGGTTTCTGCGACGCACGCGCCTCGACGAATTGCCGCAATTCCTTTCCGTCGCGCGGGGTGAGATGGCCTTCGTCGGACCGCGCCCGCTTGGTCCCACAACCATCGCGGAATTCGGTGAGCTCGGCCGGGTCCGTTGCCGGGTACTGCCCGGCATCACCGGATGGGCGCAGGTCAACGGCAATACACGCCTGTCGAACGAGGAGAAACTGGCGCTCGACATCTGGTATGTCGATCATGCTGGTCGATGGCTCGACACGCGCATCCTCGTCATGACCGTACTCACCCTTGTCGCCGGCGAGAAGCGGAACGACAGGCACTTGGCAGAGGCACGGCGTCATGTCGCCGAACGATACGGCGCCGCCGCGCCTTTCGCACCACTAGGAGAAAGCCATCGATGAGCAAGCGAGCCAAGGCAAAGAGGGGTCCTGCGTTGCCTGTTCCGCTCTCGTTTGGCCGAACCCTGGTGATCGCGCCACACCCGGATGACGAGGTGTTGGGAGCGGGCGGAACGATCGCTCGACTGACCGCGGAAGGCGAGCGGGTGTTCGTGGCGATCGTAACCGAGGGGCGGCCTCCCGCCTTCACTTCGGAAAGCATCGCTCTAGTCAGATCGGAGGCCAATCAGGCCCACGCATTGCTAGGCGTGGAGGAAACATTCTGGCTCGGTTTCGAAGCGGCTGGTCTCGACCTGGCCGGGCATTCCGCCGTCAACAGTGCGCTCTCGGATCTCGTTCGTCTCCTATCTCCCGAGACAGTTCTTCTGCCATTTCCCGGCGACATTCATCGAGATCATCAGTTGGCGTTTCTTTCGGCGTTGGTGGCAAGTCGACCCCACCAGGAAAGCTTCCCTCATCGCATACTGGCCTATGAAACATTGTCCGAGACCAACTGGAACGCGCCCTATCTGACCCCGGGCTTCACGCCGAACGTCTTCGTCGACATCTCCAGCTATTTCGAAAAAAAGCTCGAAGCAATGCAGTGTTTTGCGTCCCAGATCCGCTCGCCGCCACACGAGCGATCGACGAGAACGCTGTCGGCGCTGGCGCAATTGCGCGGTGCGACGGTGATGAGCGAAGCGGCCGAAGCGTTCGTCCTTGTTCGTTGGATGCTGCCACAGACGCGCTCATGACAGGGTGGAGTTCGGGGGGACACAGATGCATCGATGGCCCATCTACGATGAACAGCAGATCGCAGACGTCTGCAACGTGCTGCGAACCGGCGAGGTCAACGCCTGGACTGGACCTCACGTTCGCGCCTTCGAAGCGGCCTATGAACATTATCTGGACATGCGACATGCGATCGCGCTTGCAAACGGAACCGTCGCGCTTGACTTGGCACTTCATGCACTCGACCTGCAGCCCGGCGACGAGGTCGTCGTTACACCCAGGAGCTTTATAGCTTCCGCATCCTGCGTGGTCATGGCCGGGGGTAGGGCGGTGTTCGCCGATGTCGACGAGGAGAGCCAGAACATCACGGTAGAGACGATCGGCCGCTGCCTGTCAAAAAAGACCAGAGGCATTATAGCGGTTCATCTCGCCGGCTGGCCCTGCGACATGCCGGCAATCATGGCGCTGGCGGCCGAAAACGATCTCTGGGTGATCGAGGACTGCGCCCAGGCGCACGGAGCCTCCATAGCAGGCCACCCCGTCGGAACGTTCGGCGAGATCGCCGCATTTTCGTTTTGCCAGGACAAGATAATTTCGACGGGCGGCGAAGGTGGCCTGATCGCACTAAACGACGAGGCCATGTGGAAACGCGCCTGGAGCCGCAAGGACCACGGCAAGAGCTACGATGCCGTGTTCAAGACGGAGCATCCCCCGGGGTTCCGTTGGCTGCATGAGACGATCGGCACCAACTGGCGCATGACGTCGATACAGGCAGTGCTCGGGACGGCGCAGCTCGCCACGCTTGCCGACACTCACGATATCCGTGCGGTCAATGCAGCAATCCTTCACGACGCCATCAAGGATCTGTCGGCGCTTCGCGCCCCAATTCCGCCGCCGGAGTTCGTCCATGCGTGGTATCGCTTCTACAGTTTCGTGAAGCCAGAAATGCTGCGCGACGGATGGAACCGGGATCGGCTTGTGGCGGAGATCAATGGCCGCGGCGTGCCGTGTTTTAGTGGCAGTTGCTCGGAAATCTATCGGGAACAGGCATTCATCAACGTCGGCATGGTGCCGGCGCACCGACTTCCAGTCGCCCGGTCTCTCGGAGAAACGAGCCTGGCCTTTCTGGTGGATCCCAGTTTCGACGAGCAGGCAATGAGGACGATCGCGGACGTCGTCAGGAACGTCGTCGTGGGCGCTACGAAGTGACCGCGTGGAGAGCAGCTCGTTCGCGCATGCAGAGAGCTGCGATCGGTTCGAGCATACGGTCTGCTCGCGACAGAATGGACCGAAACCAGATTCTGCCGGATTTTCGGCGAGAAACGAGGAACGCGTCCGCCAACGCAGCATGAGAGGTCACCCGAACACGCTTGAGATGCCCCTTTGACACCCTGCAAATGCTGCTCATCGGCACCCCCTGACGGCGCACTGAAGCCGTCGCGGGAGCGGGTAAAACAGAATACACTGCAACTGCGATCCGGAATGTAACAACCATCATCTAATTGACCGAGGACGTGTGGAACGCGACGGGGAACATCAACGAATGGCAACGAGCCCGTATTGTGGCGCGCACGACCATCCGGACCAAAAAACGACCAGAACCACGATCGTCGTGCCGGCACTCGGCGCCGGCGGTACCGAGCATGTCGTTAGCCTGGTGGCAAATCACTGGTCACGGCAAGGGCATGAGGTAACCATCATTACCTTCGAGGCCCCGACTTCGGAGGCATATTATCCGATTGATCCGCATATCGATATCTGGCGGCTCGGTGGGGCAGGGCGGCCTCGATCGAACCTTCATTCCGGTCTGATGGCGTTTCGCAGGATGCGAAAGCTTACAGCCGCGCTTCGAGCGTCCCGCCCGACCTTTATCCTCAGTTTCCTCACGCGAACAAACGTTCTCACACTGCTCGCGGGCTGGCGGCTTGGTGTGCCGATCATCGTTTCCGAGCGCAACAATCCCGAACTGCAGCCCGTTGGACGCGGCTGGAAGCGATTGCAGCGATGGCTCTACCCGCGCGCCTTCGGCTTGGTAACGATGACGCGCGGGGCGCTCGAAACCTTTCCACCCATCATGCGCAAGCGTGGCTGGGTCGTTCCTAATGCATCCGATCTGCCGCCGGGTTGGAACAGCAGACGACAGGATAACACGTTGACTGCCGTCGGACGCCTGACCCACCAAAAAGGCTTCGACCTGCTGCTCGAGGCATTCGCCAAAATCGCGCCGGATCTGCCGGAGTGGCATTTGCGCATTTGGGGGGAAGGGGAGGAGCGGGCAAACCTTGAGGCGCAAAGGAACCGGCTTGGTCTTGCCGACCGGGTGAGCATGCCTGGCGTCACGAAGCGGCCAGGAGAATGGGTGGAGACGGCCGACGTGTTCGTGCTCTCGTCTCGCTATGAGGGATGGGGGATTGTGCTGCTGGAGGCGATGGCCGCCGGAATTCCCACCGTGTCGTTTCGGTGCCAATGGGGGCCCGAGGAAATGATCAGCGATGGCGAAGATGGAATCCTGGTCGAACGGGAAGATATCGACGCCCTGGCGACGGCCCTCGGAAGGATCCTGCGGGATCCGCTGCTGCGATACCATCTTGGGCGCGACGCGGAACAAAGTGCGCGGCGGTTCACTCAGGAACGAGTGCTGGCGGAGTGGGACGCGGTGGCCGCCGCGGCAAAAGCCGCTGGAAGGATGAACTCATAAAGAGCCACTCATCCAGAAATTGCCACGTCGCGGGCTCGGGCTATACGGCTATCAAGCTCCTCGAGCCGGCGAACAAAACCGATATTGGCAGGCTGAAGTGCCACGGCCTCGGCAAGCATTTCCCGCGCGGTAGCGAGTTTACTGTCGCGGATGTGACGGTTGGCCCGGTGATATAGGAAATTAACGCGCTCCACGGGCGAGAAGCCCTCGCCAAAGCGAGCCTGCAACCGGTCGGCGCAAGCGGGATGGCGAGCGATTGCCGAGACCGCGATTTGGTAGGGCCTCATGGGTGCGGCGACACGAACCACGCGGGCAAGTTCCCGTAGGCCCGTGAGGTTGTCTGCTCGGCAAGAGTCGATGAGCGAAAGAGCCCGCGCTGTCCCAGTGAAGGCTCGCACGGTGCCATGTCCGGTCATATGGACCGGAACGAGCCGCGTCTCTGCTTGGAGCGCCGCGATCTGCTCCGCGTGCCGGCGATCGACCGAATGGAACGGATCGAAAAAGACATAGCCCCGGCCGGCCGCTTGGTCGGGGGCGATCCCCATACTGGTGTGGAGCTTGGGCGAGAAATGTCGCGTGAACCGGCGATCGAACGTTACCGCATTCGGGTCAATCGAGGCTTGCGGGCAGAAGGCGATGGCGACGGTCGCGTCGAAGCGCCGACGATAACGCAGCGCCGCATAGCCGCCCTGTGAATGACCGTAGAGGACACGCTCCGGCGCGGCACGCAAAATGGGTTGCGCCGCGTCGACCGCCTTAACGATGCTCGCTGCCGGAAACCAATTAGGCCGCCGGCTGATGAAGCCGAGCGCGGCAATGTCGGCTTTTTCGCAAAACCGTTGCGCCCAGAACCGACTGCCGTTCGCCTGCATCTCCATCTCATTAAATGTGACAAGAAGATAAGGCGATGAACCCGCGCGGTGAATTACTTCAATATTCTCGTCGGAATAGATGAGCATGCGGTCTTTCCCTAGCTGACCTCAGTATACTTCAAATTTTGAAACATTTTTTCTTGTCGGGCGAGCCATAGAATATTTGAACTCTTTGAAAACTCAATCCACGGGGCATCGCACCGATCAAAAAAAACACCAAAACAGTGGTGCACCTGGGGCGAAAAAGCTCGCCATGCCGATTGGTGGACGATCGATTGCTGACACAATTCAGTTGCAGCACTGGCTAACACTGGTGCCGGACACAAGGAGCGCGCAGCGCTTGTTAATCAAAGACCTGACTGAGCTTGCAAGCCGTATCACCGGAGAGGCCGACGAGCTGCTGGCGGCAGTTAAGGAAGAGGGTATCCCCCATGGGATTCTCAAGACCATTCGCGGTGTAATCGAGGCACGCGCGACCCATTTGCTGCGCATTACGCAGAGTGCCTGACAGGACAGCCAAATCCGTGTTTCGCCGCTCGAAATGTTCATTCGCTCATTCTAACGCGCGAGGGTAACGGCAAGGTCGGCCATCAGGTTGTCAGCGAGGAAGGACATCCGGTCTTTCGCTCTCTTGGGCCTGCTGTCGATACCGGATCAATACTCTCCAAAAGTGCCATTTGAATCTTCCCGAGTTTAGGGACGCCGCCGGTCTTTTCGGCGCTCGCCCGGGAAGACTGGCGGTACGGCATCTCCGATACTACTCTCGATGGTCGAGAGGGGATTGGCGGTGATCAAACTCGGGGAGATAGTCATAGTCTTAGATTTACACCGGCAGGGCTTGTCGGTGTCTGCGATCGCCAGGCAGACCGGCGTCGATCGAGAGACAATCCGCAAATATATCGAACGGGGCCTTGAGGCACTTGCCTATGGACCGCGGCCTATCCCAGTCTTAGCGGACGGCGGCTCCTGCGGGAGCTGAAGGAACGCGGATATTCCGGCGGCTACACTGCAGTCACGGACTTTCTCAGAGACGTCCGCCGTCCTCCGAACACGGGTTTGAAGTTCGGGTCGAAACGGCTCCCGGCGAACAAGCTCAGGTGGATTTCGCCCAATTCCATGTTGTCTTCACCGATGAGCCGGCAACCCCCAGGATCGTTTGGCTGTTTTCCATGGTGCTGGGCCATAGCCGTCTCATGAAATCCGATCCTTGCTCATGAAAAATGATTCCTAAGAGACAATTTCATGAAAAACGATGACATGCATGCGGACAAACGCCGACCTTCGCCTTGCGCCCTAAGAACTGGCTCGTTTAGTTGGCTGTAATTGTACATACTCATGGGAGGACCATGAACCGCACCGGGTCTGCCGGGCGCGCATTCAACAGCTTCGAAGTTGTGCCACGGCCCGCGTCGACTGGGTCACGCGGACCTGTCTCGGGACCATATTTGTAAGTTCCATAACAAAGCTTACGCGATCTTATCGTGTAGCCGCAAAGTTGAAGTGTCCTGATCCTGCAAAGTAAGAATGTCACTCTCCCCGGGTTTTGATGACCTGGGAGATTGCGGATGGGATTGATT
>NZ_LMDX01000010.1:0-105351 GCF_001425225.1 Ensifer sp. Root127
GTGTGAAGGGTTTCGGATGCCGGCTATCCACGTGTTGGCCTGGCGCCGGGCCGGCGTCCGAAAGCCTCCAGAGAAAGAACCCGCGGGATGGAGAGGGCAGTTTTCCGGTCTATGGGGATTTGTGGTTTGCGTTGGGTGCTGGTCGGCCGATCTGATGCGGCTGACAGGTGGCAACGATCCTATTGGCGTTTGTGCCATCCTCGTCGCCGCCGCGCATGCTGTGGCATGGTCGTTGCAGGGCGGTCGATTCTGGTGTGTTTGGTTGCGCCGTTTGATGCGGGCGCACGAAGTCAGGCTTCCGGGGACGATGAGGTCCCTGGGTAGGAATGGTGCGTGGCGGGCGAGTCGCGGTCATGGCGTTTGCGCCCCGCTTGTTGAGGCGGCGGATGGCGGTGCTCGGGCGTCGTTGCCGCGCTCGATGGTCTCGATGATGATCATGCGCCCGCCGCAGCAGGGACAAGATGGCCGCCAGTCGGCCTGGGCAGCGGCGTCGGCATCATCGGATCGGCGGACTTCAGGCTGGAGCGCGGCGAGAAGCATGCGGGCGCGCGCGATATTTTCCGCGCAGCCGGCGCTGGCAAGTAGTCCATAGTGGCGGATGCGGTGGAAGCCTTTGGGCAATACGTGGAGCAGAAAGCGGCGGATGAACTCATCTGGATCGAGCGTCATGGTCCGGTAGCGCTCATGCCCGTCGCGGCGGTAGTCCTTGACGCGGAACGTCACGCCGGTCTCGTCAAGCGCGATCAGCCGGCTATTGGAGATGGCGACGCGATGGGTGTAGCGCGACAGATACGCCAGAACGGCCTCGGGTCCGGCGAAGGGTGACTTGGCGTAGACGAACCAATTCTTCCTTCTGAGCGGCACCAGGAATTTAACAAAGGTGCTGCGCTCGCTGAAGCGAGCATGATCGCCGAAGAACGTCAGCCGGCCGGCGGCATGGGCCTCAGTCAGCTTCGCCAGGAAGAGCCGCCGGAACAGCCTTGAGAGCACGCGCACGGGCAGGAGGAAGCCGGGCCGGCAGGACACCCATCGCTCACCATCGAGCGCGATGCCGCCGCCGGGCACGATCATGTGGACATGCGGATGATGGGTCATCGCCGAGCCCCACGTATGCAGCACGGCGGTGATGCCGATGTGGGCGCCCAGGTGCTTGGGATCGGCCGCGATGGTGAGCATGGCCTGCGCGGCGGCATGGAACAGGAGACCATAAATGACCGCCTTGTTGTGAAAGGCGATGTCGGCGATCTCGACCGGCAGTGTGAAGACGACATGGAAGTAGCCGACGGGCAGCAGATCGGCCTGGCGCGCGGCGAGCCATTCCCTTGCCGCCGCATCCTGGCACTTGGGGCAGTGCCGATTGCGGCAACTGTTGTAGGCGATGCGGCTATGGCCGCAGTCCTCGCATGCCTCGACGTGACCGCCGAGGGCTGCGGTGCGGCAGTTCTCGATCGCCGCCATCACCTTCAACTGGCCGAGGCTCAAGTGACCGGCATGGGCCGTGCGCCAGGCGGCGCCATGACGATGGAAGATATCGGCGACCTCTAGGAGCGGACGGCTCATCGCCGCCGCGTCACGCGCCCGGTCTGGTCTCGTCCTTTGCCAGAAGGCTGATCCGGTCGAGCGGGCTCATCACGGCGCGGATGGTCTTGGTGGCGACGCGGGCATAGAGCGCGGTCGTATCAAGTTTGGCATGGCCGAGCAGGACCTGGATGACGCGGATGTCGACGTCCTGCTCCAGCAGATGTGTGGCGAAGCTGTGGCGCAGCGTGTGCGGCGTCACCCGCTTCTTGATCTTGGCGGTTTCCGCGGCCGTATGGACGGCGCGGTTCATCTGCCGCGTGGAGAGTGGCGTGATCGGGCTGCGGCCCGGAAACAGCCAGCCCTGTGGCAGCATGACGCCGCGGCGCTTGCCCTCGCGCCACCAAGCGCGCAGCAACTCGAGCAGTTGCGGCGACAGCATGGCGTGGCGATCCTTGCGCCCCTTGCCTTGCTCGACGCGGATCAACATGCGCGTCGAGTCGATATCGCTCACCTTGAGCGCCACGATCTCCGACACCCGCAATCCGGCGCCATAGGCCGTGCTGAGAGCAGCCTTGTACTTCGGCCCCGGTGCGGCTTCGAGCAGCCGCGCCACTTCCTCGATGCTCAGCACCAGCGGCAGCTTGCGCGGCTGATGGATCAGGGTCAGGCGGCGAGACAGATCGGGCCGGTCGATCGTCACGGTGAAGAAGAAGCGCAGCGCCGAGACCGAACTGTTGATGCTCGGCGGATGCATGCCCATCTGGGTTTGGTGCAACTGGAACCGGCGCAGATCTTCAGCCGTCGCCGTGTCCGGGGAACGGCCGATGAAGGTGGCAAGTGCCTTCACGCAACGGATATAGTCACGGCGCGTGTCCTCGGTGAAGCCGCGCATGGACATGTCTTCGATCATGCGCTCACGAAGCGCGCTGCCGGACGGATGTGAATGGGGGACGGTCATCGGATGCTCCTCTCAAGCTGAAGGTTGACCCCTTCATGCTCGGAGGTCTTCGTCCGCCCGTCACCTCTGATCGATCAAAGCCTCACCGATGCCGTCAACGAGGCACACGTCTCAAGGCCCGCGCCTTCCCTCCCGCGCGAGCGGGTTCGTTCNTGACGGAAATCGCTCAGCACGGTAGGTTGACCCCTTCATGCTCGGAGGTCTTCGTCCGCCCGTCACCTCTGATCGATCAAAGCCTCACCGATGCCGTCAACGAGGCACACGTCTCAAGGCCCGCGCCTTCCCTCCCGCGCGAGCGGGTTCGTTCTGTGGCGCATTGCGGACGATGACCACTAGCTGCGCTTGGGCCCAAAGCTGTCAGCGCCGCAGCGCTTTCGGTTGGTGGCATTTGCTTATATGAGGAGGGTCAACACAGAACTTTCTTCAGGGTGACATCTGGCACTCCGTGATTCATTGCGGCAGCCGCGGCGCTACTGCGGCTTGCCGCGGTTGCGGTCGGGCGCACTGAGACCGGGCTGGGCGCATTCTATCGGCGTTTGTCCGCACGTGTTGGCAAGGCCAAGGCGGTCACCGCAACCGCCCGCAAAATCGCCGTCTTGTTCTACAATACGCTGCGGCACGGCATTGAATACAGCGATCCGGGAGCCTCCTATTACGAGGAGAGTTACCGCCGACGCGCCCTCAACAATCTCGATCGAAGGGCAAAGTCGCTTGGCTACACACTACAGCCCGCGTCAACGCCCGCCTGAGTGTTTCTTAGCCGCAAAAACCTCACCCGGTCGTGGAAGGACCCGTCGCAGGGTTTGGTGAGCATGCAAAGGCCATCGAAGGTATTGAGCCACTGGTTGCTGTGCCCACCGTGTCGGCCGTTGGCCAACCCGATCCGGGCTTGCGTCGGCCAGGTTCAAGTGGTCCGATGAGGCAGTCAGCATCCTGAAGACCCGCACGTCGGCAACGTGGGAAGTCCCAAAAGGAGGTCGGATCAATCCACCAGGGCCTGGAGCGCCCCATTGTCTGGGCACAGGACAGCAGCGCACTGGGCGTTTATATTAGCGATACCGGAACTATGTACGATTATCTGTGTTAACGAAGGTAATCAAATCGCGCACTCTGGTCTCAGCCTTTGCTGGGACGTTTTCTCACCGTGATTGAAGGCTAACCGCGCTTAGGATGAAGAGCGGATTGTCTGCCGATTCCGAGTGCGCCCGAATTGGGAGACCCATGATGCGAGGTGATAATACCAGCCATCAAAATAGCAAGCTCGTCGGTCCCTGGTCCGATCGCTACGATCTGGAAGAGTTCATCGCTGCCTATCACCTGACACCGCTCGCCGCCCGTGAGATCTTCGTCAAATTCGGTCCCCAAAAAGCTGAACTCGACCGGAAAATGAAGGAACTTGGAGTCCCCACCAACTCGGGCCACTAGCCAACGCGCTTAGAACATACGAACAATCGCCATGTGAGTGTTGGAGTTATGTTGAGGCAGGTCCCACAGGAAGCCCAGGCGGTGGTGCGTACGCACCAGAAGATGACCTGCCCTACGCTCAGATTTTAGCCTGTACTCCGGTGATTTCGCTCACGTGTGGGCGGGAACGGAATGATTCTGGCCCCGAACTTGAGCGGCGAACAGCGATTTGACGCGATAAGGCGGTCGAGGCGGTCCTCGATAAGGTAGTGGACCACACAACGTATATCGGCTTGCTTCAGCGCAGGGAAACAGGGGGTCGCTTCAATGACCAGCATGTCGAAGATCGTTTTACCGCCGTAATTCGAGTGGAGCAGTGTTGTCAGCCTTTGAGCGAGCCACCCCATGGCTTCGTCTACGCAGACAGCCACATCATGGGTCGGTTGCATAGTTGGTTCTTTCCCAAGATAGTGTCAGTGACCTTTCCTAGCCCTCCGATCCTCCAATCCGGTGAAAACGGGAACGGCAATTTTATGAAAATGCGCCTCTCTTCGGACGGCGACAGCTTGGCAAACGCTATTCGACTCCGAGCAACCCTTCTCCAGAGAGATCGGATCGCACTGCTATGGGAATCAAATGCAGTTGCACTCCCGCCCGTGATTGCTGCGCCAGGATAGTAGGATGAGGGAGGATTGCCGCCTTGCTCCTTCAGCGGTAAGATCGTGATCGAGAAGTTTAGCCATTCAAAAGGACCATTTCATGCCGACCGGTACTGTTAAATTTTTCAATCAAGACAAAGGATTTGGTTTCATCTCGCCTGACAATGGCGGCACGGATGTTTTCGTGCATGTTTCGGCGCTTTCAACGGGGGACCTGCTGCGCGAGGGCCAGAAGGTCAGCTATGAATTGGGTCAGGACAGAAAGACCGGAAAGTCGAGAACGTAAGCCCGCTTTGAACCATATTGTAGCTAGCGACGCTTTCTTAAGCGTGTGACCCCAGTAAGAGCTCGGCGAGATCGCGATTCCGTTCTGCGCTAAGCCTCGCGAGCTCGATTACCGCTGTCCTGCCGTAACGCAGCGCTTCCTGAACATGGTGGCCAGGGCGAGGCCTGCCAGTAGCAACGGCTTACATCATCTGGACCGACCTGGGAGCGGTCGGCGTCGCGATTCTCGGGATGATTGTTCGCCAGCGAGTGAATCGCCTTCTGCTTCCATCAGTTTGATCGCGTTGGCGTCGTCGGGGCGAGGTTATTCGTCTCGGCGTGAACTGGCCGCCTTCAATGATATCCGTGCTCGGCCCGTTTGAGTAGGGAACCAGAGGTCACGATTGGCGTTTGGAATTGAGCAAGGAGGATGACATGGCGAAGATGAAAATCCCCAAGAAGGTCGCGGGCTACAAAGTGCCAAGGACTATTCGCAAGAACGCTCTTTTGAAAACCCTGTTGGCGAGCAAGGCGGGGCGAGATGTACTTGCAAAGGCGTTGATAGCGGGCGCGGGTGCAGCTGCAGCCATCATGGTTGAGGAAAAGGATGAGATTTCGGACGCGGCCAAATCCGGAAAACGGAAGGGTCGAAGGGCTCTCGGGCTGCTTGGTCGGGCATTCCAGCAGGGATCAGATGCCGCGCTAGATGTTGTGCGGGAAACCGCAATGGCAGCGATCCCAAAAAAATACCGAAAGGCGAAGCGCGAAAACCCTCGCAAGGGCGTCGTCGTCCACTAGCGACAGCGCCGCCCCATTCCAGCCGGTTGGAACGGTTCGCTAGAAGCCGCACGGGCAAGGGGTTGGTCAAGCAGGCCAAAGCTGCCGCGGCGGTTAAAATTGTCAAAAAGCTGGTTCGTGAACATCCGTTGATAGCCGCTGATCTCGTGGTTGCTGGCCTCTCTCGCGCAGCGCGGGTCGGAATTGAAGAAGCCTGGGAAAGCGTAAAACCCGGAGGACCGGATGGCCGCAAATAGCATGATGACGAGGTTGGCGTCGGGCCGTCCAGTCCACAACATAGAAGCGTCGGCAACGAAATATGCCTCATTGTGTATTTGCCATCCCGAGCGAGCCAGCCAATCTTTCCGACATCGGCAATCGGGTCAGTTCGACGGCCGAAAGGTGTTGTGGGAGGCGCACACCGCCTGTCGGCGGTCCTGACCCAACTGACGACTGCAGGACGCGTGCGGTCGCCGCTTAGCCTTCCCAGATCAGGTCCGGCGGCTTGTTGCCCTGCCAGTATCCGCACAGATAGCGAGACGTCGGGCGAGACAGTGCCTTGCCCAGCACCTGGAAAGTATGGCCGCGGTTACTCACTTGCCGACAATCCTCACGCCATGCGAGCTCTGCTACGTACCAGTCGAAGTACTTTAACGAAAACCGATGATGGATGCCGACGTAGGCCCGTTGGACCCGCGAGAAGAAGCTCTCGACCTGGTTGGTGTTTGTGCCATCGTCGGTCTGATAGGCCTTTGAGTGGTTGACGCGCTGCAGCTCGTTCAGGCCAGCCAGGTCGTTATAGCTGCCGTGCTCGTCCGCAAAGACCGTTGCCTCCCGCGACACGTGATCTCGGACGGCCGCCCAGGCCGCATTGCTGTCTTCGTCTCGGATGATCCGGGTGAACGTCTGCCCTCCCAGTCCGCGCTGGCGGATCGCAAGAGCGCACAGACGCTTCATCTTCTGGAATTTCTTGAGGCGATGATCGATGCGATCCTCGGCCTTGTTTTCAGGACGGATGTGGCCGCCAGCGTACTTGCCGTCAATCTCGACCTCGCCATCGAGCACCATCTCCTCCCTGCGCCAGGCGATGGCCTCGCGCAGCTTCATCAGGAGGACCCAGGCGGTCTTGTATTGGACGCCGATCTCGCGCGAGAGCTGGAGCGCGGCCTTGCCTTTCACCGAGTTCGCCGAGAACCAGATGGCGATGAGCATCTTCTTGAAGCTCAGCTTGCGTGCATGGAACACCGTGCCTGAGGTGACGCTGAACACGGCCTTGCAGGTTTTCTCACTTGAAGCGGTTGCGGCTCATCGTGTGGCACCGCAGCGTTCCGCACTTGGGGCAATACGGCTCGCCCTCCGTCTCGTGCCAGCGCAGGCGCTTAAACCAGTTGTAGGCGGTCGTATCCCGCATCTTGGCGAGATCGAGAACCGTCAGCGTTCGGCACTCGGGCGAGAGCAGAAAGTGTTGGCCTTTGGGCGTGTCTTCGGGGTTCGCGATGGCTCAACCCCTCCGCCAGCCGGAGAGACGCCAGACGTATTTCTAAGCCCCCGCCCAAGGGTGCTGACAGCCAACACCGAAGCGTGTGCATGGAGGGCAATGGCGGCAATAGCGATGGCGTTGAAGGTCATGTTCAGGCTCCAGAAGTCAACGGCAGGCACAGCGGATCGGCGGCCGAGAAGGCCCCGAGTTAGTCAGAGCTGTGTGCGTATCATCCTGAACATGACCCAGGTTCTTACCTGGACTTCATACAGGAGCCGATCGGAGGAAGTCTTAATGGTTAATTGCCGCGTCAAACGCATGCCTGGGCTATGCCGATGGCCACATTCGGCCCGGAAAGGACCTTGGATGCACTCTCTGCTCCTGTTAAGACGGGACTATTGGAGCTTGAGATTCACAGTCGTGAGGGTTGGAGTTTGCACACGTTTCGACTGCTTACACTGATTGTGGCGTATGTTCTCTACGCTGGGCAATCCTATGCCTGCCAGAGGCAACAGAATTTCGGAGCGGCGGATTTTATCTTTGCGGACGTCGTGATTGAAGCACGAGTGGTGGGGTATCGGACTGATCCGCAGAACAACATTGCGTTTCTGGACTTGGAGACGATCAAGACGCTAATAGGCTTCGAAAAGGAACGGTGGACGGCCGATCTTCGCCCGTTCACCTCGAGTGTTCCTAAAGCCAACATCTGGGATTCTCCGGTTTTGATCCCTTTGCGAGGTCGCATTACGGAAACTGGAGAATTTACAGCCACCGTTATTGATAAGCATTGTGCACTTCTGGCAATTTTTCCGACTGATCGCGAACCTGGCATCTCTCTCAAGGCCAATTTAGAACCAATGTTCCGCAAGTGATGACCAGGCGTTGTCGCTAGCGTGATGACCAGAAAGCTTGGCTGAAAGTTCCTTTATAATTCAAGTGCATAAGTCGTTCTCGGTGGTCTTTGCTTATATGAGGAGGGTCAATACGGAACTGTCGTCAGGGTGACATTTTTGCACTCCGTCGGTTATTGCGGCATCCACGGTCTGAGCCCGATTGCGCGACGCGGCTCGTTGCCAAGCCAAATCCAACTTATATACGGTCGCTGTTCGAAACAGCGGCACCAACATCCCGCTTGCGGGCGGACAAGGCTCAGGAGGACGATACCCTTCTACACGAGCGGCCCATTTACGCGGTGCAGATGATGTGCTCGCTTTGAGAAGCCTAGTGCAAAGAGCCTAGCTCGGAACCAGCGAGCGCTGTTGTTTTGTTTGATTTAAGCATTGGGCCGCCTCCTCTGGTTGCTCTTTGGGGAAAGCACACTTAAATCGGTTCTTGCGCGGACAGCAAGCTTATTAAACACCGCCGCCGATAACCCAAGCGCGATCCGCAGGCAAGAACGGGATCGACGCGGCGGCTGAAAATAAGCGATCCCACCGGGTATATTTCTACGAGCCGAACCAGTGGAACTTCCATCCGTTTTCGGTGTTCTTCGGGGATGAGAACGGTAGCTCAGACAGATACATCAGCTTTGCCGCAGGCTCGCGACATCTATACCCTCCACGAGTTCGCTGCCGTCTATGATCTTGGCGATGGGCGTGCGCACGAACTTTACGAGCGGTTCGGGCCAATGCGATCAAGACTCGACACATTGATGCTCGTAATAAGCCAGTCCAAAAACTGGAAATCGTAGCTAACTGCGCTTCCCCAACCCGGCCAATAGGCAACATGACCCTTCCGAGGACGGCGAGAGGGAACCTTAACTGCCGTTCGCAGTTCGAGGAAAAGAACGAAACCGGAGAAGGAGAAATCTGATGCCTCGCGGCGACAAATCCGCTTATACCGACAAGCAAAAGCGCAAGGCTGAGCATATCGAAGAAGGCTATGAGGACCGCGGTGTTTCGAAGGACGAAGCGGAACGGCGGGCCTGGGCTACTGTCAACAAGGAAAGTGGCGGCGGCAACAAGTCCGGTTCTGGTCGCGGTCACGAGGAAAGTCATGCCTCGTCAGAAAAGGGCGGTAGAAAAGGCGGCCAAGCCTCGGCTGCAAGATCAAAGGAAGCGCGTTCAGCGTCCGCTAAAAAAGCGGCTGCGACCCGCAAGCGCAACGAGCAGCATACCCATCACTGAGCAACTCGAGCGATGAAGAAACTGCTGGCGCTCGATGAGAATTAGCGTGGCACGCCTAGCCTGCGTGCCCCGCCGATTTCCATTGAGATATCTCTATTCCAATGCACAGCGGGCGCCACCCGCCAAACCGGGTATCGTCTATCACTGCAGCAGTTCCAATAGCCGCTTTGCATTCTTGATAGCGTGGCCATCGCGATCGTTGTTGAAATAGGCCCAAACAGTTTTCGCGTTGCTTTGTCGGATGCGTTCAGCCCATACCGCCAATTCAGCGTCACTATAGTCATGCCGGTACCACTGCTTGACTCCATGAAAGCGTATATAAATATCATTGGTGGTTTGCACGAGTTCCTCGGGCAATCGAGGGCCGCTGCAGGAGCAAAAGATAATCCCCGCGTTTCGGAAAGCGCTGAAAACCTCGGCGTTCCACCAGCTCTTGTGGCGGAATTCCAGAACGTTTCTCTGCCGAGGATCGAGCTGATCAATAATGGTGCGTAACATCTCGGGGGAGTAGCGAATGCTGGGAGGCAGTTGAAAAAGAAAGCAGCCCATCTTTGGGCCGAGCAGATCGGCAATGTAAGCGAAGTCCGCAATTAAGATGCGGGTATCATCAAACCGCTTTACGTGGGTGATGAGCTCGCAGACCTTTACCGTGTAAACGAACTTGGGATTCGCTTGGCGCAGCCAGGTCCTGACTGTCGCAAGTGTGGGCCAGGAATAGAACGGCGCGTTGAGCTCGACCGTGTCGAATTCCTGAGCGTAAATGGAGAACCATTCTTTCGAAGGTGCATCCGCCGGATAAAGCTTCCCTTTCCAGTGCCAGTAATACCAGCCGGAGCAACCGATATGGACGCCGTTCAATGGGGGCTGAACGGAATCAGAGCCGGCATTACCCTCCCTGGCAAGACGGGCCGAATGCATTTTCTTCGCGCGCTCGATATTGGCAATCCGCTGCTTTTGCCTACGCTCCGCACGCCGTGTTCGCCGTTTCTCAATTTCTTCAGGAGAGCGTTCCGCCACCGAATAACTCCACGTTTTCAGATGGCAATTCTCCAGTGCGGTGTTTGTTCCTCTGGCCAGTTCGCAGAGTTGCTTCTTGGCAGAGCGACGCAGCTGCGCGCATCGGCGTCGTTGCGGTTGACACACGATGAGCGCAGCCGAGCGCCCCTGCCGTGTCACGCCGCTTCCGACATTCAATGGCATCGAGCAACGACTTCGAGAACCAACTCAAATTTTGGCCGGGCGTCGAACAAGGCTGCCGCGATTGCTGGGCAAGATCGGGCGCCGTCGTTCCATGAACGAATGCATCCGTCGCACAGTCCTGATGTTTATTTGCCGACCCGTTCGAACAAAAACCGAAAGCAAGCGTTTTCCAATCGTGCAGCAACTGGAGGAACCACAAATGGACTGGGATCGCGTCGAGGGGAATTGGAAACAATTTAAGGGAAAGGTAAAAGAACAGTGGGGCAAGTTGACCGATGACGACCTTGATCAAATCGCCGGCAAGCGCGACCAGCTTGAGGGCAAGATTCAAGAACGCTACGGTCTCGAAAAAGACCGGGTCCGCCAAGACATAGACAATTGGTATGGACGTCAGGATTGGTGATCCTTGACCTGCCCCGCCTTGGCGAGGCATTCCTATGTCTAGTTCGGCCACACGATGTCGAACGCACCAGGCCCTGGCCAAGCAACGCGACGGTCTCTTGCGTTTCCATTAGGGAGTAGATGATGGATTTCCAGAACGTTGGGCGAGCCCGCCTGATGATCCGGTGGCCGCAACATAGCAAGCAGATTTCCGACGCCAACTTTCCAGCTTTTAATGATCTGATGGAAGCCTACGGTATCGCGGTATTGAGCCGCGATGAGGTGCGCGGGCAGCGCAAGCCAGATCTAAAGATGTTAGAGGATTACGAAACGCTGTGCCAACAGCTGGAAGTCGATAGTCTTAAGGTTCTGGCTGATGTGGCCAGGCATGATCCGTTAGCGGACCGTCGTGCATAATTTGAAGCGCATAGAGCGAGTACGAAACGCGAAGGCATGGGATCCCTGAATCCGGGTCAACCGCCGCCGATTTCCTTGCCGGCAGCGACAGCGCTCGGATTCTCTCGTTTTTTGAGCACGGTGCTCTCCGGTCGACTTCCACGAGTGGTTGATCGGGTTGGCCAAGGCGGATACCCTCAACTACCTTTGAACGACAGAGCTGATTACAGCAAACCTCGACCGGAAATGGCAGGCGTAGTTCAACTCAAAGATATGGCCGCCCCGTTGCCGATCATTGCCAGCCTCGATGGCATTCCTGCAGAACTATGAGTTGCGGGCCAAGATGTATGCTATCATATGGGCCGGGTCTCAAGGGAGGGCGCGCACGTGGGTAAGATATCGACCGAAACGTCAATGGGGTTGTCCCAGCAGATCGGTGAGCGGCTCAGAGCAGTTCGTCAAACACGGGGGCTTTCCCAGCAGAGGGTCGCTTCTGCTGTTGGCCTGACGTTCCAGCAGCTTCAGAAGTATGAGCGCGGCACGAACCGCATCTCGGTGCCAACTCTCATTCAAGTCTGCACAGTATTGGATGCTCACCCAATGGAAATCATCGGGGACTTTCCTCAAGACGATGGCGTGGCACGACCGAACGTTTTGCTTCAGCGACTTGAGATTGCGGAAAGCAAATTAGCCCGAATGCAGAAGATCCTGGCTGAACGGAACTGAAACAAAGGCCTACCCCGCTCAGCCATTTCTTCCGCATGCCGCCTCGCTGCACAAGGTTTCAACAACCTTCGTCGCAAAGCCTTAATACCAGCGCCCGCGTCCGTAAAAGCCACCGGTTAGGACGAGAACAATGAGAACAATGATGAGCAAGGTGGTGATATCCATTTGAAACCTCCTGGGAGTGGCCTGTCGCCATCGATCACAATAATCGAGGATGCAAACTCCCCTGGATTTAACGCGTCGGACGTGTCTTCGTTCCCGTTCCCGTTCCCGTTCCCGTTCCCGTTCCCGTTCCCGTTCCCGTTCCCGTTCCTGAGCCGGCCAGCGGCCGCCACCGTCGTTATTCGAACTGGACGCGACGTGGTCGATGCCCGCCTTGCAGCATTCGGCAACCTCGAGGACAAGACGCATTTGCCGCCTCGCGGTTGAAGTTCTGGGGCGCTATGAATTTCGCTGCGTTTCAGCCAGCATAATCTTGGCGAGATCGATGAATTGGCCACGCGGATATTTGGTCAAATAAGCTTTGATCATTTCCGCATTGCCACTGTCGCGCACGGTTTCCCAGAAGGAGACTTCGATACCGGGGTCGGGTTCCCCAGATCCACCCTGTTCGACGCGAGCGCTTGCCAGTTCAGCGAACTGGCCGTTCGGGAACCGCTGCAGATAAAGAAGATACTCGGCTGGATCATCACTCTCCTGCACCGATGCCCAAAAGGCGATCTCTACGCTGCGCGCCTCATCATTGCTATCATTGTCCTGGGAGAATGCTTGTTCAACGGAAGAGAAGCCCTCCGGCGTCTCTGGGGGAAGCGGCTCCCAATTAAAACTTGGCTCTCCTTGCCGGTCGAATATAACGCGAAAGATGCGGAGAGGGCGGGCAATGTTTTTGATCCGGTGTTCTCCCATATCCTCGAAGGTAGCATCGACGCGATCGCGCAGGTGATCGCGTACACCCCTTGTAACGCAGATACCGCCCACGTCCGCGAGGCTCTCCAGGCGGGCGGCGATATTGACGCCGTCGCCGAAGATGTCGCCGTCTTTCACCAGAACGTCGCCTATGTTTATTCCGATGCGAAAATTCATCTTTCGATCCTCTGCGAGATCTTGGTTGGCGCGCCACATCGCTTGCTGAATGGCTACAGCACAATTGAAGGCATGGAGGATCGAGGGAAACTCAGCCAATACACTGTCGCCAGCCGTTCCGAATATTTGACCGTGAGCTTTTTCAATGAGCCCATCAACGACAGCGCGATGCGACGTCAGCGTCGCCAGCGTCTGTTCTTCATCGGCGTTCATCAGCCGGGAATATCCCTCAACATCGGCCGCCAGAATGGCTGCGAGCTTTCTCTCAAGTGGCGGTGCTTCCATGCGAGCGGTCCGATCCAACGCCTTTTTTTCCTATGCGTCTATTGTCCTTCAACTGATGAGAATGTGCGTTTGTTCCCTCTTTGAGCGGGGCGTAAACCAAGGCTGTGTAACCATATCCAGACATCGCATCTTTCGATTACCGCTTATTCAAACGACACTCTAATTGGCTGCGCATGCCTGGCACCCACGAATGTACATCTCTCCAAGGCCCTGCCCCGGGGGCCTATTTTTTCGGGACGACGATCCTGTGTGAGGCGAAATGAGAAATTGCA
Source organism: Ensifer sp. Root127 (assembly GCF_001425225.1). Classification (NCBI taxonomy): domain Bacteria; kingdom Pseudomonadati; phylum Pseudomonadota; class Alphaproteobacteria; order Hyphomicrobiales; family Rhizobiaceae; genus Ensifer; species Ensifer sp. Root127. The sequence goes on from NZ_LMDX01000010.1 coordinate 13,533, forward strand.
CCCTATTGCGTCACCGGCTGATGTTACCGAGCGCTGCAGGGCCGACAGTGTCTAAATCAGCCTGCCGCCATGGCAGCGGATGATAGGGGGCAGGCTCCGTATCCACGCCTCGAGAATGTCTAGCCCAGCCAGTTCCACGGCCGCGCAGCGCCCCTGTAGCATCCCGAAGTTCGAGCGGCCGGTCCCATTCGAGTACAACGGCCTCGCCGTCGAGGATCATGGTCGTGGGGCCGAGTACCTTCGCCGCCGTCTCTCGTCAGTCATGGCCGCACGCGTAGGGATGCGCGGTTCGCTTCGATATGTGTCGCCCAGGTGGTATCCATTCCACTTGATTTCGAATGCCTAATCGCCAGCGTACGGAACCCTTTTGGCAGACACAGCGAGGCATGGCTCGACACGCTCGGGGATGGGCTCAAATGGCATACGAGGCTGATCGGGGTGCACAGCTTGTGCGGCTGGCCTCGCAACACACCGTGGGCGGATACTTTAACCACAACCCATAAGGGGACGCTTCGCCCACGATAGTCACCATACATTAGCAAACGGAACAATGCCCTCTGACCCGCGTTTAAATTGCATAAGCGTTGGCGAAATGTGGAGGCAACCCAACGCGGAGTCCGGACGGTCTGGCTACCCTCTACCCCAAAGACCGTCTGGATCTCCCCGCAATTTCACAATTGAATCCCGCCTGCGCCGGCGCATACTCGAAGCGGGCTAACGTCGGCCTATTCAGCCCTGGGCCGGCTGGGATTAGGGCTATGAGCGAATCGGTTGGATCTCGCACAGAGATGATAACGCCTGACGATGTCGAGAAAATAGACGGCGTCTTCCGGGAAATGGTTCAGGAAAGGCACCTCGCTTTTGATAGCGAAGAAGCAATCGCGCTCGCAGCGCGGCTGATCAGCCATTTTCAAAGCGGCATTCACGATCAGGCTGCGCTGAAGCTGGCGAGCTAACTGAGAGCGTAGCCGCCTTCACGCCGGGACACCAGGAAAAGAGCGGCCTTCTTTGGAAGTTCTGTGGCGTAAGAAGGCCGCAGCAATATCAGCAATGCCTAAATATACAGCTAAATCTGACGATTGGCGAGAACAATCGCGTGCAAAGCGTGAGTTGGTAAAGAGCCAGCTCGTTTCGGGCGGAGACGAACAAGCTCTCTTATTTACGCGTGTTCGCCTCGTTGAACAGGCGCGCGTCGAGCGTGGGCACGCTTGTCCACTCGAGGTAACCCGCTCCAATCCTCGAAGGCGCGTAAGTCCAAGTCCACCCCAGACCACGAATGGCACGTCCATTTGGTCATGCCTCGTCAACGGTAAGAGATGTCTTACCGTTGAGTTCATCATGCGCGGAACCGGTCCCTGCAGTGAACGCCCGTCTCTTCCGGCATTTCTATAAAATCAGCGATGAGGGATTCCGCGACCAGCACCCCTGGTCGATCTTCAGTAGGGGGCATCTGCTAAGATGGTGCCGAAACTGCGCGTGGGCGAAGTCGCCGAATCGCCGCGCAAATCGGCAGACGAGGGTGGGGGAGCGGACGTTTAACTTGCGCCGCTGGTTCTAGTCAGATGGTCGACGCATCGGCCGCCGCGTTATCAGAGACCAGCCTGCAAATGACGATTGCCTGAACCATTGGCCGGCTACCCCGGCCCTTCCCTTCCGCCATCTTTAGGAGGCGGATCGGCAAGCTGCACTTTCGACCTCGGCAATTACGTCGCTGATTTCCCGCTCTGCTTTTTTCTCGATGCCTATGAACCGGTTCTCAGCATTTTGGCTCGTGAGAATGAGTTCATCTAGCTTCGCTTGAATTGCTTCATTGTCGCGATTTTGCGTGTTCTGCAACACGAAGACCATCAGAAACGTGATGATGGTAGTGCCCGTATTGATAACAAGCTGCCAGTTTTCGGAGAACCCGAAAAAGGGCCCGCTTACAGCCCACGCAGCAATTAAAAGCACGGCCGCGACGAAGATAACAGGCTTCCCAGCCCAATGGGCAATCGTGTTGGCGAAGCGCGTGAACAAGTTTTCCATTGCTGCCTATCCGTTGTTGTAGCTTCCGTCATTTCAACGGCTTAGATAGATCTTTGTTCCGACCGAGATGCTGCCTCGCAGGGCGCTGAGAAAGTTACTCTGTTGGCGAAATGTTGGTGCTTCATGCGTCGCAATTGCTCTTCGATCTTTCCAAGACGCTAGTTGGAACTTTGCGATCCGCGCACACTCTCAATCAGCGCCAAATATTCCCTGACCGGCTGGATTGGCGACGCTGCGCGCGACGATCAAAGCTCTTCGAATTCAACGAGCATGTGGTCAAGTCATACTGGATTGCAGCAACCGAGCTAGGGGCGATCGCGCCAGATAGCGATTGGTCGAGGTAGCCAGAACGTTAATAAGGGTGATCCGGTGCGACCAGGAATTCAGGCCGCTCTGGGTCTGTTGTTTGGTGAAGCGCCGCCGCACCGCTACGATCCTGCTGCTTCCAATCTAGCTGCGGCCTAAAAATTGTAACTGGGCATGTTTGATGGCGCGGACGAGATTGCGGTGCTCTTGAAATTACCTATTGTTGTCGTGGAACACCGTTACGAGGCTAATGCTGATATGCGCGTTTTCGTTCTGCTAATGGGCTTCCCTGGCGTCGGGAAGCTGACAATTGCTAATGAACTAAGCACCCTCGTTTCTGCAAAAGTCATCGATAACCATTGGTTCAACAATCCGATATTCCGCCTCCTGGACGATGACGGGATTACGCCCCTCCCGAACGGGATATCGGAATACACTGGAAGAATCCGACAGGTAGTTCTGGACGCGATTGTGGCCTACAGCCCCACTTCGGCAAGCTTCATCTTCACGCAGGCCCTTGTCGAAGGCAATCAAGGCAGTATTCGCACGTTTGAACAGATAGCCGGCGCGGCGCAGCAAAGTGCAGCGTCGCTCATTCCCATAAGATTGCTTTGCGATGAGGACGAGTTGGCGCGCCGTGTTTCTACTCCCACACGTCGTGAGCGACTAAAGTCGATTGACACAAGAGCCTCCAGACAGAGAAGCAGAAAAGCTCGGGTCTTCGATCCCCAACACCCGTTTGCCTCGGATTTGGACGTCACTTCGAAATCAGCGAGGGCCAGTGCAGCTGCTATCCAGCAACATGTTATCCGAGTGATTGCCGGTGATTTTGGCCCACCTCGAACGACAGGTTTCGTTACCTAGAATTAGGATTGGTTCTCCCGGTATTGTCCACGACCAGTCCCGACATGTGTGCATAAGTCTCTGCTTTGGACCACCTGAAGCCACGGAGGCTTCGATAGCCGCGGCGATGGCTAAGTTATTCCGCCGCGTCACCAAGCGGCAAAGACGTTGGGCTGGAGCGCCTCGATGACAAGGCGGTCGCCCGCCTTGTCAAGTCCGCGGCCCTGGCCGCCGGCCTGCATGGCGACCTCAGTGGGAACGAGCCTGCGGCCAAATTCTCCGGTCATTCGCTGCGCGCGGCCTGGCCCCCCTCGGGCGAGGTCGATGAGCGTCATGTGCAAAAGAAGATCGGCCATGCGAGCGCGGATATGATCCGCAAATCCCAGCGCCGACGCGACGGATTTAGGTTCAATCTGACGAAGGCCGCGGGGCTGTGGGGACCTTATCCCGCCAGCATATGTGCGAGCATATTTCTGATGTGGTCCTGCGCACCGTAGAAGATGGCCGCGATAATAATTGTGCGGCTATGTTCAACCGGTAGAAACCAAACAGCCGTGTTGTCCCGCGGAAGAAACCGCATCTCGGGATGAATATCGGGCCGCAGAGTCCCGATATAGGGCGTCTCGACGAGGCGATCGATTTCGACACGCAATTTGCGGATCCGTTCAGCTGGTACGCTTCACAGCCTCGCCAGGCGGGTCCCCGAGTTCGACATAGGCGTCGAACAGATGATCGAAGATCAACTCGAAATCGCGTTCGGCATCTTTAGAATATTCAAGAGCCCACACGAACAACCCGTCGCTTCCGCTCGATCATTGCCGCGACGCGGCTTTCCATTTCCGTGGCAGAAATCATCGGTCCGTTCAATCGCCGCTGGACCAATTCCCGAAGCGCTGCCGTTTCAACGGCCTCAGTTTCCGTCTTTTGCCAAAGCAGTTCGAGGCCCTGCTGAAGAACGGAACTCATGCTGGAATACCGGCCGCTCTCAACCAGCGAACGGGCAAACGCATCCTGCTGGTCGGTCAGCGAGATCGACGATTTGACACTCATAGGTTCAACTCCTTTGAGCTTAAAACTAGCACATTCGTCAATCTGACGAGATGATCCGATAGGACGACAAAGTCAGGGATGTCAGGTCGGATCGCCTCAATGGCAAGGAGGTGACGCGCACCTAGTCGAAGGAACCGCGATTGCCGACGTCGCGGGTGGCGACGCCGCCGAGGCTGAGCGAGGACTTGAATTCTTTGGCCATTGGCTGCCCGCGGGTCTAGCGTTTCGACGGGTTGACGAGCGATATGTGCAAAGCATCGGCGGCACGCTGAAAAAGGACGCAGCAAATATCGCGCCGACGCGACCGCTGCCACACCAATCTCACGAAGGCGTCGGGGCTTTGAGAGCCCTCCCCTGCTCCCGGCGTGAGACGTTAGGTCAAAATTCAGGTGTGGGTTTTCAGCATGTAACCGGGGCAGATTTGTGGGCCGTAGGGTGAGCAAGTGCGGGACATCGGCGGTGAGGAGAGGAGAGGGGCTTGAGTTGCAGAACCTCTTCGCCATCGTCATTCGTACCTGAGCGCATCGACGGGATCGAGCCTGGCTGCCCGCCAGGCCGGGAAGAGCGTGGCGAGGAAAGAGAGGACCAGCGCCATCAGGACGACCGATAGGGTTTCCGCGATGTCCATGCGTGCGGGCAACTGGCTAAGGAGATAAATCTCGGGATTGAACAGCGTCGTCCCCGACAGCCACGAAAAGAACTGGCGGATCAGTTCGATATTCATGCACACGATGACGCCGAGCACGACGCCCCCGATCGTGCCGACGACGCCGATTGCCGCCCCTGTCATGAAGAAGATGCGCATGACCGCGCCGCTCGTCGCGCCCATCGTGCGCAGAATCGCGATGTCGGGACCCTTGTCCTTGACCAGCATGGACAATCCCGAAATGATGTTGAGCGCGGCGACCAGCACAATCAGCGTCAGGATCATGAACATGACGTTGCGCTGGACCTGAAGGGCCGAGAAAAAGGTGTGGTTGCGCTGGCGCCAGTCCGTCAGAAACACGGGCCGCAATGCCGCGCCCCCGACGGCCGGGCGTAACTGGTCCACCTCATCCGGGTCGTCGACGAAGACCTCGATAGATTGCACGACGCCTTCAGAATTGAAGAAGAGCTGGGCTTCGCTGAGCGGCAGATAGATGATCGAACTGTCATATTCCGAGATGCCGACCTCGAAGATCGCAGCCACTGTATAGATCTTCTGGCGCGGGGTGACGCCGAGCGGGGTTACGTCGCCTTCGGGCGCGACAAGCTGGATGCCGTCGCCGACCGATAGACCTAGGCTTTCGGCCATCCGCTTGCCGATGGCCACACCTTCCGATGCGTCGAAGCCGTCGAGCGTGCCCTGGCGAATATTGTTCGAGACCAGGTCCAGCTTGCCGATGTCCTCCTCGCGCACGCCGCGCACCAGCGCGCCGGTTCCCGAACCGATCCGGCCGCTTGCGAGCACCTGCCCCTGGGCCAGCGGCATTGCATAGCGCACGCCGGTAATGCCGTTGAAGCGCGCGACGATCTCCTCATAGTCGTCGAGACCGCTTTCGAGCGGCTGCACGATCAGATGACCGTTGATGCCGAGGAGGCGGGCGAGGAGTTCGGCGCGAAAGCCGTTCATAACCGCCATGACGGTGATCAGCGTTGCCACACCCAGCATGATGCCGATGAACGAGATGATCGAGATGGCAGAAACCACCGTTTCCTTGCGCTTGGAGCGCAGATAGCGCCACGCGACCATGCGCTCGAAGGCCGAAAACGGCCCCGCGCCCATTTTTGAGACGACTTCCCTCATGCGGTGGCTCCCGGAGCTCCGACCACCACAATCCGTGTGGCCTTGCGAGTTGCATGATGGTGATCGGGAAGGCGATAAGATGTATCGTTGGAAAAGGCTATCAACCAAGCATTGCGTGAACATTGCGGCGGACTCGGGTGCAGCACATTTGAAGGCCCGGTCCCCGGCCGGGACGGTACCGGCAACAGAAGGGTAGTGACTTGCGCTGAAAGCTTGCTGACCTGATCGACCAGAACCGTCACAAGGTTGCGCAACGCCTTCAGCGAAAGCGTGTCAGCATGTTCGGGCGAGGCAAGTCGTTTTTTGGCCATGGCCGAAGGCATCATGATTTGCCCCAAGCGCGGAATCCCCCTGGCGCCACCAAAAACGGCTCGCTCTCACTTATGCACACTTCCCTCAGTGGGTCGGCCAAAAGCCTGTTCGCGGTAGGGACGCTCATTGCTGAGCGCCGCCCCCGCACAGATCCGGACGTGCGGAATTCCCGCATCCGGCTCCTACCTTGAGTGTTTGACGGCAAAACGCGCATTCGGCCAAGGATGAAGGATACGTGGTAGCGGAAGCCATTCATCGGCCATCTTCGACATCCGGTTCCATGTCAGGACATGTTTCTGGCTGCGTCGCCGCAGCGCTCGCAGCCATAGCCGTTTGACATGTTCCCGGAACGCCCAGAGCGACCAATGATTGGTCGGTACGGCATGATAGGCGAAGTATCCGGTGATCACCTGCCTCAACCACTTTCCCTGTTCCGGGATCGGGTGATGCAAGCGTCGTTGCAGTTCGCTCTTGATCTCCTTCAGCTTTGCTCGTCTGCGGTCTCGCCGACTCTTACGTCGGATTTGAAACCGGCCATGCCGATCCCTTGCGCAGATATGTGTAAAGCCTAGGAAGTCGAACGTCTCCGGTTTGCCAAGACCTTTCTTCTTGCGGGTGGTAGCCGCAAAGCGGCCAAACGCTATCAGTCGGGTCTTGTCCGGATGAAGCTGCAACGCAAACTCCTGCAACCGTTCTCGCATCATGTCCCAGAAACGCCGGGCATCGGCTTCGTATTGGAAGCCAACCACGATATCGTCCGCGTAGCGCACGATGATCACATCGCCGGTGGCCTCACGTCGTCGCCAACGATCCGCCCAAAGATCGAAGACGTAGTGCAGGTAGATATTGGCAAGCAGTGGCGAAATCACCGATCCCTGCCCGGTTCCCCTTTCACTAGCCGCAACGATCCCGTTTTCCAGAATACCCGCCCTGAGCCATTTGCGGATCAGGCGGATGATGCGCCTATCGCCGATGCGGTGCTCTACGAAGCGGACCAGCCAGTCCTGGCTGACGCCGTCGAAAAAGCCCGCAATGTCGGCGTCGAGAATGTAGCTCACCTTTCGCGTTTCGATCCCGACAAACAAGGCGTCCAGCGCATCATGCTGGCCGCGCCCCGGTCGGAACCCATAGCTGAACCCGAGGAAGTCCTCCTCGTAGATTTGGTTCAGCACAGCCGCCGTCGCCCTCTGGACAATCTTGTCTTCAAGGGCAGAAATCGCAAGCGGCCTCTGCCGTCCGTCTGGCTTCGGTATATACGTCCGCCTTGACGGTAGGGCGCGATACGCTTCCCGTTGAACCCGGCAATGCAGGTCCGCGATCCTTTGATCGAGGTCTGCTTCGTAGGTTCGCCACGTTTGTCCGTCCACGCCGGGGGCCGCGTTACGCTTGAGTGCGTAGAACGCCGTCCTCAGCATCTCTGGATTGATGTGGTGGAAGAGCGCGGTGAACTTCTCCTTCTTCCTTTGCTTTGCGGCTTGCCGTATGCGGTCCAGCGCATGGGACACACTTTCCCGGTCCTGTGCCCGGCGCGTGCTGTGCTGATCCGGATTCCCCTCGGTTCCCGCCCTTCGCTCCTCCTGCTCCGCCGCCGGCAGACCGACTTTGTTCGCAGGGTTCTTCGCTACTATGGCGGAATCAGACTCCTCATGATCGTGCATCATCGGCTACGGTTCCTCACCTTCCCGATGCGGACCAACATGGGGCTACGCCACGCTGGCCAATCACGAGGCCCCCCGGTTCCCGTGCAAGGAGCGTCCATGCATGCCAGGGTCTGCGACCACGCCGGGTCGAACAGACACTTGCGATAATGTGCTTGTTCGTATTGCCTTCCGCGTAGGTGGAATGCGTCGGCACCCGAAATGTCCAGTCTTTCGCGGCTCAATGGCTGACCTGCATGCTCCCCTGTCAACACTTCACGTACAGCCTCACGACTGCCCGCGCATGACTCGGGGCCGATGTGGATCGCCACTCTTTCATCGTAATGGACTTGCACCATCTACCACCGCTTCAAAGTCCCGGCTGAACTTCCTGTCGCTGCTCAGAGGCAGCTATCACGACTGTGTCTTGAACGATGCCGCCTTCAACTATCTGGACAACCGTCGCGCCGATCCGGCACTCGCGGCGAAACTCCACAGCCATGAACCGCGGCGCTTTTGCAACCAGGTGCCGTTCCTCGAATACCTGGCCGGCAAGGGTATCGACATCTTCGACAGGCTGACGGTCCGCGTGCTCGCGGAAGCCGGCATCTGGGGATCCATTCGCCATCACGGTCTTCTCGCCGAGACGGTGATCGTCTCCGACGATGCCGGCCAGTTGCGGGTCGGCAAATGCTCTGTGTTGGGCCCACGCTGAACGGCTGCTGCAAAAACTGATGCCGGCAACACCGCGGCAGGCCCGCAAGGTCGAGACGGTGCGGGATCTCGTCTGGCGGTTCTACCGGACACTCAAGAGCGTCAGGCGAAAGGCCCCGCCCGGCCTTGCCGCCGCATTCCACAAACGCTTCGCGCGGATCTTCTCGCTGCGCACCGGCTATCAAGAGCTCGATAAGCTTCTGGCTCGTCTTTGTCGCCGAAAGGATGAACTGCTCAAGGTGTTGGACCGGCCGGGGATCCCGCTGCACACCAATGCCTCGGAGAACGATCTGCACAGCTTCGTCACCAAACGAAAAATCTCCGGCGGCACGATGAGCCGGGATGGTCGTGTCGCGCGCGACACCATGCTTGGGCTGATGAAGACCTGCCGAAAGCTGCCTGTCGTTCTGGCACTATCTCGGCGATCGGATCGGTCTGGAAGGCCAAGCCATTCCGCCGCTGGCCACACTTGTCGCGACCAGAGCCTAGCCGCTCCACCCCTCCCCTACGATCGGGCGTCCCGCACTTCCTCAGCCCACGGTATGATCCACATCGCGACGCGCTTCGCCCATCAATGCGGCACGGCCAACCAATCTGCCCCGGTTACCTCAGCATGGCGCTTCAATTGAAATCGGAAGAGGCACAAACCCACTGAAGTAACACCGCAAATTCCCCAAACGGAAGTTAATTGCCAGTAAGGTTCCCTCATTCATGCGCAACTCTTTACTTGCCTCACCATTGCCGTCTCACTTTTGATCGGAAACGAACTGAAATGGACTATTTCCGTTGGACAGCACGCATCGGCCGCGTCGTTGTTCTAAGCGCCTGCGCTCTCGTCCCGATTGTTTTTATCGAAACCAGACACTACCAACCCGCCTCTCAGCTCTTCTGAAGATCCAACGGTGCCGTCGTCACACATACGCGCATGCGTTTACTCCGGCCATCGGCGATAGTGGCTCGATCGCTTAGCACAAGCCGCATACGTCCCTTTGAAAGGAGAGCCTAACGTCGCGGCGCGATTACAATCGTGATTGGACATTCGCCAAGACAAGCGTACCGCTTTGAGGACGGAAATGGCTGGCGCCGGTTTGATCGTCTGAATGGAGGCGAACATGAGGCACCAAACACGCGAGCAACTATCGGCAGTAGCGCAGGTCGAACAGGGCCTGCAGCAAATGACCCTTTCTCGCAACGACCGCTGGGAGCGCTGGGCGGGACGTCTTGAGCAGAAGCCGCAGCGGCTACTCTCCACGCTTTTCGAAATCGAGTATCAGCCGGCTCGTCTGCGTGACAAGATGCGTAGCGATAACTCGCCGATCTCGGTTGCGTCCGAAGACCCGGTATTGCGCGCGGCCGGATTGAAAAACGATACCTTCGGCGAAGCAAGGCGCTTTTTCGAAGTGAGTGCCGAGCAATTGCACGAGGTGATCTGCTACTGCCATTTCGGCACAACTATCAGTGGAGCGACCGCTGCTCGAACTGTCAGATCACTGCTGCTTTAGAGCGTTGAACATTGGCAACGACCGTGAGCGGACACCCCTGCTGACCATTGCCGGGGTGCCCGTCAAGAACGTGAAGGCGCGACCAATCGATGCGAAAGCCGCATTTTTGTGAGGCGACAGAGCACGATTCAACGAATCCAGGCATCAAAGGGATGCTGAAGACTCTTGACTGAATCTCGTGGAAATGCGAATCTCACCTTGCTACAGATCGAGAAGGGCTCCACGACGGAAACGTTTGGGGCCTTTTTCTTTATTCATCAGCCTCCTGAAGCCTGCCTTTGCTGGAACTCTGCGTACAACTCATCGAGCTTATGCTCGACGAAGGAACCGAAGTCGGCTGCTACGCGCTTATCGAATACGATGCTAAGGCGCTCGCCATTTTCCGAAACCCGCACGGCCTTTTCGCCCGAACCGTCTTTCCACACCGATTTTCTAGCCGGCTCTGGCACCTGCTTCAGGCAGTTGTACACGGCAAGAAAGCGGTCGTCTGACGAGAAATTTTTGAAAGCCGGCTCTTCGATCAGCTTCAACGCTACCTGGTGCTTTGGCTTATCTTCCATCAGATCCGCAATATCGGCCCAACGGGTTCGGCCGAAGCCTGGAGCCGGCCCTACCGCCTCGATGAGGGCGCCCGGTAGCCGTGTAACGAGGGCAATCATACGTGAGAGCGCTGCCTTGTCGACGCCCAGGGCCGACATGATGACGTCCCTGCTGAACTCGCGTTGCTCAAGGCGCGAGGCGAAGAAGGACCGCTCGATGAAGGAAAGATCGGTGCGCGCGTTGTTCTCTTGTCCCTGGCTGACGACCAGTTGCTCGTCGCTCAGCTCCCTGACCACGGCTTTGATCGTGCCGCCGATCTGACGAACGGCCGCCAGGCGCCTGTGGCCGTATGCAACCTGATAACGGCCATCGCTTGTCGGATGCGGCCTGACTAGGATGGGGACCTGCTGGCCATGCTCGCGAATCTGAGCCTCCAGGAGATCCTGATCATCTTGGCTAACGCCCAATCGATCCGAAACGAAGGAGACATCGATCAGCTCCGGGTCCAGTTCTACGACGGCCTGGCCCTTTGCCAACTGCTTCTCAAGATCCTCGACGCGTTGCGCGCGTTCGTTGATGCCGCCGAGAGATTGCGAGATGGCGCCAACCGGTGAAGCACGCTTCAACGGCTTTTCAAAGCCGGCCAAAGGGCGCAATTCGGCGAGCGGGCGCTCATGTTGCACATCGAGCGATGAGGGGAGGTCCCCCTGTTCTATTCCGAAGACATTTTTGCGCGCCATCGCTTATTTCCTTCCCCAGGTCTGCTTCACGAGGTCCTCGATTTCGGCGTTTACCGCCGTCAGTGACTCGAGTGCACGATCGTATGTGCCGCGGGTAAACTGGCTCCGATCGACTTCGTACAACGTCTGCTTGGTAAGGCCGGCATCCGACACCGCTGTCGACTTGACCATCGCATTTTCGAGAACGCGATTTCCGAAGATCGAACGCATGAAGCCCGCCATTTGCGACTGAGGGCCATCATTCGGCTCGTAGCGCGTCACGAGGTAGCGCAGCCAGTCGTAGTCCATTGTTCCGCCGGCGTTCTCGACGACCTCGAGAAGGTCGCCTGTCATGTGCAGGAACTGGCTCATGGACATGACGTCGAGCATCTGCGGGTGAACCGTGATGAGAACCGAGGTCGCCGCGCAGAGCGCCGACAGTGTTAGAAATCCAAGCTGGGGAGGGCAGTCGATAACGACGATGTCGTAGGCGCTTTCGATTTCGGCCAGGCATTCGCCGATGCGGGCAAAGAACATGGAATCGCTGCGACCACGAGCGATCAAAGCCTTGGGGGTCTCGTGTTCGAATTCCATCAATTCCAGGTTCCCCGGAATGATGTGCAAATTGGGCGTATATGTCGCTCGAACGATTTCGGTTATGTCTCTTCGCTCTTCGTCGTAGCGGATTGCGCCATAAAGCGTCTCGTTTTCGCCCACGTCGAGCTCTGGCTGATGGCCGAAGAGCGCGGACAACGATGCCTGCGGATCGAGATCGATTGCAAGTACGCGGTAGCCGCGAAGGGCAAGGAATTGAGCGAGATGGGCAGACGAGGTCGTCTTACCCGAGCCGCCCTTGAAGTTCATGACGGAAATGACCTGAAGCTTTTCGCCATCCTGGCGATGACGGATATAGCGGCGAGGTCCCTTCCCGCCCTCGTCCAGCAGACGGCGCAGCTCCTGAATATCTTCGACGCTGTACAACCGTCTGCCATTGGGGAGCGGCTCTGGGCCATGCCCTTCCGAAACAATCTGCCTGAGGTAGCCTTGATGAATTCCGATGAAGTCGGCGGCTTCGGCGGGTGTGAAGCTGCGTATCGTCTTGCGTGCGGTCGGTGGGAAGGTGCGTTGCTGATGCGCCTGCAATTGACGCGACAATTCCTCTGCGTCAGAAGCGATTAGGGAGCGTAGTCCACCAGCGGCTTTCAGAGGTTTGTTGAGCATCGGTTTCTCTTTTGTCCTATCCGCGCTTATTTGCGGTTTTGACGGCAATATGCGCTGATCAGGAGTAACCCGATTCCAACATGGGCTGCAACCCTCTCGGTTGCGTTGTGCATGTACAACTTATCTCAATCTCCTTTGGTGCTGGGCAGTTGTACGTGTACAACAGACGGCAGAAGAGTGGACAGCGCCCGCTCGCTTCGCACGAGGTTGCGTTCGTCAGGCGGGTCGGTGTTTGGAGCCGAATACTTCTTCGACGCGCCCGTTGCCTGATTTTTTGCCGCGGCAGATGCCGAATATTCTGTCCAGTAGCTGGAGCAAAATCCAACCGAAGTTGTCCAAGGAACATGCGCGGCTAGCCTACGTTACCGACAGTTCTGCGAGTTTGCGCGATCCGCCTTTGCCAGGAAGCCTTCCTTTGAGCGCAGGCAACATTGCTCGCAGGCTTGTTTCGTCGTTGCAGGCAAACCCGCTCACGGGTGGCGTCGCCACCTGTTGTATGCTAGAAAGTGAGTCCTAGCGTTCGATGCGCCAAAAAATGGATGGATCGAAAGCCGCCGTGACGTCCGACTGACGGAACGTAACTTGCCATTAGTTTCCGTATGCGTATAAATATCAACTATATCAAGGAGTTAGGGCTGCTATAGTTGGCCCAAGAACTGCGCATTTGCAGCATTTGCGCGCGGTTTTGTCCCGTAACTCAGTTTACGCCAGTGTTATCAGGGCAAAAGTCATTCCCGGTTGGTTGTACATGTACAACTCCGGGATTGAGGCGGTGTTAACAGGCCAGGGGCAGGAGCGCAGGTCATGAAGGCGGATGGCCGTTCAACCGCGTTCGCGCTCGATATGCTTGGAACCGTCCGTTCCCCGTTCGGATTGCCCAGAACGCTAATAACTTGCCGGCATCATTTATCGTTCCCAAGGTTGACAATCGGGAGCCTCACGAGGACCAGAAGCTACACTCAGCATCCCCTTCACTCCGGAACTGACTGTAGTCGTTGACGTGTGGTAGGCGACGATTTCCGGAGGCCGAACATGCGCGAAACCTGGGTAGAATGCGTCATTGTGAGCTGCAGCAGCCACACGGTAAGCAGATCGCGTGGGACCCGGCACACCCGGTTCGTCTCCTTACCGGTTGCTGGCCAGTTCAGTCCGGATTTCGCTATGGAACGGCGGTTAATCTCTGCCCTGACGCTAAGTTTGGCACATGCCCGTGAAGCAGGCTCGATCCACATTCATCGCGGCCATCGACGAGGCGAAAATTAGAAGATTGCGCTGAGGGCAGTAGGGATGTGCGAGACCTTGGCTTCGGAACATTCTTCAGTGAACGAGGTTGGTAGCCTCATGAAGAGCACCGAAGAGCGAGCAAAGACCGGCATGATGACGTTCGTTGCGGCAATATTCGCCATCGCGCTCATTATCGTCGGATCATACTTGATGTTCTGGACGCCAGCTGAGCCAGATGGTCAGCCAGCGCCTCGCGCGATTGATCAGAGCAAGTAGGAGCGATGGATCCGAGCGACACACCCACAGACCTTCCTCCCTCCGCAGACTTGCCCTGGCAGAAAAGGCAAAAAGTGTTGGCGGGTAGCCGGCTTGCGCTATTCATTGTCGGGGTTGCGATCAGTGCTTTCGCTATTTACGCCTTCATCGTCATCTACGGCACTATCGTTAGCACTCAGTAGGCGCCTGGGGCCAGTGCGAATGCTGGATGTCGAGGCTGGGTGGAGGCAATGTACGTGCGGATTTGCTTCCAACACCGCGTCAGACCGCGATCGGCAACGCACAGCTGCGCAACACCCTTGCAAGCTCAGGCAACTCACAGGCTCGCAAAGATCATAAGCGACGCGGGAAAAACTCAGGCGACGGGCGAACGCCACGGCCGGGGAGATGAAGCCGCCCGAGCCGAAAGGGGGCGGCCAAGCGGCAATAAAATTTTTTCGACGTCTTCTTTTCATACCCTTGAAGTGGCGATGTGTGTTTCCAATATCGATTTCGTCTTCTTTTCATCCGGTAGAATGTCAAGGAGGAACCAATGCACATTCCGGAGATGCCATGGTCGGTGCCGCTGTTGGTGCGGCTGCAAAACGGTACAAGCCGAGTTTTCTCCTCGGTCTACGATGCTCTTGATTTTCTCGAGAATGAATGGCCACTTCGACGTGGACAACGCTACGAACGAGCGATTAGGACCTGCCGTGGCGCGCTCAACAGATCGGCACCGATAGCGGTGGCCCGAGAAGCGTTTATCGCTGCATGCCTGGAAGCTGGTATGCCGGCCACAGGAACGTTCGAGCATCTGCGAACATCGAAACGCAATGACAACAGTCCGCAAAGAGCGGCCTAGTGTTGCCAAAAATGCGTCCAATGAAGCCAGGTAAAGTCTTCATCCACTCCTGGCCCCCTGCGTGGGGCCCTTTCTTTGATGGCTGATATGCAGTTCATCGGATGGGGTGCCGGCATCGAGCTTGCGGAACCTTCTTAAGCCAACCGGGTTCGTCTCTCGGCTTGCGTTTCGGGCGGGCCGGTAGGGAGTTGGCTATGAAATTGGAGAAGGTTGGCAAAGCAAGGTTGAAGCTGCGCTTGCCATCGTACCGGTGTTGTCGGAGCTGAAAAGCCCGGCCTTAACCGAAATCTGCATCGCTTACGCAGAGGCATCGATGCAGCTGGATACACTCCGCTTCTGCGGCTGCCCTGATCTGCTCCTGATTGGCAAATACGAACGTATTTGTCGTGAGCTCGAAAACAGCATTGAACCATATCTTCGTATGTTTCGGCCTCCCCTTACGTCTAATGTACGATGATGGGGAGGCAGCCCGGTGACCTCCGCAGGCAAACCTTCCTGCCGGCTTCCACGCGATACGGGATTTGCCCTCCAGCCCGATGCCGGAGACTTTGCGCGCTAGCGAATGGACGTCGCTCGGAACTCGCGCCGCTTCTTCACGTTCTGATAAGATGAAGATCACTTCAGACGAAGACAGCGCCCTACTCGCCACGTTGCGGGCCTCAGCGCGCATCCATTTCCCGGATGCAGACGAGGCTGATGAGCTTGTGGCGCGCGCACTCAAAGTCGCCATTGCCGAAACAGAAGCAGGTCGAGCAAAACGCGACAGGAAACGCTGGCTGCTGCGCCTCATGGACATACCCTGATCAATTCGCGACCCGGTTCGAGAGCGCTTTCCCGAAAAGCCGGCTCGGTGTCTGGTTTCGGTCGGAAGGGATTGCATCCTCGGCCTCGCGCCAGCAAATTCCTAAGCGCGACCCAATCCATGGGCGGTTCTCACGATGGCGGCCGATAACCAGCCCCATATGGATCGCCAGTGCATTCCAACTCTTGCCGGTTCTTGCCCTCGATAGATCGGTCCGCCGCTTGAGAACGCAATGATAGATAGGCGGCCCCAAGCATCAATGTCATGCCGAAAAGATCAAGAACTCCGATAATTTCACCATTGAACCCTATTCCAGTCATGATGGCGATTACCGGGGACACGAAAGCAAAGTTCCCGGCACGTGATCCGATACCGGATAAGCCGCATGTAGATCGTGTATCCGACGACCGAGCCAAAAATCACCAGGAAAATCCAGCCTGCCATCGCTTCCTTCTCCCATCCTCTCGTCAAGGCGGCCGCGCCACCTGGCTCGAAAGCGATCGATGTGGTGATGAGCAGGAGCCCCCCGACAAGCGTTGTCCATCCTGCTATCAAGATCGGATGGTGTTGAGATAGAAGAGCGCGCGAGAGAATAGACCCCCAGGCCGACGAGATCGCAGCCCAAGCCACCGCTGCGGCGCCCAGGACTTTCATTGCATTGTCTGAACTTTGATCCGGGTCGAGCGACGCATCCGGTAGAAACAAGATCGCCAAACCAACTGTTCCGACCGCAATCGCCACGCCTCGTGTGCGGTTCCAGCTTTCTTCGCGCAGACAAATGGCAAAGCCGAGCAAGGCAAGCGGCGTCAGCGACATCTCGAGCACCGCCGCGGTGCCAGAAGCCACATACTTCATGCCCCAGAACAGGGGAGCGTAGCAAAGCGTGATCGACAGCACACTGGCCGCAAGCAACCGCAAGCGTTCGCCAGGAGCGGGAACGATGAAGCCGTGCCTGAAGGTGGCGATTGCTAGCAGCAAAACACCTGCCGCTGCGAATCGCGTGCCTGCGAAGATCACCGGCGGCACGGTACGCACGCCAGCGGATATGCCGATCCAAGTGGATCCCCAAATGAGGCACAGGATAAGAAAACCGATGAGGTTTCGCTGCGAGGTCATATCAGCACTGTAACGGTTAAAAGTAGCTTATACCGTTACAACTTCATCTTGCCAATTTTGTTCCCAAGTTCGATAATTGATGGATGCAACCCAAACCGATCGCCGAACTTCGCCTCCTTGGTGGACATCCCGTGCTCGACTACGTCAACACCGTGGACAGCCGCAAGGATCGCCTCGGGCCCGATGCTCTTGTCTCGTTCAATCATTTGATCGAGTGGGCGACTCGGCTTGGCCTCATAGGCACCGCCGACGAAGCTCGGCTCGGTTCAAAAGCCGCGGCGCATCCACAAATCGCGGAAAAAGCACTTGAAGAGGCGCGAGCCCTACGAGAGGCTATTTACAAAATCGCGCTAGCCGAGGTCCGGTGCCAAGCACCGCCGAAAAAGGATCTGCACTTGATCGGTCGCATGGCGAAACGATGGCTTGCCGGCCGAACCATCCTGATACGACAGGATGGACAGATCGCCTGGAGCGAATCCGTGCAAGACCTCCAAGACATCGCTTCCAAGATTGCTTGCTTGGCCGTTGACCTGTTTACAACCCGCGACACCCGTCGCGCGATCAAGCAGTGCCCCGGTCACAATTGTGGCTGGCTGTTTCTCGATCACTCGCGATCCGGACGAAGACATTGGTGCTCGGACGACATCTGCGGGACATATGCCCGAGTGAAACGATACCGCGCAAAAGGATCGAGCTAGGTCAGTCCGCCCGACGTGTTTTTCAACGCTGCGGACACGAGTTTCAGACGTTGGGCCTTATTTCTGGGCCTCCGGACCTTGGCCCAGGGTGGGAGCTGGCCATGGATGGCAATCCTGGAGCGGCCGAGGAACACACAAGCGCTGGCGGCGTTCAGCTTGTATCGGATTCCAGGAGGACTTCATGATCATAACCAAGGTCAATGAAAAGCTCAGCATCATGGCTCAGCCCGCGACGGACGAGTTCCAGTCGTTTGCAGATCAGGGCTTTACCGGGCTGATCAATGTGCGGCCCGATGGAGAGGACGAGGAGCAGCCGGGCAGCGAGCAGGAAGCTGCCGCGGCGAAGAAAGCTCGGATGTCCTACACATTCATCCCCGTGACCCTCCCCACGGTAACAGAATCCGAGGTTGCCGCATTTCAAGAAGCTCTTGATGAAGCCGAGGGACCGGTCGTGGCGCACTGCAAGTCAGGAAGGCGTGCCCTCCATCTGTACGCGATCGGCGAGGTCCTTGCTGGCCGCATGCGTCGCTCCGAGGTCCAGGAATTCGGCCACCTGCACGGTTTTGACCTGACCGAAGCCATCGCCTGGTTGGAGAACCATTTCGCGCAGCGACCGAACGTCAGGGGCTTCTTCGATGAGCGCACCTGCAGCATCCAGTACGTTGTGTCCGACCCTGAAACGGGCAGCTGCGCCATTATCGACCCCGTACTCGACTATGATGAAAAGGCAGGCGCAATCGGCGCGATGAATGCCAGCGCGATCCTCCAATACGTCAAGGAAAACGCGCTCTCGGTCGAGTGGATCCTCGACACTCATCCCCACGCAGATCATTTCTCGGCCGCCTATTATCTCGCGGGGCAGACCGGCGCCCCAATCGCCATCGGCGATCGGATCGTCGAGGTTCAGAAAATCTGGAGAACTATTTACGATTGGCCGGACCTGTCTGCCGACGGAGCGCATTGGAACCGGTTGTTTGCGGACGGCGACACCTTCAATGTCGGCTCGATCGATGCGAGGGTCCTTTATTCGCCAGGTCACACCCCAGCCTCCGTCACCTATATCATTGGTGATGCCGTTTTTGTTCACGACACCATTCTGATGCCCGATAGCGGCACGGCTCGCACCGATTTTCCAGGTGGAGATGCGAGCTCGCTTTGGCAGTCGATCCAAAGAATCCTAGCTCTTCCAGACACTACGCGGGTGTTTACCGGGCACGATTACCAGGCCCACGGCCGCGCTCCCCGGTGGGAAAGCACGGTGGCGGAGCAAAAACAGACCAACATTCATCTCGAAGGTCTTTCGCTTGAAGACTTCGTTAAACTTCGCGTCGAAAAGGACGCCCAGCTACCTTTGCCGAAGCTCATCCTTCACGCCCTTCAGGTCAATCTTCGCGCGGGCCGCCTTCCCGAGCCAGGAAGCGACGGCAGGCCGCATCTGAAAATCCCAATTGGCGCTTTCGACAAAGCGGCCTG
Organism: Ensifer sp. Root127; assembly: GCF_001425225.1. Classification (NCBI taxonomy): domain Bacteria; kingdom Pseudomonadati; phylum Pseudomonadota; class Alphaproteobacteria; order Hyphomicrobiales; family Rhizobiaceae; genus Ensifer; species Ensifer sp. Root127. The sequence goes on from NZ_LMDX01000010.1 coordinate 32,618, forward strand.
GCGATAAGAAAGCGTCTTTTACGTTTAACGAGACAACAATCCACACGCAGCATGGCTTCTGATCTTTTTTTCTCGTTTAGATTGAGGCATTCTCCCGCCGCGTTACAGGAGAACATCATGTCCTACGATTGGGAAGGTGCGCGCCGCCGGCGATTCAGACAGGCAAGGCTTTGGCTCCTGGTGGCTCTGGCCGCATGGTTAGTTGCGCTTGCGATGGCGCCGTAGCGCCGCTCAATTGGAGGTCTCTCCCCAACCCAAATGGTGCGTCTTCGGAACATCGGACATGTTCAGTGGTTTAGTGGCACTCCATCATGCTTCTGAAAACTGGCCTTTTCATCTTTTTGAAGAGGCCGTTTTTTCAGCACATTTCGCGCTGGCGAGCATTTCTCGGCTTCGGGCAAGGTTCGGCCTGCCCTCTCGAATGGGTCGGCCTTTGCGCCGGCGGCGTCTGGGCGAATGCCGGATGTGTAAGGCACGGGAAGGGCAGTAGATGGCAGCCACAGAAACAGCAGCGACGGTCGGTCGCCACCTTCGCGAACCGACGGCAGGAATGCGCGCCTTGCAGGACACATTGCGCCGGATCGAAGAGGGCGCCGACCGCGCGGAGAATAAGGCGGCCGAAAGTCGCGCAGGCGTGCATCGCCGCATGGATGAGCTTGTCGGTCGCGTTGGTCATCTCGAAACGTCAAGCGCAACAATTGTTGCCGACGCGGCGGAGATGAAACCGGTCACCGATGACGTGAAGCGTTGGAAGCTGATGGGGTCGGTGCGCCCAGGATCACAGGTATTGCGGCGATGGCTCTCGGCGTGAGTTTCGCCGAGGCAATCAGGCGCATTCTTTTTGTAGTTTAGTGATAGGTAAGGGATGCGCCTTCAGCGGACCAACCCGTCGCCCGCGGCGCGGGTTCACCCGTCCATTGCCAGGATCGCCGGCGCCGCCGAAGCCGGAATCACCGCCGCCAGTACCCAGGATCGCCACCGCCGCCGAAGCCGGAATCACCGCCGCCACTGCCATGATCGCCGCCACCGCCGAAGCCGGAATCGCCGCCGCGGGTACCAGGATCTCCACCGCCGCCGTGGCCGGAATCACCGCCGCGAGTACCAGGATCTCCACCGCCGCCGTGGCCGGAATCACCGCCGCGAGTACCAGGATCTCCACCACCGCCGTGGCCGGAATCACCGCCGCGAGTACCAGGATCGCCGCCACCGCCGAAGCCGGAATCACCGCCGCCATTGCCATCATCGCCGCCGCCGCCGGAGCCGGAACCACCGCCGCCACTACCAGGATCGCCGCCACCGCCGCCGCCCCGACTGGTGCGGGTCCGACCCGTGTTACCTGTTGCGATTGCGTTTATCGCCGGGATCGGCTGACATTTTTCTCCTCCGCCATCATTGATGATGTTGGCCGCTCCACGCGGGCTACACTGACCCGGGAAAATAGAGCGCTCAGTGATTTGCCCTTGCGCCGGGACGGCTATTGCTAAGAAACCTGCCGACACCACGGCCAGACCGGTGGTTATTAGAAGTTCACGTACCACATTCATTTCGACCTCACTAAATTAGGTATTGGTTAAATAACCTTGAGTGAGGAAATTGGTTCCTTAGGGCGCTCAGCTTGGGACCTTTGCAGCTTAGACGTTTTCCGCCTTTCATGCGCTAGTGCGGAATGGCCAAAACATGGAGAAAGAAACCGCCTCCTGGGCCAACGGCGGATCGCATGCCGGATCGCGCCAGCTCTTTGTGGATCGCGTCAAAGGCCACACGCAACTGATGAAACTCGCAATCGAGGAGATGGAAAATTTTGCAAAGGAGAACGTGAGCCGGAGAAACTGCAATGGAGAGCGGGATTCTATGTCTTTGGCGCGCGATATTCAGGTGGCCGAGCTGATGGCATCTAGCCCTGAATAGCGGCTGCTCAGGCGACACCGGGTATCGACGACGATGGAGGCGCACTCAATCGGGGCGAGTGCCTAGCGCCTGAGCCATCCCGGCATCTACTACCTTGTCCCATAGCGCTTCCGGCGCTTCGGCATGGGAGAATGGCGCCTTTCCGGCTGCGAACGACGCGGGCGAAAGGGGGCCTTCCCACTCTGAAAAATGAGAACAAAGCGGACGTACTGCACGGATTTTTGCACGTGCAAGCCGTGCAATTCGCGATTGGTTCCGCGCAATGGCTTTGACGCTGCATGCGCGGCGGTATCCGTTTCATGTGAGCGTCTATCGCACTTGTCTTCGAATCCCGGCGCTGCGCTATTCGTCCACGTAGCGGAGTTCGTACCACCACCGGACATTGTTGCAGGTAGGGCAGTCACCGTAAAGAACACTGCCCGCACAGGTGGTGCAAGTGACCAATACTTGCCTCTGCACGCGCGTCCTGGGCTGGGGCGCACCACCGGCTTTATCTTCTTTTGGTGGGGAGGGTGTGTCGTCAGCGACCTTGGTGATGACCGCTGATACCAAGCTTACGATGAACAAGTAACCAGCAATCCAGCCGAGGTCGCCGTCTTTATACAGGAGCGCGAAAGCGCCGACCGCCATTGCAGCTAAACAGGTGCCTCCGCTGACCCATCGAAAAAAGGGAAAGCTGAACTTGCGGTGCCAATAGACCCACACCCACGTGGCGACCAACAAAGCGGTTCCCAGCAAAAATTGGTCGTTTCGAGAGATGGACGTCGTTGTAAGCAGGCTGGCCCACAGCACGGCGATGACGCAAATCGATGTGATAAAGCCTGTCCAACCCACCAGCTTGCCTCCTGAGAGTGAAGCTCAGCATTCTCTGGGTTGAAAACTTTTGCAATTCGCCCGTTGGGACTACCTGTGATCGAAGGTCAAATCCAGTTCGATCTCTCCCGCTTTGAGCGGTCGTTGCGCGATATCGAGCGCAAGCAGTTGCCTTATGCCATCATGCTGACGCTGAACGAAACGGCCAAGGGTGGTCGGCTCGAAGTGCAGCGCGAGATGGATCGGGTGTTCGATAGGCCGACGCCCTATGCAAAGCGCGGCGGCTGAGACGAAGTTTCAATTTGCCTCGGCTCGGCCTGCTTCGACTTCGGCCGGGCGAGCTGACAAACGGTTCTACCGGCACTTGCGCGCCGCCCTCCCCGCCCCGTCGCAACCAATCATAGTTTCGCGCTGACAACGCGCCCGACCACCACCAGGTTGCCATTGCGCACGTGGCCTGCAGAAATCCGCAGCAACTGTTGCCTCAATGCGCATTCGTGGGCCTGACTCGACCGGCTTCGAGCCGCCGACGAGACCAACGTCTGACGCTTGGGAAATCGTCAAGGCGCGGAAGCCGGATCTGATCTAAATTCATCCTCAAAGTCGGCTGACACCAGCAATTCGGTTGCCTCGACTATTTGGCGCATTCTGCAATATCGCTTCGCGAGAAAGGCCCGCGTCCAATTCCGTCGCCCGATAGAAATGGCTCTGACTACCCTGAAAGCTTCACCCCACATCACTCCGCCTTTAGCAAGAACCGGAGCGCGGATCGTAAGGGCAGTGATCTCCGCTGCGGTAGGGTGAGCCTTTTCCAGCATGTCGCGGCGGATGCCGGCAAGAACGAAGATTCCGCTGAACGTCCGGATTGACTCTGCCGAAGGACAATCCCTCCAACCTGACTGATCCCCTAAGCCCGTTCGGCTTCCGCCCGCAACCCCCAGGCTTCGGACCGAGTTGGCGCAAGCGCCTGCCCGCACCACTCCGGGCTCCTGGGGGTCGGCCTCCGCTAACTACTGCGTCGGTGCAGGCGCCATCCGACGGGACTTGGTCGGGTCTCGTCGGAGGGACGGTCCCTCGGACAGAAGCAACGGAGACATCAAATGCAGAATATCGTCATTCTCGCCGGCAACATCGGTCAGGAGCCCGAAACCCGCACCAGCCAAGGCGGCAACAGCATCACCCACTTCACGCTTGCCACCTCGCGCTTCCGCCACATTGAAGGGCAGGCCGTCAGAGACGAGAACGGCTATCGGGTTCAGGATACCGAATGGCATCGCATCACCGCCTTCAACGGCCTCGGCAAGACAATCCAGAAATACTGCGAGAAGGGCATGAAGGTCCTGGTTCGCGGCCGCATCCACTACACCAAATGGACCGACCAGCAGGGCAACGAGCGCTATGGCTGCGAGATTATCGCAGAGACGGTGGACTTCCTCAGCCGTGCCGACAAGTACGAAAGCCACGACCGCTCCATTGACGGCGATGGCATTCCCTTCTGAGCCGCAGCTGAGAACTCGGTGACCAAAACCGCCGGGTACTCTCTTTGTCAGCCCAAGGCTATGGAAAGATCAAGCTTGCGGCCTCCATAGACTTCCCTCGCTAGCTCCGTGCTCTGCTGAAGTTCCTTCAGCGAAAGACGGCGTGCCGATCGCCGCTGGCCGGTGAATGGAACCGGTTCTCCCCGATGCTGTTGATCATGTCCGCTGATGGGGTCGAGGAGTTGTTGGTGCCCTGCTCTTCCGAAATCGCGATGACCCGCATGCCTTTCTGGACTACGGAAATCGCGGTGGAGATGAGCACGAAATAGAATCGCTGCGCTGTGGTTGGATTATACAGGCTCCAAACAGGTGTTCGGGTCCCAATGCGGTGCGAAGAGATCTCTGTCGCTGCTCGATGATGACCTTCGCTCGTGCATGATTCACAGTAGAACAATTGGCAGCGTATTCGCGCTAACAAACGGAAAAGATTAGGAAAAGACCAGAAAGTCCACCTGCAGTCCTGTGCCAGAAGGCCGGTGTCGTTAACCTTTTGTTAACCCTAAACTTCTGGACCGCCTCGGAGAAACATGTCTATCCTTGGCGGGTAACGGCCTTCAAACCGACCGAAGGCCGCCAAGAGGTAAAAATGGCGATAGCAAACCGAGTAGAACCCGTCGTGAGCACCAAGGAAGATGCCGGCGACAAAATCATGCGGCATGCCGGGATTCTGTCTGGGCAATTGCAGCAGCTCAGAACTCGCATGTATCCGCCAAAGTCGGAAAAGGCCCTGCGTTCGTTCCTGACCAATGAAGTGTCGAAACTGACATCCATACCGGATTCCACCCTCAAGCTCCTGTCCACCGAAGGACGTGGACCCGTGCCCAATCGGCTCGAGAACAATCATCGCGTCTACACTCTGTCCCAGATCAATGAGCTGCGGGAATTGTTCGCCAAGCAGAAACCCGCAGAGGCCTTGCGGTTCCTCCCACGCCGCCGTGCCGGGGAGCATCTCCAAGTTGTTGCGATTGCCAACTTCAAAGGCGGCAGCGCAAAGACGACGACCTGCGTCCACCTATGTCATTATCTCGCTCTCCACGGCTATCGCGTCCTCGCGCTCGACTTGGACCCTCAGGCGTCCCTGTCCGCCATGTTTGGCGCGCAGCCGGAGGTCGATGTTGGGCCAAACGAAACAATTTACGCCGCGCTTCGCTATGATGAGGCGGAACGTCGACCTATCCGCGATATTATCCGCAAGTCATACTTCGATGGCATCGACCTGATTCCGGGAAATCTGGAAGTCATGGAGTATGAGCATGAGACACCCCGTGTTCTGGCAAACAAATCGGGTTCTGGCGCTATCTTCTTCGAGCGATTGAAGCTTGCACTCTCCGAGGTCGAGGCCGATTACGACGTCGTTATTCTGGATACGCCGCCGTCGCTCGGGTTTCTCACGCTGAGCGCGATATACGCCGCGACCAGCATGATCATAACTGTCCATCCAGCAATGCTCGATGTCGCATCGATGAACCAGTTCCTCCTAATGATGGGCGATCTCATCAGCGTTCTGAACGAGAGCGGAGCCCAGCTGGATCAGGATTTCATTCGATACCTGATAACACGGCACGACCCCAATGACGCCCCGCAATCCCAGGTCGTCGCGATGCTGAGGCACCTGTTCGGCTCCGACGTACTGTTGCCGACTGCCATTGAGAGTACTGCGGTCGAGGCCGCCGGGCTTGCAAAGCGCTCCCTCTATGAGCTCGAGATGGGACAGATTGGACGCGATACGCAAAAGCGTGCCCGCGAAGCTGTTGACGCAGTTAATGAGGCAATCGTTCGCTTGATCAATGACAGCTGGGGACGGACATGAGCAAATCTCCTCGCAAATCAATCGTCGCCAGTTTTGGGCTGCTATCATCGGAGCTGGAAACCGAATTGGTCGAGCAAAAGCCGGCTACCCCGGTGCCGTCAGGCGGCAATCGTGTCGGAGCCGGTGTCGTCGCCGCCGCGCACCGTGCAATCGACGACATCCGATCAGAACGAGATCGGCTGAGAGCCCTCATTGAGTCGGGTGCAGCCGCTGTTCGGCACTTGGATCCCTCACTCGTTGATCCCTCCCCTTACCCGGACAGACTGCCTGATGATGATGGGGCGACCTTCGAGGCATTTAAGCGCTCGATCGAAACAGAGGGACAGAAGGTTCCGGTTCAGGTCCGCAAGCATCCCTCCAGTCCCGATCGTTTTCAGATTGTCTACGGCCATCGCCGTTGGCTTGCTGCTCGACAGCTTGGCAGGCCCCTGCTGGCCCTCGAAGTCGAAATTTCGGATCTCGACCTTTTCCTCGCACAAGGCATCGAAAATGCGAACCGCCAGGATCTCACCTGGATCGAGCGGGCGTTGTTTGCATCGCGGATGGACCAGGCAGGGATCAAACCGCGCTATATCTACGCTGCTCTGGCTATAGAAGATGCCGAATTGGCGCGAATGCGGAACGTATACAGGGTCGTTCCTGCCGATATCATCGAGGCTATCGGCCGTGCTCCAAAGATCGGACGGCCACGTTGGCTCGAACTTGCCAAGACGGTTAGCGACGTCCCGACGGCCATCGAAACACTCCGGGCTGCGCTGGTGGAGAAATTAGACGCGACTGAAACCTCCGATCAGCGTTTCCAGCGTCTTCTGAACACCGTCAAGCCCGTCCCTCCAAGGAGGGTTGCGCCGGTGATATCGGATAAACGCGGTAGGCTGCTTGCCACTTTGGTGGCCTCTCCAAAAGAGGTCCGAATTGCAGCCGAGGGATCGGTAGGGACTGAGTTTCTGAAGTTTCTACAGGCGGAGTTGCCCAGCCTTGCTGAGCGCTTTGCCAGTGAACATGAACAGGAGAAACCCTGACACCTGTCAGGGTTTTCGAGACGTAACAGGAAAGGAAGCGCTGCAAAAGAAAAAGGCCCCCTAAACGTTGCCGTCGTGGAAGCCTCTCTCAAAGTGTGACAACTCGAGAATCGCATTTCCCCGAATCCCAGTCAAGAGTCTTGGCACCGTTAATTTGGTGAGCGGATTTCTTTTGCCTCTTGAAAGGTGAAAGAAAATGGAGAGCAGACATGTGACGACGCCCTTTGGGCGGCGGCCGATAACGCTTGCCTTGGTGAGCCGGCAGATAGCAGCGAAAGAAATCAGATCCGACAAAACGACAGACAAGTGGAAGGTCTTCCGGGATGCATCCGAGGCGCGGAAATTCCTCGGCGTCCAGGATCGCAGCTTGGCGGTCCTGGAAGCGCTCCTCAGTTTCTATCCCGAGAGTGAATTAAGGCAGGGTTCCCAACTTGTCGTTTTTCCATCGAACGCTCAACTGACCCTCAGAGCCCACGGTATTGCGGGCGCGACGCTTCGTCGGCACTTAGCGCTGCTCGTCGAAGCTGGACTGATTGTTCGAAAGGACAGTGCCAACGGCAAGCGCTATGCACGCAAAAACAAGAGCGGCTCGGTCGAGAGTGCCTTTGGATTCGATCTATCGCCGCTGCTTATGCGCGCGGAGGAGCTCGCCCAGATGGCACAGCGGGTTTGCGCGGACAGGATCGCATACCGCAGGGCCAAGGAAGATCTCACGATATGCCGGCGTGACGTCCGCAAGCTCATCTCCGCCGCAATCGGAGAGGGGGCCGACGGCCACTGGCAGAAGCTGGAGGCCGTTTACCTCGATCTCGTGCGCCGAATCCCACGTGCACCCCTCTTGTCCGATCTTCATGGCCTTCTCGAGGAAATGGAGATGTTGCATGAAGAAGTCCTCAACGCATTGGAAATAAAGCAAAACGCGAAATTTTTGAGCGCCAATGATGATCAGAATGAGCACCACAAACAGAGTTCAAATACCGAATCCCTCTATGAACTTGAACCGGGCTCTGATGTCGAAGAGCGAGCTATGCCTTGCCAAAACAGGGAACCGGCTAACGTAGCGCTGAAGGTGTTTCCGTTGGACATGGTGTTGCGGGCATGCCCTGAAATCGTTGCATACGGCCCGAATGGGCGGGTAACCAACTGGCGGGATCTGACGTCGGCATCCGTCATCGTCAGGTCGATGCTTGGTGTTACTCCATCGGCTTATCAGGAAGCGTGCGATGCGATCGGACCGCAAAATGCGGCTGTCATGATCGCCTGCATCCTCGAGCGGGCAGGGCACATAAACTCGGCAGGCGGATACATGCGGGCTCTAACTTCGAAATCAAAACGAGGGCAATTTTCGCTGGGGCCAGTTTTGATGTCGTTGTTGAGGGCGAAAGGTATTAGCGCTCGCAGCGTTCATGATCACGGAGCGTTGCCATGACCTCACAGAAAACCCTGACAGCTGTCAGGGTTTCTAGAGCATGGGATCTCTGACCCGCCCCGCCAGAGCTGTCGAACCGGCGAGCATTTAGTGTCAGCAAGCAAGGGGGGCCGGCGCCAGCGGTGTCGAGAACCTGCCCCTGTCGCCAGGGGGCGGTGGGTTGGCCGCTGCTAGTAGACCAAACCTCAAAGGCGACACCCAGAGACTTTTCGCGGCGGGCCCGAAGTCTTCCACCCGACCATCCTTGAAGATGTAGACGGTGCTGCAGACCTCCTGGACGACCGCCAGATGATGGGAGATGACGATCATCGTCATGTCCCGCTCGGCGATCGTGTCTTTCGAAGCGCGACGAATTCGGCCCGAACGGACACATCGAGCGCTGATGTCGCTCATCCGCGACAATGATCTGAGGTAGCCAGGAACGGGCGATACAAACGCGCTGCTTTTGTCCGCCGGAGAGCTGATGCGGATGGCGGTTGAGCAGGCTTCGGCAAGACCCAGCCGATCCACCATGGTCAAAAGGTTGGGGAGCGCTCCCCTGGGGCCTTTCCTTGCGCCGAACCGAATTCTCTCGCCAAGCGTCTCGTCGATGCTCATCCTGGGGTTCAAGGATACGGAGGGATCCTGGAAGATCATCTGCACGCGACCAAACAGGCGGCCGCGGCGGCCGCTCTTCGATACATCAAACTCGATTCCATCGAAGGAAGGAGAGCGTTGCCTCAAGCGCTACAGCGTGACCGACCTCGATCGGGATCAGGGTGACCGGCGGCGCGATGCTGTTGGGCAGCAAATGCCGGAAGATGATCCGGAAGGTCGGTAGCCGCAGCAATCTGGCCGCATCCATGTAGGACTTGTTCGTCTCACCTGGTCGGCCATCACCAGTTCGGTTGCTCCGCGCCGCGTTTCGCTCCGGCCCCACCTCAATGCCCTCCGCCTTTGCGAGCATCAGGTCGAAAGTGTCGTTGCGATACTTTCCGAAGTTCAAGGCACCGGTCCCGCTCGTCGGACTCGGCGACGCCAGAAGCGCGTGCAGAATGAAGTCGGCCGCCTCGCGGGAGGTGCCGTCGTATCAGGCGGCATAGTCGCCGGGCGCCCGTTTCGTGTTGAACACCGAGAAGGGTGCTGCTGCCGGCTGGGCGATCACGCCAATCCCGGCCCAGCTTTGTGCGACAGCCTGAAGGCTTTCGGCGTCGCCGGGATAGCGGCCGGCGGGTCCGGCGAGGATAAGATTGAGCCATCAGGGAAGCCGGCCTTGGCCAGAAGCGGCCCTTGCCTCGTCGTAGTTCGGCTCCTGCGGCTGCAGTTTCGCCGACGTGCCCGGCAGGCCTGTGGGAACACTTGTGCTGCCGCCGTACCATAGCCCGCCAGGATCTTGTCGATCAGAATGCCCCGGTCGACAGCCAGCGCAAGCGCCGGCCGGACCAAGGGGTTCTTGAATGGATTGGGGATCTGCTCGCCCGACTTAGGGGTCACACCGAGAAGCACCTCTCGTGCGACATCGAACTGCACGAAGTTGACGCGGGCAGCTTCCACACTCGCAACCTTCGCGTTGCGCTGTTTCACGGAAGCAACATCGCGAGCCGGATGGGATCGGCTACATCGACTTCACCAGTGCTGAGCGCCGCCACGCTACCTTCGCCCAGTCAGGCTTGCCGCCCCAGTAGCTGTCGATTCGCATGAGTTGCAACGTTTCGCCCGAGCCCAGCTTTCGAAGCTGTACGGTCCTGTGCCAACAGGGCTACGACCTGCGTTCAAGTCTTCCGTCGTCTGAAAACCCTCGGAGGCCGGTTGATCACGAACATGGAGGAGAAAACGAGGGGTAGGTTGGGAACGGCGCCATTGGTCTCGATGATGACGGTGAGAGGGTCCGGTGCCGAGACCGACTTGATGGCGCTCACATAGGAGAGAAAGCCGCCGCTTAGCGGTTTGAGAAAGTCCCGGATGCGCTCGATCGTGTAGACGACATCGTCCGAAGTGAAGGTTGAGCCGTCATGAAAGCGGACGTCGTCGCGGAGCTTGAACTCCCACTGGGTGCCAGACAGTGGTCGCCTAGCAAGGCCAGGCTTCAGCTCCAGCTTCTCTCCTGATAGACGAGCCGCTCGTAGATGTTCGACAGCAGCGAGGTGTTCTCGTTGAGATTGGCGTATTGCGGATCGAGCGTCATCAGCTTGTAGGACGTGGCGATCCGCAGCTCTCCGAGGTCTTGTGCCTGGACCGGCGTCAAGGAGCACTTCCGAGCATGATCGAGATCACAAGTGTCGAAAATAGGCGTTGGCGAATAGGGCTTCCCAGTTTCATGTGCGGTTCCTTGTTTTGGATCTTGATAGAGTCGGAACGCCGCGTTGGAGTACTCCCCAACGCGTGGCTTCCAGCGCGAAATGCATGCAAGGCGTAGTCGCGCGGTCAGACTGACGGCGAACCGGGGATCACACGCGCACTTGGGACATCACTGTTCGGCCGCCCTGAAACATCGACAGGCGCTGGGACGACAACAGCTGAATGCGCCGGTCTCCCGGCCGAAGCGCTATTGATCTTCAGGAGATCGGCGATGACGGAGCGGATTTGTGGCCATGGATCTTCTTGGCTTGTAGCGGATGGTTGCGACCTGGTGACAACGGCTTGGAGCTTGGCCGTTGCACCGGCAACAGATTGCGCCGGAGTATTCCACAAGTCCTCCGCTGCTCGGTCCTCTGCAATAGACGCACGGTCCTCTGCTTCGAGGGCCTCGTCGTAAGCCCGCGAAGCTGCAGTTGGCGCGGATCGGGATTCGTCCCGGATTGCCGAGGCAACTGAGAGGAGTGACGTTTCGAGTCGCTGCTGACGCAACTGTGATTCGTCCAGACGCTGCCACGCAATGCGCCATTGATGCCAAACCGCGAGTACGGGATCGTCATCGAACGGTCCTAAGGTCGGGGTCTTGGTCGCGGAAAGCTCTTGATATGTGGGTAAAGGGGCCGTCGATCCGAGGGAAGGGAAGTCTTCCATCGTGACCGCAGATAAAGTTCTGCTATTGTCGGAATCAGCCATGATCCGAGCTCCCTACAGCTTAGGTTGTGGTCAGGCTGTGCCAGGTGCTCGCAACACCGGGTACAGCCGATAGACCATCACTCCTATACAGGGCAATCTCAACATGTGCAACCAAAATCACCATGGTATGGTGATATGAAGGGAATTCAGTGCAAATTAGCCCGCGTTGCATTGGGTTGGGGAGTCCTCGAACTTGCAGAAGCAGCCAGTGTTTCAACACAGACGATCACACGACTTGAGCGGGGCGATCAGCTTCGTCCTGCAACGCTGGAACGCGTTCAGCGCGTGCTTGAAGAGGCGGGAATAGAATTTATTCCAGAAAATGGTGGTGGTCCCGGCATTCGTTTCAAAAAGCCGATTCTATAAGAAGACTGCTCTTAATCTGGCGCGTGCCATTCGCGCCCGTATCGAACCCCTCGGGGGCGTAGAGCTCAAGGTACCTGCACGCGACCCGATTCGTGACGCTCCGGATTTTGGTGCGTGATTATTCTTGACACCAATGTTTTGTCGGAGCTCCTGGCCCCCCGTGCCCTCGCCTGCTGTTGAAGCTTGGTTAGGCGACCAACCGCCGACTTCTGTCTTCACGACTGCCGTTACCGAACAGAGCCTGGAAGCCGCGATCATGCCGATATTCAGCGAAGACCTGGCCGGCCGAATTCTACCCTTCGACAGCGACGCAGCTGCCGCCTATGCGACGCTCGCCAGCGCGACGCAAGGCTGGACGCCCCATCTAAGTTTTCGCTCGGACCAGTGCTGATGGCGTTGATGCGCTCCCAGGGGGGTATTTCATCGAAAGCTGGTTGAATGCGAGGTAGTAAACTCGGTGACAGTCGTGAAGCCTTGAAGGAAAATTGGACGTGTGAGAGCTTAGGCAAATAGATCTGCGGGAAGGGAGAATCCCATGTCTATCGATCACACTAAAAAGCTCGAAAAGCTATTCATACTGCTCGCCCTTTTGCTGCTTTTGCTGCCGGCGATGTTCGGTGAACCTCGAAACGCTGATGGCTCCGGCGGAGATTTTCTTCGAAATTTTGTATTCGACTTTCAAACTCTGCTGACGGGTTTGCTCGCGATCGGGGCGGCATACTGGACCCTTCGCGAGATGCGCATCAGTGACGAAGTCCAAGAGCGGCGCCATTTCGAGTTACGCTTGGACGCCATTCGAGACGACCTATTGGCCGTAAAGAGGCTTCAGGAAACCGTTCCGGGAGACTTACGAAAAAACGTGGACGGCATTAGAGATTCTCTGCAAACGCTGACGAAAAAATCGCGCAGTATCCACGATCCTGTAGGATGAACATGGAGCTGCGAATAGCGCGTCTGCCTTCGTTGAGTTCATGGGGGAACTTGAGCGGAAAGCGACGAGGGCGGCCCAGGTGATTGAGATATGGGCTACAAGCTTCCTCGCGGCGAATGAGGGGAAGCGGATTTAGCTCCTGCCGCAGACAGCGACGAAGAAATCACCCACATATTGGACCGATGCGTTCGATAGAATTGCTGTTTATCAACATGTCGTCGCACGTGGCCGCGCGTTTCCGTCAGAGTTGCTCGCCCCAAGGCTGGCCCGCTCCGGCTTGAAATCGAGGATGAACAGCATTATGTTAGACGAAATTTGATTTTGTCAGACACGAGGCTTCGTCATGGGAAAACATAGCAGTGCCGAAGAGCGGGCGGCGGAAAAAAAGGCGGTGCTGGAAAAGGTCGTGGGCAAAGTGAAGGCCGGCAGGTTCGCTGCTAGCAGCAAGGCGCGTGTTGATGCGGTCATGAAAGCGGCTGAACATTCCGGTCTCCTGGGCGAAAAGAGCAAAAGGATCGGCGGGAGGATCAGTCCCGCTCTCATCGAACAGGCAAAGAGGCACACCGGCATCGAAACCGACACTGATCTGATCGAGTTCGCATTGGCGGCGGTAGCACTTGACGACGATTTCGGATCTGTTTTTCGCAAGACTCGCGGCACGGTTGACCCTGACTTGAAACTCGGATTCTGACTTGTCCGATTTTGATTTCGATGCCGCCTTTCGCTGGGCAAGATTTGATCCTGGCCGGACCCTTTCAAGGCGCCAAGACAGAGAGCTGCCTTTCCTCGAGGAGCCGGCCGAAGCCGGCCTGGAACTGCTACTCGACACGTGTGTCTACATCGATGGCTTGCAAGGGCGAGCGCCAGAAGTTGTGGCGAGCTTGCTTGATATCCGCCACAGCAATCACTCCACCGTCGCCATCCAGGAGTTGATGCACACCGTCGGCGTGCTCGATCCGGTGCACAAAGGCACGAAAACAGCCATTCAACAAATCAGGACTACAGTTAAGGCGATGCCGGCCCATCGTGTGTTTGCACCCGATGTCGATGTTCTGGGGCGGGCCGCTTTACTGTCCGGCATGCTGTGTCGTCGGCAGGGCTACCACCGCGATGCTCGGCTGCGCGCTCTTCACGACTGCGTCCTGTTCCTGCAGGCGCAAAAGCTTGGTCTTACCGTTCTGACGGCCAATGTGAGCGATTTCGATTACCTGCTGCAACTGATGCCGAATGGCCGGGTCCTGTTCTACCGTTCAGCCACCAATTAGGCCCAGGCGGCCCGAAGCTGCGATTTTGGCCAACTCAAAGAACAGATAGCGAACTCGTGATCACATAGAGTCTGACGGCGAGGCTTGACCTTCCAAGGCTCGGTAGACAGTCATCCTGGAAACCTTCAGATCACGAGCGACCGCCGTCTTGCTCGCGCCAGCAGCTATCCGTTTGCGGATTTCGTCATCGTCAACGTTCTTCTTCCGCCCCTTGTAGACGCCGCCAGCTTTCGCCGCGTCGATACCAGCTCTTTTCCGGTCCTTGATGAACTTGAGTTCCATGTCGGCGACCATGCCGAGGATGGTGATGACCATTCGACCCATGCTTCCGGCTGTCGTGACTTCGGGCTCAAGAACACGGAGTGACGCACCCTTTTCGTCAAGCTCATGAACGAGATTAACCGTCACGTCACCCGCATCTAGGTTTGATCATTTGCATCGGAGGTATTGCCGCAATGTCAGTAATTGCGCAAAGATCGTTATTGTGGCATCCTACCAGGCAATAGGAGGTGCGACATGAACGTATCTATTGGTGACCGCTGGGAAGCCTTTGTATCCACCATCGTGAAGGACGGTCGTTACGGTTCCGCCAGCGAAGTTGTGCGCGAAGGTCTGCGCCTGGTCGAGGAACGGGAACAGAAGCTGAGGGCTTTGACTACCCTGCTCAATAAGTCGATTTCCGATGGCGGTGAAGCGTCGGATGCAGAAATTGATGCTGCGCTGGAGGCAAAGGCCGCCCAGCTGACCAAGGAAGGCTTCTAAGCGTGCCGCAGCTTCGCATGCTGCCTTCGGCACTCACTGACCTGCTCAATATTCTCGAATACATCACCCGACAAAGCGGCAGCTTGGTCGTGGGCCGTCGCTTTATCGGGGAACTCCGACAAAAATGTCGGACACTGGCCGACCTCCCCGGCACGCTCGGCCGATCACGGCCAGAATTACGTGCCGATATCCGCAGCTCGGCGTTTAAGGGATATGTTATCTTCTTCCGCTATGTCGACGAACGTTTCGAGGTGGTCAACATCATCGAGGGACACCGTGACATCGACGAGCTGTTTTCCTCGGCCGACACGGACGAGTAACACCCCGAGACCCAGCTACCAATATCCTCGCGCTCTGCGGGGTGAATCGCCCTCGGCAACCAGACACCGGCGCCTTTGCGGCTCACCATTGCGACAATGGGGCAAGGCTCCGCACAACTGGAAACGCTGGGCGAAACGATCCACTTACTGACCAAAATTTGGATATAAAGTCTGGTCAGTTGATCTCGAGAGTCTGTGTTGGGAGTCCGGCCATCTTGGGCGAAATCGCCCCAGAATCCCGGAAAACCAGGCATTTTCAGTGAGCCATGACGACTGAAATGCCAAGAGAACGTCTTCAGATGGTTCACTATCGATACTTGAAACCTATCGATGGTTATAACTCAACTGGCAATCATACCCAGTGAGGAACTATAACTTTCACATAGCGTTCTTTTAATAAATCATTTACCATGATTTCAATGACTTACGATCTCACGAAAATCAGCATGACACCCCTGATGCGGTCGGCTTTCGACGCCGGCATCGCGCTCGCCCGTCTCGACGAGCGCATCGCGCGGTCGCCGGTCGGTGAAGGCTGGATAGAACGCATGCACTTCGCCGACGCCTGCGCCTCGCTATGGATCGACGGCGAGCTCGTCCACCTCGAGGACCTGGTGCTGCACGACGCCGGCCATGACATCCGCACGCCCACCCACGAATTGACGATTGCCCGCGACGTGCTGCGCAGCCGCCGCCGCATCGCATCGCAGCCGCCCGGCTGGGCGCTGAGCCCCGACGGCTTGCGCAGCCTACGGCAGGGGGGGCCCGCAGCAACACAGGAGACCAAAGTTGCCAAGGCGAGCGCCAGCGCCGAGGGCGACGAGCATGCGTTCGAAAGGGGGGAGGGGGCGCCGGCCTCTGCCGAGCCCGATCCCTTCGATGCCGAGCTGGCCACCATCGATGCGCTGCTCGCCCGATCGGACGCGGTGATCGAGGCGGCGAAGACGCCCGGCCGTGCCGAAGGGCGGGAAAGGGATTCGCTGGTCTATGATCTCGATTGGGATGAGGACGCGCGCTTTGAGGAATGGCGCGGTGTGCTCGCCCTGACCGGCGATCTGCCCCCGGTCCTGCAGACGATGATTGCCTTGGATGCCTGGAACGAGCTCGCCGTCCTGCAGCACGCGCCCTGGCTCGGCCGGCTTCTGGCGGCGTCGATCCTGCGCCAGGCGGGTCTCACCACCGCGGCGCATCTCGCCGCCGTCAATTTCGGCCAGAAAACCATCCCCGTCGATCGCCGCCGGCATCGCGACCGCGAAACACGGTTGCTGGCCATCGTCCAAGGCCTTGCCGCGGTCGCTGAGCTCGGCCTGAAAGAACACGACAGGCTGGCGCTGGCGCGGCAGATGATGGAGCGAAAGCTCAACGGACGGCGTACCTCGTCAAGATTGCCGGAGCTGATCGAACTGGTGATGGCGAGACCGCTCGTCTCGGCCGGCATGGTCGTGAAGACGCTTGAGGTCACGCCGCAGGCGGCGCGGCGGATCGTTTTGGAACTCGGCCTCAGGGAGATGACGGGAAGGGGGAGGTTTCGGGCGTGGGGAATTCTCTAGGACAAGGTCGGCCAACTTCACCGCCCTTCTCTTTAGATGCCACCTCATCTTCAATGTCACTGCCCCAGATGAAGCTGCTGCGGATCGCGAGAAGTCACGCTCAAAATTCCAGCTTGATTTGTCGGAAAAACCTAGTTTACGTTTGCCTTCAAATTGAAGGCATCATTTCGCTCGTGAGTCATTTGCACCTTCCGCCTTCCCAATTGAAGCTAAAAGCTCCTCTGCTTGGTCAAGAAAGGCAGCGATTCCGCTGTTATTGCCGGCGCCTTGTGCTCGCCATTCCCCCAATGGCCTAGCCGTGGCAAGCAATTCAGCTTCTCGCGAAAGCTCCTCAAGAGCTGCGCTATCCTTTCCGCAACGTTGAACGTAGTACAATGCCCACCTCGTAAAGGCGAATATCCACATAGCAACCAACAAAGCGTCATTCCAGCGAGACCAGTTGGATGTGCTGGCAAGTGGTTGCTGGATAGAGTGCCTCTGACCCCTCAGTATCGCTTTCACAATCTTCAAGCTGCTCGCTTGTTGTTCACTACTGCTATAGGCAAACAGGGTCGCAGCAATATTGGTCGTTTGGCCTTCACGAGAGCTTTCAAAGAGCCTCGAATCTTTTTGCGTCGGTCCTAGCAATATATTCAGTTCCTCGAACCAAATACCGCAGGCGTCGTCAATACTAGCGCGCTCACTCTCCAGCAAAGGAAAAATCACATCTCTTGAAAGCCATGGTTCCGCCCAGGCCAACTCGCGCATATGGCCACGCATCGAACCAACCAGCCGTGTAAGATCCTCTACCGGAATTGGTGAAGGGAGCGCTTCTCGCAATGCTGCCAGCAAAGCATCGTAGACGTCAGATTTTTCAGGATTCTTTGCTGCACGGCTAATCAACCAACCTAGGGTGTCGATTTGTTCCGGGTATGGAAAGGCTGCAATTAGTCTTAGTGCTTCTGAAGGCCCCTCGGGTTTTCCAAGCTCCCGCTCGATCACGTTTAGACCCATCCAATGCATGAGGCTGTTTTGGCTGTGAATAAGAGAGTTCCGTTGCATCTGGTTGATGTTAAAATCGGCAGACAGCGCGATCTCGCTGGCAATCTGGCTCAAAAGCGATAGTCGCAGTGCCTCTTCGACATTTGGCTCTTCAGGAAGAGAGGCCATTTGTGCCTCGGCTATCTGAAGAAGCACTTCCGGGGTATGCAACCATAGAAGCTTGATTGCAAAGAACTCTGACCAGGCCAAGCCGGTAAATTTTGTCATATGGTTCAGGTGATCGAGACGATATGGGCTGTGCAGGAGCTCATCGAGCGATTTTTGAAAGAGCCTAGAGTCCGATATAGTCCATTCTTTATCCTCGGCGTCATGAACGCGACTAAAGGACCTTTCGATAACTTGGGCAAGGAGCCGCAGAATGCCGTGTTCGGATTGAAGCTCACGATAAACGCGGTCGGCGATGTGGGAATGTGCAAGAATGTCACCTATCACGCCCCACCAAGCTTCGAATTCATCGAAATTCTCTGCGTGTTTCGTAACGCAATTGCGCAAGCCGGGCGTTTCAGGCAATGCCAGCGTTTCGCCCTTCAGCAGACCGACGTCTGTCATCTGCTTTTTCAACTCAGCTCCGTTGAGGCCTTCCAGCGAAATTTCGCCGGTCCACGCGCTCAGCACATCGCCGGCCCGAATCTTCTCCAGGAACTGCAGCGGCTCATAGTTCATCCGCATCGGGCGCGAAGTCTTTGTTTCGAAGAGAAGGCGCATAGGAGGGTTGTCGGCCTCTTCATTCGATTGGGTGGCTTTTGTCTCCTGAATTAGAGTTGATTTGTAATCCTCCACTGCGAGCAGGGTGTCTGCAGGAATCGGGGTAATCAGTAGCGGATAGTTTTCAGCTGCCTTTTGAAGCGAATTCGAAAAATGAAAGCCCGCGGCCGGCAGCCCGTCCGGAGCCATGAAGAGGATGTAGCGATCATGCAACCGACCTTCTTTCAAGCCGTATATCCGCAACTTCAAATGTTCTAGTCTGTTGCGATTGTTTTCGCAGATTGCGATCAGGTTGCTGATGCGGGTCGGCGTGGGGCTCTCGGGTTCATCTGCTATGGGATCATCCGCTTTTTGCCTTACCTTTGGTAGCGATGTGAATACTATATAGTCCCCTTGCGGTGAGGCTCCGAGCGCGAGAAGGCTTAGGCCCACATCTTCGAAATACGGATCGAAAATCACAATCTGATGCTGTCGATACTTGTTTAGCAGCTGCTTGAACCACTCGACGAATTGAAGACGCCCGTCTCCATCGCCTTCGCTCCAGCGCAAAAAGAAGCGTCCATCTGACTTCGAAGGATGGAGACGCGTAAAAAGCGACCCGAGATTGCGATTGGCCGGAACCCAAGGATCCGCCGCGCGTCCGCCCACGCTGCTTTCGAATGCAGGGCTGCTACGATCAATTGTCAGCGCACCCGTCACTCGGGCCGATGCTGCCGGACGGGTAGTTTTTTCGAGCCAGTCGAACTTGACCGGAGTACGGCTGTGGCCTACCGCGTGACCACTGAAGCTTATCTCCCGAATATAGCTGATCCGCCAACGGCAACACAGTATGCCTTGGCGAAGATGGTTGTCATTGAACCCATAAATCTCAAGTTCCGTGCTGTCGATTCTGCTGCGGAACTGATCGGGTAGATCGAATTTGCACTCAAAAATTTCCGAATTTGTCCGCTCCGCAAAAGCGATTGCGGAATAGGCAATTTGGCCACCATTCTCGATAACAAGGCGGAACTGGAAACTGGTGTAGAGTGGCACTTGCTGCGGATCAAATTGCGCTGTGAGTGCCAGCCGGCTTTCGGTCCAACTGACATCCAACAATGGACGCTCGCGATCGTCCAGCGTCGGAAACACCATGAGCTCGATGTCGCCGAGACGTGACCTGTCCACGCCGCCGAAATCCAGGCCAGTGTCTGCGTTCAAGCGGCGAACCAATAGTTTGGCTAGACGAACGCTGTATTCTCCGTCGAGACGAAAGAGTGCTACCTTGTCGGTTTGGACGATGGACGCGCTGTAAGCCCCGGCGCCGCCGTGCGGGCTAGACGGAGCGGATCGCTCATATGCATCTCGGTTGATCAGATAAGATACGGGGCGATAGACCAGCGGACCAGCGGTCAACGATGCCGTTCCGAACCGCGCTTTTAATTTTCCTTTCTGGAAGGTCAGCTTTAAGTCATCGCTGATTTCGGAGATGGTCCGGCTGGCACTGAAGTGTTGCAGCAGCTCGGAACATCGAGCGCTCGGGACGTAAAGACTGAGTTTCTCAATCTTTACGTCCGCATCTCCAATTCGGTGAGAGTCGTTATTGTCGCTGGCCGACCAAGAATCGTTCGAGAAGGTATAAGGGACAAGACGCCCGTAAATGATCCGGCTCTCGATTGTGTCCGCGGACTCTATCCGCATGACCCAAAGCTGCAAAGCGCAGTCGCGTTCGCTCGACGAGAATAAACGACCCAAGCGATCGTCATTGACAAGATCGTCAAGTGTTGGAGCCGCTTGTTCTAGTTTTGCGTGTTTTCTCATTCTCATTTCACCAGTACGAGGTCGAGATTTTTTCGATCTTCGGATAGAAGCCTCTGACACGACCAGATATGAATTGGGTTGTTAAGAACAGCACGAAATATGCATGCCGTGAAGCTCCTGAGGCTGCCCGTCTTCCGTCCCTCGCGCGGGCGAATTCCCGAAATCCTGGCCAGCGGTCGGCGCTATGCTGATTTCTTCGATTGCAGGAAGTTGGAAACGGGCGGTCGCCCTTTGCTCATCCTGTTATTTTGCGACATCCCATATCCATCGGCGCACGAACTCAATCCGTCTGATGACCAGTTGATGATTTGGCATGTCCCATCGCTCCGCTAGGCCCGTCACGCGGGCGTAGGAGGGATCCCATTCCCTTCCGGTCATTTCGGCGCGCACCATGCCGGTGTCCCAGACGAGCGATCCGCTCAGACCATAGGCTTGCTCCTTCCTGGTGTTCGCCCTTGTTTCCCGCGGCGTCCCAGGTGTAAAATGGCTGTCACTCATTTCAAAGTTCAAATAGAAGAAGTTGTCTTCCGAGATGAACTTCTCGTTGATTTGCGTACAAAATCCGGTCGGCTTCGTATCGATAATACCATCCCATGCCGCAGAATTTTCTTGGCTGTACCCCTGCAAGAAAAACACTTCTCCCCGCACAGGGTCGTGTTTCTCCGCAAATAACGTTTCGAACTCGATTGGCTCAGACCCATGAATGGTATCAAGCCAAGCCTCTTGCTGAACTGGCAAAACCGCGCAATCCAATGCGCCGTCTGCTTCTATGTAGTCGTAAGCTGACCTGTAGAGCTTTTCGGTATTTTGGAACCCAAACACAGCTCCACCGTCATCAGCGACGTGTTTACACGTTATAATGTGAAGTCTTTGATCGATGGTAAGTAGCGTCCCGGTACCCACCAGATATGCGTGATAATCGTCTACCCGCAGCAATGGAATGACCGATGGCCCGATCAGACTGATCATGAAGTCGGCGACGTGCGCCATCTTCTTTCGGAATTGTCCCTGTGCTTTGTCAGACACTGCAACCTCGATAAATCAATACGACTATGTCGGCGCAAGCTATGCGTTGTGGGTTGAACTGCGGTTAAGCTGGGTGGGCGAACATTGAGGTTTCAGGCAAACCGGTCGGTTTGCGACAAGAATTTCACCAGTTTTATTCACTAATTCTCGCTGGGCCTCGGTGTCTTTGTAGACCGATTTGGTCCGAAGTGATCGATGGGTGTCAAGACTGTAAATAGGACCAGGCCGCCGGATCACCTTCACACGCTTTATGCCGATGGCACGGAGCCGACCATTCGGCCGTCTCCGCCGATACCGGTTACGATCGCTTGTCCTACGGGCGCCCACGCACCCGATTATGAAGCCCGTTCCGGGCCGCTTCTGTCTGTTCTCGCCCCATGACATCGCCATCCGTTCGGATCAAGGGACGGGCGCGGCAAGCCGCTTGTCGCGTCGGAGAAAAGCGGCTTTCGGCCTGCGGGCCCGTTCAAAGTTTGGTCAAGTGTCCGCGCAGCCAGTGGCGTCCTAACCGGCGGTAGGAAACCGCCCATCGTATTGTTGCACGACCTCGGCCGTGTGGGGATAGCGACTAGTGGTAAGGTCAGAAACCTAGCAGCGCATTTCGATCTGGCGAATGGCAGCAGTCGCCGATCGCGCGAAGTCTGGTTGATTGAGAAGAATTCGCAGCATTCCCAAATCGCTCCTGTCGCCCAGCTCCCCGACGAGGCTGACTGCCCATGTTGTGGCGCGCTCATCTTTGCCCCCGTGACTGTCTAATGCAGGAGTGCCCAGAGGCAGGAACTGCCGTGCGATTTTCACTAATTGCGCCTGAAAAAGACGAGAAATTTCTACCGATCCATAGCTTCTTGACTCAGACATCGGCGAGCGCTGCTCAAGTCCCTCCAGAATGACGTCATGCAGACAACTAATAACGATCGGAGCAGGTATAAGCAGCAACGCTTCCCAGGCAGCAGCTGCAGCAGATAAGGCAGCCTCCGAACGAATTTCAGCATACCTTACGATGTCACGGAGGCGTACGAAACATTGCTGGCGATCGTCATCCGTGGGCGTTTCAGGCAATTCGACTCCGTGTCTCGCTAGAAACCTCGTCGCTAGAACAAAAACCGCGATTTCGTCCTGCCAGTGCGGATTTATTTCCGGATAGCGCGCATAGCGAACGAACAGTGGCGCATCCGAAGGGTCATCTTCATCTGCCACCGCGGTCGCCAGCCATTTGAGCGACAGGGAGTGACGAACGCTATCAGCCCGAAAAGCACGGGTGACCAACCGCTTCTTCTCGATATCCGAAAGGCCGTTGACCTCCTCGCAATATATGCCGTCGAAGGGGTGGTCGAACTGGGCAACGTAGATCGACAACGCCTGCTCGAAGGTATCTTCATCGTCTTCGCCGTTCAGCGCGGCGCGAAGCTGGTCTCCTATCCCTTCCCGCGCCTCCTCCGCCTCCTCGTCAAGAGCGCCCAAAAGCTTCAGCGCCTCAATGATGCTGGTGCTTATAAATAAGTGAAAATCATTCGGCTCGAGTTGCTGGAGCGCTTCGGTCAGTCTGGCAAGCGCCGCGTCCGAGGCGCGGCGCACAAACCCTGCCGCGTGGAGGATGGCGAGCTGCACATGATATGGCTCGCGCCGGAACCTCGCCGTAATCACCTCGGCGAGCTGCTCGCAGAACGACGACTCATCTCCAGCATACAGGGAATGCCGATGCTCTACGACGAAATGCAGTTCGCCTGATGTCAAATCCATCAAGTGTTTGGAGCGCATTACATCGCTTTGTCCAATGTCTTCCCAGAACGATTGGGCGCCGCCAACCATCAGCCGGAAACTCGATTTCCAACCGGAGTATAGGCCGAGATATGCAAGTCCGAAGCTCGCGCTTCGAAGCCCAACATTGTATCGTCGGGCATCATCGTCCAGCCGTTTGCGCTCCAAGAGAAGCCGACCATCCATAACGCGGCATAGCTTCAGGTACTCCTCGACCGTAGCGCCGTATTTCGCAGCAACGCCCAAACCGCAGAACTGAGCAATCTCTTCTTTGCTGTAGTCCGGCAGTTGCTCCCACTCAACACTGACCTTCTCCTCGCTCACACGAAGCGCCAAACGCAGGTTTTCAATGTCGGAAAGTATCCGGGAAGCGGCTTGGGCTAAAATCTTTCGGGACGCCGACCTGGCTATCGCGCCGGATTCGCCCATAGCGCATTTTGCTAAAATATCGGCGCTTGTCAGGGAGCCCAGAATTTCACAGGCTGTTGTCTCGTCGTCGACTGCCGCCAAGACATCCGGTGCCAAGGCCTCGGCAAAGGCGGTATTCAGCGTTTGCGAGACTGCGCCTGTTTCCGAACGGGCAAGCTGTGCATAAGCCTGCGCGGCGCAGCCAAACAGGAACATTTCGTGGAAGAAAGAGATGCGTCCAGCGCGACGTTCGAGCAGGCCGGACGAAAGCATTATCTCGCACTGCTCATCGCTAAGGCCGTTCGCGATCATGATATCGTCGAATGCCGTCTCGGTGACTGAATAAGAGAACTGACCAAAGAGCTGAAGGGCAAAGGATCTCAGGCCGGCGTAGCAGGTTCTTGTTTTCTCTCCCAAGCGTTTGCGGATGATTTGATCAACAAGGCTGCTTCTCGTGGCATCGGGACCTAGCACGTCTTGAAGTTCGGCCACCATCCTCGCCTCGAGGCCGCTTCGCACCCCAGCGAGAACCTTCTTCGCCTCGCCGGACAGAGAGGAGGCTGCTGCAGATGTCGCGATCCTGTTCTTCAGGTCATTATCCGGTTCACTCACTGCGATCAGTGCCAGTCCTTCCAGAATGACGGGTCTCTTGCCCTGGCTGGTAACGACCAGCTGCGCTCCGTATCTCCTAGCAAGGATTCTCAATCCGCGTAGCGTTTTTTCGAAAAGGGCGCCGGGTAGCTCGTTTATGCCGTCAAGAAAGATGCACGCACGCCCAGACGTCTGCCGGACAGCTTTTAGCAGCGAGGCCAAGGGGATATCCGCCACGAGCGCAATTTCGGTTTTCAGAGCATCGGCAAGCGATTCCGAAATGTCTTTTGCCTGCACAAACAGGACTACTGCACCATCCCGCGCGAGATGTACCGCAGCCGCCTTCGCCATCAGGGTCTTGCCGCATCCTGAAGGGCCTGTGACGAATACTCCCGCACTTCCCCCAACCAGTGCAGACGCAATGGCATCACGTTGCTGATCGCTGGCGGCGATCCAGCCATCGGCCTGCGGCTGATAGTCC
The DNA here is from genome assembly GCF_001425225.1 of Ensifer sp. Root127. Lineage (NCBI taxonomy): Bacteria > Pseudomonadati > Pseudomonadota > Alphaproteobacteria > Hyphomicrobiales > Rhizobiaceae > Ensifer > Ensifer sp. Root127. The sequence goes on from NZ_LMDX01000010.1 coordinate 57,166, forward strand.
CTGACGAGAGCATCTCGATACCGCCCCATGAGTTCGGCCGGCGCATTGTCGAATGCCTCGATTAAGGGCACCCGCCTGAGGCGCTGACGTTCAGCCCATCGCCTCCACTCCTCAAGAGACCAGGGATTGCCGTCCTCCAGAGAAAGAGCTGCAAGAAAGTCCGGCAAACCGCCAACATGCACCTTGAAGTTTCCGGGCGTGAGATCGGACCCTTCAGGAATGTTATCGCTGAAAACGACGTGTGCCTCTGGATGAAATCTTTCCGGCAAGCGCCCCATGGCATCACGGAGGATGTTCTTCCGCTGGAGAGCCTGCTTGTAGCCATTGGTGACGGAAGCCCAACTGCCGTCGGCCGTCGCGTACTCCCACGTGCCCTCGATATCGCCGCGCACCGGCAAGGCGCTTGACTTGACCTCCGTAACGACAACGCGGGCAGCTGTGATGACAACGAAGTCGAACTGCCGGCCTAAAAGCTCAAAATTGGCGAATACCAGAAGTGGCTGTTTGTGTTCGTTGGAGAATTTACTCAAAGCTCTGAGAAGCTTTACTTCTGAGCGGTGCGCGATTGGGTCGCCTATAAAAACGTCCAAATATTCATCGTGACTCATGCGACTTATTCTAGCAAAGTTTTAGCTGACACGCACCAACGCCGATCTGGACGGGCGAGCGCGGGAAGCGTGGAAAGCTCCCGCCCTGGCGCCACGGACGGACCTGAATCGTGGGCCTGCATACCATCCGAAATATCGGCGGCATAAGAATTTATCCGGCAACGCTGGGCGGTGTATTCGGCGCATTCATCGATCGCAGGCGGCTTTTGGGGCTGGCAAACGAGGGCTCGTCTTTTCGCCATCAAGACCTTTGAAAGCTATGGTCTTCGGAAATGTCCCGAAATTTGCAATGGATCTGTCCAATGACTTCGCGTCGTCCATTTCGGCCGTGCGTCAAGTTCTGCGATGTCCCAAACGCAGTAATCCAGCTCATACCGCCTAATTTTGGACGACGGGCGTGGAACGGTCCACGTTGCTCACTGCCTGTCCTGATCTGAAATCGGCCACGAAAAGGCTTCTTGCGAGATATTGTGTAAAATGTGACGTTACACTCGCCCATCTTCAAGGAACTGACCCACACGCATGAGCGACGCCTATTTGCAGGGAATATTGGCCCGCGAGGCCGTCGATACCGGGCCATATTCGCCGGTGCGGGGTGTTCAGGGGATCCTGGCGCCGCTGGTTGGCGAGTGGGCGAAAGGCAACCTGATTTCGATTAGCGCGAGTGGATCATTTTCCAAGGGAACAGCCAACCACAGCGGCACGGATATCGACCTGTTCATCTCGCTGTCGGAGAACACGCCTGATACGCTCCAGGAGATATACGACAAGCTGTTCGCCAAGCTCGCAGGGGTGGGATACGCGCCGAAACGACAGGACGTTTCCATAAACATCAGGGTCGGCGGCTACGACGTGGACCTGGTCCCGGCCAAGCGGCAGAACGCCTTGTCGAACGATCACAGCCTTTATCGGCGCAAGGCCAGCACATGGACCAAAACCAACGTCCAGACGCATATCACGACTGTCTGGGCGGGCGCCCGGCAGCAGGAGTCGCGCCTCATCAAGCTGTGGCGAGACCAGAAAGGGCTGGATTTTCTGTCCTTCTACATTGAGCTGGCCGTCATCGTGGCGCTGAGCAATACGAATTACCCGACCTTGAGCGATCGGATCGTCGCGTGCCTCACCTATCTGCGCGACACATTTTCGAATGCGCGGTTTGTCGATCCGGCCAACACCAACAACGTGATTTCGGACGATCTGACGGCTGCGGAAAAACAGAGGATCAGCGCAGCCGCGGGGCAGGCGCTTAGTGGTAGTTGGGAGCAGTTTGTCACATGAGTGGGTGGTCGCTGCAGGAATTACTGGCCGGGCTGCACGACAAGGTGCAGGAGGACCTGAACCGGGCGCGCAGGTCGTTCGCCCATTCGGGCACGAAAGGCGACGCCAGCGAAGCCGTTTGGGTCGATTTGCTGGATACCTATCTGCCGAAGCGGTATCAGGTAGACACCGCCCATATCGTGGACAATCACGGCACGTTCAGTCAGCAGATCGACGTCGTCATTTACGACCGGCAATACACGCCGCTGATTTTCGAGATGCACGGCATCAAAATCATTCCGGCCGAAAGCGTCTATGCCGTATTTGAGGCCAAGCAGACGCTGAACGCGACTTATGTGGGATATGCCCGCGACAAGGCGGCGAGCGTCCGTAAGCTCGACCGCACCAGCCTGGCGGTGACGTGGCTCGGCGGGAAGTCGGAACCAAAGAAGCGGCACTGGATTCTCGGTGGCATCCTGACGTTCGAAAGCGAGTGGAGCCCGCCGATGGGCAAAACCATGACGGACCTGCTCGACAGCGCACCGGATGAAAGTCTGCTCGATATCGGCTGCGTGGCGGCGCACGGCTGGTTCGGCCGCAACGCCGACGGCGTTACGGCGGTGACGCTCAACAGCAAGTCCGTCACCGGCTTTCTGTTGGAGCTGATCGCCCGGCTGCAGGAGATCGGAACCGTACCGATGATCGACGTGCGGGCTTATGCTCGCTGGCTGGCGGAAGACTAGGAGCGCTTGATGCTTAAATTTGACCCTGCATGGCGGTTTTCCAGCCCTGGACCGGCGCCGGCGACGCTGTCGCGCGCATTCTATGATTTCATCGAAAAAATCGGCTCTCAGGGAAATACCTGGGGGATCGTCGAACGCTTTAAGGAAGCGTTCGGCGGTTCGGGGAACAGCAGCAGCCTTAGCTGGGCGTGGTCCGATATGGATAGCGCAATGCGCCGGGCGGAAGACAACGCGCCACTGTTCATCGAGGCGTTTTATACGGTCTGCATGGAGTGCGCTGATGACGGCCTGGGCGTGCCCGACGTGGCGATGATCAATCGCGTACTTGCGGAACACGGCGCGGGCTATCGGATCGAACCGCCCCATCTGGTCGCCACAAACCCGCTGGCCCCACCGATTTCCGTGCCCGACGCCGCACCTTCCCTCGACGCGCAGGCGCGGGAGCTGATTGAAGCATCGCTCGAGGATTCGAACCGGCTCCTCGGAGAAGGGAAAAGCCGCCAGGCGGTTTCTGAAATCCTCTGGCTTCTGGAGTCTGTTGCGACCGTGTTCCGGGGAACCGGCACGAGTGATCGCACAGTTCAGGGGAAATATTTCAACAAGATAGTCGGCGAAATGAGATCCGGCAATCGCGGCACGTCTCAGGAGCAGATCCTTGACTGGATGACGAAACTGCACGGCTATCTGTCCTCGCCAACCGGCGGCGGCGTACGTCACGGTATGGATCTCAAGGCCGGGGTCGCCATCCAGCAGAATGAGGCGCGACTGTATTGCAATCTGATCCGGAGCTACATCACCTATCTCATCGAGGAACACGAGCGTCTTCAGAAGATGAGAACCACTGCAGCGTGAAGCGGCGCGAGTGCATCGCTTTGAATCGGTCGAATTGGATTGGAACAGGGCGTATTTTCCGTTCCGATTGGTGTTCGAGCATGTTACAACCGCTTCGCGGTACAAAAAAGGATGCTTAAGTATGGAAACTAGCAACCCCACCCGTCGGGAACGAGGCTTCCCAAGGTAGGGGCGAAATCCGACCAGTAAAGCATCGTGAACCATATAGCTTTAGTGGTGGACACAGCACAATTAACGCAGATAGGGGTAGCCCCTGCGTTTTCCATACCCCCGACAGCCCGCCTCATTGAAAGCTGGTATGCGCCTGCGTATCTTCTTTGCAACCGAAGGAGATTTAAACCAACATGAGCGCAACCCCTACCGATGCAGAAGTCATCAATTTTCCAAAGCCCGCAGCCAAGAAGTCGTCCTCTACGGAGCGCATCTGGGGCAAGGCTGTTTATAGTCACGGCTATGCGGGCATCCCCTCCATCTTGATCCAGGCACAGCGGCGCCTCGGCATCAACGCGATGCAGATGAACATCATCATCCAGCTCCTGGATTACTGGCACGAGCCGACGCGCAAGCCGTTTCCGGCCAAAAAGGAGCTGGCGAAACGCATGGATGTCACCGAGAAAACCATCCAGAACAATATGCGCGCCCTGGAGAAGGCCGGCTATATCAGGCGCGAAATGCGCAAGACGGCTGCCGGAGACTGGAACAGCAATATCTACCACCTCGACGGCCTGGTGACGAAGATCCAGGCGCTTGAGCCGGAATTCGCGGCTGAAAAGAAGCAGCGGAAGGAAGCCAAGGCAGCTTTGCAAATTCCGAAGCACGTCAAGTGATTAGGGCAAAAAATTACCCCGGCCGCATGCCTAGGGCAGAGACGGTACCGGGGTGTACGATTACCGATATAGAAGAGGTGGGGAAAAAATGCAAGGGGAAGTAGGGAAGCCAGTTTCCTATGATGCGCTGGAAATGGCGCTTTCCCTGGAGCGGTTTGGCCGTTACCTCGACTGGGCGAACGGCGACCGTAGCCGTGCTATTGAGCTATATACGCTCAATACGTTGATTTCGGAAAGCCTTTATACGCCGCTGCAGATGCTTGAAGTGGCGCTGCGCAACCGAATTCATGCAGTCATGACCGAAGCGGTCAATGAAAGCTGGTTTCACGAACCGGGATTGCTGCTCGGCGAATGGCAGCCCGAACAGCTCGCCAAGGCGATTCAGGACATTGAGGAAGCCAAGAAGGAGCCGACGCCCGGCCGGGTCGTCGCGGCGTTGACGTTCAGCTTCTGGACCGCCATGTTCGGCAAGGACTATGAAACGTTGTGGCAGACGACGCTGCACAAGATCGGCCGTAAGCCAGACGGAAAGGGGCTGCGAAGAAAGGATTTCTCGGGCCCGCTGGCGCAAGTCCGCAGCCTGCGCAATCGCATCGCCCATCACGAGCCTGTCATCATGTGGAACCTGCCGAAGCGTCACGACAGCATGATGGAGATGACCGGCTGGCTGTCCCCTCCTGCCGCCGAATGGTGCCAGACGCATTGCCGGTTTCAGCAGGTATATCCGGCGGAACCGATCGTGCTGCATCAGCCGCCCAAGGAAGCGAAAGCCGGGGAATCCTGATAGGATGAGCAACCGCGACAACGCCATCGGGCTTTGCGCCAACCATGCCACGCTGATCGACCACAAATGGAGGAAGACGGGCGTCGTCTTAAAGAACCAAGACCTACGATCGCAGAGTTTAAGAACTATTCCACTTCATCAGAAACGCGCTAATCCCGATGTCACAAATCGATCGCCTGAACCCCTATCTGCAGGGCCCTGTCACGATCCGTGCCCCGAAAATGACGCTCTTAGCCCGGGACTTCGAACCGCCCTTGGCGGAGGGGGAAGGCGAGTTCGAGATCGTGTCCGACCGGGAATTCCGCTATCGCATGACGGGGCTGCCTGTCGATCTGAAGCATAGCCTACAAGCTCTCAATCGGGAGCGGGATGAGCCGTACGACCCTCTCAACAGGTTCCGTCTCGTAATGACCGACGCGGACGGAACAGAATGGATGGGCGGCTGGACGGTGCCCGATGTAGATCCGGATGGCGATCAATGGGTGCTTCAAGGCACGGTTCAAAGTCTGAGCGCCGGCGTTCAGGGGCCTGCGATGGGGGAAGGCAGCGCCGAAGCCCGCTTTCTCATTCCCCGAAATCATAGCGCCTCGATCATTTTCCGTCGCTTTGTGCAAAGCGACGACGGGAAGGGCGGATTACAAGCCATTCGCACCATCGAAGCTCTTGGCGTACCGGTCGGGTTCGCGTTCGACAGCGAAACCAACGTGCTTTCGATCTCGGCTGGTAGCAGCACGGCTCTGCCCGCGCACAACGCGGAGAACTGGTTCGGGGAACCGCTCCGGATTCTTTTCGGACAGTTGGTGTTTCCGCGTCTGGTCGAGCGTCGGTTTCCGGACGGGCGGTCGATGCTCTGGGTGCGACAGTCTCCCGCCTGGACTGCAGATTCGACATGGACCGCTTTGTGGAACGGTGACGACCATTTTACGAACGACGGCGATTTCTTTGCTCTTTACGCCGGCCTCCTGACGCTGATCGCGCGCGACGCAGAATGGGAAAGCCATACGATCACGACGTTCTACGAGGAAGTCATCCAATCCGCGCAGGGTTCCAGACGGGTGATGGCATTGACGCTGGCCAGCAGCATCGAAGGCCTGGCGCGTCGTTTGGTTCCTGAAGGGACGCTCAGAACCGATGCCGATCAGGCGGCCATCGATTCCCTGGTCGCGCACATCGAAGAGTGGCAAGGCGCATCGAGGATAAGAGATGCGGCCCTATCCGCGGTGAAAAGAGCGGATGGGGTTTCCGTGCAGCGGGCGCTTTATATGCTGGCGGACCAGGGGGTAGGGACCGGCGCCCATGTCAAGTCCTGGATTAAAATTCGTAACAGCGTGATGCACGGCAAGCTCGTTTCACCTTATTCCAGCAAAGAGGATGACCAGATTATCCTCGATCTAGCCGATCTGCTTCGGGCACTCACCCGTGAGGCGGCACGGTGCGCATTGACAGGCTAGGTGCCGAGCATGTCCCACTCATCACCCGTGACCCAACGTAAAGCCGAGAGCTTTCCGTTGATCATGCTCCATTCGAAATCGCCCACGGTCCGAGGTTCTCGATTCCGATCTCGTCCTCGGTCCTTTTCGCGGCTGCAAGCGCACCTCCCCACAAAGATGCAACAATGTCTGGGCCGCAAGCGTCGCAATCGGCAAGGCTCAACAATTACATCGACATCGTCTCCTGCATTGCCGAGATTGGCATAAGCCTATCAATCGGGAAATTCTGCTCGGGGGTGGGCAACCCTCGCTGCAGCGAGAAAATCCGGGACATCATTCAGAAGGATATAATCGATGCCACCCAGTAGGTGTGCCAGCCTTGCCCCATAATCATGTTCATTGTCGCGGCCGCCGCCCGTGACAATTGAACGGATGAGGAACTTCCGAGCTTCCTCGTCCCCAGGCTGGACGAGATACCTGATGTCCCTCAAGACGCATTCGACCAAATACATTGCAAACGTATCGCCGACACGGTGGGATTGGAGGACATGGTAGAGGCACGTGCCAAGACTGCGTGCCGCATTCGCCGGAATGCCCGCCGATCCCTGGTGGAGGCTTCCCGGAAAACTACGATGAACCGATCCCGCCGGCGCCTTGCGAGTAAACTGAACCCAGTGTCCCAAGGTGTCGATACATTCATAGATCAGATGAGCATTCCAAGTTGGGAATTCGTCACCCTGATCGGTCTCAGGACCGGTGGCATCGAAGATTTCGACGAGCTCGTCCACGAAGTGATCCAGGTAGGCCAGCCACATGTGATCCTTGATGTCCTGACTGAACGCCGAACGGATCATCAAGTCGAAATAGGCAATGGCAAAAGCAACCGGATCTCGCCACCTTCGTTGGTCGAAACCATCGCTTTTTCCGTTGAGCTTTGCTCGAACGACGGCGTCATCACTCCTAATATAATCGATCACGAAATCGCCGATGGGCTTCCAGGCCGCAAGGGTCTCGGCCACGCTTGCGTCCAAGAAATACGCTCGCAGGATGAAATTGTGGCCGACCACGAGATTGTCGCCGAGGCCTTCATATTTGGCGTTTCGTTCAACTTCCTCATACAGGCGGCTTCCTGGCGACGAAGCCAGGCTGGCCAAAAGTCGATTGGAGAAGTCAAAACGCTGATGGGCATCGAGCGTCAGGAGCACCGCTGTAACACTAGGCCGCTGAAGGGCAGCGTAGTCCATGAATTGCCGGCTCAGGTAGAGGGAATTCAAGATTCGCTCGGCGTGCTCCTGCGCATGTTCCCCCCCTGAAATGCCCCTCGATAATACCCGAAACGGCCTCAGCCACCTTCGCTTCCTCTCCGCGCGTTCGGGATTACTTAGCCATTCCTCAAGATCGGGGATGCGCTTGCCGGTGAGCCAGTCTTTCGATTTTTGATTCCAGAGCTTGCGGTTTTGGGCGCGCTCCAAGAAGCCCAGATGCGGAAGGACGAAGTCCACCGCCTCACCATAGCGCTGCTGATGAAACAACTGCTCGACGAGATCTGCCATTGCGCGGATCGATCGCTGGCTTGGTGGAAGGCATATCGCCACCAAGCAGGCGAGTAACATCCAGACCAAAACAACGAGAAACGCGGCCATCGCGGGTGTAAAGGCGGCGCCGGGCTGGATTACGAGCCCGTCGCAGACCATCCGAAAAGCCGGTAGGCAAGGCTGGGAGACAAACTGAAAAAACTCGAAGTAGAGGGCGAGTACTAATGCCGCGCCCGCCAAGATGGCTTGCGGAACAAGCTGCAAGCGGATCCGTAACCTCGCAACTGGCGGAATAATCGCGAAGACAGCAGCGGCTAGTCCAAGGAAGGTTAGGAATCCGTCGAGGGTCATTTGAGGGTGCTACCGAAAGAATCAATTTTTCGATTATATTGAAGAACCAGCAAGAATTACTTGTGTATCTCGTTCCTAGCGCCAAAACAGCCAGTCCGCTCACGGCCTCAAATCAGATATTCCCTGCAGGCAAAGCCGATATCCTATACAATTTCATAGAGATAGCTCTTATATCAAAAGGGTCGGCAGTTCGAGTCCCTTCAACAACTCGGCCTTTTTGCTCGAGATTCCGGCATAGAACCGGCTCAGCACCCGAGAGAGTTCTCCGGCGCACGCGCAGTGGCCGCTGGGGTCTCAGCGGGTTAGTAATGGTGACTTTGCCAACTAAATGTCCACCACAGCGTACAACTCGGCGCCACAGGCCATGGCTGAGAGGCGAGATGCCAAGAGCAGGGTGCTCAGCTGCTTCATCCGAAGCAGCCTGTTACTGCCGTTCGTGAGGGCTTCACAGGCTGTGACTTCGGACTGCGTCAGTCGAGGCTGAACTACCATAGCGACTTTCTTGTAACGATCAGGAAGCTGCTCGATGGCCTTGATGAAGTCGTCGCGGTTCTTCTGCCGGACGCCATCCTTCCAAACCGCCGAGCCGATCTTCTTGCCCTTACCCTTGGTCAACTCCGTCCCCAAGGGGCGGCGCTCGAGGTGGCGCAGGTTTTTGACGGCCTGCGAAACTACAATCTCGAAATCAGAGACCGAGGCCTGGCGATTGACCTTTGCGCTGCCGGAGGCCTTCACATGAACCAGTGTGACGACCTTCTTCGTGGGATCAAGGTGGATAAAGTCGGCCAGTTCCATCGATCCATCGTCGCACGCGAGCCAACCTGCCGGCCGTCCAGCGGCGTCAACGAACACTTTTTCCAAGACGAATGCGAACAGCGAGTTGTCCCCGTTCACGCCGATCGCGCTCGCCAGCGACTGCCCTTTAACGAGGGCCGGCTTCTCCTTCTCCACATCGAAGCCTTGGAAAGACTGGAATGTCCAATCAAACGGCTGATCCGTGTACTGGCTAGAATAGCAACGACCCTGCGCAATCGCGTGACCGCTTTCGTAGTGGATCTTGACCATGTCCACATCGGTCAGCGCTCGTCGGCACTCTTGGTGGTCTACCGTGCTGGACGCCGCGGGGTTCTTCCAGGTCAATGCCAGCCCCACAACGCCGTCGGTAAAGGTCACCGCGATGTCCGCCTGCCCCAGAGCCACGCCCAGAAGGGTGCATTCGACCGTGAACGAAAGCCCCGATGCCGCTCCTTTGGCAGGGGGAATTACTTCGAAGGTCGCGTCATAGGCCCATTTACGAGCGAAGGCGTAGTCGGCCGGGTCGACTACGTCTTCAGAGAGAAGATCCTTGGGTGTCACGCTGATCTCGTAGGCGTCCTGTACAGCCGATACATCGGTGATCTGCTGAGCCAGCATTGCAAAGCGCGGCGAGGCTGGTGCCGTTTGCGCGTGGAGGAAGACGCGCTCCATCGTTTCCACGAACTCGTCTAGAGACTTCTGGCGTCCAATCCAGATTCGTCCGCTGCTGGGAGCGGCGCCAATCGAGACCGGGCGATTTTTGGCGTCCGTTAGCCCCGGTACGCTCGGCCGACTCCTTACAGCCGAGAGGACGAAGGTCTGGTCGCCGAGGGGATCTAGGGCATGTTCCAGAGCCGATCCGGTCAGTGACTTGCTGTTAGGCTTGACCGCGGTTGGGGTGTGGACGCCGCTAAGATGCAGGACCGACGCCTCGTCGCCGACAAAGGATTCGATGATAGCGCGCGGTACGGGCCGGGCGAGTTTCAAGCCCTTCAAAATGCGGTCACGCATCGCGCCGTCCGAAGCATTCAAGGCCGCCCGCGCGCCTTGAACGGCGATGATGATGAATTGATGAGTTTTATCAGTTAGAGTATTCGCCGGGGCCCATGCCGGCGAACGCACTTCTTCATAGATAATAGTCCGAAGATAGAAGTCGCGCACCTGATCATCGCCGTCGCTGATCACACGACGAGCGACGCCGTCAGACCCTTTAATCTTCGCCCTCGCCGCCTTTCCGAGCCTATCACGCAGGACCGCGTCGGCGGATTTGTCGGAGCTGTCCAACAAGGCCGGCGCAAGAAAGGGGGTCAGTTTTTTGGTGTCTAACGTTGCTTTTGCCACGGCCATATTCCGTCTGGGCGACGCTTTTTGCATCGTCTTACTGCAAAGCCCGTAATCGCGCTGTAGTTGAGTGTCAAGGCCGAATACGCGCGCGGATTTTCTGGCGCGTGACGAGACGCAATTAACGAGATCCCCCTTGTTTACCTGGGGCTTGTCGGCGAACGAGTAATCGACGTGGTGCGGCGGAGGCTTGGGACCAAGTCACCGTAAAGCCATCAAGTCTGACGAGGAAGCTTGAGGAATTCTTCGAAGCGGCCCGAATGACCGCAATCAAGTCGCAAATCTGTCGTCTCTGCACCACTGATGCCCGCTTGGGGTCGAAGGTGGCAGCGTCCTTCTAAGACAGCATATCGAGACCATGCTTTTGCACGATCGAGAGCAACTTCAGTGCGGGCCCGCTCGGCCTCTTAGCACCGGTTTCCCACTTTTGTACGGTCGACTCGCTGGTGTTCAGGTAGCGCGCGAAGACTGGCTGGCTGACATGGTTGTTCTCGCGCAGCGCCTTGATTTCACCCGGCGTCAGCTCCTGCGGGACGGACAGGCAAGTCTCGTCGAAGGTTTTCATGGTTTCCTTGTCGATGCTGCCTGCCGCATACATATCTTCGACGGCGCTATGGATCGCCTCAAAGGCATCGCTCTTGAACTTGCGCTTAGTCGACATTGCAAATCTCCAATAGGGCGCGGTCCCGATTTCGGCATCAAGCTCGGCCTGTGTCTTGCGCCGATAGAGTTCAGCGAGCTTCCGGAAAGCCATGAGCTCGTCGTCATCGATGTTTGCGCGGTCCTTCTTCGCGAACAGATAGGCGAACACCCAATATTCACCGGCTTTTGCCAGAACGATCGAACGGTGCATGTTATCGTTGAGCCGCTTCTTGAACACGCCGCCACCGAGATCGTCTGCCTGTCGGCGTGCGACTTGCTCAATCGCCTTGCAAAGGGCTTCGTCGAAGATCCGCGCTTTCTTCGCTGCCTTGGAAAACCACGCCGTTTTGAAAGTCCGTTCTGACATCGCTTTATATAGCACTGGGTGCTACACCTATCAAGTTGTCGGGAAAGATTGCGGAGACTACGCTGCTTCCCATACCTGATTCAAAATCCTGGCCGCAAGCGCCGCTTTGTCCTGCGGCAAGAAGCGGCCGTAATGGTTGGCAACCATCTCCGGCGTGTCCTGGATGGCGTAGCTTGCCTGCTCGTAGGATCCGGTTTGCTTGAGGGTATGCGTCGCAAGGACATCTCGGACGTTATGGGGACCATGCGGAAGCAAGCCCTTGATGGCGCCGCGACCGGTATATGGATTGTAAATGCCATAGCGTTGAATCGCCGTCCGCCAAGCCTCGTAGAATGTCGTCTGGTCGTAAGACGCATCTTTGGTCTTGGTTTTGACTGTCTTCACGAACAGGGTGCCCGGATCTTCGGCGCCGGCGAGCAATACGGCACGATGACGCTCGATATAGGCGTTCAGATGGGGATAGAGGTCCTGCAGGTTCGGAAGCACGAGACGGAACGGCTTCGAACCGAAGAATGATGAGTTTGCGTTCTTGAAGGCGTTGGAGGGGATAAGGACTTCCCAACCGCCATCGCGGTCACTCCAACGGATCTCACCACGCTTCATGTCTTCAAGACGACGCTCCGATGTCGGGAAACGTCCTCGCGGGCAAACAAGCAATTGCCTCAGGTTCTTCTGGCGAAGACCGAGATGGAGGCCAAGGCGCAGCATAAGGAAGGATCGAACGGATTCCGCCGCTGGCCGCGGATAGCGATCCTTGTCCGGCATTCGCCTGATGATTTCGTCGGTGATCTTGCGATACTCGGCGAGCGGACTGTCAGCCTCGAGCACGGCCATGATCGGCTCGAAGGGGTCGCGGTGTACACGCGCGACACGCTGAATCTCCCTCGAGCGTTGCGACGCATGCTTGAAGACGATGTCACACGACGCATGCCAGTCCTTTTCAGCGGCAGCTATCTCTGCAGATGTCACCAGGCCGGGGATTGGTTTGGTGTTCTGGACGAGTTCCGGATGCTGCCACATCCAACCCGTTTCGGGCCGAACCATGCCAAGAAGCACGCTCAGCATGTCTTCTTCCCATTTGGTGTAGAAGCCACGGCGCCTTTCTCGCCACTGCAGATACCAATCCCAGATCCCGGGGAAGACAAGCAGACCAAAGGTCAGCTGGCTGAGCGGCACACCATAGCCTTTGACAGCGCTCTTTGGTGAAGCTGCCAGTGCGCCGAACATGAGGCCCAGATGCTCAATCTTCTGTGCAGCCGTCTCCTCTCCCCAGACACCGTTACGCTGGAACCCGAGCGTCGTCAGGGTCGCCGTCTTGAAGCGTACGAGGTTTGCCATCTCCATCGCGAGCCGGGGAGGGGCATCGACAACGCCAGCAAGCAGGTCCGGATCTTCAATCGCCGCATGATCGGATCCTCCAGTCCACTCCATATCGTTCGATGCAAGCCGCGGCGAAAGCGAGCTTCCATAAGAGATGCCAGGAAAGCGAATGGCGTATCGCTGCCGGATCGCGGCTGCCTGGAAGCGTCGATAGTCGGTGGTGCCGGAAATGATTACGCGGCGTACCCAAGCGATGATTTCTTCGCGCTTGCTGAAGGGCAAACTGTTGAAGTCATCGGGCAGGTGCCAGGCAAGCCGCCGCCGTTCTGCAGGGCTAACGTCACTGTCGAACTCATGTCCGGATGCGGAGCGCGATTGATGTGGCAACCGCTCTTTGAAGTATCCGCCAGGGAGCCGATACCGTCGCTCAATGAGGGTGAGGATCTCTAAGCTGTCTGTCGATCTTGGGACGCGCGTGCCGTTCGTCCAACTGAGCAGCGTCTTGTTGTCGAAGGTCGGGTGGTCACCGGCGACTGCCCGGTGAAGATGCCAGTACGTGTCACCGTGTCGGCGCATGTGGTAGTTCAGCGCTTCTTGGAAATCTGACGGATTTTCAGTCCAGTCGAAGAGAGGCGCCGGGTGTTCCTCGACCGCCCGCGGTGGGACCCCGGGCTTTGCCCTCGGCTGCGTCGACGGTGTTGGTCGTGGTGCGCTCGAAGATCTCGCATTCACGATAGGTTCGCGGGTCGCGCGGCGCGGCCTTTCGATCGGCGGTGTCGGCGTGGGCCGGTCGTGCTCGACCGGTCGCTCCTGGTCGATCCAGCGGATGATCGCTTCGAGCCCGGATTGCAGGCCCTTTTTGAGGGCGGGGGGCATCTCGTCTTCCAACCCGCAGGCGTCAGAAACGGATCGCCAGTCGATACGGCCCATCCGCGTCGGCGGATACTTGCGGTAAAGGATCAAGCTAGAGAGATAGGGCTTGATGTTCTCCAGGGTCCGCCCGGAAACAAGTGGCGCGACGCGGACATCGCAGAAGTCGAAAATCTTACGCTGAAAATGAAGGGATGAAGCAGATTGGGTTTTCATGAGATCCAGAATTCGTATCGCTGATCGGCACGGGTGCCGGGGCGTGGCCTGCTAAGGCCATGTGGTAAACGAACTCTAAATTCGACACAGAGATGCGTGTGAAATCGTATCGGCAAACGCTCAGGCTGTGCTAAGCGTCTGTCATGGGATTCGGGGTTTTCATTCATCGCTCAGATTCGATCTACGACGACAGCCCGGCTGAACAGTACCAGTTTCCAAGCCAATATCTTGGACGGGTGCGGGCCTGCCTTGGCGATTGGATTGTCTACTACGAGCCGCGCAAGGTTGCGGCGACGCGAGGCTATTTCGCTGTCGCCAAGGTGGCCGAGGTCATCCCAGATCCAAAGGCGCCGGGCATGTATCTCGCGCTCATCGAACCGGGCAGCTATCTCGACTTCATCAATCCGGTTCCTTTCAGCGGAACAGAAGGTGTGGTCGAACGCGGCGTTCTAAACGAAGAGGGCAAGATATCTGGCAGGGCACAGTCTGCGGTAAGGCCTATTTCGAACGCCGACTTCAACCGTATCGTAGGCATTGGTCTTGACGAGCAAGAGCCAGAGTTGCCGCGGACCGGGGAATTGGACACCAGGGTCTCGGGTGGAGGACTGGGGGAAGGCGTTCAAACGCCCTTCGTATTCGAGCAAGAGCGCAACCGCGTCACACAGCTCTCGTCACGGATTGTTCGTGACCGGTTGTTCCGCCGCCTCGTCGTTCAGGCCTACGACAAGCGCTGTGCAATCACTGGCTTGAAGCTCATCAACAGCGGTGGACGCGCCGAAGTCGATGCAGCGCACATACGGCCGGTTGAGGCGAAAGGGCCCGATATCCTGACCAATGGTATCGCTCTGTCCGGCACGGCGCACTGGATGTTCGATCGCGGCCTGATCAGCCTTTCCGATGACCTCGACATCCTAGTCTCGAGGCATGCCAACGACCCAGACAGCATTCTAGGACTGATCAACAAGACCGGGCGGGCGATCGTGCCGACGCGGGCATTTGAGAGGCCGCATCCACATTTCCTGCGCTGGCATCGCGAGAATTGTTTCAAACAGTAGGGGGACTTGCGCGCTTCGCGTTTGCATCACCCTGATCTTGTAATGAGCGCATCCATGACGATGTTCACGTTTGACGAGGCTAAACAAATTCTGGCCGACTCGCTCCGGCAACTCGATGCCGCCGGGCCTGAAGGCTTTGAGGGGTTGATGCGGGATGTGCTGACCGAGATTACGGGCCAGTCATTCCGCCTTGCCAAGTCGGGCCCCCAAGGGGGCTCTGATGTACGGGCCGTCAACACCAATACCTTCAAGATCGGGCTCGAAGGAAAGCGGTATGGCGAGAACACGCGGCTCGGGCTGGATGAATTGCGCGCTAAGGTTCTTGATGCCGCGTCTCAGGACGACCCTGTGGACTTGTGGATATTGGCGGCAACAAGGGAAATCTCGGCGACCGACCAGGAGGCGCTGGAGAAGACGGGACGATCTCAGGGGCTTTCGACCATGGTTCTCGATTGGCCATCAGGAGCGACCATCCCTGACCTAGCCGTCATCTGCATCATTGCGCCAGTGGCCCTTAACCACCATCTCGGTCATGTGGCCAAACTGACTGACGTAGTCTTGGCGGTACAGTCACATCCCGCCTTCGTAGAAGGGCGAGCACGGCTACGTAAACGCCTCATTGTACCGGACATAGGATACGCCGCAGCAGTGGCAGCTATGCGCACATGGATACAAGGTGGCTTGGCAAGCGAGTAAAGCGCGGGTTCCCGGTTGGGTGGCCGGGGTCACAATGTCCTTGCTGAAGCGGACAAGCGAGTTCCGAGGAAGAGTCTAAGTGACCAACTGGACAAATGGTTCGAGAATCGCACGCCTGGCGCCCTCGTCGGCGATGAGGGCATGGGAAAGACATGGTCCTTTCTGTCGTGGTGGGTCGAAAGGAGCTCGGGAAGTGGAAGCCTTCCGTTGACCATTTTTGTTTCGGCCAAAGATGTCCGCGATGAAACGGCCGAGGAAATGATGGTTCGTCTACTGACGGCACGACTGGACATCCGGGATGTAGACTTTTGGCGGCGACGGGTCGGGCAATGGCGGAAAGCGGTGGCCGACGGACCGCAATTCATTCTCGTGATCGACGGGCTGAACCAGAATTGGACCAAGACCGATTGGGCGGAGTTCCTACAACCCCTCTATGACGAGCGTTGGGATCGCCGCGTCGTCGTCTTGATGACCTGTTGGCCTGATCACTGGGCCAATCTTCGAAAGCTGGCACCGCTAACCCCCGAGCCCCTGGAAGTACCGGTCGGATCGTTCAGCGACCCCGAGCTTGATCTTGTGTTAGCTGCTAATGGCCTATCCCGTGAGCGTTTTGCAGAACCTATGTTGACGCTGATGAAGGTCCCGCGGCTTTCGCGGCTGGCCATTGCACGGCATCAGGCACTCGCCGCGAGCGGCGATGTAACGCCTGAGCGCCTCGCATATGAAGACTGGAAGCACCGGGTGTCGCGGCGCGGCGCGGCCCTTGCCATCGGCGACGACGAGTTCCTCTCGTTCGTCGGGGAATTGGGAGAAGCCCTAAAAAGCTCCGTCGACGGTTCTTTCTTCACGCGAAAAGACCTTCTGGAGCGCTTGGGACGCGACAGCGGGCGGGATCGAGCTGATCTTTCGGAGACACTGGGCGAAATCGTTGCCGGACGTTGGCTGGAGGTGGGGTCGAAACCGCACCAGTTTCGCGTCAACCCCAAATTGACGCCTTTCGTCCTAGGATTAACCTTGGCGAACGAATTGAAGGGCATTCCCGAGGACGCGCAGACTGGCACCACGGTGGCCGAGTTCCTTGACCCGTTCAAGGGGCAGAGCTTGGCGTTGCAATCTTGCGCGCCGCCACGACGGTTGCGCTACTCGATCCGCAGGTTGGACGCGGGGCGAGGCGCGCCATCCTCAAACGCTGGCTCGCCGAACAAAACTTTCACCAGCCAGATTTTGACGCTTACTGGCGGCTGATCGGCCTAGATGTCGATCTCATTTGCGAGAACGCCGAAGAGACGTGGTTGGCTCGCGGGGGCACGGGCGTCCTTACGGACGAGATTCTGATCAAGGGAATGGCACAGGCCTATCGGTTCCCCGAGGTTGCCCATCACTTGGTGCAGCGGGCTGAAAGATGGCTTGGGTGGATTTGGGCCGATCCGGATCAGGGACGCTTTCTTGGGCAAGTCAATCCCGAGTCCCAGCGTTCCAAAGACAATCGGGCCCGGACGAGGGCCAATCTCGAAAAATGGCAAGCGATCACCCGGCCCGAATTGCCGCCCATAGAGCCGCGCCTGGATGGCGACGTCAGTTGGTTCAGTCGTCGGGTACTTGGGATCCTGTCGTTTCTGCCGCGACGGCCGTTTGCCCGGGCGTTTGCCGCTTGGAGCCTGGGCCGTGCTATTATGGGCGTCCCTCGCCACATTGACGAGGTCGGCTGGGTTCTCAGGCTGAACGACGAAGATCAAGACGCTTTTCGTCCCGTCCTGGATGAATTGATCGACGGCCTGATCGCGGTAGGCGACCATGTCGCAGTAACTGCCGCGAAGTATCTGCTGGAAGCGGCCGGAGATCCTGCCGCCCAGGCAAAGCTCGATATCCTGGAAGTGTCAGAACCGACGCTGCCCCAGGAGCACGAGCATTGGGTTGATCCCTGCGATCCCTCATCACCGCCTCCGGAAATCAAGCAGGTCGAGATGGTCGATGGGGCGCAGCTCTGGATGCACCACCGCCAAATCGGTGATGCCGACCTCTGTTTTGCACGCAACAAGACTCGTCTGGCTCGGATTGATCGTCAAGCCTTCAAGACAGTAGCAGCAGCGGCGGCGAACAGTGCGGATGGCCGAACTGCCGAACAGCTATGGGGTCTTCTGAACGCACTCCGTAGGGTTCTCATATTGATCCCTGCTGACGGTCGCCAGAAACTCGCCCATGCAATCGACCAGGTTGTTGCGAGCGACGTGATCAAGGACGACAAGGAGTTGGTCTGGTGGCGCGCCCGGCGGCTTGAAATTTTACTTTGGGACGCCCCGACGGAGGAGCAACTGACGGTCATCCACGATAAATGTCTTGACGCCAATGAACTCGCCTTGCTCGACAAGGCATTGCCGCGTGCCGATCAGGCAGTCCTCCATCGCCATCTTTCGCAATTCCTCAAGAAGGAGACGCGACAGGGCAAACTGATTGACCTCTACTACCTCAGCAAGCGGGCTTATCGAGAGACGCTGAAACGCTTGGATAGGCTCGCTCCGCTTCTCACGGATGAAGACGCTGATGTCAGGCAGCTTGCGTGGGAACTGGCGTCCGAGAATGAAAATCGAGCGGTATGTGAGGCCGTCGCCGCGAGCGGATGGGCTTCGCGAAGTGAGTTAAGCCGAGCCGACCGGGCCTACGGCTCTGGCGCTTTGCTCACGGCCAGCGGGATATTGCGCCGCCCTGAACTGCTGGATCGGGCGGACCCGGAAGTCGTAGCCCTGCAACTCTTGCGCAATCCGGACGATCCGGCGGGTTTGGCCGGATACGAACAATACGTTCGGGCCGCACTTGAAGGGATCACGGTCGTCAAACCAGGACCAATTGCGGACCATTGGGTATTGCACGGTGAACCCATGCGGACGCTGGTGTCGCGTAGTGGAAGCACATTTTCCCCTTGGCTGGCAGATTGGCTTGACCGGACCCCGGAGATTCCTAACCACGCATTTTTCGTGGGTGAGTTCCCTTTGATTTGGCTTTGCCAAGCTCTCTTCGAGGCCGGCGATCCGCTCGCAGAGCGATTTTGGGCCAAGGTCATGAATGCGATGGCGAGTGGCGTGTTCAAAAATCCAGAGCTGTCGCAGATTCCGATGAGGTCACCCGCGGGCAACACATGGAATGCTGTCCGGATGGGTGTCATCACATCCGCAACTACGGATCAGGATTTGGCGGCTACGGCGCGAAGCGCGCTGAAGTTCGGCCATGCAACGTGGCTTGAACGGGTCATTCGTGACGGCGAGGCAACAGGGCGAGCCGCAGACATGGCCCGGGCCTACACCTTGCTGGGGTTTGCAGACGTCAGTCCGGAATTTGACGCGGTTTGGAAAGATTTTTCGAAGAGAAAGCCCGAGCGCGGGTGGCTGGCCCATGTGTATGGGGAAAGTCGCAAACAATATGACCATAACCGGTGGGCACGGCATTGGTATCACGCTTATCTCAATGCAGAAGACCCCGCCGATGCCTACGCCGCGTACGAGTTGCTGTTATCTTGCGCCGATCGTCGGTCCGTCTATTGGTTGAAAGGGAACGACCTGGACGGTCGCCCGGAGTTCCTGCAACGTCATTGGAACGCCAACGCAACCGACCTGAATAGCGCCATTAAGAAGAGGCATGAGGATGTGAAGAACACGCTGTTCTTCACACAGACGATGTCCCAATCCCATGCTCCGTGGCTCTGATGTTTAGGTCAGTTCCGAGAAATCGAAAGGCTTCCGGGCCGAGTTCGAGCCACATGTGGCCGTCATTCCCACAGGCGGTTTCCTCGTCAGGTCGGATGTCGGAGGTAGTCACCTGCACACGGTCGTCTCGTGTGCGGTTTCGCTTTGCAGCGCGGCGGGCCATTGTTCGGCCTAGTGCGCCTTGATGCAGAGGACGACAGTGCGGCCTCCGGCCACTTGCATGACAGCGATAAGGGTACTGATTGGAGCTTCCTACGCCCGTTCTAGGCGAAGACACAGTTTGCCCAACTGTCCGACTTGGCGGCGCAATGCTGCCGTTCGCAGACCTAGTCTAAGCGTGGACGCGCCTTAGGGCGGACCGATCGTGCTCCCATGAGCCCTGGACGGCCTGTTGCCGGAACGTTCACTTTTTGGGCCTCGAAGATCGCATAATGTATCAACTGAAATCGTGAGATCGAGCCGCATTTGGTTCTCCAACCTCTCGCAAGAGAGGAGGACCGCTGCGCCGCGAACCCATTTTAACGAGCGTCCAAAATGCCGCGAATCGCGTTTGCCTCATTCGTTCCAACTTCGATTATGAATGCGTTCGAGCAGGGGGCCTGGAGGACTGTCATTGCGGTGGGATCTGGATTGGGGAAAACCGTGGCGCTTGGGCCCCGCAACGGCGGGAGTTGAGAAGTTGCCTTGCGCAGGCCGATCAGAAAAGGTCCGGTAAGCATCTCCTCGGGTTCACCAAAGGTAGAGTTGTCCCAGGTGACAGGCAGCGTCTTTGGAGCTTTGCCAATGAGCACCTCATCAACATGGATATCGAAGCGCGCGAAATCACTCATTTTCTTGGACAGGATTTTTTGCAACTCGGGCGTTAGGTCCTTTGAGTTGGCGAGTTTTTCACGCCTCGGTCTGCAACAGGGTCAACGACTGTGCGGTAGTTAACGATACGACCCACTGGGACTTGACGAACAAAGGCCCATTACAGAAGCAGCTATCTGCTGGCGGTGGAAAAGAACAGCACACTGCTTGCCCGAAGCGAGATCGGCATCGAGGACCTGAAGGGGGAAGATCATCTCGTTCTCGCGCCAGAACCTTAGTTATACCGAGCGCTACTTCACGGAAAAATTCGAGGAGCACGATCTGTCGAAGAGCGTTGCCTACAGCTGCGACGACACCTTCTCGCTGGTGTCACTGGTGTCGGCCGGTCTTGGCATCGGCTTTGCGCCGGAATGGACGCTGGATCTTCCCAACCGCAATTTCGAGCTGAGGAAGGTGAGGGGCGTCGACTTCCGGATCGGGCTTGGGGTCGCCTGGTCCAAGGACGATCCGACGGCGGCCCGTGACGACATCATCGACATTGCTCGGTCGCTGGTCAGGGCGGGGAAGTGAGGGGACGAGGTACCAATGGTCGCTCCCTGTGCGACCCTCAATCAAACGGAGCGGCTTGCCGGGCCTAGGCTTCCCGGATCCCGGCCGTTAGCCGTCGCGATGCTGATCCTCCGAGACGAGGCTTTTAACCGGTCAAACCGCGCGCGAACGGGCTCTGGCAGCGCTGCTGCCGGCGCCTGGTACGCTCATTTTTGCCGGCACCTCGAAGCCGACTGGCTTCGTCCGCATGATATGCGCGGTGACCAAGACATTTTGCAGGTGAACGGCGCTGCCACCCGAACCGAAAATGCCGCTCTCCTGATTTAGCGCGGCAGGTGGTTCCGATTGAACAGAGCAGCGCGGATCCTATCGGCCTTTGCCAGCGGGACGGGCAGGGCGGCCGTATGTGCCGCTGAAGGCGTCTTTCGGGCATTATCGCGCGTTTCCAGGTTTTCAATTATCTCCCTAACCGGGCTTCTGGTCCCAGGCCGGCGGCTGCCCTGTCTCAGCAGGATCATCCTGTCTTCCGGTAGTCGATCGCGCAGCCATATCTGTCCGCCCTCAGGCGTGCACTCCAGGGCAGAGACAATTTTTCACTTGCCATGTTCGATATTCTAATATACCTCAAGCCAGCAGATTTGAACCGGTTCAATTCAAATCTGAACCGGTTCAACCTGAACAGATTGATAGGTTTGCGGATGCAGCGGCGAAACACAACAATTAAAGAGTTGGCCAAGGAGCTCAATTTGTCGATCGGAACTGTTTCGGCGGCACTCAATGGGCGGTCTAGCGTCAGGCCGGAAACCCGCAGCCTTGTCCTCGAAGCGGCAGCGCGTATTGGATACGTGCGCTCCTATACCGCCCGGTCGATGTCGGAGGGGAGGAGTCGCAAGCTTGACCTTGTCATCCCCGCCGGTGGTCAGAACTTGAGTGGTTTCACCAGTGGTATCTTGGTTGGCGCCGATGCGGCGGCTGAGGCGCGGGGTTACCGCCTTGGCATGAACGTAATCTCGACAGAGGCGGCCCTGGTCGAGCGCGTTGAGCGTCTCGCTAAAGAACGCGCCGCTGACGGCTTTGTGTTCTTCAGTCCCGGGCACCGAGATATCTACGCAATCCTTCGCGAAGAAAATGTTCCGCATGTGGTTGTCGGCCGCCCGCCCGTTGCCGAGAGTTCTTTGGTTCGCATTGATACCGACAACGTTCGGCTTGGCCGGGAAGTGGCCGAGCATCTAGTTGCGCGGGGGCGCCGCGCTCCAGTGTTTCTCGCCCCACGCCACCTCACTTATGCTGAAGACCGCTTCATCGGCTTGCAGCAGATTTATGAAGAAAAACTGCGTTGGATCGACACGCAGCCCTCGACCTCCGGAGCCGAAATGGCTCTTGCCGAGGCGCTCAATTCCGGCATTTCGATTGACGCCATTGTCACCGGTGACGACATGCTCGCTCTCGGTGCGCTGCATGAACTTCAACGCCGCGGCTGCGCGGTGCCGACAGATGTCGCGCTCGCGAGCACCGCCGACGACATCGCTCAATATTTCAATCCGCCGGTAACAAGTGTCGCGCTGCATCCCGAACAGCTCGGAGCGGCCGCCGTCACGGTGTTGATGGATTTGATCGAGTGCAGGCCGTTGGAGCCCGTCACTTGGATCAATCACGAGCTCAAAATTCGTTCGAGCACGTGAGCGACGACTGATTTTGGGACGAGGAAGCAAAAACTAGGAGGAGGAAACGATGACGAAATACTTGAAGTTCGCAGTAAAAACCAGCGCTGCTATTGGGCTTGCCGCAGCCATCGGATTGTCGACTTTTGGAAGTGCCCTGGCCGATCCGGTTGAACTCTCAATTACCTGCCGCTGCGTCAGCGGAGGCGTCAGCAGCAGCATGGCAAACTGGCTAAAGAACTCCGTTTTCCCCGCGTTCGAAACGCAGGAAAAGACGGCCGGTCGTGACGTGGTTGTGACGCTTGTCGAGTTCGGCGGCAGCGATGAAGCTCTAAAACAACAGCATGCGCTTGATCTCAAAGTCGGTGGCGGCTCCGATATCCTTTTCTTCGATGGTTTTTGGATACCAGATTTCGTCGAAGCTGGACTATTGAAGCCGCTAAAGGCGATCGCGGGAGATAGGGTCGACAGCTGGGATGCTTGGACTCAAGTGCCTGAAGGTCTTCAAGCTCTGATGAGTTACAAGGGGCAGCGCTATGGCCTTGCTACCACGACCGATACCCGCGTGATCTATTACCGCAAGGACGTGTTCGCCAAGGCCGGAATTCCAGTCCCATGGCAGCCAACGAGCTGGCAGGACATTCTTGATACAGCTCGGAAGCTCAAAGCAGCAGATGCCCAGACTACGCCGCTTCAGATTGACGCGGGCACCGCCATGGGCGAAGCCACGACGATGCAGGGCTGGACCATGCTTGCCCTCGGTGCCAATGCCCCGTTCGTTAATGCAGACGGCAACAAATGGCTTGCTGACAACCCAGGTGTTGTCGGCGTTCTCGACTTTTACAAAAAAGTCTATGTTGACGAAAAACTGGGAGACGCTCGGCTTCAGCTCAGTCCCGGTGGTCGTGAAAAGAGCTTCGGTAAATTTCGCGATGGCAAAATCGCCATGCTGGTGGAAGGCAACTGGTTCTACAGTAGCGTAATTGTCCCCGGTGCTGAATTTGGCATTGCAAATCGGGACGAAGTCGTCGGCTGGGCGAAGATGCCGGCTGAGGCGCCTGGGAAAGGGATCAAGGGACAGGATTTTGTTTCGGTGTCGGGTGGCAATGGCTATCTCATCAACCCGAATACGAAGTCGGCCGATGCCGCCTGGAAACTGTTCGCCTTTATGAACAGTAAGCCGATGATCGATGCCTACGAAAAGCTCGAGCCAAGTATTTCGGTACGTCGCGATATCGCAATCCCGGATCCGGTGATTGCGGCGCAAATGAAGGCGCTTCTCGACGTTACGACGGTTCGGCCATTGAGTCCCGCCTATAGCAAGGTCAGCTCCGCCGCCCAGCTGGCAACCGAGCAGGTCGTCTCGGGTGGTGCCAGCCCAGCAGAGGCAGGCAGACGTTTCAGCGAAAGCGTTGTCAAGATCGTGGGACCGGAGCGGATAACCTCGACGCCATAAGTTGACATGACGACGGCACGCCAACCTGTCGGGCTGGCGTGCCCGTTTGACCCGCTTTCGCCAAGAGGATTGCACCATTGACTTCGACATCCAGCATCGTCCGACCTGGCCTCGGGGCCGTATTGCTCGCGCCTGCCATCGTGTTCATGACGGTTTTTCTAATTTTGCCGTTCTTGTGGGTTTTTGCGATTAGCTTCACCAATCAAACGCTCCTGGGCGCGACGGCAACCCATTACGAGTTTGTTGGCCTAAGCAACTACGTACGGCTCTTCGATTTTGCCACGTTCATGGAGCCCGGAAACTTCGGCAACGCCTTCGTCATCACGTGTGCATTCGTTTTGGCTTCTGTTATCGGCCAAGCAGGGATTGGCTTCTCTGTCGCGCTCATGTTCCTGGGGCGTAAGGGGATCGTGAAAAGCGTCATCTTCACGCTGATAACACTAGTGTGGATATTGCCCGATGTTGCCGTGGCCTTTTCTTGGAAATCCGTGCTGGATTACGATGACGGTTTGTTGAACGCTGCTGCGGCCGGACTAGGGTTCAATCCGATAGACTGGCAGATCGACCATCCCTTGCTGTCGATTTGTGTTTTCAATATTTGGCGCGGCACGGCCTTTTCGCTTCTTCTGTTTTCCGCCGCGCTTGAAAGCCTGCCACCATCCTATTTCGAGAACGCCAAGGTGCTTGGAGCATCGCGCTGGGCGATATTCTTTGACATCACTTTACCGTTGGTGCGCCGGCACTTGCTGAGTTCCACGCTGCTGACGACCCTTTGGACTTTCACTTTGTTCTCACCCTATCTCATCACTGGTGGCGGGCCCGCATTCAAGAGCGAAGTCCTGTCCATTCTTACCTACCGATTGGCATTCAAAGAGTTCGATTTCGGTGCCGGTGGCGCCATCGCGCTCCTCGTAATGTTGCTCAATTTTGTCTTGGTCACGATTCATCTGCGTGTCCAACGGAAGGAACACTAACCATGTATCCGGTTTCAAAACGGCGCACCCGCTTCGTGCGTGTCAGTCAGGTGTTAGGACGGATCGGCTTCAATCTATTGTGCGCGTTGATCGGGTCGGTCTTTGTCATTCCTTTGCTGTGGCTGTTCTCCGCGCCATTCAACGCGCAGGCGTCGTTACGGCTTGTCTGGCCGGCACAGCTGACCTTGGACAATTTTGTCACGGTAATGCACAACGAGTTGGCGATGCGCGGCCTAGTTAACAGTTTGATCCAAGGAATTGGCGTTACCGTATTGACGACATTGGTAGCGGCTCTTGCGGCTTATTCATTGTCGCGCAGCCGTCTGCCTGGGCAAGATTTATTCGTCTATGCACTGATTTTGTTCTCGTCGGTGGTGACGGGCACAGTTGCGATGGTGCCTTTGTTCTTGCTCTGTCATCAGATCGGATTGATCGATTCACATGTCGGTGTGATTCTGGTTTTCACCGGCGGATTGTTGCCTGTTGCGATCTTCCTGATGAAGGATTTCGTTGACGCTTTGCCGAAGTCTTACGAAGAAGCCGCCCAAATCTGCGGCGCCAGCACTGGGCAAATGCTACGCGACGTACTCTTTCCCCTTCTGCGGCCGGCGCTGATGGTCGTCGGTATTTGGACATTTATGAATGTGTGGGGCAATTTTTTGATCCCATTCATTCTGTTGCGCAGCCCGGAAAAATTCCCGGCGTCGGTGGCAACCTTCTCATTCTATACGTCGTCCGGAACGCCGGTTTTCACCACGCTTTCGGCCTATTCGCTGCTTTACGCGCTTCCGATCCTCGCAATGTATCTGTGGGTCAATGCCCGTTACGGCTTCCGTTTCTTTGGCGGCATCAAACAGTAAGGACCTGTAATCATGGCCAATCTCAGCCTTCGCGGTGTCGAAAAATTCTTCACCAATTTCAAAGCAGTGCAGGATCTCAATCTTGATGTCGAGGACGGAGAGTTTTTCGCGCTGCTCGGGCCTTCCGGTTGCGGCAAGACGACTACCATGCGGATGATTGCTGGACTGCAACTGCCCTCTGCCGGGAAGATCATGATCAATGGGCGCGATGTCACGGATATTGAGCCCGCCCGTCGCAATGTGGCGATGGTGTTCCAGGACTATGCTCTCTATCCGCATATGACACTGACCGAAAATGTCGGCTATCCGCTCAAGGTGCGGGGGGTTGGAAAGGCCGAACGGGATGATCGGGTCCGTGCCATTGCCAAGCATTTGCAACTCGAAAACTTTCTTGATCGGAGACCGGGGCAGTTGTCTGGCGGCCAGCAACAGCGCGCGGCAGTCGGCAGGGCGGTTGCTTACCCTGCCGATGTATTTTTGTTCGATGAACCGCTTTCGAATTTGGATGCGCAACTGCGGTTCGAAGCTCGTGCATTTCTCAAACGACTACAGCGCGAAATCGGCATGACGATCATTTACGTCACTCACGATCAGGTCGAGGCGATGGCAATGGCGGACCGGATGGTGGTGATGAACAAAGGTGTCGCACAGCAGGTTGGTAAGCCGATGGATGTTTACCGGCGGCCCGCCAACACCTTTGTCGCCCGCTTCATCGGTAGTCCGCCGATGAATCTGTTGCCGGCAACGGTGACATCCCTCGCGGGCGTCCCGGCGCTTGATCTTGGAGGCGGGCAGGTCCTGGACGGCTCCGGAATTGTCGGTTCCGACGATGTGCAGGCCGGGCAGAAGCTTTTACTCGGCGTAAGACCCGAGCACATCGAAATCTGCGATAGCCCCGTGACTGGCAAAAGTCTATCGGGCAAGCTTCGCCTTGTGGAAGTCCTTGGTGCCGAGACACTTGTCTCGGTCGAAATTGAGGGGACTCTGATCATCGTTCGGCTGAACTCGGATGAGCCGGGCCATTTGTCAGACGTGGTGCACGTGCGTCCGAAAGCAGACCGATGCCTGCTTTATGGGGCCGATGGCAACGTTGTTTCAGGCAGCTAGCACGGAAACAAGTTCTCCCACAGACCAAGCTCGAGATCGGAAACACCTCGTGAAAAGAGTGCATCTTATTTTCAAAACCCACCTTGATTTGGGGTTCACAGACACAGCCGCCCGGGTTGTGGACCGGTATGTTACGCAATATATTCCGAACGCTCTCCAAGCCGCAGCGGAGCTGCGGCAGGCCGATGGCATGGAACGCCTCGTGTGGACGTTGCCGGCCTGGATGATTTTCCGCGCTCTTGAAGTGAGTGATACGTCCCGGCGACGGGCGCTTGAGGCAGGTATTCTAGCTGGCGATCTTGTCTGGCATGCCTTGCCTTTTACCTTCCACAGCGAATTGATGGACTCATCTCTGTTCCGCCATGGACTAACCGTGTCGCGTCGACTCGATCATCGTTTCGGGCGCACGACAATTGCCGCAAAAATGACTGACGTCCCAGGGCATACCAAGGGTATTGTCCCCATCCTCGCAGAGGCAGGGATCGAGTTTCTTCATATCGGCATCAATGAGGCATCCACCAGGCCTGACGTCCCGCCGGTATTTCGCTGGAAGGTCGGCGAGCATGCTGTCACAGTGATTTGTCAGCACGCCTATGGCGAGGATTGCCGTGTTGCGGGGCTCAACGACGTCCTTGGTTTCGGCCACACGAACGACAATCTAGGCCCGCAGTCTGTCGATGAAATACTGCAGGTATTCAAAGGTGCGCGTAACCGCTTTCCTGACGCGGAGGTTCGTGCCTCGTCACTGGATGACTTCGCCTTGGCATTGCGCAGTGTGCGCGAAGATCTCCCTGTTGTTGAGAACGAGATCGGTGACAGCTGGATCCATGGTGCCGGCAGTGACCCACTTAAAATGGCCCGATATCGAAGTCTTCTGCGTTTGCGTCGGTCTTGGATCGACCAAGACGCCTCTTTGGCGGATGATCCAGCAATCGTCGCCTTTAGCGATCAACTAATGATGGTGCCTGAACATACCTGGAGCATGGATCACAAGACCTATCTTCCCGAGTGGGAGTCCTATGCGCCGGCGCAGCTTGCCGACGTACGCGGCAAAGGAGCATTTGGCGTTGTGGAACAATCATGGGAAGAACAGCGCGCCTATCTTGGCGCAGCCGTCGCAACCCTTGATGAGGCGCGCGCAATGCAGGCGGAGACTGCGTTGGCGGCGGTGATGCCCTCTGTGGCAATTATCGGGGAAGACTGGCGCGCGATCGATCCGGAGAAAGAGATTGCAGCAGGGTGTTTCACCATGAGGGTTGGTCGCAACGGGCGGATTGCAAGTCTCAAATCGCAAGGCGATGGCCGGGAATGGGCCAGTGCCGAAGGCTTGGTCGACATTCTCTATCAGGGCTTTGGCGAGGACGACTACGACCGGTTTTGGTCGCAGTACATTGCCAATCGGGACCGCCCAGAAATTGTTGCCTGGTCGTCCAAGGACTATTGTAAACCGGGATTGGCGGCGCATAGGGCAACGGGCGAAGCATGGCGTCCGGCACTAAAAGCGGTTTGGTGTCGGGATGTTGCGGGCAAAACAGAGGTTCTTGTTAGCCTCGAGATGGCGGATGAAGCTACTGCGATAGGCGCCCCCCCAAACTGGCAATTGCTCTATAGCTTTCCAGCCGCAGGGGAGCAGGTCGAATTACGGGTGAATTGGCAGGGCAAACTTGCCACTCGCTTGCCGGAAGCCAGTTGGCTGCGGTTCACCCCCGCACTCGCCGATTCAAAAGCCTGGGCATTCGATAAGATGGACCAATGGATCTCGCCGTTCGAGGTGACGAGTGGCGGCGGCTTCCACCTCCACGGTGTTATGTCGGGCGCGCGTTATGCCAGCCATGATGGCATCGTGACGATTGAGACGCCAGATGCGCCATTGATTGCACCGGGCTATCCTCAGCTTCTCAATTTCCAGCGTCCGGCAAATGGCTTTGAAGGCATCAGCATTAATCTTCACAACAATGTCTGGGGAACGAATTTTCCCGCTTGGTATGATGAGGATGGCCAGTTTCAGTTCCGTCTGGCGTTCGAACGCGGAGAACGTCATGTGGCACAAACCCTTGATCCGGCCGCTAAGACGCCTACTCGCTAAAACCTGAGCCACTTCCGCAATCCTCGAAAATGCGCACGGCCGCTTCTGCGGAGAACGTAGCCGACGACCCGTTTCGATGATCTCAAGACGGCGGACTGTCCTTATGCACGACCATAAGCGGCGTCCGCCACACAATCAGTCACTCCTCAAGACGGTCTCGCTTGGAAGCTAATGGAACTGCGCGTTGAGAGGTCGAGACATTTGCCCTCAAAGTGACAATCGCAATTCCGGTTCCGACAATCGGAATCAGCGCTCCGTCGCTTGCGACCTGGATCTCGATCGGTGCTAGGGGCGTGGCGGGACACTGTCTTCGTCGAGCGGCTCTGGAGGTCAATCGAAAGCATACGGCGGATCAAGCCTATTTCAATACGCTGACGCGAATAGTCGCGGCACATTAATCGACGGAAATCCACTTAGCGAAACGCCTCAAACTGTTCGGGCAAACCCAACCACCTCTCCTTTACCGGACGATGCCGCGCCCATCCTTGCAACAAGACTAGGCCTGATTCCATGATCACTTCCTCCAACTCGACCGGCTCAAAGCTGCCCGACTTCTGGCTCGACCAGGCAGAGCACCGCGCATGGCTGCTTGCCGACGCCGGGCAACAATTCGCCTTCTTCCGAAAAAGCCTCGATCCCAGGGGCGGGTTCTTCAATCTGGACAGCCCGGGCAACCCGCTGGAAGATCGCACGCAAGATCTGCACTCAACCACTCGCATAGTGCATTCCTTCGCCCTCGGACGGCATATTGGCACGCCGGGGGCCGATGTGATGATCGAGCAAGGGATGCGTCATCTGCTGAATGTCCATCGGGATCGAGATCATGGTGGTTATGTCTATGCCACGCGCGGCCGCGAGGTATCCGACGGTCGAAAGCTCGCCTATGGCCATGTTTTCGTGCTCCTGGCCGCCGCAAGCGCCATGACCTGCGGTCATCCCGATGCAAAATATCTGCTTGAAGATGTCACCGACGTTCTGGATCGGTATTTCTGGGAGGAGGAGCCGGGTCTCTTCGCCGACGAATGGAACCGGGACTGGACCCCGTTTTCCACCTATCGCGGCATGAATGCAAATATGCATGCTATCGAAGCGATGCTAACCGCCTTCGAGGCGACGGGCCAGACCTCCTATCTCCGCAAAGCCGGCAGAATCCTTGACTTCTTCATCGAAGGGATAGCTCCTCGCGAAGGGTGGCGCCTGCCCGAACACTATACAGCCGACTGGCAGATCGACCGGCTCTATGAAGGCAATCCCATGTTTCGGCCCGCCGGAAGCACGCCGGGCCACTCTTTCGAGCTCAGCCGACTTCTGTTGCAATATTGGGACCTTTCCGGCCGTCCTCACGACGGTTCGCCGGCCAAGGCACGGCGCCTGATGGAACAGGCTTTAAAGGATGCTTGGGACACGGAGCGCGGCGGCTTCATATACACCCTTGCCCATGACGGGACCGTGGCTCGCGCGGACCGCTACTGGTGGCCGGTGACCGAAGCGATCGGCGCGGTCGCCGCCGTCATCAAACTGGAGCGGCGGAGCGGGGACGAGGAGTGGTACCGGCGCCTGTGGAATTTCGCCGCCGACCGGTTGATCGACCACCAGAATGGCGGCTGGTTTCCGGAACTTGACACCGGCAACCGGCCAGCGGACAAACAATTCCGAGGAAAGCCCGACCTCTACCATTCCATTCAGGCTGTGCTCTATCCCTTGACGCCGGGTATCTCATATCCGGTGCGCGGCCTCGCGGTACTTGGCAGGGAGCACTGATACCGGAGGGAATGTGTTTGCGCCCCCTGTTCCAATCAGCGGAACAGAGGGTGTTGTTGAGGGCGGGTTCGCGGCTATCTCTTCGTGCCGCTCAATGACGGCGCGAAGCAGTTGGTCAATTCGGAAAACGGCTGGGCGATTGGGACCGTGATGGTCGTCTGCCGGATCGTCATGCAGGATGGGCGTCTGACTACGATCAACGAACAAGCTGTCTTCGACGAGATTGTCGAGCTAATTCCGGCCTATCTTGCCGAACATGTTCAACCTCGAGCGCCGCAACAGGGTCTTCGCGCCCGACATCGTGGAAATCCATCGCAGGGCGACGCAGATGGATATCGGTCGCAATCGTTATCAAGGAGACGCTACTGACGTGCGTCGCAAGTCTTGAACCGTTTGGAACAAATTCTCCGGTGCATGTCGTACTGCCTAAGAGAAACGAGCCACCTGTACCACGTTGACAAGGTGGTTCTTGCCGAGCTTGGCAATGATCGGTCAGTTCATACGGAGCACATGATGGAGGAAGCCAATGTAACGGAGCAGGGGTTCTTTGCCCTTAAAAGATGAAGGCGCAACGCAGGTAGTCGTAACGATGGCAGTTTCTCGTTATGTGCTCCGAAGATCGCATATTGTATTGACTGGTTGCGGATGTTGTCTTCCCGACCCTGGGAAGACTTAGCCCTTAGCCAATCTTACACCGGGGCCGCCGTGGGGCGCAGGACCCTCGTCGAAGAACACGATGCCGCGCGCTTCATACACCCATTTGATCGCCGCGACAGTGACAGGCGGTGGTCCCCGCGGGCCGGCCTCGTCTTGCTCGACCCCACTCGCTCGTGACGACACATCGATATCGCCCGGTCGCTGGTCCGAGCGGGGAAGTGATGCGCGATGTGCCGAGAAAGTCGTTTTTCTGCAATCGCATTAATCAAACGGAGCGGCTTGCCGGGCCTAGGCTTCCCGGGTCCCGGCCGTTGGCCGTCGCGATGCTGATCCTCCGAGACGAGGCTTTTTAACCGGTCAAGCAGCGCGCGAACGGGCTCTGGCATCGACGCTGCCGGCGCCTGGTACGCTCATGTTGCTAGCACCCTCGCGCTGACGGTGTTCGTCGGCATGTCGAGAGCGTCGACTATGCCTGTTCGACGTCAACAGCAGCGCTACATTGGTCCGCCTATCTTCAGAAGCTTTAGCGGGAAGTCTCTGAGCCTGCCGGTTCGATTCTGCCATTCTAGAACGTGCTGATCCTCGAATGTCCCTTTGCGATGACGGCAAGCTCCGCCTCGATCGCCTTCACAAGAGCCGTCACCATCGGGGGGACGGTCCGTCCAAGCCTGCTGACGATATAAACGTTGCGCCAGGCCACCGGTTCGGTGAGCCCGAGGAAAGCGATACGGCTGTCGGGTATGAATTCCGCCGCCAGTGCCGGCGCCGTCGTGATCCCGAGACCATTCTCAATCAGCGCCCAAAGCGTTGGATAGGTCGATACCTCGTATTTCGGCACGCGAATGGATTCCGGCAGGTGCTCCATCTGCGACAGGATCGGGCCTGTCGCCGTGTCCAGCGTCAGGCCGACGAAGTTGTGGTTCGCAAGATCGGCCCACCGCAGAACGCCGTCCTTCGCGCGCTCATACAAGGGATGGGTATGGCGAAGGAAGAGACCGAGCTGGTCCTTGAAAAGCGGCTTGAAGACGAGTTCGGCTTCAGCACCGTCCATGCTGGCAAAGCCGATGTCCACCTCGTTGCGCCGAACGAGGCGGCGCACGTCGTTCGAATTTCCTTCACGCAGCTGGACGCGCACCCCTGGCCGCGTGGCGAGAAAGCCCTCGAGAATGCGTGGCATGATCTTGGTCGCAATCGAACTGACAACCCCGACACGGATACAGCTATTGCGGCTCGAGGCGGTCAACCGGATGTTGCGAATGGCCAGGTCGAAATCATCGACGACCCGCTCGGCGACCGGAAAGAGATCGGTTCCCTCCTGCGTCAGGAGGATATTGCGCGTGGTCCTGTCGAAAAGCGTCCCGCCGACGATATCCTCCAATTGCTGGATCGTCAT
Organism: Ensifer sp. Root127; assembly: GCF_001425225.1. NCBI lineage: Bacteria > Pseudomonadati > Pseudomonadota > Alphaproteobacteria > Hyphomicrobiales > Rhizobiaceae > Ensifer > Ensifer sp. Root127. The sequence continues at coordinate 89,867 of NZ_LMDX01000010.1, forward strand.
CGTGAGTGAAGGCTGCGACAGATGCAGTTCCGTCGCCGCGCGGGTGAAGCTGCGATGTCTTGCGACGCTGAGGAACGCGCGCAGATGACGGATCGTTGCGCTGTAGGACGGTGCAGCCATTGGCTGGGCCGGTGAATCGGACATCGGGTCTCTCCGCTTCTATTTATAGGTAATACTGATCAATCCTCGAAATTTTTCAATTTGATTTATCGAAGCCCGGCGCATTTAATGATTGTCACGGGTCGCAGCCACTCATCCTCGCTGTGAAAAAAGCCAACCAATAGGGGAACAGGATGTTGAATATGTTGATGAAACGCCATTTGGCGACCGCATTCGCATGCCTTGTCGCCAGTTCTGCCCTCATGACCCCGGTCCAAGCCCTTGCTCAGACCGTTGTCATCGGTTCCGAAGGCGCGATACCGCCTCTCGACCCGCATCGCATGACGGGCACGCAGGGTTTGCGGGTGATCGATGCCATCTACGATCCACTCGTGCGCGAAGATCTTTCTGAAGTCACGGATACCGCACCCGCACTGAAGGCGAGCCTTGCTGAAAAATGGACGGTCAGCGACGACGGCTTGATCTATCACTTCACGCTTCGCTCCGGCGTCAAGTTCCACGACGGTACCGACTTCGATGCTAACGCCGTGCAAGCCAATTTCGCTCGGGTCATGGACAAGGCATCCGACGCCTACGACGAGCGCGCCGCCGGAAACATGACCTTCCTGACGCGCTGGATCGAAAAAACCGCGGCAATCGATGCCGGGACGTTCGAAATCACGTTGAAGGAGCCCTTCGCCGGTCTCCTGCGGCTCCTCAGCGATCGGCGCTCCGGCATCATCAGCCCCGCCAACATCAGCGCCCACAAGGGGGATGGCATCGGTCTGAACCCCGTTGGAACCGGGCCTTTCACACTCAAGGCGTTTCAGCAGGGGCAGCAACTCGAACTCAAGCGGAATGATGCCTATTGGGGCGGTGCCGCCGGCGTCGAAAGCCTCATCTTCCGACCAGTGACGGATCCAACGGCGATGGCGATCGCCATGCAGACCGGCCAGGTGGACATTATCCCGAGCGCCAGCTCCCAGCAAATAGCCCAGCTTTCCGTCGATCCGAGCCTGCAGATCCAATACCCGGAGCCTGCGAACCAGTATTTCGTGCGGTTGAACACCAAGGCGCAATACACCGACAACAAGCTCTTCCGTCAAGCGTTGAACTACGCCGTCAACCGGGACAATCTGGCGGCACTGCTCAATGGACAGGTTACGCCACTCGGCGGCCCCGTGCCCTCGGGCAACGAACTGCCGGGCAATTCCGGCATGTCCTATACCTATGATCCGACGAAGGCGAAGGAACTGCTGGCCCAGGCGGGTATTTCGACCGGCGTCACCATAAGGCTCCTTGCGCCGAATAGCGGCCCCGGCTTCGGGCAGGCGTCCGAGATCATCACCCTTTTGCAACAGGATCTGGGCGAGGTCGGCATCAATCTGGAGCCGCAGTTCCTGGAGTTCGCCACCCTCGTGTCGACCGAGGGGCCGGGTTACAAGGACGACATCCAGGGTTCATTCAACGGCTGGACGACGGGCGCCGACAGCGCCTACTGGCTGGAACGCATGTTCGCCGGTGACCAACAGCCTCCGCGCGGCGTCAATCGTGGCTGGTTCTCGAATGCGCAAGCCGATCAGGTCTTCGCGCGAGCCCGCGGTGAGAGCGACGAGACCAAGCGTCTCGACCTCTACCGACAGGCCGCGGAACGCCTGGCGGACGATAGCCCCTGGATCTTTCTCTATCAGGATCGCCTGCCGAGGGTGCTGAGCGCCCGCGTCAGCGGTATCTCGCCGGCAAGGTCGGTCTTCATCGATTACCCCCGCATTCAGGTCAGGTAACCTGCTGTTTTAGTTAGCATTTAAAAGAGGAGAATTCGCAGATGATGTTAGGTTGGCGCGCACGTATCGGACAGATGAGGCCGGCGACGGCGATTGAGGGGGCCGAGGAGTGGCGTTCGGTTGCGCCCGTAGGTGTCGCCTTCGCCGATGCCCGCACCATCGTGCCACGGGTCGACGAAGAAGGCCTGAAGGTGATGATGTCTCAGGTGCTCGAGGCGTCGCGTCAGCTCGCCACCGCCAGAGTGGATCTCATCGTCCAGTGTGGTGCGCCGGGAACATTCCTGCGCGGCGTCGGTCACGATGAACAGGTTTGCGCTGAGATCGAGGCCGAAACCGGTATTCCGGCGATCACGATGATGGCTGCCCAGATGGATGCGCTGAAGGCGCTCGGTGCCACGTCGGTTGCCGTCGCGACGATTTACTCGGACGAAGTCAATGAGAAGATGGCCGCCTTCATGGAGGCCAAGGGCTTCAAGATTGCATCCATGGTCGGCCTGCAGATAACCGATCCCTTCGATGCCAGCGTGCATGACGCCGACAGTGCCTACAAGCTCGGCAAGCAGGCCTTCAAGGCTGCCGGCAAATGCGACGCGATCCTGATCTCCTGCGGCACCTACCGCACGTTCCCGATCCTTCCATACCTGGAAATGGACACTGGTGCTGCCGTCGTCTCGAGCAACCAGGCCACGCTTTGGCGCGCCCTCAGGGCCGTCGGCCTGAAGGATCAAATCCCGAACCTCGGCAAGCTCTGGCACACCGCCTGACCGCGAGACGGAAGAGAACGATGACGATCATGATCGAACAGACGACTGTCAGCCCGACGCGCAGATGGCAAGCCGCGCTGCGGAGCGTCCGGAGCAACCCATCGCTGGCGATCGGCTTCGGCATCCTGGTCGCCATCGTTTTCGCCGCGATTTTCGCCGACTGGATATCGCCCTTCGACCCTCTGCGGGCCAATCCGCTCGATCGCTACAAGGGGGTGTTCTCGGGCTGGAATATCCTCGGCACGGATGAACTCGGGCGCGATATCCTGAGCCGCCTCATCCATGGCACGCGCTACGCGCTCCTTGTCGCGATCGTGCCGACCATCGTCGCTCTTGTCATCGGCGGGTTTCTCGGAATGGTCTCTGGTTATGTCGGCGGGTTCCTCGACACGGCAATCATGCGGTTCTTCGACGTCATGTTCGCTTTCCCGGGCATCCTTCTGGCGCTCGGCATCAGTGCGGCGCTCGGGCCGGGCCTGTCTTCGATGATCATCGCAATGGTTGTCGTTACTGTTCCTGCTTTCGGCCGCATCATTCGCGGTGCAGTGCTGCAGGTGAAGGAAGAGGTGTTCATCGAGGCTTCCCATGCCCTCGGTTTTCGCGGAAGGCGGATTGCGTTTCGACATATCCTGCCGAACATTCTCGGCCCGGCGATCGTCTACGGCACGTTGCAGACCGGGCGAAACGTCATCCTGTCGTCAAGTCTGAGCTTTCTCGGGCTTGGACCCCAGCCGCCGACGCCTGAATGGGGCCAGATGCTTTCGAGCGGTCGAACTGCGCTTGCGACCGCCGCTCATGTGGCAACCATTCCGGGCCTGGCCATCGTCGTCCTCGCAGTCGCCTTCAATCTCATCGGCGACGGTGCCCGCGATTACCTCGATCCACGTTTCAACAAGCAGCGGGACTAAGACGATGATCGTATTCGCCATCAGACGCGCGCTTCAGATCGTTCCGGTCATCATCGGGGTCACGATCGCGACCTTCCTGCTCGCCAAGATCATTCCCGGCGATCCGGCCGACATGCTGCTCGGCGCGACAGCCTCGGAAGAAGCCAAGGAAGCGTTGCGTTCGAGCATGGGACTGCATGAGGCTGCCCATGTCCAGTACCTCATCTATGTCGGAAATCTACTGCAGGGCGATCTCGGTCAGTCATTTACCTTCGCGCAGCCCGTCGCCAACGTCATCGTCGAACGCCTCGGCAACACGGCCATTCTCGCGATTGCCGCAATCATCCTGGCCGCCTTCGCCGGTGTCGCAGCAGGCACCTGGGCCGCGCTGAAACCGGGCTCACTTCGCGACCAGTCGCTTTCGGTCGTCGTGCTGTTCTTCAATTCGATGCCGTCCTTCTGGTTGGGCCTCGTATTGATCATGATCTTCGGCCTCAACCTGCGCCTTTTGCCGGTCAGCGGCATGCAGAGTGTGGGCGGTGGCGACGGTGTGCTCGGTCTGGCCGCCCACATGATCTTACCCTCCATCACGCTTGCCGCGTGGTCGTTGGCGACAATCGCCCGCATGACCCGCTCATCCCTGCTTGAAGTGATCAACAGCGATTACATCCGCACGGCTCGTGCCAAGGGCATGCGTGAATCGCGCGTCGTGCTGTGTCATGCGCTGCCGAATGCAATGCCGCAGATCATCACGGTGATCGGTATGCAGATGGGCTTCCTTTTGAGTGGCGCCGTTCTCACCGAGACCATTTTCTCGTGGCCCGGCATCGGTCTCGCCATGTACCAGGCGATCTCCACCCGCGACATACCGCTGATCCAGGGCGGGATCCTGATCCTGGCGGTCGCCTTCGTGCTGATCAACTTCGCTGTCGACGTTCTCTACACCTGCTTCAATCCGAAGCTCAAACTGTAACGGGGCTGACGATGCGCTCCCACGCTCTACAAACGGAACCGGTTTCGAATATGCCTACATCCTCCCAACAGGACAATTTCACTTCGTATATCGCCGGCGTGGCGATCCCGCCCGCCGGCAGGGAAATTCCCCTTCACGATCCCTCGACGGGCGCTGTCTGGGCAACGGCTTTCGTATCGGACGACGCGGTGGATCTTGCAACGACTAGTGCAGCAAAGGCCTTCGTCTCCGAACCCTGGGCGTCGATGACCGGTTACGAGCGCGGCGCCCTCCTTCGCAAGCTGGGTGCCTTGATCGCTGCCAACGCCGATCGATTGGGCGCGCTGGAAAGCCTTGCCAACGGCAAGAGCCATGCCGCAACCTCCGCCGAGATGAAGGCGACCGCCACCTGGTACGACTACTATGCGAGCGCGCTTGATACCCACGATGACATCCTGCGCACCGTATCGCGCACAGCCGATGCCCGCATCGTGCGGGAACCGCTCGGCGTCGTTGTCGCGATAACACCGTTCAACGGTGCGCTTTCGCTGGGCTCCTGGAAACTGGCGCCGGCGCTTGCCATGGGCAACGCGGTCATCCTGAAGCCGCCGGCCGAAGCCCCGGGCTCCAGCATTGCGCTGGCTGAGCTGGCAATCGCGGCGGGCTTCCCGGTTGGCATCGTCAATGTCGTCATCGGCGATGCCATCGCCAGCGAGGCGCTTGCAACACATCGGCACGTACAAATGGTGAGCTTTACCGGCAGTACGGCGACGGCCAAGGTTCTGGGGGCGAAAGTCGCCGCCGGCATGAAGCGTTTCGTCTGCGAAGCGGGCGGCAAGTCGGCGCATATCGTCTTTGCCGATGGTGACATCGACGGTGCCGTGATCGCTGCGACCCAAGGCGCTTTCTCCGGCAGTGGCCAGACCTGCGTCGCCGGCTCGCGCATTCTCGTGCAGTCGGAGATCTACGACACCTTCGTGGAACGATACATTGCTTCCGTCAGCCGTATCCGCGTCGGCCATCCCTCTTCGCCCAGGGCGCACATTGGGCCGGTCGCGAACAAGCGCCAATACGAGCGCATCAGCGGTTTTGTCAGCGAGGCCGTGGAGGCGGGAGCGCGCGTGGTTTTAGGCGGACAAAAGCCCGATCTCGGATCCGAGCTGGCAGGCGGCTACTGGGTCCAGCCGACCGTCGTCCTCGACGTCTCAGGCGATATGCGGATCTGCCGGGAGGAGATCTTCGGGCCGGTGGTCACCGTGCAGCGCTTCGAGAGCGAAGACGAGGCGATCTCCATGGCAAACGGTGTCGAATATGGTCTGGCTGCCGGTTTCTGGACACGCGACATCGGCCGTGTCCGTCGTGTCTCGCGCCAATTGCAGGCCGGCACCGTCTGGGTGAACACCTATCGGGCCATCAATTTACGTGTGCCCTTCGGCGGCTACAAGCAGTCCGGCATCGGCCGTGAGAACGGCGTCGAGGCCATGGAGGAATTCTCCCAGATCAAGGCGATCGTCGTGGAACATGGCCCGGCGGTCGACCCCTTCTCAAATTGACTCATGAACGGAAAGGAAATCCGATGACACTGTCGGCAAAGAAGCCCCTGCTGATCGATGCACTGCAATACAACAAGCCGGAGCGCGCACGGTTCGAGGAGTGGAAGCGTGGAGGCATCGGCTGTGTGCATGTGACGCTGTCGATCTGGGAGAACGCGCGCGAAACGTTGACCGTGATCGGTGAATGGAACCGCCTGCTGGAGAAGAACGCCGACTTGATCGCGCTTGCCACGACCGGCGAGGATATCGAGCGTATCGCTGCTTCCGGGCGCACGGCCGTGGTCTACGGTTTCCAGGATACGTCGCCCTTCGAAGACGACATCGAACTGATCGAAATCTTCCATCAGCTTGGCGTCCGCGTCGCGCAACTTACCTACAACGTTCAAAACCGGGTTGCCTCGGGTTGCTGGGAACCGGATGAGGCTGGTGTTTCCAAGTTCTTCGGTCGCAACGTCATTGCGGAAATGAACCGCGTCGGCATGGTCGTGGATGTCTCGCATTGCACGGAGCGCACCTGCTTCGATGCGATCGAATATTCCTCGCGTCCGATCGCAGTCACCCACGCCAATCCGCAGGAGTTCGTGGGCACCGACATCGAGCTGAACCGCCGCAACAAGTCAACGGCACTGATCAAGCGACTGGCCGAGACCGGCGGCGTCATCGGCCTCAGCAACTACCCGAAGATCATGAAGCACGGATCAGACTGCACGCTCGACACCTTCCTCGACATGGTTTCATGGACCGTAGACCTGGTTGGCGCCGACCATGTCGGCCTCGGTACAGACTTTTACGATGGTTGGCCGGAAAGCCAGATCAAGTGGTGGCGTGCGGGTCGCTGGGCGCGCGAGAGCGCAATTCCGATCAAGGGCTTCTCCAAGTGGCCGTCCTGGTTCAAGTCGCCGGTCGACTTCCCAAATATTCTGGAGGGCCTCGAAACGCGCGGTTTTTCCAGCGACGAGATCGCCAAGATTGCCGGCGGAAACTGGCTCAAGTTTTTCCACGAAGGCTTCGTTCCTGCCGCTTCGGTGAGAACGGCCAACGCGGCCTAAAAAATCCGGTGATGGCGGCCACGCGCGATATAGTCCGCCATCACCAAACGAGCACCGGAGAGTAAGATGAGCCAAACCGATTTAACAATGCAGCAGAGCGGAGGCATGGGATTTCCCGTCGGGGTTTCCCGTATCGTCTATCCGATCCTGTCGCTGATCGTGATCATCGCGCTATGGCAATTCGTCGTCTCGGTCCTGAAGCCGGCACCTTATCTCTTGCCGTCGCCCGGTGCGGTCGCCACCACACTGGTCTCGCAGTTTCCGCTGTTGATCTACCATTCGGGCATCACGGCGCTCGAGACCGTCATCGCCTTCTTCTTCAGCGTAGCCATTGCACTGCCGCTAGCAGTATTGATCGCCCGGTTCCGATGGTTCGAGGATGCCGTCTATCCGCTTCTCGTTACAAGCCAGGCGGTCCCGAAGGTTGCGCTTGCTCCTCTCATTCTTGTCTGGCTGGGCTTCGGCCTGCACACCAATATTGTGGTCGGCGTGTTGATGGCTTTCTTTCCTGTCGTCATCAGCGGGGTGGTCGGTCTTAAAAGCGTGCCGCAGGACATGATCTTCCTAGGTAAAACCATGGGTCTTTCGTCGGCGCAAATGTTCCGCAAGATCTATTTGCCGCACGCACTGCCAAGCCTGTTTGGCGGTCTGAAGGTCTGCGTGACACTCGCCGTGGTGGGGGCCGTTGTGGGCGAATTCGTAGGCTCTGACCGCGGGCTCGGCTACCTGATCCTACTGTCCAGCGGGCAGTTGCAGACCGCGCTGATGTTTGCGGCCCTCATCCTGCTGGTACTGATCGGTGTCGTCAGCTTTGCCATCGTCCAAATGGTCGAGGCGCGTGTCATGCCCTGGCATCGCTCGCAGCGCAACGTTGGACATTGAGGAGCACGACATGGGCAAGTCCATCACCATTGATAAGGTCTCGAGGTCCTATGCCGGGCTGGAGGCCTTGGTGCCGACCTCACTCGACATCGAGCCGGGCGAGTTCCTTTCGATCGTCGGGCCGAGCGGATGCGGCAAGAGCACGTTGCTGCGCATCATCTCAGGTCTGGATTTTCCCACCTCGGGGACACTCCGGGTGGGGGGGCAGCGCGTCGCCAAGGCGGAAACTGACCTCGGTTTCGTCTTTCAATCGCCGGTCTTGCTGGACTGGCGGAGCGTCATCGGCAATGTGATGCTGCAGGCCGAAGCGCGCGGACTGCCGGACGGCGAGTATCGTGCCAAGGCGGGGGATCTGCTTGCAGCCGCTGGCCTTGCGGGTTTCGAGAATGCTTATCCGCATCAGCTTTCCGGCGGCATGAGCCAGCGTGTCAGCGTCTGCCGCGCGCTTGTGCACGATCCCTCGCTACTCCTGATGGACGAGCCGTTTGGCGCTCTAGATGCGCTCACCCGCGATCAGATGATGGTGGATCTCCAGTCGCTCTGGCTGCGCTCCCGTCCGACCGTCGTCTTCGTCACCCATAGTATTCAGGAGGCTGTTTTCCTGTCCGATCGCATCGTGGTGATGGCACCTCGCCCCGGTCGCGTCGAGGCGGTTCTCGATGTGCCCCTGCCACGCCGCCGGCGGCTTTCCGTCCGCAGCACGCCGGAGTTCAACGCGATCGTCGACCAGATCCTCATTCATTTCGAACGCATGGGCGTCATTCGCGATGACGCCGAAGACGCAGCCTGACACCAGCAAAAAGGAACTGGACATGAGATACTTCAAGCATGCAGGCGGTGCGCTCTTCGCCTTCGCATTGATGAGCACGACGGCTTTGGCAACTGACAGCCTCCGCCTGCGCCTGGACTGGAGCTGGTGGGCCGGACAGACCCCGATGATCCTCGCCAAGGAAAAGGGCTTTTATGACGAGGTCGATCTGGATGTCGATATTGTCCAGGGGCAGGGATCGAAGACGACGACCATGGTGGTCGGCGAAAACGCCGATCCGATCGGTCACGCCAATCTCTCCACTGTCGCGCAGTCGATATCCGCTGGCGTGCCGATCACTGCCGTTGCTGGCTGGTGGCAGCAGGGCCCGATCTCGCTGATCTGTGTCGACCCGGCCATCAAAACCCCGGCCGACGTTAAGGGCAAGCGCATCGGTTCCACACCGACCGGCTCCGACGGCCAGATCCTACCTGCGTTTCTCAAGGCCAATGGTCTGGAATTGACCGACATAACGCTTGTGAACATGCCGGGCGACGCGAAGTTCGCGGGGATCGCCTCCGGTCAGCTCGATTGCATCAGCGGGGACGACTACTTCTACGTCCCGCAGTTGAAGGCGCAGGGCAAGGAAGTCTCGGTGCTGAAATATGCGGACTGGGGTGTGACCAATCTCGGCTTCGGCATCGTCGTCAACAACGACTACCTGGCGCAGAACCCAGACATCGTGAAGCGTTTCCTCGCCGCGACGAAAAGGGGCATGGAATACACCTTCGCCAACAAGGACGAAGCCATCGGGATTTTCCTCAAGGTGTCCGGCAACACCCAGTCGGCCGAGTTTCATCGCGGCGTCCTCGATGCTTACGAGGCATCGCTTCACACCAAACGCAGCGACGGCAAGCCGCTCGGCTGGATGGCGGAGGCGGACTGGGAGTCGATGAACGAGACGCTCGCGCAGTTCGGCACGATGATCGGCAAGAAGGACGCAACGGCCTACTTCTCTAACGACCAGCTTCCCCAGTAGCGCCACCTTGAAGTCAACCCGGCGGCATGCCGCCGGCATTCTTTGCAAACCAGATGGAAACCGAATGTCTGACATCGTCGATAGATCGATTGGCACATACGACGTCATCGTCGTGGGGGGAGGGCACAATGGTCTCGTTGCGACCGCCTATCTCGCCAAGGCCGGATTGCGCCCGTTGTTGATCGAGGCGCGGCCAACGCTCGGAGGCCCTTGCGGAACCTTCGAGTTCCTCCCCGGTTACCGCTGCGCCTTCACCAATTCTCCCGGTAGTTTCGAGCCGCGATTCATTGCTGAATTGCAGCTCGAACATTTCGGCCTGAAATTCATCCGCACCGACCCAACGGTCGTCCACCCTTTCCCGCGGGGCGCCTTTATCGGCTGGCGCGACAGGGAGCGGCTAACCCAGCAGCTCAACGCCTATTCATCCGGCGAGGCAAAACGCTACTTCGGTCTGTTGTCCGATCTGGAAGAATTGGGAGGGCATTTGGGTGCGTCGATGTTCACGCCCTCTCCCGATCTGGCTCGGGCAGCCCGTGATGTGCCTGAACGCCTTGCCGGGCTTTTCGACCGCGTCATGTGCGGCAGCTTGCGTCAGTTGCTGGACGAGCGGCTGAAGTCGGAAGAGGCCAAGGCTCTCCTCGGGATGCTGGCGCTCAACGCGACGCTCACCCCGCCATCCGCTCCTGGTTCGGCCGTGGGTCTGATGATGCGTCCGATCTCGCTGGCTTCCTATGCGGCGCTGGACGATGATGATCCGCGAAGGGCGGCGCTGCGCGGCTCCACCGGGCTGCCGGTGGGTGGAATGGGCGCTATTATCGATGCGCTCGAAGCTTGCTGCGTGGCGCATGGTGCCACGATCCTCAAGGCCGCGCCGGTCGAACGGGTCCTGCATGCGTCGGGCGGGGCCCGGGGCGTGGTTACGGTCGAAGGCGACGAATTCCGCGCGCCGATCGTACTCTCGGCCATGAACCCGAAGACCCTTTTCGGTCAGATGCTCGATGACGAGGCAGTGGGCGCAGACGTCAGGCGCGAAATCGCCGCCGTTCCGATGCGAGGGTCGGCATTCAAACTGGTCCTGGCGCTCGACGGTATGCCCCAATATGCCGGCTTGCCGGCGGACGTCGATCCCGGGCAGGCAGGGCAGGTCCAGTTCCGTATCGCGCCGTCTCTGGACTACATCGAACGGGCAATAGCGGACGGACTGGCCGGCAGGCTAGCTCAGCGACCGATCATGTGGGGCCTGATGCCGTCGGCTACGTCTTCGGATCTTGCGCCCGAGGGTCGGCATCTTCTCAGCGTCAACGCCTGGCATGCCCCCTATACGCTCTCCGAAGGCAGCTGGCCCGAGGCGGGCGAGCGCTTCGCCAACATCTGCATTGACGAGCTTACGCATTACATGCCGGACTTGCGGCATCGGCTGGTCGGCTTGCGCTACTTCAACCCCGTCGAGATCGAAAGCGAATTGGGTCTCGTCCAGTCGAACATCACGCATGGCGACATGCTGCCGAATGCACTCTTCGGCGCGCGTCCGCATCGCAAGGCGCACGATTACCGCACGCCGCTCGCCGGACTTTACCTGTCGGGCGGAGGCACCTGGCCGGGTGGCTATGTCACCGGCATTCCCGGCTACAACGCCGCAAACACCATCATCAAGGATCTGGAGTTCAAACAATGAGGGAAAACGCAATGGAATTTCTGGTCAACATCAAGCTTCGCTGGTCCGAAGACATGGACCCCGATTTGAAGGCGAAGGTGATCCATGACGAACGCGCCCATGCGGCGGAGTTGATCAAGGAGGGGCATTTAGTCCGCATGTGGCGCGTACCTTGCCGCTTCGAGAACTGGGGTCTCTGGCGCGCCGCCGATGCGACGCAGTTGCACGAGATCATTACCAGTCTGCCGGCCAATCCATGGATGTACGACATTGACGTTCTTCCCCTGGCCAAGCATCCGGTAGACCCGATCCAAACCGCCGCTTGAGAAGGAAAAAAGCGAGATGGACACATCTGCCGCTCAGCCTCCCGTTCTATCAGTCAGCGACCTGACGACCTCGTTCAGACTGGGTGACCAATGGAAGCCGGTTGTACGCAACCTGTCTTTCTCGATCGCCCCGCGCGAGACGGTGGCGATCGTCGGGGAATCCGGATCTGGCAAGAGCGTGACATCCTTGTCGATCATGCGGTTGCTGCCGAAATATTCGAGTCGGATAGAAGGCAAAGTGTGTCTTGGCGGCCGCGACCTGCTCACACTCGACGACGAGGAAATGCGCAAGGTTCGCGGCAACGAAATCGCGATGGTCTTCCAGGAGCCGATGACCTCGCTCAACCCGATCTACCCGATTGGCAGGCAGATCGCCGAGGCAATCACCTGCCATCGCAACATCTCCAGGGCTGAGGCGAGGGCGGAGGTGATCCGGCTTCTGGAAAAGGTGCGTATTCCGAACGCCAAGGGCCGGTTCGACGAATATCCGCATCAGTTTTCCGGCGGCATGCGCCAGCGCGTGATGATCGCCATGGCGCTCGCGTCGAAGCCCAAACTCCTGATTGCGGACGAGCCGACGACGGCGCTCGACGTGACAATCCAGGGCCAGATCCTCGATCTGATCAAGGTGCTCCAGGAAGAGGAGGGAATGGCGGTTCTGTTCATCACCCACGACATGGGCGTGGTGGCCGAAGTCGCCGACCGGACGATCGTGATGTTCCGCGGCGATGCTGTGGAAACGGGTGCTACCGACGACATCTTCAAGCGCGGCAAACACCCCTATACAAGGGCGCTGCTGTCGGCGGTACCCAGGCTTGGATCCATGGCGGGACGTGAGCGGCCCATGCGTTTTCCAGTCATCGACATCGTCACCGGTCGGGCGACCCAGGAGGAAGGCGAGGCAGTGCTGCCGGCGGCCGGTCAACGCCCAGTGCTCGAGGTCAAAAATTTGACCACACGCTTCGACATCCGTTCCGGGCTGCTCGGCCGCAAGAGCGGTGCCGTGCATGCGGTCGAGGATGTATCATTCGACCTCAAGCCCGGCGAGACTTTGTCGCTTGTCGGCGAATCCGGCTGCGGCAAGTCGACGACGGGGCGTTCGATCACTCGGCTGGTCGAACCGACAGCGGGAACGATCCTGCTCGACGGCAACGATGTGATGGACCTTCGGCGCGGGCAGTTGCGCAAAATGCGGCGCACCGTCCAGATGGTCTTCCAGGATCCGTTCGCAAGTCTCGACCCTCGGATGACAATTGGCCCGGCGGTCATGGAGCCTTTCATCGAGCACGGTCTCGGCACGAGGCTGCAAGCACGTGACAAGGCGGCTGATCTCCTGACACGAGTCGGACTCAACCCGGATCTCATGCGGCGCTATCCGCACGAGTTTTCCGGTGGCCAGCGACAGCGCATCGCGATCGCGCGCTCCCTAATGCTCGATCCGAAAGTAATCGTGGCCGACGAGGCGGTGTCGGCGCTCGACGTGTCGATCAAGGCACAAGTCTGCAACCTGCTCCTCGACCTCCAGCAAAGCTTTAATCTCGCCTATCTGTTTATCAGCCATGACATGGCCGTTGTTGAGCGGGTGAGCCATCGGGTCGCCGTGATGTATCTCGGCGAGATCGTCGAAATCGGCCCGCGTCAGGCGGTGTTTGAAAACCCGCAGCATTCCTATACGCGCAAACTGATGGCAGCCGTCCCCGTACCGGATCCGGTACGGCGCAACGTCAAACGGTCCATGAAGATCGACGAGATCAGAAGTCCGGTGCAGTCCATCGACTACATACCGCCCAAGCGCCAATACCGGCAGGTCTCCGAAGGTCACCTCGTCCAGGTTTGAATTCGCAAATGGGCACTCTTTTGAGCGGTTCTCATCCGGAGATGTGTCGCCGATTACTCCAATCGAGTGACATGTACTGTTTGGTCAACCTGGCACAGAGGTGAACAGCGCCCACAAACGCAAAATCGAGTCATCGGAGGGACGCGCGCAGCATATAACAGCACGTCTGCGCAAGGGCTTTGCCGCTCTTCTCGAACGCATCGAAGAACGATCGAGCCGCAGATCCCGGCCGGCTGGGGGGCTGGAAAAGTTCCTAGTATGTGAGCGTCGGCCCTATGGTTGGGTTCGAAGATAGAGATTCTTTGAGGACTTATCGTGCATGGCAAACATGAGGTGATCGCTGAACGAAATGCGCAGCCGCAAAACGCTTCGATCGTCCCGGTCCGTCTCAGCCGATGATTGGTCGCCCGCAAGGAATTTGGCCTGATCCTTCTCGAGCAGCTCAGCCCAAAACCCGTCGGAGGCAAGCAGAAGCGTCCCCGAAAACTCCTCGCGTTCGAGGATGTCGGGGGGCTCGAACGCCCGAGAGCGGAAGCTTCTGGTCAGCAGGTGTCGGGTGGGGGATTGTGCGATGACCTTCAAGGGCATCTCGGCCACAGCATTAGTCAAAGTATGCGGCCTGGTTTGCCAGGCGATGACATCGTTCGTGTCGAGTTCCCCGAGCACACAATCACCGGAATGAAAGACGGTGATGGAATTGCGCCCTGTCGCATGGATGAGGAGGACGCTGGCGGACCCTCTTGGAAACTGCTCGCGCAAGTTCTCATGCAATTGCCTGAGAACATTCACCATCAGATCAGCGGTTATAGCCTCGGCGGTTTCGACAAACCAGTCCACCAGCATCTGTACGATTGCCCGGGCGTAGCCACCGTTGGCTGCACCGTTCGTGGACCCGTCACCACGACGCCCAAGAACTCATTCTGGCGCATGCCGAACCCCGCATGATCGCGATTGTCGGAGGTCCGCGTGCCTTGTTGAGTTAGCCAGAGGGCTTCAATGTCCATTTACGACACCATCCGCACTATGGCTCATTTCGACGAAGCGATCCCGCACGATATCGACGCGACCGGCGGGACCACGGATGTTGCCTTCAAGGAAGTCATCGAAGTCACGGTGCTCCAACAGCGCGCGAAATTGGCCGGCTATGAACTCCCGAACGTCGTCCTCTGTTGTGGTAATTTCGTCGAAGAGGCTTTCTCTTCCGTCGACGATAAGAAGGATGTCTTCCGCATCCCGGCTCATGAAAAGATCATCGTTTCCGCGCCCGGCAAAGGCTTCGAGCTTTGTCGCAAGAAACAGCGCCGGCGTCAGCACCTGAATGGATAGGTCTTCTGAAAGCTGATGCTTCGTCGCCGTTTCGATGCCTTTCGCGTACCAGCGATTGCTGAAGCCGAGGATCTCTTCGTCGTCGGGCATGAAATCGACTTTGAGAGCACCAAGACGCATCCGGCATATCACCTCCTCGTCAGCCGCCTCCATAAAACCGCGCTGTCGAAGCTCTTTCTGAAGGTGTGCCCATGCCGCTTGGCCTGTCAGATCAACGATGAGATCAATATCATCGGTGGCGCGAACATCCTCGAGCGTTACGGGATCGGTGATGAATAGCGCAGTAGTACAGCCGCCGACGAAGACCAGGCGCTCACGCAGGTCCTCGCCAAGTGCGGCTGCAACGGCTTTGAGCATTTCTAGCAATTGAGCGCGGATCGCTGTCATTTACTCATGATCTTCGACTTGAGGTGATCGGTGGCGCGACCGACTTCCCGCTGGTTCCCGAGCCTAATCGCATCTACCAGTGCCAGGTACTCATAAAGTCGCTCGTCTTTCAAAGCGGCCTCCGGCACGCTTTTGAAAAGGGGATCGACCGCTTGACCCATCTCTCGTCCAGCGGAGTAGGGCCAGACGTAGTTATAG
>NZ_LMDX01000011.1:0-297047 GCF_001425225.1 Ensifer sp. Root127
AATCAATCCCATCCGCAATCTCCCAGGTCATCAAAACCCGGGGAGAGTGACATTCTTACTTTGCAGGATCAGGACACTTCAACTTTGCGGCTACACGAGAAAATCAGATAAGATAGATTATGGAACATATAGATGTGCCGAAATGCCCGTTTCCGGGCGTATTGCACCTACTCTTGGCTTGACCCAGCCGTTCGCGGCTGCTTATTCGTTCGCCACGAAACCTCGTTTTGCAAGGCCCGATGCGATGAGCGAATTGCGCGTTCTTTCAGATGCTTTCATTCCAGAACTGCCAAACCGCTACAATGGCAAAGTGCGCGAAAACTATGATCTGCCCGGCGGCGAACGCATCATCATCGCGACCGACCGGCTGAGCGCCTTCGACATCATCCTGACGTCCATTCCGCACAAGGGTCACGTGCTGACGCAGACGGCGCGCTACTGGTTCGAGGAAACCGCCGACATCTGCCCGAACCATGTGATCAGTTATCCCGACCCGAATGTCGTCATCGGCAAGCGGCTCGACATCCTGCCGGTCGAAATCGTCGTCCGCGGCTATCTCGCCGGCACCACCAGCACGTCGATCCTGACGAAATATCGCAACGGCGAGCGCGACATGTATGGCATTCGTTTGCCCGACGGTCTGCGCGACAATCAAAAGCTTCCGCAAGCAATCATCACGCCCACCAGCAAGGCCTTCGACGGAGGCCATGATGAACCGCTGTCGGAAGACGAAATTCTAGAGCAAGGCCTCCTGACGAAGCAACAGCTCGATACCGTGTGGAGCTATGCGCTGGCGCTGTTTGCGCGGGGCCAGGCGCGAGCCGCCGAACGTGGCCTGATCCTTGTCGATACGAAGTACGAGTTCGGCACCGACAAGGATGGAACCATCATCCTTGCCGACGAGATCCACACGCCCGACAGCAGTCGATACTGGATCGCCGACAGCTATCAGCAGAGCTTTGAAAACGGCGAGCGGCCGAAAAGCTTCGACAAGGATTTCGTGCGCGCCTGGGTCACCGAGCGCTGCGATCCCTACAGGGATCCGGTCCCGGAAATCCCGAGAGAACTGGTCGAGCAAACGTCAGCTGTCTATATCGAAGCCTATGAGAAGATCACCGGGCGCACCTTCGTTCCGAATCTTTCGGGTGGCACCGTGCTGGAGCGCATCCGCAAGAACCTGGCGCCGTATTTTTCGAAATAGGCCTGAATATTAGATATTTCGAACACGTGAAGTTCAGGCGTCTCCGAGCACGGGGACGTCGACTTCGAATTCGAGACGCATCAGGTCATAAGCCGGCTCGACATGATCAGGCGTTTCACCTTGGACGGTGTCGTAGTCGAGCGGCACATGCATATGCGTCAGAACGGCTTTCTTCGGACGAAGCCGATCGATCCAGCCAAGTGACTGCACCAGCGACAGATGGCTCGGATGAAATTTGTACTGGAGGGTATCGAGCACCAGAAGCTCGAGACCATAAAGGTTTGCGATCGTTTCCGGCGGAAAGTCGCTGACATCGCTGCAATAGGCGAAATCGCCGACGCGAAATCCGAGCGAGTGGATATTGCCGTGAAACTGCATCAAGGGCTGGAAGGTGATCGGGCCACCTGCCCCTGTTATGATCACGGATGAAAGATCGTCGGCGATGATATGTGCGTCGACGATGGGCGGATAGCCGCTTCCGGGCGGCGATTCCAGGCAGTAATGAAACCCTTCGCGAATCCGGCCCATAGTGAAAGCGTCCGCCCAGATCGGTACTCTCTTCTTATTTTCAATGACATAGCCGCGCAAGTCATCGATGCCATGCAGATGGTCCGCATGGGCATGGGTATAGAGCACCGCGTCGATGTGGCGGACATTTGCCGCCACCATCTGGGCGCGAAAATCCGGACCGGTATCGATGACCACAGTCGTCTTGCCGCCATCCGGCGCGATCTGCTCCACCAGCAGAGCGGCGCGCATGCGGCGGTTCTTCGGATTTTTGGGATCGCAGGCGCCCCAGTCCCCGGTGATACGCGGCACGCCAGGCGACGAACCACAGCCGAGAATGGTGAAAGCGCGCCTGAATGCCACGTTAGAGCCTCGGCATCTTGGAGAAGATGCGGAAAGCGTTTTCCGTCGTATGCGTTGCAATCTCGTCCTTCGTCACACCGATCGTATCGGCCAGAACATCGGCCGTGTGCGCCACATAGGCAGGCTCGTTGCGCTTGCCGCGAAACGGCTTGGGCGCAAGATAAGGTGCGTCGGTCTCAACAATCATGCGATCATGCGGAACCGTCTTCGCGATCTCGCGCAGTTCTTCCGATTTCGGGAAGGTCAGGATGCCGGAGAACGACACGTAGCCGCCGAGCTCGACGCCAATTCGCGCCAGATCCGGACCCGACGAGAAGCAATGCAGAAGGAAGGGGAAGGCGCCCTTCCCTGTCTCTTCGGTCAGGATCGCCGCCATGTCGTCGTCTGCCGAACGGCTATGAATGACGAGCGGCAAACCGGTTTCGCGCGCCGCAGCGATATGCCGGCGCAGACCCTCGGCCTGAGCGTCGCGCGGCGCGTTGTCGTAGAAATAATCGAGACCCGCCTCGCCGATCGCCACCACCTTCGGGTGGGCCGAAAGCCGGATGAGATCGTCTGCAGTGATATCAAGCTCTTCATCCGCGTTGTGCGGATGGGTGCCGACGGAACAGAAGACGTTCGGATAAGCTTCCGCAATCGCAAGGATCGTGTCGAACCGCTTCACGCGTGTCGAGATCGTGATCATCTGGCCGACGCCTGCTGCGCGCGCGCGCTCGATGATAGCGTCGCGCTCAGCCTCGAAGTCGGGAAAATCCAGATGGCAATGCGTATCGATAAGCATGCTGATCGTGCCTTATTACGCTTCCGGGGCGACATAGCGTGGGAAGACCGGCTTCGGCGCTTCAAGCGGCGTTCCGGAGACAAGACGGCCGGTCTCGCCGAGTGCCGCAAAGTCGCGCTTGTCGGCTGGGGCTGCCACCAGGTCGAGCAGTTTTCCTGACGATTCCGGCATGAAGGGCTGCAACAGGATGGCAATCTGGCGAACGACCTCGGCGGTGACGTAGAGCACGGTTGCCATACGCGCCGGATCGGTCTTTTTCAGGGCCCAAGGCTCCTGGCCGGCGAAATAGCGATCGGTCTCCGAAACGACCGCAATGATCGCCGCAAGCGCGCGGTGGATCATCTGCTTGCCCATCTCGTCGCGGGTGATCTCGAGCAGCGCATCGGCGGCCGCCAACATCGCCTTGTCTTCGTCGGTCAACGCACCGCAGACAGGAATATGGCCATCGCAATTCTTGACGATCATCGACAACGAACGGCTCGCCAAGTTGCCGATGCCATTGGCAAGGTCGGAGTTGATGCGGGTTGCAATCCCCTCCTCGCTGTAGCTTCCGTCCTGGCCGAAGGAAACCTCGCGCAGGAAGAAGTAGCGGATCTGGTCGAGACCGAAATGCTCGACGAGATTGAACGGATCGACGACGTTGCCGAGCGACTTCGACATCTTCTCGCCCTTGTTGAGCAGGAAGCCGTGGGCGAAGACGCGCTTGGGCAGCGGCAGGCCGGCCGACATCAGGAAAGCGGGCCAGTAGACCGCGTGAAAGCGGATGATGTCCTTGCCGATGATATGGATGTTCGCCGGCCAGAATTTCGCCCGCGGTCCCTGCGGATTGTCGAGATAGCCGGTCGCGGTGATGTAGTTGGTGAGCGCGTCGACCCAGACATACATGACATGACCAGGATCGTTCGGCACCTTGATGCCCCAATCGAAGGTGGTGCGCGAAACAGACAGGTCCTTGAGGCCTGACTTCACGAAGGAGATCACTTCGTTGCGGCGCTCAGCCGGGCCGATGAAGTCAGGGTTCTCTTCGTAGTGCTTCAGCAGCTTGTCCTGATACTCCGACAGCTTGAAGAAGTAGCTCTGCTCCTCGACCCATTCGACCGGCGTGCCCTGCGGACCGTAACGCACGCCGTCGGCGCGCAGCTCGGTCTCGTTCTCCTGGTAATAGGCTTCGTCGCGCACGGAGTACCAGCCGGCGTAGGAATCCTTGTAGAGGTCGCCCGCCTCGCCCATGCGGTTCCAGATGTCCTGCGACGCCTCGTGGTGGCGCTTCTCGGTGGTGCGGATGAAGTCGTCATTCGACGCGTTCAGGAGAACCGCCATCTTCTGGAATTCCGAGGAGTTCCGGTCGGCGAGTTCCTGAGGCGTCACGCCTTCGCGGCGCGCCGTCTGCTGCATCTTCTGGCCGTGTTCGTCCGTGCCCGTCAGGAAGAATACGTCGCGTCCGTCCAGGCGCTGGTAGCGCGCCATTGCATCCGTTGCGATCAACTCATAGGCGTGGCCGATATGCGGCTTGCCGTTCGGGTAGGAAATCGCGGTGGTGATGTAAAAGGGGGACGTGTCTCTCATAAGCGGATTCAATCTATCTCGGATAAAGCTACCGACGCTCTTAGCGCATACGCCGCGCGGAAGGAACCGGGAGATGGCAGAAAAGCCCGCACCGAAGCCGCTGATCGACATCCATTCCCGCTTGTGTGGACGCAAACGAAACAATAGAACAAATAGGAAACAAACGCGAAGGGATCGTCATGTTGCGCCAGCTTGAACGTCAATTCGAAGCGGCATCGGCCCACTACGCCGAAGACAACGGCATCGAGCGGGATGCAGATTGGTTCATGCTCAAGATGCAGGAGGAAATCGGCGAACTGACCCAGGCCTGGAACAAGCACACCGGCCGCGGCAGGCGGCATGGAAAATCAGAGGACGAGATCCAGACCGATATGGCGGACGAGGCCGCAGATCTGCTGGGTCACGTGCTGCTTTTCGCCCACCATCACGACCTGGATCTGGTCGCTGCGATCAAGCGCAAATGGAAGTTTCAGGTCCAGCTATAGCGCCGCCTTGACGTCGTCCAGCAGCGAAAGAATGGTTTGCTTGCGATCGAGATTATAGGCGTCGCTGATGGTGAGGCGTTCCCCGGTCGTGGCCGAAAGCCGGGCGAAACGCTCGGCGCGCATGATGTCGCCGGCAACGGCCGCATCGCGGGCTTCGCGCATCAGCCGGCCTGTCAGCAGCGACGTGAAGAAATCGAAGATCGTTTCGCTGTCCTTGGCCGAAAGCACGTCGGCAAGTTTGTGCATGTCCTTGCGGATCCCCGGCCCTTGCCCCGCGAGGATCGCCTCGAAGGTCGCGGTGATTTCCAGACCGCCGTAGTTGATGAGCTTCAGCGCCTCCGCCACGCTGCCATTGGCAGCGGCCAGAACGCGCGCGGCATTTTCGCTCTCAAGATCGAAGCCGAGATGACCGAGCGCCTGGCGCAGCGCCAAAGGCTCCAACGGCTTCAGCCGCAGCGGCAGGCAGCGCGAACGGATGGTTGGTAATAGCTTACCCGGCGCGTGGGTCAGCACCAGGAACAGCGACCGACGCGGCGGTTCCTCGAGAATTTTCAGGATGGCGTTGGCGGCGTTCCGGTTGAGATCGTCGGCCGGGTCGATGATGACGATGCGCCAGTTGCCGGTGCCGGATGTCTGCGAAAAGAACTTGCCGGCCCTTCGCACCTCGTCGACGGTGATGGCACCCTTGACCCTGCCCGTCTTCTCGTCGACCGGCCGCGTCAGATGCAGAAGATTGTGCGATGCGCCGGAGGCCAATTGCCGGCCGACGATCGAGGCCGGGTCGGGATCCTCAAGCCTTTCGGGCGCAGTCGCGGGATCCGGGTGATTGAGGATGTGGCTGGCGAAGCGAAACGCAAGCGTCGCCTTACCGATACCCTCCGGCCCTTCGATCAGAATGGCGTGGTGTCCCTTGCCCGAACGGTAGCTCTGGGCCAGAAACGCTTCCGCCTGCTCATGACCAAACAGCCGGTCGTTCTGGACCGGCGCGATTGCCCCTTCAAGTACACCTGGCGCTTCCGACGTCATGGTGCGGACCCCGCATTCGAAGGCCCGGAGACTTCAGCGTTCGCAAGCAAGCTCTCTAGCAGGCCGAGCACCTCTGCGGCAATCGCCTCGGCGGATTGCGTCGCATCGATAACCCGGCACCTGTCCGGATCCGCCCGTGCGATATCGAGGAAGGCCTCGCGGCGCTTTTCATGCGTCTCAAGCTCTTCCTTCTCGAAACGATCCGGGCTGTCATCGCCGGCGCGGCGTTGGGCGCGCTCGAGACCGATAGTCGCCGGCAGATCGAAAATCACGGTCCGGTCCGGGACTACGCCATTGATGGCAACCCGCTCCAGCGTCTCGACAAAGGCCGGCTCCAGATTGCCGGTGATGCCCTGGTAGACGCGCGACGAGTCCATGAAACGGTCGCAAAGCACGATCGTTCCCCCAGTCAGCGCCGGCCGGATGACCTCTTCGACATGATCGCTGCGCGCCGCAGCAAACAGAATGGCTTCCATTCGGACGCCGAAGGCTTCGGCCGCCCCCGAAAGCAGCACATGGCGCACCGCTTCGGCCCCGACCGATCCGCCCGGCTCGCGCGTCGTCAGCACCTTGTGGCCGAGCGCGCGCAGAGAATCGGCGAGCAGGCGCAACTGGGTCGATTTGCCGGCCCCTTCCCCGCCCTCGAATGTTACAAACAGACCTTTTGCCAGCGGCACAATGCTTTCCTATATCGGCATGCGATTTGGCTCTGTTTAGCCGATTGGCCCACCCGATGAAACCGCCAGAACCGGTTTTGTTACAGCCAGAAGAAGAAGAGTTCCTGCAGAGCGTCGAGCGCGCGGCTCGCCAGTGTCCCTTGGCCCACTGCTCCCGCCGTCTTGACCGGAACCTCGCGTAGCAGCTTTTCGCCGTTCCACAGTCGGACGACACCGACCTCGGCGCCGGCTTCCACGGGAGCGCGCAACGGCCATTTGTAGACGACACGGGCCGTCAGGCGTTCCGGGTTGTTGACCGGCAGCAGCACATCAACCGGCCCACCAGCGACAAGCGCGACATGGGAGGCCGCACCGCCGTAGATACTGGCCTCGCCGATCGCCTCGCCATCAGCAAAAATTCGCCGCTTTTCGAACGCCGTCATCGCCCAGTCAAGCACCTTGCGGCTTTCCTCCGTACGCTCCTTATCGGTATCGAGCCCGCCCATCGCGAGATAGACACGCCGGTCGCCACGCTGCATCGATGCGGCCAGCGAAAAACCGTAGCCTTCGGCAAAACCCGTGGCGACACCATCGACCCCGAGTTTGGCCGCGATCAACGGGTTCTTGTTGCGCTGAAGGATCTTGTTCCACTCGAACTCAGGCTGGGCGTAGAGCCGATAGAGATCGGGGTGCGCCTCGTGCAGATGACGGGTCAGCGTCACCAGTTCGGTCATAGTGATCCGGTTCTGGGGATCCGGCAGACCTGTGGCGTTACCGAACGTGGCGATAGGCATGCCGAGTTCGCGAGCGCGGGCCGTCATCTTTTCGGCAAAGGCGGTTTCGCTACCGGCCATCCCCTCTCCGAGGATGATGCAGGCATCATTGGCAAGCTGAACGGCCACCCCTTGCAACAGATCGGCCACGCGAATGCGCGACTTCAGCGCAGCAAACATCGTCGAAGTGCCGGATGGGGCGCCGCCCGTGCGCCACGCGTGTTCGGAAACGTCGAAGGCCGTTTCGGCCGAAAGCTCACCCTTGGCGATGGCCTCGGCCACCACTTCCATCGTCATCAACTTGGCAAGAGAGGCGGGCGGAACCGGTTCGTTCTCGGCGCGGGAAAACAGAACGGTGCCGGTTTCGGCATCCACCAGCAGGATCTGCTTTGCCTTGGTGTCAAACGCCACCGGCGGCGTCTGAGCCGCTGCCGCACTCGCGAGCAACGCCGCAAGGCCGAACGTGACCGTAAGCATCATCAAGCGCATGGGAAACTCCGGTTTCCCATTGGGCATAGCAGCGTCATCAGAATGGTACAACGCCCCAGGTTACCTGAGCGAACCGGTTCTGCCTTGGCGCTTCGCATGGGCAACGATGGATTCAGGCGTAAGCGGATTGGTCTCGACCATGATCGCTTCAAACGGCGATTCCGCATCGCTTACCCGCACTTCCACATAGGCGGCCGCATAGGCCATGTTGCCGTCAGGCATCGGAATGTATTCCGGTCGCTCGCGCGGGATCGGCCCGATTTCCGGAAGCATGACGAACTCGCTCAGCGACGGCGGTGCTGCAAATTGCGGGACAGGTGCAGCCAACGCCGTTACCGTACCGGCGGTATCAAGGGACGATTTCGGCGGAATGACCAGCGTTCCCAACTGGTTGCGCATCGGCTCATTCGAGGCGACCATCACGCCGGTTGCGATCTGGCCCTCCGGCATGACGCCCGGACTGCGGTCGCCCTTCGTGACATAGGACGCCATGAGATAGGGCATGTCGTTGCCTTCAAGCGGTGCGCGGCCGACATATTGCACCCGAACCTTGGCACTGCCCTTCTGCTTGATATCGAGCAAATCGGCTGTCTTCGACGAAACGTCGATGATGCGGCCATATTCATAGGGACCGCGATCGTTCACACGAACGATGACGGAAGTGCCGTTTTCGGTGTTGGTGACACGCGCATAGCTCGGCAGCGGAAAGGTCGGATGCGCGGCGGACAGATGAAGCTTGTCGTAGACTTCGCCATTGGCCGTCAGGCGACCATGAAAGGCCGAGCCGTACCAGGACGCGACACCGGTCTTGTTGTAACCGAAATCTTCCTTCGGCTGGTACCACTTGCCCTTGACCTGATAGGCTTTGCCGACCTGAAAGCGGCCGCCGCCCTTCGGAATATTCTTGCCGGTAGCGACACGGGGGCTCGCCTTCACGCCATAAACGGACTCAGCAAAGTATTCTTTGCTTCTCGACTTGCTCTTCTTGATACTGGACGTCGATCCGCAAGCCGCAAGCGTTGCGCAAAGCACAGGGACCGCCGCAAGGCGCAGTCCCTTGATCAGATATGCCGCATTTTTACTGGATGTCATCTGTCCCACAACATCATTCGAATAAGCCGTACTCGAAACCTTCCACTCGTGCCCCCAGCGGAAATCTCGGCGTCCCGAAACGGAACAGTCGATTAATCATGACAGCAACAAGGCAAAATTGCGAACCGACGAATGGCTGACGGCTCGAAATCTCCAGTTATGGTTTACGAATGGTTACCCGGACAAAATGGGCAGCGGATGCGCCAAGAAAATCTTTCCGCCCACGCATGTTAAATCTTGCAAAGCAGCAAGGCTTCGCGCAATAACGCCCTGCCCGGAGGAGTGGCCGAGCGGTTTAAGGCACCGGTCTTGAAAACCGGCGTGCGTGAAAGCGCACCGTGGGTTCGAATCCCACCTCCTCCGCCATGGCTGTCTCATTTTTCGCCACCCATTATTGCGCTCGGTCGCCAAGTGAATGCTTTGGCGGCGAACGCATACAAGTTTTGCGAGTATTCCCCGATCATAGCCGCAGCATTGACGGCGCTTGCAAGGCGGTGGCTCGACCCGCTTGCCATCCCAGATAATTTGAGGGAAAGTCTGATTCCGGCCCATCGAGCCCTGGGCGATCTCCCAGAACTAGAGAAAACCATGCCTCTTAAATATTTGACGACAGCCGCTTTTCTCGCGCTTCTTGCACTTGCCGGATGCGCAAGCACCGGCGGCAGCAACACGACCTATGCGCAGTGGCAAGGTCCAACACCTGTACCCGATCCGTCTGCGGCGAGTCCCGGCGGTTTCCGGCTCAGCTACTAACTTGCGCTAGTATACGCGTGTCGGACGGAGCGCATCGCGCGCTCCCATCCCCGGCCGCGCGATTTCAGTCGCATAGAGCTATTGGCCGCGAGATATTGTGATCGCGGGGCGATACAGGCGCCCATCGTTTGATCGGACGCCAGTCCCGGTGGAGCCCCTTCCGCTGCTTGATCCTATACTTCCAGGGAAATCGTCGTGAATCGCCGCATCACCGGTGGAAAGTATTGACTTCAATTATATTAGATATTCTTGATATTCAGTCCTCCAACAACCGAGGAACTGAACGATGCCCACCTACATCATTGAACGCGACGTCCCAGGGGCCGACAAGCTCAACCAGGACGACCTTTGCGCATTATCGGCAAAATCCAATGCTGTCGTCGCCGATCTTGGCGTACCATATACATGGATCACCAGTTATGTCGCCGGCGACAAGATTTACTGCGTCCACGAGGCATCAAGCGCCGACGTCATTCGCGAACATTCGGAACGCGCCGGATTTCCGGCGAACAAGATAACCGAAGTTGCTGCCGTCATAGGGCCTGCGACAGCATCCCAGGGGCGCAACGGTAAGTGACCGAAGCGACGTTATCATCGCAGTGCCCGGACACCGGGCACGAATGCGCGACGCAACGCCGGCAAAACAGTGATCCACCGGCACCGTCATTGACTTACGGCGGTATCAATGCAGGCTGGTTTGCCGGCATTCGGCGCCCATGCAGGGTTCCCCGGCACACCTTCCAAGGAGACGATCATGGCAAAAGGTCAAGTGCGAAGTAACCGCGAGGTTAGAAAGCCAAAGAAGGACAAGACTGTCAAAGCCGCCGTTGTGACGGAAGGCTCACAGGTGAAGCTGGCCGGCAGCAGTTTCTCCCTGGGCAAGAAAGACAAGAAGTAAGACGGTCGGCTTTAACCTCTCGAACTAACGACACGAGAGAGATATCCGTCAGTGGCCAGTCGAACTGGGGTGCGCAACGTCTCCGCGACATCCCGGCGCGACTGGTCGAGCACCCGCGGTCAGATGCCGGTTTCGTAGCGCGTTTGAACATCGTATGTATTTGGCTGGAGATGCGAAGATCGCTACAGGCGGATGCCGCTGGCCACTCGCACTCCATTACGGCGTCCAACATCATCGGAAGCATTTGCGGCGGGTATTGTTGATCAGCTGCCAGCGCCACGCTTTGAGGCGGGCGCCGGAAAATCGAAAACGCCAACGCACCTCACGCCAATCTTTGTGCCTTCATTGCCACAGCTTGAGCACCAGTGCTCGCCTTTCGCAAAGAACTGTTGAACACGGCACAGTGCCCGGCATGCTTGCTGGACTTCGGAACGAAAGCACGGTTCACATCGTTAACCAAACCATCGCCGCCACCTCTGATCTAGTGGACGTTCACCGTGCTTGCAGCCTTGCTTATCGCCTCGATTATCGCATCGCCTAACATCGCCCTCAGCGCTGCCACGGTCGACGACCTGCAAGCCGACTTCGAAACGGCCGTGCCCTGCCAGCAGATAGACGGCCGGAACGTTTGGAAGGGAACGATCGCCTACTACATCCAGTCCTTCGTCTATCAAGGCGACACGCCGGTCGCGACCGAAGCGGCCGACGCTGTGCTGCCGGAGGACAACTCCGCGGAAACCGTCAAGGAATTCGAGGACGCCTGCTCCGCGACGCAGCCGGCCTGATTCAGGCCTCCTCTAGCAGATCGCCCATCGATATTTCTGCTGATCCCTTGATGGCAGGCTATTTCCACTGCGTCCCATCGGCCGCGGCGCAACCGTGCGGCGGGTGTCCGTTGCCAAATGTCAGCTTCAGCCGGTCACAACCCCATTGATTGAGCGGCCCGGGCATCGCCGCATTCAACGCGATACCAACTTCGTCAAACGGGCTCTGCTTGTTATCCACGTATTGATACCAGCGAAACCCAAGGATCGCGGTCGCGGCGACAACGATGGTCAGCAAGATTTGAATCAGCTTCGTCATTAAACCCTCATTCCATAAACGGAAGGAGGCATATCAGCCTCGCGCGGCGCGTGCAGCGACGAGTTGGTCAATCTGCGCTTGATTGAACCAACATTCACAGAATTTTAGGCACTTGCGGAACACATATGGAACAGATAGTGTCTGTTCTTGATTTGTTTCACGCCTCTGGAGCGACTTGCCATGCTGACCCGCAAGCAACAGGAATTGCTTCTTTTCATCCATGAACGAATGAAGGAGTCCGGTGTACCGCCGTCCTTCGACGAGATGAAGGATGCACTCGACCTGGCATCCAAGTCGGGCATTCACCGGCTGATCACAGCGCTCGAGGAACGCGGCTTCATACGCCGGCTTCCCAACCGCGCCCGAGCGCTCGAAGTCATCAAACTGCCGGAAGCCTATGCTGCGAGCGCGCAGCCCCGTCGCGGGTTTTCGCCGAGCGTCATCGAGGGTAGCCTTGGCAAACCGCCCGCCCCTGCCCCCGCGGCGAAAACGCTGCCGGTTGCCGACAACAGCTCCGTGTCGGTTCCAGTGATGGGCCGCATTGCCGCCGGCGTGCCGATCTCGGCGATACAGAACAACACCCACGACATTACCGTGCCGCTCGATATGATCGGCAGCGGCGAGCACTACGCCCTTGAAGTGAAGGGTGATTCGATGATCGAGGCCGGCATTTTCGATGGCGATACGGTGATCATCCGCAATGCCACCACGGCCAATCCCGGCGATATCATCGTGGCACTAGTCGATGACGAGGAAGCAACGTTGAAACGCTTCCGGCGCAAGGGCGCTTCAATTGCTCTAGAGGCCGCCAACCCGGCCTATGAGACGCGCATCTTCGGGCCTGACCGGGTCAAGATTCAGGGCAAGCTCGTCGGCTTGATCCGCCGCTACCACTAAGCCCGTCTCACGCCAGCGCAATTCGAGGAAAAGTGCGGAGCGGTTTTCCGCCAGGAAATGCGTAAAAACAAATAGATAGAGCGCCTAGTGACTCCGTTTAAACCGGAAACGCTCTAGCCGCCTTCATGCCGGCCAGCCGCTCTCTTACTTCAACGTCTCGCCACATAGGGTAGCGAGACGGAGATTTTCGGATCGAGTGTTTTTCACGCTCGACGGATTTTACTCGTGAATCGAGTACTCGCCCAACTCGCAGAGATCCTGCTTGTCTTCAGTCGTGTCGAGACCGGAACCTTCTTCGAATTCAAAGCGCATGTCGTATTTGCAGACATCACGTCCGTCGGCGATGGTAATTTCCATGCTTTCGCCCGGATTAAGCACCTGCCGCCCGAAGACGTCGTCTTCCCACTGATCAACACCGACCGGCGATGTGTAGAAGTTCGTCAAAACGGCATTCGTCTTGTTCTTAAGCTGAAAGACGAGATCCTCAGCGCTTGCGGTGGCCGTCGTTACGGCAAGAATGGCAAGAGCAGTCAGGGCGATCTTATATTTCATTTTATGTCTTTTCCTCCATTGTTGGCTTTGTTTGACACTACCTATACGGGTCGCGCTGTTGGGATATTCATTCCCAGTTCTGTCTAGAGACAATATTTTCAGCACTGACAATAGTGACCGAATCACCATTTCGGGGCGCGTCCTCGCAAGGCCATGTCGTTGGCGACTGCGGACGTTCGCAAACTGGCGGGCAAGCGCAGCCCGGTCGAATTGCGCTTTGAAAACAGTGGTTGG
The DNA here is from genome assembly GCF_001425225.1 of Ensifer sp. Root127. Classification (NCBI taxonomy): domain Bacteria; kingdom Pseudomonadati; phylum Pseudomonadota; class Alphaproteobacteria; order Hyphomicrobiales; family Rhizobiaceae; genus Ensifer; species Ensifer sp. Root127. The sequence goes on from NZ_LMDX01000011.1 coordinate 13,357, forward strand.
CTGCGATGCGGGCAGCCTCGCTGCGCGTGTTGGACGCGCCGCATTGGCCCATGTTCCTTGCCCCCCGAAAACCGTACCTGCGTGCCGGCAGCATGTCCTTTGCGCAGGCACGCACAGCGTTTCACTTTCGACAATCGGGCTGCTATTGACGGAGAACCGCTTTAGCCAATCGCGCAGGCGCTGGGTGACTTGTTGCTTTCATCGTGCGAGGGGCTGAATCACGCGCTCGCCCGCCCTATCTACGTCACACTTTCGTTGACGCTCGCAACGAGCACGCGGCCGCTTACGCCACCGATGGCCGGTATTTCGACCGCCTTCGGATCTGCGTTCGCCTTGAACCTCGCGTGGGGCGTCGACCGCCAGCGGCATTCGCCGCTGCCAAACCTGTTGAGCGTGTGGCCGATGGCGCTCAATTCTCCTGAACGGAAACCCCGTCCTGGCCAATCTTGATCTCTACGCCGGTCGGTTTTGTTTCCTCGCGGTAGACATAGGCGCCGAGACCAATGACGGCGACGGCGAGCATGGCAATGATCAGATAGAGCCCATTACGGTTCATTCAGCAATTCCTCGCTTGGGTACGGTATGGGTAACTAGGTTCGTACCCAAGAAAGGCAACGGTGCGACGCGGACTGTTCGCTCCTCGCGCGGATGATGCAGGACGGATGCGAACGGCCGTAGGCTTTTTCTCCGCACGATCCGTTGGCCGAGCGCTCTTGCGACGCATCGGCTCGGGCCGCGGAACGTCCCCGACGTGGAGCACGAAAGCGTGCTGGCGCACGTATCGGGCACTTGGTCTGAATATGTGCCCGATGCGCGACGAGACGCCTCGTACCCCGCGCCTGAGCCCAATCGGCTGATGGCCCTACAACGAACGGCCTCAACGGGAGTGCGGTCCTCTGGATTGAGACTGCCCCCGAATGCGCTTGAGCACAAGCAACCCACCTCATAAGAAAGCTCATCAAATGCGCTTCAAAATCAGATGGATGATTGGATGAATCTCGATGTTCAGAACCTTGACGGAGCCTGCCACTGCGGAACGGTTCGCTTCAATGTGAAACTGAAGAGCGGCCTCCGCACCGCCCGCCGTTGCACTTGCTCCTATTGCCAGTTGAAGGGCGCGGTTGCCGTCTCTGCCGCCAAGGACGGGGTCACGGTTCTCTCCGGCGGCGAGGCACTCACCAAATATCAGTTCAACACGAAGGCTGCAGAGCATTACTTCTGCTCGAAGTGCGGCATCTACACATTCCACAAGCCGCGCGCGAACCCGGATTTCTACGGCGTCAACGCCGCGTGCCTTGAAGGCATAAGCCCATTCGATTTCGAGGAGCTACCGGTGAACGACGGCATCAACCACCCGATGGACACGAAGGGATCGACCGGCCCAAGGCTCGCAGGAACGCTCAAGTTTATCCCGGCGGAGTGACGACAGGCGCGGCTGGCAGGACGCCGGCCGCAGCCGTTCAAACTGCTGCACCCTGAATGAGGGGGGCGTTCGTTGCGCCGCCAAGACGTCGAAGATCTACTCGCGGAACGCGAACGGGCGCGCTTGACGAGGCAGAGTGTTGCCAGAAGCAATGGGGATGGAATCGGCAATCTGCTGCTTGGATCGAACGTCGAAGAGGGAGATAACGGGAACCAATTGCCACACCAAGAGGAATGTGTGGCAGCAGATGAAATCCTGCAGTCCAAATAGCGAAACTAATTCAACTACTTAGGAGTGGCTTTGGAGGCCTCGCCCGGAATTGAACCGGGGTACAAGGATTTGCAGTCCTCTGCGTCACCACTCCGCCACGAGGCCTCATCGACTGAGATTATCAAGTCGTGGCGAGCGTTTAGAATGAATATAGAAAGAGCGCAAGAGGGGATTTCTGAAAAACGTCCTCAGGCATTTCTGAAATTCCATCTTTCTCCAACTCTTCCACAGGCTTACCGATCCGGCCCCATAACGGATCGCCGCGAACCCCTTCGACGACAGGCGGCGGGCGCTATACGGCAGCGTCCGACACGAGGCAATTGGATGGATTTACCATTTCGACAGACGGCCCGAATCTTCCGTCCAACCCTTCTTCCGACGTCGCGGGGCGCTGCTACCTTGTACACCGTTTCACGGTAAAGCTACCTTGCACCAAGATTCTTCAGGGAATTGGACGTTGAATCCAGAGTTGATCATCTACCCAAGCTCATACTGACGGTAGTTTTCTGTGGAATGTGCATTGCGGTCGCAATCTGGCGTCTATTCCAGCTCGCGGTGACCGGCCGATTGGACATGTCGCCAATTTTCCCGAACCTTAAGGCAGATTTCCGAGCCAATCCCATCAAGCTGCTTCTAGCAAGCTCTCTTGTTGTGTTCTTTCTGGCACTATCGGCTCTGGGGTTGATAATCGGTATTGATATCGCGCTCGGTGGATAACTTAGACGGCTACACGCTTCCGGCCCTCATCATTCTCTCTGATGACGCCGAGCACCGTCTAACACCAGGGCTTGGGCTGTCCCTTCCAGGGCCGAACCAAGCCCTCCGATACGAGCACGGCGCCGAGAGAGCGGCCGTCGCGCATCACCACGCGCAGCTTTTCGCTGTTCTTGTCGTCGCTCCTGCCGATGGCCTCGATCAGCCTGAACTCGCCGGCGTTCAGCAACTCGCGCAATCGCTGCTTGGCGTAGAAGCCGCGGGCACGTTCGCTATCGCAACTCGCCTGCTTGATTCGCGGTGCATCGACGTCGGCGACACGGATCTCCTCGCCCTGGTAGCGGAATGTTCCGCCGTCGACGACGCAATTGTCGTTGCGGGTACCGCAGAAATAGAACTGATTCGCCTGGGGCTCGACGGCCGTGGGCTGCGCGATCGGGCGCTCGACGGGTGTCGGTGCGGCCAACCCGACATTGACTGCGGGTATCGGTCCGTCGACAGGCTTCGTCTTGTGCGTAGCCGAGGGCATGGCGACACGGGCCTGCGCCTTCGGCCGATCGTCCGACCTGGATGTGGATGTCGACTTGGGCGCCGATGCGAACACATCCGAAACGCCCGGCAGATCCCGCAACTGTCCACGGTGGTCGTACGCAACAACGCCGCCGACTGTCAGCACCGCGGCGAGATACCAGGGCAGCATTCCGCCCTTTTTCTTTGTCCGGCTGCCGCGGCGACGCCCGCGGCTTGTCGTGGTCTTAGCCATTCCGCCCCATCCTTAATCCGGGCGGCATTATGCTGCCGATCCGTTGCCGAATGGTTTTCAACGACAGCCCGAATGCGGGAGTTTGCGCACAAGTCGGTCGGGAGGACGCGGCGGTCCATGACTTTCATTCGATTGGAGCCGCCGCCACATCGTCGCCGACGAAGGAGCCGAATAGGCTCGGCTTCCGTGTAGCGTGAGCTTGTGGCGCCCTGTCGAAGCGAGGATCGCCCTCGCGAACGAATCATCGTTCCTTCGAAGACCCCGTCCCGTTGCGTCGGCGCGCCCACCAGACTGCGAACCTTCGGCGGCGGCGGCGTACTGAAGGAATATCGTGCGAGAGGATGAGTAAGCCCAAGGGCACCATCCAGAATCCGAGCACGGGCAGAAAGCCGAGAAAGCCGCCGAATATCAGCAGCCCGCCAACCAGCATGCGCAGCAGTGGTGATTCCGGCAGCCTCAGGCGCCATTTGCCAAGCACGATCTGCCGTGTGTGCGGGTCTATGCCGAAATGCGTCTGTTTTCTGTTTTTATGCATCATTCCCTATCCGGCTGCCTTTCCCACAATTGGGGGCTTCTCCACAGGCTCGCAACAAAACTTCTCACTTTTTTTAAAAAAACAGCTTGGCAAATCGGAAAAGCATTTGTATTAGCAGCCTCACTTCTGCAGGACACGCCGCGCAGATGATCCCTGGTAGCTCAGCGGTAGAGCATTCGACTGTTAATCGACAGGTCGCCGGTTCGAATCCGGCCCGGGGAGCCAGTTTTTAAAGAGCCATTCGCGGTAACGCCCGAATGGCTCTTTTTCATTTTGCGGCTATGGTGCCGGCGACGCCTTCCTCCTTCCTCGCCCCCGGGAATGTCATGAGCGCAAATCCCACAACGCCGATTCTGGTCTGGTTTCGTCGAGATTTGCGCCTTCAAGACAATCAGGCACTTGCCACCGCGGCGCAGACGGGTGGACCGGTGATTCCGATCTACATCAATGAACCGGAGGAAAGCGGCAATGGGCCGCTTGGTGGCGCGCAGCGTTGGTGGCTGCACCATTCGCTCCAGGCATTGCGGGCATCGCTGCGGGCACACGGCTCCGACTTTATCCTGCGGACCGGTGCGCCGTTGGATGTGATCGCCGAGATAGCGCGGGAATCGGGCGCGACGACCGTGTTCTGGAATCGCCGCTACGACCCGAGCGGAATAGGAACCGATGCGCCGCTGAAGAAAGCGCTCGTTGAACGCGGCTTCACCGTCAGCAGCTTTGCAGGGCAACTGTTGCATGAGCCGACACGGCTCCTCACGAAGGGTGGCGGCCCTTATCGCGTGTTCACGCCGTTCTGGCGTGCGTTTGAGGCCAGCGGCGAGCCGGCGGCGCCGATTGAGACGCCGGAAATGATCAGAGCGCCTGTGAGGTGGCCGGCATCCGAGGAGCTTGAACGGTGGAAGCTCTTGCCGACGCGGCCGGACTGGGCATCGACGTTCGCCGAAATCTGGACGCCGGGCGAGCAGGCCGCTGCCGAACGCCTGCACAAATTCGTTGAACATGCCCTTGCCGGCTACAAGGCTGAGCGGGACGTCCCTGCAGCGCAAGGTACGTCCATGCTCTCTGCGCATCTTGCCTTCGGCGAAATCTCTCCGGCGCAGATCTGGCAGGTCACGCGTGGCCTGACGGAAACGCCGGTGGACGATGTCGTCACTTTCCGCAAGGAACTCGCCTGGCGCGAGTTCTCTTACAATCTGCTGTTTCACAATCCGGATCTCGGCCGTCAAAACCTCGATCGTCGTTTTGATGGCTTTCGCTGGCTGGACAATGACGAACAGTTCCACCGCTGGACAAGGGGCCTGACCGGCTATCCGATTGTCGACGCCGGCATGCGGCAGCTCTGGCGCCACGGCTACATGCACAATCGCGTCAGGATGATCGTCGCCTCCTTCCTGATCAAGGACCTGCTGATCGACTGGCGACGCGGAGAGGCGTGGTTCCGCGACACGCTGGTCGATGCAGATCCGGCCTCGAACGCAGCAAGCTGGCAATGGGTGGCGGGGTCCGGCGCCGATGCCTCGCCTTTCTTCCGCATTTTCAACCCGGTGCTCCAGGGCGAGAAATTCGATCCGGAGGGGCTTTATGTGAAGCGTTTCGTTCCGGAGCTCGCTGATCTCGAGGCGCGTTATATCCATCGACCATTCTCGGCCCCCTCGGCAGTACTGGCTGCCGCCGACATCGAGCTTGGAGTCTCCTACCCCACCCCCATCGTCGACCACGCCTTCGCGCGCGACCGCGCGTTGGCCGCGTTTCAGGAAATCAGAACCTAAAAAATCGCTACAACCGCGCCGCCACCGGTACAAATCCATGGTTGGCCTCTCGCAGGATTATCGCTAGGCTCACGTTACGGATGCAACGATTGCCGGAGGGTGGTTTATGCATGATACAGAAGCCTGCTTTGCCGAATTCGACAACGCCGAGCACCTTTCGACTGAAAATCTCTCGCAGGTGCTGAAGGACTTTCCGCTCAAGGCCCAGATGGTCCTGCGCGGCCTCGTTCACCTTGAGGCCGGCGCGCTGGCGCTCGCTTTGCCCAACGGTCGGCGGCTGCTGGTCAAGGGAAAGGTGCCGGGGCCATGCGCCGCCGTGACACTTCACAACTGGAATCTTCCGCACCGGGCAATCACCGGTGGCACCATCGGCGCCGCGGAAAGTTATATAGACGGCGATTGGGACAGCCCCGATGTCGGCGCCTTTCTCGAGCTTTTCCTTGTCAACGCAGACATCGGCAACAGATTCCCTAACCGGGCGCGCGGGTTGATGCGGCTGGTGGAAAAATTCCTCCACTGGGGCAATGCCAACACCAGGACGGGCGCACAGCGCAATATCTCTGCCCACTACGACCTCGGCAACGCCTTCTACCGTGAATGGCTCGATCCGAGCATGACCTATTCGTCGGCACTTTACGCTAGCGGCGCCAACGATCTGCAGTCGGCCCAGACTGCCAAATACCGGGCACTGGCCGAGGCGACGAATCTACGGCCCGGTGACCATGTGCTTGAGATCGGCTGCGGCTGGGGCGGTTTTGCAGAATTTGCGGCGACCGAGATCGGCTGCAAGGTCACCGGCCTGACCATCAGTCGCGAACAACTCGCGTTTGCCCGGGAACGCATGCACAGGGCCGGCGTCGCCGACCGCGTCGAGCTGAAATTCCAGGACTATCGCGAGGAGAAGGGCCTCTATGACCGAATCGTCTCGATCGAAATGTTCGAGGCGGTCGGGGAAAAATTCTGGTCGACCTATTTCTCGCAGCTGAAGCGCTGCCTGAAACCCGGCGGCAAGGCCGGCCTGCAGATCATCACGATCAAGCCGGAAGCCTACGAGGAGTACCGCTCCAATCCGGACTTCATCCAAAAGTACGTTTTCCCCGGCGGCATGCTGCCGACGCGCGAGCATCTGGTCGATCTCGGGCGCAACGTCGGTCTGCGAATGATCAACGATTTCGGCTTCGGTGGCGACTACGCCCGAACGCTCGGCGAGTGGCGGCAGCGCTTCTGGTCGGTGTGGAGCCGGATCGAGCCGCTCGGTTTCGATCTGCGCTTCAAGCGCCTGTGGGAGTTCTATTTCTACTACTGCGAAGCCGGTTTCCGCGCCCGCAACATCGATGTCCGTCAGATCGTCTTCGAATGAGGCTCGCCGCCGCTACAGCGCCGCGCGTCTTATTAGACGCGCAAAGGTCGCTGTAGCACTTTGAATGGCTGCAAGTTTTTATCCTTAAATCGAATAGGATTTAAGGAAACATGCAGTAGGCTTTACCGATCGTCCGACAACGCCTATGAGGCAACCGATCCAGATCTTTTCTTGAAGGTTCCTCATGCGGCTTGCATGGTTTTTCCTGGCGCTCGCGATCGCGACTGAGGTGGCGGGCCTGACGGCGATGAAGGCCGCATCCGCCAATGGCTCCTATCTCGGCCACGTAGTGATGTATGTCTCCATTGCGCTTTCCTACGTCTTCCTGGCAAAGGCCGTGAAGACCATTTCCGTCGGCGTTGCCTATGCCATCTGGGAGGGGTCCGGGGTCGCGATCATTACGCTCGTTTCGGTGTTCGTGTTCGGCCATGTGCTGACCGGCCGGGAAATGCTGGGCCTGTCGATGGCGGTGGCCGGTATCCTGCTCGTCAATGCAGGCGAACACCGCGAAGAGGACGCTCCGGCCACGGAGGGAGCCATCGATGAGCGCACCTAGTCTCTATTTCGTCTTTGCCGTCATCGCCGGCATCCTCGACATCGCTGCCAATCTCGCTTCGACCAAATCGAATGGCTTCGCGCGCCGCGGCTGGGGCGCGCTTTCCATCGTTCTCGTGCTCGCCGCCTTTGCCTTCCTTGCCGAAGCGGTCAAGGGCATGGAACTTGCGATCGCCTACGCGGTTCTCGGCGCGACCGGGATTTTCGGCACGGCCATTTGCGGCCGCCTGCTCTTCGGCCAGAAGCTCAAGCCGATCGGCTGGGTCGGCCTCGCCCTGATCTTCGGCGCAGTACTGGTGCTTCACACGGCCTGATGTGGCCGCCCCTTGGCGCTCGTGCGGGTGTTCGTCGCTTTTGGCGGCGTCGCGCCTTGCCGGGTCAGCCGGTCAACGAGCGCGAAGTAGGCACCATATGGCAGCAGGCGTGACAACTTTGCGATAGTGATAGAGCGCTTCGGGAAGCTGACTTCGAAATGCTTCGACTTCAGGCCCTCGACGACGTGCTGAGCGGCCTCGTCTGCACTGACCATGCCGGACCTTGCAAATCCAAGCCGCGGCGAACCGGTCGTGTCGACAGGCCCCGGATTGATCAACTGCAGGCGAATGCCGATCCGGTCCAGATCGAGCTTCAAGCTCTCGGCCAGATTGATCAGGGCCGCCTTCGTGGCGCCATGGGCGGCGTTGCCCGGCAAACCGCCATAACCTGCAGCCCCCGACACGATGGCGATGTGGCCCTGCCCCCTTGCCTTCATGTGGGCCACTGCCGGCAGCAGACAATTGACGACACCGTTCACATTGACCGCAAAGCTCCGCTCAAAAGCGTCGCGATGCAGATCGTCGCCCCTCACCGGGATTGTCACCCCCGCATTGAACACGGCCAGAGACAGGTCGCCGTGATCATATTCGATCGATGCCAACACACGTTCCATATCCTGAGGGTCGGTGACATCGCCATCGAGAACGATGATGCGGCCGTCGGCGGCAGCTTCCTGTTGCAGGGCCACCAGTTTTTCGTGATTTCTGGAGGTGACGACCACCGAATAGCCGTCTCGCACCAGCCGCAATGCCAGCGCTCGGCCTATTCCCGAACTCGCTCCCGTTACCCATGCCAACCCATGCTCGGAATTCGTCTTGTGCATACTCATTGCCCATACCTCGGCACGCACCCGCCCGGTGCACGCTCAACTCAAGGGGCCGGCGAATGACACGCCCGGCCCAGACCAATCCCCCTCCAATATCCGGCGCGCACCCAGAGCGGCCTCGACCCTAAGCTTTCCCCTCGAAGACGTTTTTTGTTCGGGACAGGGCAGCGGTGAAACGCTATTTCTTGCCTGGGAAACAGGCTGAGCCGAAAACACGCCAATATTTCGGCGATCCGGTGTCGTTCTCAACGTTCGCCGGCCACTCGGCGTTTTTCTTCGGTAACGCGGCTCGCTTCAGCGGCCGTTCTCAAGCACGAGGTTCTGCAATGGCCATTCTTCCGTCCGTTCTTGAAGCAATCGGCAACACGCCCCTGATCCGGCTGAAATCCGTATCCGAGGCAACCGGCTGCACGATCCTCGGCAAGGCGGAGTTTCTCAATCCGGGACAGTCGGTGAAGGATCGCGCCGCGCTCTGGATCATCCGGGAGGCGGAGAAGGCCGGGCAGTTGGAGCCGGGGGGCGTGATCGTCGAAGGGACTGCCGGCAATACCGGCATTGGCCTTGCCCTCGTCGGGCAGGCACTCGGCTATCGGACCGTCATCGTCATTCCGGAAACCCAGAGCCAGGAAAAGAAGGATGCGCTGCGTCTTCTTGGAGCAGAGCTCGTCGAAGTGCCGGCTGTGCCGTACAAGAACCCGAACAACTACGTGAAGATCTCCGGTCGCCTGGCCGCTGAACTCGCAAAGACCGAACCGAACGGCGCCATCTGGGCAAACCAGTTCGACAATGTCGCCAATCGTGACGCCCATGTCGCCACCACGGCGCCTGAAATCTGGCGCGATACGGACGGCAAGGTCGACGGCTTCATCTGCTCTGTCGGCTCCGGCGGTACGCTTGCGGGCGTTGCAGAGGGCCTGCGCGCCAAGAACCCTGCGATCAAGATCGGCCTTGCCGACCCTGATGGTGCGGCGCTCTACAATTACTACGCGCACGGGGAGTTGAAGGCGAGCGGAAGCTCCATCACCGAGGGCATCGGCCAGGGCCGCATCACCGCCAACCTCGAAGGCTTCAGTCCAGACTTTTCCTACCAGATCTCCGATGCCGAGGCCGTGCCGCTGGTCTTCGACCTGATCGAACGCGAAGGCATTTGCGTCGGCGGATCAACGGGCATCAATATTGCCGGCGCCGTCCGGCTCGCCAAGGAGCTCGGTCCGGGACATACGATCGTGACGATCCTTTGCGACTATGGTAACCGCTATCAATCGAAACTCTTCAACCCGGACTTCCTGGCCTCGAAGGGCCTGCCTGTTCCGGCCTGGTTGAAGGGCCCCTCAAGCATCACCGTTCCATACGAATCAGTCGGATAAGATTTGCGATGACAAAGACCGTGACTGCCCTCTTCCGCGAAGATTTCTATCTCTCGACTTGCGAAGCAAGTGTCACCGGAATTCTGGAGGATGGCGGGATCGAGCTTGATCAGACCTGCTTCTACGCCACGTCAGGCGGACAGCCGGGCGATAGCGGCTTCCTGGAGCGCAGCGACGGCAGCCGCATCGACGTTGCCGTTGCCCGTCATGGCGCGACGAAGGACATCATCATCCATGTCCCGGCGGAAGGACAGCCAGCGCCTGATATCGGCGAGAAGCTGGTCGTGCATATCGACTGGCCGCGCCGCTACCGGCTGATGCGCATGCACACGGCTTGCCATCTGCTCTCCGTCGTTTGTCCCTTCCCGATCACGGGCGCAGCCGTAGGCGAAGATGAAAGCCGGGTCGATTTCGACATGAGCGAAACGATCGATAAGGACGAGGTGACGGCAGCGCTGAGGAAGCTCGTCGACGAGAACCACCCGGTCTATCTGCAGTGGATCACCGACGAGGAACTCGCAGCCAACCCCGGTATCGTCAAATCCAAGAATGTACGCCCGCCCGTCGGGCTTGGTCGCGTCAGCCTTGTCTGCATCGGTGAAAACTCGGCGATCGACAGCCAGCCCTGCGGCGGTACACATGTGTCGGAAACCCAGGAAGTCGGCGCGATCCACATCGCCAAGATCGAGAAGAAGGGCAAGGAAAACCGCCGTTTCCGCATCCGCTTCGGCACGGCAGACGACCGCCAGACAATCTGAACAGGAGATACGACCATGACCAACAACAAAAGCGCTTACGTCGTTTCTCCGGACTGGTTGCAGCAGCGGCTCAACAATCCCACCATTCGCATTCTCGATGCCGCCTGGTATCTGCCAGCCCAGAACAGAGACCCGAAAGCGGAGTACGACGTGGGCCACATTCCCGGTGCCGTGTTCTTCGACCAGGATGCGATCGCCGATCACACGAGCGGACTGCCGCATACGCTGCCGACGCCGGAAGCCTTCGCCACGGCCGTTGGTGCGCTCGGTGTCAGCGAGACCGATACGATCGTCGTCTATGACGGCCCGGGCATCATGACCGCGCCGCGCGTGTGGTGGATGCTGCGCATCATGGGCGCAAAGGACGTCTATGTGCTCGATGGCGGCATGGACGGCTGGAAGAAGGACGGACGCCCGGTGACGACGGACGTTCCCTCGCCCACGCCCGTCACGTTCAACGTTACTTTCACGCCTTCGGCGGTAACCTCGCTTGAGCGCATGAAGGACATCGTGCAATCAGGCAAGGTCCAAATTGCCGATGCGCGGGGCGCCGGGCGCTTCCTCGGCGAAGAGCCAGAGCCGCGTGCCGGAATGCGCTCCGGCCACATGCCGGGCGCGCACAGCCTGCCTTCCACCACCTTTTCCGAGAACGGCAAGTTCAAAGATCTCGACACGCTGCGCAAGACATTTGCCGAGGCGGGCGTCGACCTTTCCAAGCCCGTGGTGACAACCTGCGGCTCAGGCGTCACGGCAGCCATCATCACGCTGGCGCTGCAATCCCTCGGCCACACCGACAATACGCTTTACGACGGCTCCTGGTCCGAATGGGGTGGCCGCGCGGATACCTCCGTTGTGACCGGCAGCGAGTGACATCATGCGCCCTCCCAAGCTCGCCTCACTGACTGCCCACGTCACCGAACTGGAAATGACGGCACCGCCCAAGCAGAGCTTGCCGATGCCGGTCAACATCCAGACGGCAATCCTGCGCGTGTCCGACATCCCGCTGAATTACTATCGGTTCCTCTATCTGCGGGTTGGCAAACGCTGGCACTGGGCCGATCGTATCCGCATGAGCGACGAAAAGCTGGCTGCGTTACTCGCCGACAAACGCACGAGCGTTACCGTGCTCTATGTCAACGGCGCACCTGCCGGCTTCTTCGAGCTTCACCAGGCCGATGACAACGTCGTCGAGCTGACGCATTTCGGCTTGATGGAGCACGCGCTCGGGCTTGGCCTCGGCAAATGGTTCCTGCTGCAAACGCTGTTTGCTGCGTGGACCTTGAACCCGAGCAAGGTTACGGTCACGACCAACAATCTCGACCACCCACGGGCGCTCCAGCTCTATCAGCAATTCGGCTTCTCGCCCGTCGCCACCCGCGAAGCGACCATCGAGCCGCTGACGGACGAAGAACTGCTGGCCTTCGCTAAGAATCTCTGACGTCCGCACGGCCGCAAGTTTCGGGTGTCGCCGCCGCACCAGGCGGGGCACAGTGCGCATCAAATGATCCCTATTGATCTGGAGATGCACGATGGCCCTGCGCTACATACCGATGTCCACCGATCAGGCCGAGCGCCTAAGACAGGGTGGCAACGATGCTTATGGCAACCCGCCGGAACGCCAGATATCCGATGGCGACGGCGTTCCCTGTCGGCATTGCCTTGGCAACGTCGATGCCGGCGACACCTATCTGATCTTCGCGCTGCGGCCTTTTACGTCGCTGCAGCCCTATGCCGAGACCGGTCCGGTTTTCATGCATGCCGACGAATGCCCGGCATATAGCGACGAAGTTCGGCCGCCCATCCTGACGTCGAGCAAAGACTATCTGCTGCGCGGCTACGGCAGCAATGAGCGCATCATCTATGGGACCGGCGGCGTGGTTCCCGCCGAGCAGCTCGAATCTCGCGCTGAAGCTCTGCTCTCCATGCCTGAGGTCGCAAGTGTGCATGTCCGATCGGCCAAGAACAATTGTTATCAATGCAGGATAGAGCGCCCCTGAAGCGTCGGTCCGGCCATGGCCGGACCGACTTCGTTAGGGTTCAGGCGACGTTGAGCACCGCTTCCGGCGCGTAGGCGTCGTAACCGAGTGCCTCGGCAACGGGGGCGTTGGTCACCCGTCCGCGGTGAACGTTGAGACCGGCACGCAGGTGCCGATCTTCCGCGACTGCCTTCAGACCACGATCAGCCAGTTGCAGACCGTAGTGCAGCGTGGCGTTGTTGAGCGCATGGGCTGACGTCACCGGGACGGCGCCAGGCATATTCGCGACGCAATAGTGGACGATCCCGTCGACCTCGTAAGTCGGGTCCGAATGGGTGGTCGCGTGCGATGTCTCGAAGCAGCCGCCCTGGTCGATGGCGACATCGACGATGACGGCACCCTTCTTCATCCCGGTCAGCATTTCCCGCGTCACAAGCTTAGGTGCGGCAGCGCCTGGAATGAGAACGGCTCCGATGACCAGATCGGCAGAGAAAACCTCATCCTCGAGGGCATCGATGGTGGAGTAGCGCGTGTGTATACGACCGCCGAAGATGTCGTCGAGCTGGCGCAGACGAGGAATAGAGCGATCGAGGATGCTGACATCAGCGCCAAGTCCAGCTGCCATTCTGGCGGCATGGAGGCCGACGACGCCGCCGCCGATAATCGCGACCTTGGCGGGAAGCACACCGGGCACACCGCCGAGCAGAATGCCGCGGCCACCGTTGGCCTTCTGCAGCGATGTCGCACCGGCCTGAATGGCCAGGCGACCCGCGACTTCCGACATCGGCGCCAGAAGCGGCAAGCCGCCGCGCTCGTCCGTGACGGTTTCATAGGCGATGGCCGTGACGCCCGAATTGAGCAGACCCTTGGTCTGTTCCGGATCCGGCGCGAGATGCAGGTAGGTATAGAGAATTTGGCCCTCGCGCAGCTGTGCCCATTCGGAAGGCTGCGGCTCCTTGACCTTGACGATCATGTCCGATTTTTCGAACACATCCTTTGCCGTCGCGACTATCTTCGCGCCAGCGGCACGGTAGGTATCGTCATCCGCGCCGATCCCCGCTCCTGCCTTGGTTTCAATGATAACCTCGTGGCCGTGAGCGACATATTCACGTACCGACCCGGGGGTCAGGCCGACTCGGTATTCATGGTTTTTGATTTCCTTCGGGCAACCGACACGCATCGCGCGTTCCTCTCCTGTTGTGGGCAATTTTGCCTCATTGACACGCCCTCAGCAAAACACGCGGCGAAACGAATGTCCTTGCAAAGATGTCTCCGCGGAGGCATCAATTTCGAAGAATATTGCGTCATTGTCCGAGCTATTGGTGGAAATCGCGAATGAGTGAACTTGATGCCATCGATCATGCGATTCTGCGCATTCTTCAGCAGAACGGCAGGATTTCGAACGCCGATCTGGCGGCCAAGGTAGGGCTGTCGCCATCGGCCTGTTCGCGCCGGGTCGATATCCTGGAGAAATCAGGCACCATCAGCGGCTACCACGCCCGCCTCGCCCACAAGGCGCTCGACTACCAGATCATGGTGATCGTGCATATTTCCCTGTCCGGGCAGTTCGCCAAGACGCTGGCCGAGTTCGAGGCAGCGGTAAAGCTCTGCCCCAATGTTCTCGTCTGTTACCTGATGTCGGGCGAATACGACTACATTCTGCGGGTCGCGGCCAAGGACCTGCAGGACTACGAACGCATCCACCGAGACTGGCTTTCCGCCCTGCCCCATGTGGTCAAGATCAACTCGAGCTTTTCCTTGCGGGAAGTGATCGACCGGCCGAACGTCGGCATATAACGAGCTGCGATAGCGTTAGCGGCCGACGACGCAATCGCGACCACGCGCTTTCGCTGAATAGAGCCTGAGATCAGCCTCAGACAGCAGATGCGCAATCGCGACACCATCGTCAGGCGTGGACGACAATCCGATGCTGACGGTCACGGCTTTGCCATCGGGGGTGAAAACACCAGCGGACACCGCTAGCCGGATGGTCTCGGCATGCCTCAGCGCATCGGCATGCGACAATCCCGGGCACAGCACGACGAACTCTTCACCGCCATAACGAAAGAGCCGATCTCCCTGGCGCAAGCGTGCTTTCATCACTTCCACAAGCTTCTGCAGGATGCGGTCACCCTCCTGGTGGCCGAAGCGATCGTTGACGCCCTTGAAGTGATCGACGTCGATGATCAACAGACTGACCGCAGCTTTTGAGGCTACGGCAGCGCGCAGCATCTGCGGCCCTTCGATATCGAAGCGGCTGCGGTCGAGACATCCCGTCAGCGTGTCCTGGCCGGACCGTGAAAGCAGGTCTTCATAGCGTTCGCGGAAAGTCAGATCGTTGAAGATGTCGCCGAGAGGCCGGTCCGACATCGCCAGGAACGGATGGCGCGAAACATTGAGATAGAGGCCGATAGCGATGGCGTAGAAAGTCGCGGCCAGCATTTTCGCGATCCATCCGCCCCACAGCACCTCCATAGGCGCATCGTTCAGCCAGTGCAGAGCCGCGTAAAATGCCAATTGATCGAAGCTCAGGATCACGACACCGCAGATCAGGAAGCGGACGGTTACGAAGCGGCGCAACCATTTGCCGAGACGCTCGTAGAGCAGGATGATCAGGAGCGTATCGAGGTAGAGAACCAACGTCCCCCACACCATCAGCCCGCCCATTTCATCGATGAAGGCGATGTCGGCCGAACGGCCCGGAACAATCGAAACAGTCTCGTGCTGGCGCAGCAGCAGGCTGAGGATGACCGTGAGCAAGTTTCCCGCGAGCAGACCATAGATCGGCTGACGGACGGTCGCGGCATCCTCCTTCACGTAAAGCAAGAGGATGATCATCAGCTTGCCGGAGAAAAGCACGACCGATCCCGGAGAGACGATCCCGAACGGCAATTGCACGTAAAAGACCGCCGCCAGATAGGTTTCGATGAAATGCATCACGCCCAGGGCCGCGACAAAAACGCCGAGACCCAGCCGGGCACGAAGCTGCAACAACCAGATCATCGCCGTGACGTAGACCAGTGCTTCGCCGACGAAAATAATGAGATTGGCGTTGGGCATGCTGTTGAAAAGGTTCCGGTTTCGCCAGACAAACCGTTAGGTGGAAAGCTTAAAGAAAACTTTAGCTCGGTTGCAGACGGACCGGAATTGCAATGCGAGAATCAACTGCTTTGCGAAGTGTTGCCTTTCCGGCATAGTCGCGACCAACCCACCGTGGTTCGCATGTCAAATCAGAAACCGCGGATTGCACACGCAATGGCATTCATCAATGGAGGGCAAGCATGCAATCGACGACATCCCCGTTCCACCTCTCGCGCCGCTCGCTTCTGTCCGGCGTCGCCGCCGCCTCGGCGCTGGTAATGCTTCACCCCTTCTCCGCACGTGCTGCCGCCAACCAGGCGCATCTGCGCATCATGGAAACGACCGACCTGCACGTTCACGTCTTTCCCTACGACTACTACGGCGACAAGCCGAACGACACGCTGGGGCTAGCACGCACGGCCTCGATCGTCGACGCCATCCGGGCGGAGGCAACCAACTCGATCCTCGTCGATAACGGCGACTTCCTGCAGGGAAACCCGATGGGCGACTACATCGCCTATCAGCGTGGCATGAAGGATGGTGACATCCATCCTGTTATCGCTGCAATGAACGTGCTTGGCTACGATTGCGGCACGCTCGGCAACCACGAATTCAACTATGGCCTTGATTTCATGTTCAAGGTGCTGAACGGCGCCAACTTCCCGCTGGTCTGCGCCAACCTGACCAAGGGCGCGCTCGCCGCCGATGCCCGACAGGACCAGCTGTTCCTCAAGCCCTACGTCATTCTCGACCGCAAGGTGAAGGACGGTGCCGGCGCCGAGCATGCGATCCGGGTCGGGCTCATCGGTTTCGTGCCTCCGCAGATCATGTCCTGGGACGCAAAGCACCTTGAGGGCAAGGCCAATGCCCGCGATATCGTCACGGCGGCCCAAGCCTGGGTTCCGCAGATGCGCGAGGAAGGTGCCGATATCGTCATCGCGCTTTCCCACTCCGGCATCGGTCAGCAGGACTACGCCGAAAACCTCGAAAACGCATCGGTTCCGCTGGCCGCGGTCGAAGGCATCGACGCCATCGTGACCGGGCATAGCCATCTCGATTTCCCCGGTCCGAAGTTCGCCAAAATCGCCGGCGTCGACAATGCCAAGGGGCTGATTTCGGGCAAGCCCGGCGTCATGGGCGGGTTCTGGGGTTCGCATCTCGGCCTGATCGATCTGCTGATCGAACGCGAAGGCGGCGCCTGGCGCGTCATCAGCTCCACCAGCGAAGCGCGGCCGATCTACCGGCGCGAGGACAAGAAGGTGATCGCCGAGGTCGCCGAAAAGCCGGAAGTGCTGGCGGCGGCACAAAAGGAACACGAGGCAACACTTGCCTATGTTCGCACGCCGGTCGGCAAAAGCGCGGTGCCGCTCTATTCCTACTTCGCCCTGGTCGCCGACGATCCGTCTGTCCAGATCGTCAGCCAGGCGCAGACCTGGTACATCAAGGACATGCTGAAGGATACGGAGCACAAGGATCTGCCTGTGCTCTCCGCTGCGGCTCCATTCAAGGCCGGCGGTCGCGGCGGCGCCGACTACTACACCGACGTTCCGGCCGGCGACATCGCCATCAAGAACGTCGCCGATCTCTATCTCTACCCCAACACGGTCCAGGCCGTCGTCATCACCGGCGAGCAGGTGCGCAACTGGCTGGAAATGTCCGCAGGCATCTTCAACCAGGTGAAGGCTGGAGCCTCGGATGCAGCCCTGATCAACGGTGACTTTCCGTCCTACAACTTCGATGTCATCGACGGCGTCACTTACCAGATCGACCTGTCCGAGCCGCCGAAGTTCGACAAGGACGGCAATGCCATCAACCCGTCAGCCAATCGTATCAAGAACCTGAACTTCAATGGACAACCGATTGACCCGGCGCAGAAATTTGTCGTCGCGACGAACAACTACCGCGCCGGTGGCGGCGGCCATTTCCCTGATATCGCTGCCGACAAGGTGGTCTTCGTGGCACCCGACACCAACCGCGACGTAGTGGTTCGCTACATCATTGACCAGGGAACCATAAATCCGGCGGCCGATGCCAACTGGACCTTCGCGCCACTCGCGAACACCAGCGTCACGTTCGACAGCGGCCCGAAGGCAAGGCAGTTCCTGTCGCAGGTCAAAGGCGTGACGATCGAGGATGCGGGTGAAGCCGCAGAAGGATTCGCCCGTTTCCGCATCAAGCTGTGATGCCGAGTGCCCCCGCAAGGCGGGGGTACGTCCCCTGGCGTGGAGAACGGAAGTGCCGCTACCAGCAAATGCCAAAAGCGGCAATGCGGATGCTGAAGCAGCCATCAATCTGGACGTGAGTGAGCCGCTTGCGCTTACGATGGACACGAGCTCTTGACGCCAAGTCACTGCAATATTTTTATAAATCGGACGTCGCGGCTTGCCGCCAACAATCAGACTTGCCGCGACGGGGCGTCGTCAGAAAACAACGACGGTCCGGTCTGGTCGATGATCTGGCGGCCCTTGCGGAAAGCGGCATCGATCGCGTCTTGTTCGGACGTGAACAGATCGGCCCGGATGAAGCTGCGCACCCGCACGTCGCCTTCGGCGATCGTCTTCTCGATGCTGCCAGCCAGACGGAACTGCGAGCCTTCGCGCATCGGTGTCGCGCGGATCGTGCACTCTGCATAGGCTTCGGTTTTTCCCGATGCGCCTTGAGCCTCGTTTTCGGTGGAGCCGGAGCGGCCGAACAGTTTTGAGAAAAATGATGCCATGAGCAAGACTTAGACGCGACGGCGAAAGCTGTCAAAGCCAAAGTGTCGATGTCGACCCTCTGCCATTACGTCTCCGCCCACCAGCCGTCAGATGATCAGATTGGACAGGATCTCGTTCTCGGTGATGTCCTGATACCGCAGGCCGGCAGCGTCGAACCGCGACTTCAGGATCGGGAAATTCTCCGCGTGCTTGGTCTCTATGCCGATGAGGATCGAACCGAAATTGCGCGCGGACTTCTTCAAATATTCGAAGCGCGAGATATCGTCCTCGTCGCCGAGCAGGTTGAGGAAGTCGCGCAAGGCACCAGGGCGCTGCGCCATGCGCAGGATGAAATACTTCTTGAGCCCCGCATGCCGCATCGCCCGCTCCTTGACGTCAGGAAGACGCTCGAAGTCGAAGTTGCCGCCGGAGACGACGGCGATGACGGTCTTGCCTTCAAGCTTTTCGCGACCGATCGCGTCCAGCGCCGTGATCGACAATGCGCCTGCGGGCTCGAGCACAACGCCCTCGACATTCAACATGTCGATGATCGTCATGCAGATCGCGTTTTCCGGAAGCAGCATGACCTGGTCGGCAGAGAAGCGGCGAAGAGCCGCAAAATTCAGATCGCCGATCCGCCCGACAGCTGCGCCATCGACGAAGTTGTCGACTTGGTCGAGCGTGACAAGACTGCCGGTCTCGAGGCTCTGCCGGAGGCTCGGCGCGCCTGATGGTTCGCAGAAGACGAAATGGTCGGCGGCGACATCATCCTTCAGATAGCCGGTGACGCCGGCCGACAGGCCACCGCCACCGACCGGAAGCACGACGAGATCGGGCCTGACGCCCTCGGGCAATTGCTCGGCGATTTCAGCGGCAACAGTCGCCTGCCCTTCGATGATGTCGAGATGATCGAACGGCGGCACCATGACGCCATCGATCGTTTCCACATGCTCGCGCGCAGCCTTGTAGCATTGGTCGAAGATGTCGCCGACAAGGCGGATCGTGATGAACTCGCCGCCGAACATGCGGGTCTTGTCAATCTTCTGCTGCGGCGTGGTCACCGGCATGAAGACGACGCCAGGAACACTGAAATGCCGGCAGACGAAGGCGAAGCCCTGCGCGTGGTTGCCTGCCGAGGCGCACACGAAGGTCTTGCCCGTCGCGCCGGCACCAAGCACCTTGCGGAAGAAATTGAACGCGCCTCTGATCTTGTAGGAGCGAACCGGCGAAAGGTCCTCGCGCTTGAGGAAGATGTTGGCGCCGTACCTGGCGCTCAGATGTTCGTTCAATTGCAGCGGCGTGGCCGGAAAAATATCACGCATCGCCGTGGTTGCGTTGTCAACATCCTGCTTCGTCACGTGAGGTCATCCATTGAGTTTGCCGATGGCAGCCGCTATTGCACATTGCAGCGCTCGAGGCCATCGCTTTGACTCGAATCGACCGGCGGTGGACAATGTAACCGCTTCGCGCCTCGCCAGATCACGTAGTTTCATTTCCAGGAAATCGAACGTTTGAACGCAACCCTGATCCGGCATGCTGTGCACATCGCAGCGATCCTCGGCCTCTACCTGTCGGTGGCGATGCTCGTGCCGGCGATGGTCGACCTCTATTACGGCCATCGCGATTGGCAGATCTTTGCTGTATCCGCCTTCATGATCGGCGGCCTTTCGGCAGCGACGTTCATGGCGACGCGCATGGGACCGCCGCCGTTTTCGAAGAAGTTCGGCTTTCTGCTGGTCAACCTGCTCTGGGCGGTATTTTCAGTCGTCGGCGCCATCCCGCTGTGGCTGTCTTCATTGAAGCTCGACTTCGCGCAGGCGCTGTTCGAATCCGTCTCCGCCATCACGACAACCGGATCGACCGTCATCGTCGGGCTCGACGATGCGCCGCCGGGACTGCTCGTCTGGCGCTCGCTCTTGTGCTGGCTCGGCGGCATCGGCATCGTCGTCCTTGGCCTGTTCATCATCCCCTATCTCCGGGTTGGCGGCATGTCGTTCTTCAAGATGGAATCCTCCGATACGAGCGACAAGCCGTTCGCTCGCGTCGCAAGCTTCAGCCGCGCATTCCTTCTCATCTATATCTCGATCACGGTTCTCTGCACGATCGGGTACAACATGACGGGCATGAACCGGTTCGACGCGATCAATCATGCGATGTCGACGGTGGCGACGGGCGGTTTCTCGACGCATGATGCGTCATTCGGCTATTTCGGCAGTATCCCGCTGCTCTGGACGGCGACCTTCTTCATGGCGCTCTGCAGCCTGCCGTTCTCGATCCTGATCGTGCTTGTCGTGCGCGGCCGCCTCGACGCGCTTCGCGACCCGCAGATCATCGTCTTCCTCGGCTATCTCTCGGCCTTCTCGATCGCCGTGGCGATCTATCATCGCCTCGTCAGTGGCGTCGAGTTTCACCTGGCGCTTGCACATTCCTTCTTCAACATCACCTCGATCCTTTCGACCAGCGGCTATGCGAGCGAGGACTACAGCCTGTGGGGTCCCTTCGTGGTGATGGTCGCTTTCATCGCAACCTTCATGGGCGGCTGTTCCGGATCGACTGCCGGCGGCATCAAGGCCTATCGCTTCGTGGTGCTCTTCAACGCCATCCGCTCGGGCCTCAACAAGCTCATCTACCCCAATGCGATCTATGCCGTACGTTACGGTAACAACACTGTTGATGCCGATACGCAGCGCGCGATCTTCCTGTTCTTCACCACCTATATCCTGCTGTGGGTGCTGGGCAGCCTCGGCATGGGCGCGCTCGGCTATGATTTCATAACCGCGACCTCAGCGGTCATCACCTGCCTTTCCAATGTCGGTCCCGGCCTCGGCAGTCTCATTGGCCCGGCGGGCAACTTCTCGACACTCCAGGACCCGGAGCTTTATCTCCTGTCGCTGATGATGTTGCTGGGTCGTCTGGAAGTGCTGACCGTTCTGGTGATTCTGACGCCGATCTTCTGGAAACATTGACCATTGCCGCGCCGGCCCTATCGTCTTGACTCGATGCGGCAAATGCCGAAAGTCGCATCCAAGGGACAAAGGGGAACGTCATGGCGAAACATCGGTCACTGCTGGCGGTGCTAACCGCCGCAAGCATGCTCTGCATAAGCGTCGAGGCAAAGGCCGGGCCGCTCGTCGACGCCGCGACCAAGGCGGAACAATTGGCGACCTCCGGCGACCCGGCCAAAGCACGGGAACTCCTGCGGCAAGCGGTCGGTGATTTTTCGCAAACCCTGCCGTTCTCCATCGGCAAGGCCGTCTTCATCACCAAGGAACCGGCTGGCTATGCCATGTACGAGCCCAAGGACGGGACCGTCTTCAAGACCGGGGAAGCGCTCGTATCCTACGTCGAACCGGTCGGCCTCACCTGGAAGGACGCGGCCACCAAGGGCAAGTTGGAAACGCACTTCACCGTCGATTTCGACATCCTCAATCCCAAGGGCGATATCCTTGCCGGGCAGAAGGCATTTGGCGACTTCACCTTCACCGGTTACCTCAAGAACCAGGAGATCTATTCGACCCTGACGATCGACGTTTCCGGGGCTCCGGTCGGTGACTACGTGCTGCGCTTCCATTTCAACGATATCAACAGCGGCAAGACAGCGACGATCGATCAGCCGTTCAAGATAGCCGGACCGTGAGACAATGCCTGACATGATTACGACGATCGGCTTCGATGCCGATGATACGCTTTGGCAAAACGAACAGTTCTATCGCCTGACCGAGGCGCGCTTCGCCGAACTGCTCAAGGACCATGCCGACACGGAAAGCCTGCCCGCACGGCTGCTGGCCGCCGAAAAGCGCAACCTCGGCCTGTACGGTTTTGGCATCAAGGGCTTCGTGCTGTCGATGGTGGAGACCGCTGTCGACGTGACGGACGGGCGCGTCCCGTCATCGGTGATCGCAGAAATCCTTGCGGCCGGACGCGAGATGCTGGTCCACCCGGTCGAGCCGCTGCCACATGTCAAGGAAACGCTCGAGACGCTTCATGGCACCTTCCGGTTGGTGATGATTACCAAGGGCGACCTCTTCGACCAGGAGCGCAAGCTCGCCGCCTCTGGATTGGGCGATTACTTCAACGCCGTCGAAATCGTCAGCGACAAAACGGCCGCCACATACGATCGCATCTTCACACGCCACGGCGACGGCCCGGCGAAAAGCCTGATGGTCGGCAACTCGTTGAAGTCCGACATCGTCCCTGCCCTCGAGGCCGGCAGTTGGGGCATCTATGTGCCGCATGCCCTCACCTGGGCATTCGAGCATCACGACAAACCCGACAGCCATCCGCGCTTCCGCGAGATCGCCGATCTCGGTGGTCTGTCGGATGCACTGCAAACGTTGCCCGACGACAGCGCCGCGCGTCTAAATAAGACGCGCTAAGGTCGCTGTAGCCCTTTGAATTGCTGCCTGTTTTTATCCTTAAATCGAATAGGATTTAAGGAACCATGCAGTAGGGCTCTCGCCTGGACCAGAGCGGCTTTGACATCGTAAGTTGCGATGACGAGGCTTGTGGTCCTGCGCTTTAGGGCGACCCGAAAAGAGCTATGAAATCCGAACGAATCGGAGAAAGCTGCGGGAAACCGAAAGGCACGTTGAGGGAGAAACAGTTTGGCGGAGCTATTCGGGGCCACTGTCGCCATGGCGTTCACCAGCATGCTGATCGGGTGGATTGTCAGGAAGCTTTCCTCCACGGGCGTCTTTGCATCTCGCCTTGTCGGCTTGGCAATAATGCTGTTCATCGCACCGCCGATCTACATTTTCGCGTCAGGCGGCCCGTATTTCCAGGCATTCTTCGCCTATAGCCTTGGAGCACTGCTTGCTGGCGCGATCTTCTATTGTCTGCGCCAGAAGGAAAAGGACGCATAAACTCCGCCCGATCCAAAGCGCCTTCCGCTTTGCGGCCGTCGAAATAGCCCGGTCCACGGCCCGGCAGCGGGCCCGAAATTGCAATGCAGAGCGTATGTGCGCGTGCAGACGACCGGGTATCGCAGAGACGCTGGCAGCCATCGCACCGCTCGCGGAATCGGCCAGATCTGTGTTATGTGCCGCCATCAATCGAAATCGAGGTGATCGACATGGCCGAAAATTGGGAAAAGCCCGTAGCTTTGGCCCTGGAGGGACCGGAGAAATACACGACCATTACGAACACGACCGAAGCGTCCTGGGCGATGATCGAGGACTGGCCGCTCGAAGACAGCGCGCTGCTGACACTGGCACTCGATACGTGTGCTGCCGTGATCGAGGGCAAGCAACCGGCAGAGGCCGCCCGCAAAGCCTTCATCGATGCTGCGCGCGAAGCGGGCATTCCCGTCCGGGAGTAACCTTGCGCCCCGGGATAGAGCCCGGCTTACCCCTGTTACAAATGTACCTAAAGCGACGCGCGTCTTATTAGACGCGCAAGGTCGCTGTAGCACTTTGAATTACTGCAGGTTTCCTTAAATCGAATACGATTTAAGGAAAGTAGGTCGCCCTCCGGTGGATCGGCACTACCGGCTTCAAAGGCAAATTGGTCGCGCCCAATATAAAGCGACGCCTAAAACATGCCGAACGAGGCGCGAACATCCACAGTACGAACCCGGCCTACCCTTCCCCAATAACCCATTTGAGGGAGGAACAATTGGTGAAAGCGCCGGCAGCGGCTGAGGTCGTCCGGCTGCTCCAAACTCACCGTGAGGCTCACGCTATCGGCCAGCAAGAACGCGACAATCAAGTTTGGATGCAGAACCGCTTCGCCTTCGGACGATCCGCAACAATAAAGACTTCTGAAGACGCCATTTTTCGTTTCTCGACAGCCATTCGACAGCTGCCGTTCAGCTTCAATTAAGCCTAACTCCCAAATAGTGGGGACGATCATAAATCGAGGAAATCTGTGGTGGCGCTTCCCGGACCGGCTTTCATTCTCGCTCTCGTCGCCTTCATCGTCGTGGTACCTCTTGCGGCCAAGAAGGCTGAAGAGGGCCGGATTTACAGCCACAGCATCGCCACGAACTTCTAAACTGACGCCGCAGGTCTGCAACACGCCCCGGCGCACATCTCCTAAAGCTTGCCGTAACCATTCCTAGGTTTCGCCACCTCGACCGCGGTCGAAATACGGCATCTGCCGTATGTCACTGATCTCCCTGCCGATCTACGCCAAGGTTCCCCGTTTGCTAACCGTAGTGCGCCGGGTTCGAACCAAGGAGACTATCAATGAAGATCATCATTGCCGCAGTGGCATCGCTCGCGTTTGCCGGCTCGGCCTTCGCCGCTGTGTCGTCCGCGCCTGTCGAAAAGCAGACAGCCGTCAAGACCCACATCGGTCTTGAACTGGCCTATGGCCGGAATCGCATGAACGCTATAAGTCGTGATGGACCTCCAGCCTCGGAAAAAAAGGCACAGGATAAACGTGGGGCTGCATCGAGTAACGGTAAGTCTTTTTACAACGGCAACTGAATTTTAGGAAAGGGCGGCCTCGGTCGCCCTGATTTCCGGATATTTTCACCCATGGTCGGGCGCACGCCCTTGGCGTATTTGCCCTGGCCCGAAACCCTATGTAGCGCATCGAACACCGGCGCGCGTTCCGCGGGCGTTGTTTCAAACCAGTGAGGGCAACACGGGCACATGAACTGGGCAACGAAAAATCCGCTGTTAGCCCTTCCAAAACGATAACGCCCAAGGTACTGAAAACGCCCAGTGCGGGCGTGGCGAAACTGGTAGACGCAAGAGACTTAAAATCTCTCGGCCTCGGCTGTGCGGGTTCGATCCCCGCCGCCCGCACCAGATGGCTGTTGCGGAAAGTGCTTCACGCGCAACACAGCGCGCCTACCCGCTCACCGGATGGCCCTACGTAAGTCCGCCTTTAGTTGGTGTGCCGCTTAGTGGTAGTAGAAGCAATCGCATTCGGCCCGCTGAGCATCATCGTGCCAGACCCTGACCGCCAGTTTCGTGCAGGCTCCCTTGTCCTCTAACCGCAGGCCAAGCAGGGAAACCGCTGCCGCCTTAGGGTTGAGTGCATCGACTTCAATTGCCGACCCTACCTGTTGCACGCCATTGCGGGCGGTCCAGGTGAAGATCTGAACGCTGTAGTGTTGCATTGAAAATCCTCCGCTATGCAGATGCAGTGGACGCAATACTCTTGCAGAAGCTTACGTGGAACGGACCGATCAAATTGTCCGAAAAGTCTGTCAACCGTCTTCGACGGTTGCCTCGGGTCGGTCACCGCCATCGGTATGCTCGAAGTGCCAGTCGCCTTTTTCGTCCTGGAAACTGATATCCTCGTCGTCGCCGCCGACCTGCTGTTCAGCCGCTGCGGCCTTGGCGGCCGCCAGCGCCATTTCTCGGCTGGGAAAGGGTTCCGAAAAAGCGTCGGCTGCCTTGTAGGCCCAACCGCCGTCGTGGGGAACGATGGAGTACGTGATGCGCGCCATGCTTCTCTCCCTGCACTCCGAAAGGCAATCCCGCCTTTCGCGGGCCGTTACCGCCCGGCCCAATATTCCTCCTCGTCAATGGCATTCTCATGCCGAACGGGGCGGATATTAACACAGGAATAGGCCGATAGGCCACTTTCGCGAATCAGAATGTGACAGGCCGTGCAACAACGAAAAAGCGGCCCTTTGCGGGGGCCGCTTTCCTTGTGATCTTTCAAGTCTTTTCCGTGGCTTAGGCTGACAGCTTCGTCGCAATCTTGGCGACATGCGCACCCTGATAGCGAGCGGCATCGAGCTCGACCGCCGAAGGCTGGCGCGCGCCGTCAGCGCCGGTGATGGTCGAAGCGCCGTAGGGCGAACCGCCCTTGATCTCTTCAAGACCCATCTGTCCCTGGAAGGCATAGGGAAGGCCGACGACGACCATGCCGTGGTGCATCAGGGTCGGAATGAAGCCGAGAATGGTTGTTTCCTGGCCGCCATGCTGCGTTGCCGATGACGTGAAGGCCGAGCCTACCTTGCCGACCAGCTTGCCCTGCGCCCAGAGAGACCCGGTCTGGTCGATGAAGTTGCGCATCTGCGAGGCAACGGTGCCGTAGCGTGTGCCGGCGCCAAAGATGATGGCGTCATAGTCCGCCAGTTCGTCGATAGTTGCGATCGGTGCGGCCTGATCCACCTTGTAGTACGATGCCTTGGCAACGTCTTCCGAGACCAGTTCGGGAACGCGCTTGACGACGACGTCGGCACCTGCCGATTTGGCGCCTTCCGCAACCGCGTTGGCCATCGTTTCGATGTGTCCATATGCCGAATAGTAGAGAACGAGAACCTTGGCCATAAATGCTCCTTTGGATTCAGGCAATTCCGCTTGATTACCGTCGCCTGCAGGATTTATCAAAATGCGTCCGGTTGCCAGGAGCCGTACGGTCAACAGAGCGTCCTCAATTCTCGAACAATCACCTGATGCTACTGAACAATCATCTCACATAAGCAGGATCGCCAATGAGCAGCCCTAAGATCGTTACTGCCGCCATGGTCGCCATTGGCGACGAGCTGCTGTCCGGCAGGACCAAGGACAAGAACATCGGCCATCTCGCCGACATGATGACGATGGTCGGGATCGATCTGCGCGAGGTCCGCATCGTTCCCGACGAGGAAGCCTCGATCGTCGACGCCATCAACGCCGTGCGCGAGCGCTATGACTACGTCTTTACGTCTGGTGGGATCGGGCCGACCCATGACGACATCACGGCCGACGCGGTCTCGAAGGCTTTCGCTGTAGACTGCATCTATGACGAACGAGCCATGACACTGCTCGGCGCGATGTACGAACGCCGCGGCATGGAATTCTCGGACGCGCGCAAGCGCATGGCGCGCATGCCGGAGGGTTCCCGATTGATCCCCAACCCGGTCTCCACCGCACCGGGCTTTGCCATTGGCAACGTGCACGTGATGGCCGGCGTGCCACAGGTGTTCCAGGCGATGCTCGACGCGATCATGCCGGATCTGCAGACCGGTACGCCGTTGCTCTCGCAATCGGTCCGCTCGCCCTATGGGGAAGGCGACATCGGCACGCCGCTGACCGAAGTGCAGAAGAACCATCCGGAGACGAGCATCGGCTCCTACCCCAAATTCGACGGCAAGGTCTTCTCCACCGACATCGTCGTGCGGGCGCGCGATCCGCAGGCTTTGTCGGCGGCCGCTGCCGATGTGCAGGCAATGATCGATACGATCACCGCCTCCCGCGCCAAAGTCTGACGGCCGGCGGGAGGAGCCGGCAGATGTGGAAGGATGCGAAGCTCTTGCGCACCGGCCGTCATTGCCGCTATTGCATGTCGGCAAATCAGGATGAAGCGTCAGCGCCTGCCCGATCTGCCGGATGCTTCGCCTTTACCTCGTCCAGACAAGCCGGAGCCCAGAAATGTCCCTGCCCGATAAAGCCTTCCCCGTTTCCTGGGATCAGTTCCACCGCGACGCGCGCGCGCTTGCCTGGCGGCTGGCCGACCAGGGGCAGGAATGGCGTGCCATGGTCTGCATCACGCGCGGCGGACTCGTGCCGGCGGCCATTATCTGCCGTGAGCTCAATATCCGCATGATCGAGACGGTGTGCATCGCTTCCTACCACGACTACGACACGCAGGGACAGATGAAGGTGCTGAAGGGCATCGCGCCTGAGATTGCCAAGGATGGCGGCGAAGGCGTGCTGATCATCGACGACCTGACCGATACCGGCAAGACGGCAGCCGAAGTTCGAGCCATGCTGCCGAAGGCACATTTTGCCGCCGTTTACGCCAAGCCCAAGGGCCGGCCGATGGTTGACACGTTCGTGACCGAAGTGAGCCAGGACACCTGGATCTACTTTCCGTGGGATCTGGGCTTCACCTATCAGGAGCCGATCGCCAAGGGAACGCGCGGCTAATAATCAGCTAATGCCAACATGTACGCCCTCGGCTCGCGCCAGCGAACCGAGGGCTTTTTTTACAACGCCGAACGCTTCAGCCAAGCGGCGGGATCGACGTCACCAAGGTTTCGGCCGTCAACCCCGGTCCGGCACGCGCACCGGCAGCACCATGGCGCCAGACACCGGCCGCGGCAGCCTCGAAGGCCGGCATGCCCTGCGCCAGATGCGCACCGACAATGCCTGCGAGAACATCGCCGGATCCCGCCGTTGCCAGTGACGGCGGGGCGTTGGCGTTCACGGCAACCTTCCCATCCGCCCCCGCGATGACGGTATCGGCTCCCTTGTAGACAATTGTGGCGTGGCTGATCCGCGCCGCCGCCTGGGCCTTCTCGATCTTCGACAGCTTTTCGTCGCGAGCGATCTCGGGGAAGAGCCTGGCAAACTCGCCCTCATGCGGAGTCATCACCACCCTGCCGGCCGCAACCGCCAGCCGCTCGAACAATTCTGACCTGCGCTCCTGAAACGACGTGATGCCGTCCGCATCGAGAACCAGCGCGCGGTCGCAAAGTTGTAGCGCAAAGTCGCACGCTCGGTCGCCAACGCCGAACCCGGGCCCGAGAACAAAAGCGCCGAGCCTTGTGTCCCGCAACCAATGCTCCAGGTCCTGCCGATCATCGATCTCCCTCAGCATCACCGCCGTCAGTTGTGCCGCATTGATATCAAGAGCCGATTTCGGTGACGCCACCGTCACCAGACCGGCCCCGGCGGCAAGACCGGCCGCTGCCGACAGCCGCGCGGCACCAGTCGCCTGAGCTCCTCCCGAGAAGACAACCAGATGGCCACGGCGGAACTTGTGGGTCGACGCGTCAAGCCTTGACGCCTGATCTGACCAGAGCGCCGGCGTGTTGAGGCGCCAGCCGCCGCCTTGCGCCTGCACGATGCGAGCCGGTATGCCGATATCGACTACGTCAAGCGCGCCGGACAGGGAGCGGCCGGGAAGCAGCAGATGACCCGGCTTCCTCGCCATGAAGGTGATCGTGTGGCTTGCCGCGAATGCCGCCCCCCGGATTTGCCCGGTTCGACCGTCAACGCCGCTCGGCAGGTCGACGGCAATGACGGGCACGCCCTTAGCGTTGATCCTTTCAATTACTTGCACCACCTGTTCCGGCAGATCGCGCGAGAGCCCTGCGCCGAAGAGTGCATCGACGACAACATCTCCAAGATGCGGCACGAGCGAAGCAAGCGGATCTATCGCGCCATCCCACAGTTGCCGTGCACGGTCCGCATCGCCAGAAAGGGCGGCGGCCGGGTCGCCGAAGGCGAAAACGGCAACGTTCGCACCGCACTCGGCAAGCGCTGATGCCGCGACATAGCCGTCGCCACCATTGTTGCCGGGGCCGCACAGCACGACATAGCGTTGTGCCTGCGGAAACAACCTGAGCACTGCGGCAGCCACTGCCAACCCGGCGCTGCGCATCAGCAGGAAGCTGTCGATCCCCGATTGCGCGGCTGCCAGGTCTATAGCCGCCATTTCGGCCGGCGTAATCAACACGTCATGAAGCGAAGAGTGCATGCCTCAGACTTAACGCTCTGCGCCGGCCAACGGCAAGTGGCACGCACAAAATGCTATCTGCTCATCTTTGATGCATCTGCACATATTTATTGCTTAAATAACGTGCTTTGATGCCTTCCACGACCAGACCATCGTCGCAAATCCGAGGACACCGGTGGAAAACTTATAAAAAATAGGCAGACCTCCTGGCGGCAAAGGCATGGAAAGCAGCCACCGCTCGTCACCCAAAAGAAATTTTGCCACTCGGCAATCATTTTGCAGAAAAACTGGCATGCAACGTGCATATTGAGCGGCGAGCGGGCATGATCCTGCTTTAAAGGGAGAAGCGGAGAGACATTTTCTCATGAAAAAGATCGAAGCGATCATAAAACCCTTCAAGCTCGACGAAGTGAAGGAAGCCCTTCAGGAAGTCGGCCTGCAGGGCATTACCGTCACGGAAGCAAAGGGCTTCGGTCGACAGAAGGGTCACACGGAGCTGTATCGCGGCGCCGAATACGTCGTGGACTTCCTGCCGAAGGTAAAGGTCGAAGTGGTGCTGGCGGACGAAAACGCGGAGGCTGTCATCGAGGCAATCCGCAATGCTGCACAAACCGGCCGGATTGGCGACGGAAAGATTTTCGTTTCCAACATTGAGGAAGTCATCCGAATTCGTACCGGCGAAACCGGCCTCGACGCCATCTGATCCTCAGGGGCCACTCGGCCCTGCACTTTTCAAACCTCGTCATCTCACACAGGGAATTACTGACAATGACGACTGCAAGCGATATTCTGAAGCAAATCAAGGACAACGACGTCAAGTTCGTCGACCTGCGCTTTACCGACCCCAAGGGCAAGCTGCAGCATGTAACGATGGATGTCGTCTGCGTCGACGAAGACATGTTCGCCGACGGCGTCATGTTCGACGGTTCCTCGATTGGCGGCTGGAAGGCCATCAACGAGTCCGACATGGTGCTGATGCCCGATCCGGAAACAGCGCATATGGACCCGTTCTTCGCGCAGTCGACGATGGTCATCATCTGCGACATTCTCGATCCGGTTTCGGGCGAAGCCTACAACCGCGACCCGCGCGGCACGGCAAAGAAGGCCGAAGCCTACCTGAAGGCCTCCGGTATCGGCGACACCGTCTTCGTTGGCCCGGAAGCCGAATTCTTCGTCTTCGACGACGTCAAGTACAAGGCCGATCCTTATAACACCGGCTTCAAGCTCGACTCCTCGGAACTGCCGTCCAACGACGACACTGACTACGAGACCGGCAACCTCGGCCACCGTCCGCGCGTCAAGGGCGGCTATTTCCCGGTCCCGCCGATCGACAGCTGCCAGGACATGCGCTCCGAAATGCTGACGGTTCTGTCCGAAATGGGCGTCACCGTCGAAAAGCATCACCATGAGGTGGCCGCTGCGCAGCACGAACTCGGCGTCAAGTTCGATGCTCTGGTTCGCAACGCCGACAAGATGCAGATCTACAAGTACGTCGTGCATCAGGTCGCAAACGCCTATGGCAAGACCGCAACCTTCATGCCGAAGCCGATCTTCGGCGACAACGGCTCGGGCATGCACGTGCACCTGTCGATCTGGAAGGACGGCAAGCCGACCTTCGCAGGCGACGAATATGCCGGCCTGTCGGAAAGCTGCCTCTACTTCATCGGCGGCATCATCAAGCATGCAAAATCGCTGAACGCCTTCACCAACCCGTCGACGAATTCCTACAAGCGTCTCGTCCCCGGCTACGAAGCCCCGGTTCTGCTTGCCTATTCCGCCCGCAACCGCTCGGCATCGTGCCGCATTCCGTTCGGCACCAACCCGAAGGCCAAGCGCGTCGAAGTCCGCTTCCCGGATCCGACCGCCAACCCCTACCTCGCCTTCGCAGCGATGCTGATGGCCGGCCTCGACGGCATCAAGAACAAGCTGCATCCGGGCAAGGCCATGGACAAGGACCTCTATGACCTGCCGCCGAAGGAACTGAAGAAGATCCCGACCGTTTGCGGCTCGCTGCGCGAAGCGCTCGAAAGCCTCGACAAGGATCGCAAGTACCTGACCGCCGGCGGCGTCTTCGACGACGATCAGATCGATTCCTTCATCGAACTGAAGATGCAGGAAGTCATGCGTTACGAAATGACCCCGCACCCGGTTGAGTACGACATGTACTACTCGGTCTAAGACCGACGGGTCGGACGGCGGATGCCGCACCCGGCCCGAAACGACGTGGCAAGCCGGCGGGGTTCAAGGGACCCCGTCGGCTTGTTTTTTAGGGGCAACCTGCCGCGGAGGTGTAAGAAGGCAGGGAAGACGTACACGAAGCCGTGCATGGCACCCTATTGATGTTTTGGGTTTGGCAACCCAGATAATCCCTTGAAAGGATGTGTTGCGTCATGAAACAGAGAAACGCGAAATTCGAGATCGGACAGGTGGTTCGCCATCGGGTTTTCCCGTTCCGCGGCGTCGTCTTCGACGTCGACCCGGAATA
Source organism: Ensifer sp. Root127 (assembly GCF_001425225.1). Lineage (NCBI taxonomy): Bacteria > Pseudomonadati > Pseudomonadota > Alphaproteobacteria > Hyphomicrobiales > Rhizobiaceae > Ensifer > Ensifer sp. Root127. The sequence goes on from NZ_LMDX01000011.1 coordinate 45,599, forward strand.
CGCAAACACCGAGGAATGGTGGAATGCCATCCCGCAGGAGATCCGCCCAAGCAAGGATCAACCCTTCTACCACCTGTTCGCCGAAAACGACGACAGCGAGTATGTCGCCTACGTGTCCGAACAGAACCTGGTTTCCGACGAGAGCGATCGGCCGATACGCCACGCTCAGGTCGACGCCCTGTTCGAGAAGGATGACATCGGGCATTACAAGCCCAAGGTGACGTTCCGCCACTAGCGGCCGATACTGCCGCCTCGCCCAAATGAAAAACGCCCGGATTTCGTCCGGGCGTTTCTTTATTCCTGGCGTGGGCCGAAGCGCTTAGTTCTGCTTGGCCGCCTTCTGGGCGTCTTCAAGCTTCTTGCGCGCGTCTTCAGCCTTCTTCTGCATTTCTTCCTGCAGCAGGCGCTGGCGCTCTTCGAGCTGCGACTGTTCGATCGGCTCGCCGTCGAAAATGCCGGTAAAGCCTTCGAGACCCATCTTGATCGGGTTCGGTGCGCGCTGGAAGTTGACGGAGGTGAAGACCACCTCGTTGCCCTTCTTCAGGCTTGCGATCAGCTGGTCGGACAGCGGGGCTTCAGCCACGCACTTGTCGGGCATGCAGATGGCGTAGTCGAGCTTCACCGGCTTGCCGCCGTCGATCTGCATCTGGACGCCGGTCGGGATCAGTCGCGCTGACGGCACCGAAATCTGCAGGACCTTGCGGTTGACCTTGCCGGTTACGGTGATGAGGCCAACTGCGGTGACGAGCTGACCGTTGTTTGCTGTCAGCAGATTCTGAACGATGCAGACATCGTTGTCTTCCTGCTTGGTGCAGACCTTGAACCAACCCTGCGGGGGCTTGCCACCTGCCTGCTGGGCAGATGCAACGCCCGGAACGCCCGCAGCTGCTACAGAAAGCGCCAGCGTTGCCAGTCCCGCACGTTTGGTGAAGTTCGACTTGAAGATCATTGTGATTCCGTCTCCTGAAATCCGGTAACGGAACAATTCGTTCCGCAGGTGAGTATCGTCAGCCGCCGTTGTCCTGTTGGCCAAATAAGGCAAATGCATGACCCCGTTTCCGGAAACACCTGTTACATTGGCTCGTGCGGTTTATCCAGTGTTTCTTGCTTTTTTTTGACCTCTTGCCCGCCGGAATTTGCGTATAGCTTCGGTTGGAATTGTCGACCGGCATTGGTAACGTGCCGGGAATCGGCCTAATGCCACTTCACTGGAGATAACGTTGCGCACAATTCTTTCCGGTCTGGCCATCCTGCTGGCCGCAACCGCATTCGGTGGCGCCGCGACGGCCGCTCCCGTGCATGCCATCTCAATGCACGGCGAGCCTGCCCTGCCCGCGGACTTCAAAAGTTTCCCCTACGTCAACCCCGATGTAAAGAAGGGCGGCAAGATTTCCTACGGCGTGGTCGGGACCTTCGACAGCGTCAATCCCTTCATCCTGAAGAGCATGCGCACGACAGCGCGCGGCATGTGGGATCCAGAATACGGCAATCTCGTCTACGAATCGCTGATGCAACGCTCCCGCGACGAGCCGTTCACGATGTACGGCTTGCTCGCCCAGACGGTGGAATGGGACGACGACCGGACGTTCATTCAATTTAACATCAACCCGGATGCCCGCTGGGCGGACGGGCAGCCCGTAACGGCTGATGATGTCATCTTCACCTTCGAACTGATGCGCGACAAGGGCCGCGTTCCCTTCAGCAACCGAATGGCGAAGGTGGCGAAACTAGAGAAGGTCGGCGACCTCAGCGTCCGCTTCACCTTCACCGAAGATGCTGACCGCGAGCTGCCGCTGCTGCTCGGGCTTTCTCCGGTTCTGCCGAAACATGCAACCGATGTGGCGACCTTCGACCAGACAACGCTCAAGGCCCCGCTTGGCTCGGGCCCCTATCGCGTTGCTGAAGTCAAGCCGGGCGAACGGATCGTCTATCGCCGCAACCCGGATTATTGGGCCAAGAACCTTCCTTCCAAGGTCGGATTCGACAATTACGACGAGATCTCCGTCGAGTATTTCCTGCAGGAAAATTCCCTCTTCGAAGCCTTCAAGAAGGGCGAAATCGACATCTACCCGGAAGGCAGCGCCACAAAATGGGCGCGCGGCTACGATTTTCCGGCCGTGCGCTCTGGCGATGTCGTCAAGGAGACGTTCACACCGAAGACGCCTTCGGGCATGCTGGGCATCGTCTTCAACACCCGCAAGCCGATGTTCGACAACCTCAAGCTCCGCCAAGGCTTGGCGCTCGTCTTCGACTTCGAGTGGGTCAACAAGAACCTGTTCGACAGCGCATACACCCGCACCCAGAGCTACTGGCAGAACTCGACGCTTTCGTTCCTAGGCGCGGCAGCCGATGACCGCGAACTCGGGCTGATCGGCGATGCGCGCGAACAGATCAACCCGGCGATCCTCGACGGCACCTACCGCCTGCCGGTGACGGATGCCTCCGGCCGCGACCGCAATGTGCTGCGCGTTGCCGTCTCGCTGCTGCGCGAGGCCGGCTATCAGATCAAGGACGGCAAGATGGTCGACGCCAAGGGCGCACCGCTTGCCTTCGAAATCATGAGCCAGAATGCCGGCCAGGAGAAGATCGCCCTTGCCTACCAGCGCTTCCTGGCGCCGCTCGGCATCAAGGCCTCCGTGCGCACGGTCGACGATTCGCAGTATCAGCAACGCAGCCAGTCGTTCGACTACGACGTCATTATCAAGTCCTTCCCGTCCACGCTCTCGCCGGGCATCGAGCAGGTGGGGCGCTGGACCTCGCAGTCGCGCGATCGCCAAGGAAGCGACAACTTTGCCGGCGTTGCCGACAAGGACGTCGACCGGATGGTCGAGAACATCCTGCAGGCCAGAACGACAGAAGATTTCACCGCGGCCGTTCGTGCCCATGACAGGTTGCTGGTCAACAATTCCTACCTCGTGCCGCTCTACCACTTGGATGCCCAGTGGGTTGCACGGCGCAAGCATATTGCCCGGCCGGCCACCGTGCCGCTCTATGGCTACCAGTTGCCCGCCTGGTGGGACGCGAACGCCCAATAAAAGGGTCGCTTCCCTCTACAGCGCCGCGCGTCTTCTCAGACGCGCCAGGGTCGCTGCGGCACTTTGAATTGCTGCATGTTTTATCCTTAAATCGAATGCGATTTAAGGATAAAACATGCAGCAGGAACGCATTGAAAGCCCGATGGAACCGGCTTATCTCGCAGCTTTGTCCAAGAGGAAAGGCATCTCACATCATGCAAACCGTCAGCATCGATATCGTCTCCGACGTCGTCTGCCCGTGGTGCTATCTCGGCAAGGCTAGGCTCGACCAGGCGATCGCCGATGTCGCCTCGGAGTTGCAGGTCGCAGTGCAGTGGCGTCCCTATCAGCTCAATCCCGACCTTCCGCCTGAAGGCGTCGATCACAAGCAGCATCTTGCCGCCAAGCTCGGTGGCCAGGCAGCGGTCGACAAGGCGCATGAGACGTTGAAAGCACTCGGCAATGCCGATGGCATCGCCTTCGATTTCGATGCGGTGAAGATCAGCCCCAATACGCTCGACGCGCACCGGCTCATTCGCTGGGCGGCGACCAATGGCGAAGTGGCGCAATCGGCCGTCGTCAGCCTGCTCTTCAAGGCGAACTTCGAGGACGGCCGCAATGTCGGCGATCAGGCTGTTCTGCTCGATATCGCCGCTGAGGCCGGCCTCGACCGGCCCGTTATCGCAGCGCTCCTCAACTCGGATGCCGACAAGGATGCAGTCAAAGAAGAGATCGGCATGGCACGCGAGATGGGCGTCACCGGCGTCCCCTGCTTCATCCTCGACGGGCAATATGCCGTCATGGGTGCGCAATCGGTCGAAGTGCTCAGCAACGCGCTTCGCGAAATCGCGCAGATGAAGGCTACCGCTTGATTCCCTTAAATCGGAAGCGATTCAAGGAAGTACGCAGAAAAGCTAAAGCAATGGCAAGTCCTCTCGCGCCGCCAAAGGAACAGCGGCGCGAAGGCGATTAAACCTGTTTCGCCAACCCTGCGAGCTGCGTCATCACCATCGCCGCGCCCGAGAGGCGCTTTTCCGGCGTAACCAGCTCGCGCTGGAAGAAGATGCTGTGATCCGGCCTGATCTTCGCCAGCGTGCCCTGCTTGGCGATGTAGCCGACCAGCGCTGCCGGGTTCGGGAATTCCTTGTTGCGGAGCTGCACGACGACGCCCTTCGGGCCGGCATCGAGCTTTTCGACATTGGCCGTGCGGCAGAGCGACTTGATATAGACGATCTTCAGGAGGTGCTGCACCTCGATCGGCAGCGGGCCGAAGCGGTCGATCATCTCCGCGCCGAAACCGTCGATCTCCTTGAGGTCCGTCAGCTCGCCAAGGCGGCGGTAAAGGCCAAGCCGCAGATGCAGATCCGGCACATAATGTTCCGGGATCATCACCGGCGTGCCAACAGAGATTTGCGGCGACCAGCCGGTATCGTGGACCTCTTCCTCACCCTTGAGCTCAGCGACCGCTTCCTCGAGCATCTGCTGATAGAGTTCGAAGCCAACTTCCTTGATATGGCCGGACTGTTCTTCGCCGAGCAGGTTGCCGGCGCCGCGAATGTCGAGGTCGTGGCTTGCCAGCTGGAAGCCGGCGCCGAGCGTGTCCAGCGACTGCAACACCTTCAACCGCCGCTCGGCCGTTGCCGTCAGCGTCTTGTTGACCGGTAGCGTGAACAGCGCGAAGGCGCGCACCTTCGAACGACCGACGCGGCCGCGAAGCTGGTAGAGCTGCGCCAGGCCGAACATGTCGGCACGATGCACGATCAAGGTATTGGCCGTTGGCACATCGAGGCCGGATTCGACGATGGTCGTCGACAGCAGAACGTCATACTGCCCTTCATAGAAGGCGTTCATGATGTCTTCGAGTTCGGTTGCCGGCATCTGGCCGTGGGCGACGGCGACCTTCAGGTCCGGTACATCGGATTTCAGGAAGTCATGGATCTCCGAGAGATCGCTGAGGCGTGGGCAGACATAGAAGCTCTGGCCGCCGCGATAATGCTCGCGCATCAAGGTCTCACGGATCACCAGCGCGTCGAACGGCGAAATGAAGGTGCGCACCGCCATGCGGTCGACAGGCGCCGTGGTAATGAGCGACAGTTCGCGCACCCCGGTCAATGCCAGTTGCAGCGTGCGCGGGATCGGTGTCGCCGACAGCGTCAGCACATGCACGTCCGACTTCAGCTCCTTCAGCCGTTCCTTGTGCTTGACGCCGAAATGCTGCTCCTCGTCGATGATCAGCAAGCCAAGGTTGGCGAAATTGACCGTCGTTCCGAGCAGGGCATGGGTGCCGACCACGACATCGGTCTTGCCATCAGCTACTTCCTTCTTGGTCAGCGCCAGTTCCTTGGAGCCAACAAGGCGCGACGCCTGCTGGATGCGGATCGGCAGGCCGCGAAAACGTTCGGTGAATGTCTTGAAATGCTGCCGCGCAAGCAGCGTCGTCGGCACGACGACAGCAACTTGAACCCCATTCATTGCCGCGATGAAGGCCGCCCGCAGCGCAACCTCCGTCTTGCCAAAGCCGACGTCGCCGCAGACAAGGCGGTCCATCGGCCGCCCGCTGCCAAGATCCTCGCGCACGGCATCGATCGAACTCAGCTGGTCCTCGGTTTCGTCATAGGGGAAGCGCGCGACGAATTCGTCATAGGCTCCATCCTGGGCCACCAGCACGTGCGCATGCCGGGTGTGGCGCTCGGCGGCGATGCGGATGAGACCGCCCGCCATATCGAGCAGACGCTTCTTGAGCTTCGCCTTGCGAGCCTGCCAAGCGACGCCACCGAGCTTGTCGAGAATCGCATCGGTCCCTTCGGACCCGTAGCGGGACAGGAGCTCGATGTTTTCGACCGGGAGAAAGAGCTTGGCGTTGTCGGCATAGACGAGTTCGAGGCAATCGTGCGGCGCGCCGACCGCTTCGATCGTGCGCAGTCCGACGAAACGGCCGATACCGTGTTCGGCGTGCACCACGTAGCTGCCTTCATCAAGGCCCGCGACCTCGGCAATGAAGTCGGCACCGCGCTTGCGCCGCTTGGAGCGGCGGACCATGCGATCGCCGAGAATGTCCTGCTCGCCGATAACAACGAGATCACCCGTTTCAAAACCCGCTTCAAGGCTGAGGACCGCCGCTGCGGCTTCGCCTGACTTCAGCGTGTTGACGTCGGCCAGCGCCTTGATCTGGCGAATATTGCCAAGGCCATGTTCCACGAGAACCTGCAGCAGGCGGTCGAGAGACCCCTCGCTCCAGCCTGATACGACGACCTTGAAGCCTTTGGAGCGCTTCTCAGCGATGTATTTCACCGCCTGGTCGAAGACGTTGACGCGATCGCTCTCCGCCTCGCCTTCGCCGGCGCTCTTTGCCCAGCGCGCACCTTGCCGCGCATCGACGGTGACGACCTGGCGGACCTCGCCTTCCTGCTCGTTGAAGGGCGTGAGCCGGACGGCGCTGCGCTCGACTAGCGCCGCCGTAAATCCTTCCGCGTTCAGATAGAGGAACTCAGGCGGCACCGGCTTGTAGGGCGTGCCCTGAGTGGCCAGCGACCTGCCCGGCGACGCTGCCGTGTGGCGGGCATCGTAGTAGTCGAGAATGAGCTTCGACCGTTCGGCTGCGGCTTCCCGCGCCACATGGTCGGTGACGATGCGAAAGCCTTCGAGATAATCGAAGACGGTCTCGAGGCGATCGTAGAAGAGCGGCAGCCAATGCTCCATGCCGGCGTAACGACGCCCCTCGGAAACGGCCTGGTAGAGCGCATCATCGCGGGTCGTGGCACCGAAGAGCGACAGATATTGCTTGCGGAAATGGCTGATGGTTTCCGGCGTCAGCGACACCTCGCTCATCGGGTTGAGGTCGAGGGAGCGGACCTGGCCGGTCGTGCGCTGGCTGGCCGGATCGAAGGAGCGGATGGTTTCGAGCGTGTCGCCGAAGAAATCGAGCCGCAGCGGATCGCCACTGCCGGGAACGAAGACGTCGAGAATGCCGCCGCGCACGGCATATTCGCCGACTTCGCGAACGGTCGCCACGCGCTCGAAGCCGTTGCGTTCCAGACGCGCCGCGACATCGTCCATGCGCACCTGGTTGCCGGGACGCGCGGAGAAAGCGAGGCTTTCGATCACATCCTGCGGCGAAATCTTCTGCAGCGCGGCATTGACCGTCACCAGCACGATCGCCGCATGCGGCTTCTTGCGGTGGGCGATCAGAGCGCTGAGGGCCGCAAGCCTGCGCGCCGAGGTATCGGCACTCGGAGATACCCGGTCATAGGGAAGGCAGTCCCACCCAGGCAGGGTCAGGACCGGTATATCGGGGGCAACGAACCCGAGGACCTGCTCCAGGTCGGCTATGCGCTGGCCATCGGAAAGAATGTAGGCGATCGGCGCACCGGCGCGGGCCAGATCGGCAAGCACCAGCGCTTCGGCGCCGGATGGAACCGGGCCAATCGTGACTTCACGGGTCGCGGCGACAATCTTCTTCGGGTCAAGGCCAGCCAGCATCGATCTACTTCATCTCTTCGGGGAGCCGCTCGAAATTGGGGCGGTAGGCCGCGATGCGCGTAAACATCGGCGTCTGGTAGCGTTCGGGCACCGGCTTTTCGCCGATGATCCACCTAACGAGATCGTTGTCTTCCTCGCCCATGATGATCTCAAGCTCGTCCAGTTCAATGTCGGACAAGGCGGAAAGCTCGGCTTCTGCAAACTGCCCGAGGATCAGGTCCATTTCGCGTATGCCGCGATGCCAGGCACGAAACAGGATCCGGCGGCGACGCGGATCGAGATCGGCGCTGGTGCGTGAAATGCCAGTCATGGAGATTCCTTCCTGCCGTCCGCGGAGGTACGGTTTGTCGTCATTGGGCTCTATAAACGCTGAATAGATGATTGTCAGCCTTGCAAAACCCCGAATTGTCGTCGCAATTTCATTGCCATGCGCCCTGCCCTGCTCGACCCGCTCTTTTCACCGCTCAACACCCTACCCGGCATCGGCCCGAAGATCGGCGAGCTATATGCCCGACTTCTCGGCCGCGAAAGCATCGAAGACTGCCGCGTCGTCGACCTGGTTTTCCATGCGCCGCATTCGCTGATCGATCGACGGCAGCAGCCAGGAATCGCCAATGCGCCGCAAGGCGTCGTCGTCACGATCACCGGCCGCGTCGATCGCCATCAGCCTCCACCGCCGGGCAAGCAAAACCTGCCCTACCGTATCTTCCTGCATGACGACACCGGTGAACTGGCGCTCACCTTTTTCCGCGTCAAAGGCAACTGGCTGGAAAAATCGCTGCCGGTCGACGAAACCGTGATTGTCAGCGGCAAGGTCGACTGGTTCAATGGGCGGCCGTCGATGGTTCACCCGGACTATATGGTAAAGGCCAGCGAGGCGGACAACCTGCCGCTGGTCGAACCGGTTTATGGCCTGACGGCCGGTCTCTCCGCCCGCATCTTGCGCAAGTCGATCGAGGCGGCCGTCGCCCGCGTGCCTGACATGCCCGAGTGGATCGACGGTGCGCTTGCGGACAAGCAGGGCTTTCAAAGTGCCGCCGACAGCTTCCGCGCTCTGCATGAACCTCGCGACGCCACCGATATCGACCCGCAGGCGCCGGCGCGCCGACGGCTCGCCTATGACGAATTCCTGGCCGGCCAACTCTCCCTGGCCCTTGTTCGCCAGCGCCTGCGCAAGGTTACCGGGACGCCGGTGCATGCGACAGGCAAGCTGTCAGGCCCTGTCACCGCCGCACTGCCCTTCTCGCTGACCACGAGCCAATCGACTGCGATTGACGATATCCTCAAGGACATGGCCGGAAACGACCGGATGTTGCGGCTGCTGCAGGGCGACGTCGGCTCCGGCAAGACCATGGTTGCACTGATGGCGATGCTGGCGGCGGTCGAATCGGGCGGCCAGGCCGTGTTGATGGCTCCGACGGAAATCCTCGCCCGGCAGCATTTCGCGACGCTGTCGAAAATGGCTGCACCCGCAGGCATTACGATGGATGTTCTGACGGGACGCACCAAAGGCAAGGAGCGCGACGCGATCCTGGAGCGCATTGCCTCCGGCGAGACGCGGATCGTGGTCGGCACACACGCCCTGTTCCAGGATACGGTCAACTACGACCGGCTGACGCTTGCGGTCGTCGACGAACAGCACCGCTTCGGCGTCCACCAGCGCCTGCGCCTGACCGCCAAAGGCATCTCACCCCATATGCTGGTGATGACGGCCACGCCGATCCCCCGCACGTTGGTGCTAGCGGCCTTCGGCGACATGGATGTCTCCAAGCTGACGGAGAAGCCGGCGGGTCGAAAACCCATTCAGACGGTTACCATCCCGACCGAGCGGACCGACGAGATCGTCGACCGCCTCGCTGCAGCCCTCAAGGAGGGCAAGAAAGCCTATTGGATCTGCCCACTCGTCGAAGAATCCGAAGCGATCGACGTCATGTCAGCGGATGAACGTTATCAGGGTCTCTCCAAGCGCTTCGGCCGGGATGTCGGTCTCGTGCACGGCCGGATGAACGGCGCGGAAAAAGACACCGTCATGCTCGCCTTCAAGAACGGTGAAATCCGCCTGCTCGTGGCCACGACCGTCGTTGAAGTCGGCGTCGACGTGCCGGATGCCACCATCATGGTGATTGAACATGCGGAACGCTTCGGCCTGGCGCAATTGCATCAGTTGCGCGGCCGCGTCGGCCGTGGCGACGAAGCATCGACCTGTATCCTGCTCTACAAGAGCCCGCTGGGTGAAACCGGCCGGGCAAGGCTTTCGATCCTGCGCGACAGCGAAGATGGCTTTCTGATCGCCGAGGAAGATCTGAAGCTGCGCGGCGAAGGCGAACTGCTGGGAACGCGCCAATCCGGCACGCCCGGCTTTCGTATCGCCAGCCTCGAAGCGCATGGCGATCTGCTCGAAATCGCCCGCAAGGACGCGGCCTATCTGATCGAGCGGGATCCTGATCTTACATCGCCCCGTGGGGAGGCGCTTCGAACCCTGCTCTATCTCCACCGCCGCGACGAAGCGATCCGCTTCCTGCGCGCCGGCTGAAGCCTCAGGCGCTCTTCTGCTGGGCGATCTGGAGCGGTGGAGCGTTGGCGAGCGGCTTGTAGTCCGGTGCGACGAGACCGCCAGAAATCAAGAGCTTGGCCGCATCCTCGGCGCTCATTTCAAGCGGAATGATCTTGTCGCGGGGTACGAACAAAAGGAAGCCAGCGGTCGGGATCGGTGTCGGTGGCAGGAACACGGTCACCATATCCATGCCACGCTCGGAGAATTTGGCGGCGACTTCGCCTTTGACATCCGTGGCGATGAAGACCAGCGACCAGAGGCCGGGGCTCGGATATTCGATCAAGCCCGCCTTCTTGAACGAGGACGACTGCTCCTGCAGCACCGTCTGGAAGATCTGCTTCAACGACTTGTAGATGGTGCGAACGAGCGGCGTCCGGCTGACGAGCGATTCGCCGAAGGCAACGATCGAGCGACCGACCAGATTGGCTGTGAGGAAGCCCACCAAGGTGATGACGATGAGTGCGACCAGAAGCCCGAATCCGGGAATAGCCACAGGCGAATAGGTATCCGGATTATAGAAATTCGGCAGGTAGGGCTTCACCCATCCATCGGCCCACTCGATGAAGGTGCGCACCAACCAGACGGTGATGGCCAGCGGCGCGCAGATAATCAGCCCCGTCAGGAAATAGTTCCGCAACCGGGTCGCAATATAGCCGCTCTTCGAATTTTCGCCCATGCCTCTTCCGTTTAAACCTCACTCAGTGCCGAAAGCCGGATGATAGGCAACCGTACCTGTCGGTACCGCGCCGGAGAAGGCCAGCGCCATGAAGTATTGCGGCGCACAACCTGGGAATACAAGTGAAGATTCGTGTCGGAATCTGAACTTTTGGTAATAGTCGGGATCGCCCACGACCACACAGCCCAAGGCGCCGTCAGCGGCAAGCATCGCTAGCCCTTCGCGGATGAGCCGACTGCCAATCCCGTTTGCCTGGCGCTCCCGCATGACGGCCACCGGGCCAAGCCCAAACCAGCCTGCTGCCGGCGGCGTAAGGGTCACCGGCGAGAAGGCAACGTGGCCGACGATCTGACCTTCCTCTTCGGCGACGAGCGAGAGCATCAACGCGCCCTCGCCCCGAAGGCGTTCGATGATGAAGGGTTCGCTCTGGTCGCTGTGCGGGTGCCCCTCGAATGCGGCGGCCGTCACGTCGTGGATCGCCTGTTCGTCGCCCGCTCGCTCCGGCCGTATGATGATCATTCGACCGTCACCGATTTTGCCAGGTTGCGCGGCTGGTCGACGTCGGTGCCCATGAACACGGCCGTGTGATAGGCGAGCAGCTGGATCGGCAGCGAGAAGATCATCGGCGCAATGATCTCGTCGACATTCGGCAGAACGATCGTCGCCATCGTCTCGAGCTTCGAGGCGGCCGCCCCCTTTTCGTCGGTGATCAGGATGATGCGTCCACCGCGGGCTGCCACCTCCTGCATGTTCGACACGGTCTTTTCATAGAAGCGGTCGTGCGGGGCGATGACGATAACAGGCATGTTTTCGTCGATGAGCGCGATCGGACCATGCTTCAATTCACCGGCGGCATACCCCTCGGCGTGGATATAGGAGATTTCCTTGAGCTTCAGCGCGCCTTCCATCGCCAGCGGGAAGCTGGTGCCGCGACCGAGATAGAGCACGTCGCGGCACTTCGACAGTTCGCGCGACAGCATCTCGATCTTTGGCTGGATGGCGTTCAGCACCTGGCCCATGATGCGCGGCATTTCCGCGAGGTGGCGAACGAGTGTCTGTTCTTCATCGGCCGAGACAGTGCCACGGGCGCGGCCGGCGCCGATCGAAAGGGCGGCGAGCACCGCCAGCTGGCAGGTAAAGGCCTTGGTCGAGGCAACACCGATCTCAGGACCGGCCAGGATCGGGAACACGGCATCGGATTCGCGCGCAATGGTCGATTCGCGGGTGTTGACGACCGCGCCGATCGTCAGGCCATGGTCCTTGCAGTACCGAAGCGATGCCAACGTATCGGCGGTTTCGCCGGACTGCGAGATGAACAGCGCGGCCGACTGCGGCGACAGCGGGATTTCCCGGTAGCGGAACTCGGAGGCGACGTCGATTTCGACCGGCAGGCGGGCGTAACGCTCGAACCAGTATTTGCCGACGAGGCCGGCGAGATAGGCGGTGCCACAGGCGGAGATCGCCAAACTTGGTACACCGGCAAAATCGATTGAAGCCGTTGTGGCCTTCACCCGGTTTGCGGCAAAATCGATATAGTGGCCGAGCGCATGCGAGATCACCTCCGGCTGCTCATAGATTTCCTTTTCCATGAAGTGCCGGTGGTTGCCCTTGTCGATCATGTAGGCGGCAGCCATCGAGACCTGCCGCGGGCGGTCGACGGCATTGCCGGCGAGATCGAAGATATGGGCGCCGTTGGCGCCGATCACGGCCCAGTCGCCATCGATCAGATAGGTGATCTCATTGGTAAACGGCGAGAGCGCGATGGCGTCGGAACCCAGGAACATCTCGCCCTTGCCGTGGCCGATCGCCAGCGGCGGGCCGTTGCGGGCCGCCATGATGGTAGACGGGTCGTCCTGAAACAGAATGGCAAGCGCATAGGCACCTGTTACACGCTTTAGCATCGCATGCATGGCTTCACGCCGGCCGAGGCCGTCGCGACGGAACTTTGCCAGAAGATGCGCCACGACTTCCGTGTCGGTCTGCGTCTCGAATGTCGCACCGTCGGCGATCAGTTCGTCCTTCAGCTCGGAGAAGTTCTCGATGATGCCGTTGTGGACCACGGCAACGCCATCGGTGAAATGCGGATGGGCATTGCGCTCGGTCGGGGCGCCGTGCGTCGCCCAGCGGGTGTGGGCGATGCCGATCATGCCGGCCAGCGGCTCCTCGCGCAGCCGGGCCTCCAGATTGACCAGCTTGCCTTCCGCCCGGCGGCGCTCAAGCGTACCGGCATTGATGGTCGCAACGCCGGCCGAATCGTAGCCACGGTACTCCAGGCGCTTCAACGCATCGACAAGTCGCTCCGAGACCGGCTGGTTTCCAACGATGCCAACAATTCCGCACATAGTCGTCTCCAAATTCGTCCCGCGCCGTTTCGACGCCCCAATCGACAGCGCGGAAGTCCCGCCCGGAGCGTTGCCTTGGTAACGCATTTGCCGGACGAGGCAATCCGCCCCCGATTTCACTTTCGGTTTCAGTATTTAACGCGAACCTACTCGGCTGCCTTGGCCGCCTTTTTCGCGGCCTTCTGTGCCTCGTAGCGTTCGCGCAGGATACGCGCCCTGCCCGGCTTGATCTCCTGTCGTGCGCGGCCGAAGGCCACGGCATCGGCCGGCACATCCTCGGTGATGACACTGCCGGAAGCAACCAGCGCTCCGTCACCGATCGTCACCGGTGCAACCAGCGAGGAATTCGAGCCGACGAAGGCATTCTCGCCGATGCGGGTCTCGTGCTTGTTCACGCCATCATAATTGCAGGTGATCGTGCCTGCACCGATGTTGGACCCGGCCCCGACGAAGGCATCGCCGATATAGGTCAGATGGTTGACCTTGGCGCCGGCGCCGATTTCCGCCTTCTTGACCTCGCAGAAATTGCCGACCTTCGACTTTTCGCCGAGATCAGCCCCGGGGCGCAGACGTGCATAGGGTCCGACCGTTGCGCCGGCGCGCACCGTCGCTCCCTCGATATGCGAGAACGCATGGATGATGGCGCCGCTCTCGACGCGAACGCCCGGGCCAAACACGACATTCGGCTCGATCAGCACGTCCTGCTGCAGTTCCGTGTCCCAGGCGAGGAAAACGGTCTCCGGCGCGATCATCGACACACCGGACAGCATCAGCTCATGCCGGCGGCGCTGCTGCCAGAGCCGCTCGATATAGGCGAGTTCCGCCCGGGTGTTGCAGCCGGTCAGCTCTTCCTCTGGCGCCTCGACGGCGATGGCGCGGCCGCCGATCGCCCGCACGATCTCGACGAGGTCGGTCAGGTAGTACTCGCCCTTGACGTTGGCATTGCCAATACGATCGAGCAGATCGAGCGCCTTGTGCCCATCGATCGCCATCAGGCCGCCATTGCAATAGGTGATGCGGCGTTCTTCTTCGGTTGCGTCCTTGTGCTCGCGGATCGCGATCAGCGCGCCGTCCTCGACGATCAGCCGGCCATAGCCCGAAGGATCGGCGGCCTCAAAGCCGATGACCACCACATCGTTGCCGGCGGCCAGGCCGTCGCGCGCCGCCTTGAGAGGCTCAGGCGTGATCAGCGGCGTATCGCCAAAAACCACCAGGATGTCATCAAACCCCTTTGATATCGCCTCGCGCGCCGCCAAAACCGCATGTCCCGTTCCGAGCCGCTCCTTTTGCAGGAACGAAGCGATCGATACGCCGTCGATGCCGGCAGCACCTGAAACAGTTTCGGCGTCGCGCCCGACGACGAGAGCGACGTCGGAGATCGATGCACTCGACAGGGCGGCAACCACATGGGCGATCATCGGCCGGCCGGCCACCGGATGCAGCACCTTCGACATCGACGATTTCATCCGCGTGCTTTCACCCGCAGCCAGAACAATCGCCAGGCAACTCCGTTCCATCCAATGATCTCCTTGGTCTTTTTCTTGAGAACCAGATCCGGTCGCCCGATTCGGCCCCTTCCTATCAGCAACATATTGCGGGAAGCATAATTCACACAATCACGTCACGTTAACCCGCTTAAAACCCGATGATGGCATAAGGAGAAGCGGAGCCTGCCTCGGCAACCCATGCGCGTGCCTCGCTCCCCCGGGGAGAGAAGCAGTAATGCATGCCAGCACCGATCTCGACGCAGCGGCAAAGCCGTTCAACATTGCTCGGGCTGCAATCCGGTCGCCGCTTGCAGCGCTCGTTCTGGCGCTCATCCTCCTGTCGCTGCTTCTCACGGTCACGATCCCGCAGCCGATCGGCCCGATGTTCTGGGATCATTATCTTTATCTCGACGCCGCCAATCGCCTTGCTGACGCGCAGATCCCCTCGGTCGACTTCTTCGCACCGGTCGGGGCGCTCGGCTACTATCTCTTTGCAATCTTGCTGTCGGTTTTCCCGAACGGCCATCCCTTGCTGCTGGCCAGCTGGTGCCTTCTCATCGTCACCGGGCCATTGATCGGCCTGGTGGTGCTCGACATCCAAAAGCGTTCGCGCGCGCTGGCCTACACCATCCTGTTGCCGTTCCTTCTCTTTTCCATTCTCCCGTTCAACACCGGCGACTTCTACCCCTATCCGGGATCCGACGGCTTCGGCATCTACAACCGTCAGGTCTGCCAACTGCTTTACGTGCTCGCAGCGGCGCTGATCTATGTCCGCAATCCACGTACCCTCGCTGTTGTTGCCGCGGGAGCGATGATCGCACTTTTTTTCGTGAAGATCACCGGCGCAATCGCCGGTGTCATCCTGTGCTTGATGGCATTCGCGGCCGGACGGCTCGGCCTGCGCTCGGCGGTCACCGCGGCCCTGATCTTCTTCGGCATTCTTGCCGCTATCGAACTGTCGCTCGGCGCGGTATCGGCCTATGTCGCCGACATTCTGGCTTTGGTCGACGTCAATGACGGGATCCTGTTGGCGCGCCTGCTTCAGGCTGCATCGCTCAACGCCGGACTGCTTCTGCCCGCAGGCATTCTCTGCCTCGCCCTCTTCTTTTCCGCGTTGCCGGCCTATTCCATGTCAATGCGGGACGCTTGCCGACGGCCTTCGATCGCTGCCATTCGCAAAGTCTTCGATCAGAATTTCTTGTGGCTCGGTGCCTTTGTCGTTGCCGGCATCCTGTTTGAGAGCCAGAACACCGGCAGCCAGGCCTTCATCTTCCTCTACCCGCTGCTTCTCAAGATCACACTCGATTGTGTCGCGAATGGCTCATCCAGGCGGCAGACCATTGCGGTTTTTATCCTCGCCATCGCGGCGGCGCTGCCACCTATGACAACTGTCGTCCAGAAGAGCGCGCGCGCGTGGATCGGCGCCGTCAACAATATCCGGATCGAGAGCCGCAATCTGAAAACCATGGGGGCTGTCAATGTCCGCCCGATCCTCTCGCTGCGGGCCGAACGGATGCGAGACACCTATCTTGCCGAGCCAGGCGCCTTTGAGGCACTGGCCGACATGGGCGAATTGCCGTCATTCCTGCTTTACAGCGATTTCGACTTCCAGACCGGCTGGCTGACGAATGTCGATGATGCCATCGATGCATTGCGTACCTATGAGCACGCCAATGGCGTTCGCTTCGACACGATCCTCAATATCGATTTCGCCAATCCGTTTCCGTGGCTGATGGATCGCCACGCGCCGAAACGCGTCGCCATCGGCGCAGATCCGTTCCGCGCAATCCCGCCACCGGACTTGGAGGTGCGCGCGGCAGTCGCTGCCGTGGACATCGCACTCGTGCCGACCTGCCCGAGCACAAACGTCAACAGGACGCTGCTGTCGCTCTACCTGCCGAGCCTCGAGGCTGGCCACACGCGCATCACGCTGACGCCATGCTACGACGCATTCGTCCGCAACGGCCTGCGCCCCGGCGAAACGGCCGCCGGTTCATAACGATCACGCCTGCGGCCTCAGTCTGCTCTCGGTCAGAAGCCCGCTTTCCTCCAGGATGGGATAGGCGACCGAGGCTATATGGGCGTTGATGCGCTTCAAATCACGCAGCATGTCGAGATGCAGCGAGCTAGTCTGAAGACTTTCCAGCAGTCCGTCCCGCAGCCGCTCGATATGCCGTTCGGCCGACCGCTTCTCCATGTGGCGGACATTGACCTTTACCTCGATCAATTGCCGGGCGAGATCGGCGTTGCGGGTGACGAAAATGGTCTGAGCAACCCTGAGATTGTCGATCGTCAGGTTGAAGAGGCTCTTCAGCTCCTGATAGCCGTCCTCGGAGAATTTCAGGCCGTTGTTGACCTTCTTGCCGATTTGCTCACAGAGCCCCTTCTCGATGATATCGCCCATATGCTCGAGGTTGATGGCGTAGTCGATGATAACGATCGAGCGGCGGCCATCTTCCGGGCTCAGGCCATCGCGCCCCAGGCGCGATAGGAAAATCTTCACTTCCTGCTGCAGCAGATCGACCTGCTTTTCGAACTTGCCGACATCGCGGATCTCGGACAGATCGTTGTTGTTGAAGGCGGTCTGGGCGCGGATCAGCATCATCTCGATCAGGTCGCCGACCCGCAGCACTTCACGCGTCGCGCCTGAAAGCGCCATGACCGGCGTATGGAGCACGTTCTCGTCGAGGTAGCGCGGCCCGGTTTCGTCCGTTTCGTTATCGGGGATGAAGCGGATCATCAGCCGCGACAGCAGGCCGGCAAACGGCCAGGCAAGGATCGCCACGGCTAGATTGAATGCCAGGTGGATGTCCACCGGCAGGTTCTGCTTCGGCAAAGGCAGGCTTTGCAAGAGCTCGACGCTGACACCGGTCAGAGGCAGCGCGATCAGACATCCGATGGCGCGGACCACGAGATTGCCGAGCGTGACCCGTCGTGCTGACGGCGCCGAAGACAGCGTCGCCATGACAGGCGGGATCGCCCCGCCAAGATTGGCGCCGAGCACCAGCGCAACCGTCAAGCCGACGGAGAGAATGCCGGCCGTAGAAAGGGAAAGCACCAGCATCACCACGGCAAGGCTGGAGGACGAGGCGAAGGCAAGGCCCGCGGAGATGATCAATGCCACAGGCCAGGCGCTATCGAGCATGCCGAGAAACGCGGCCAGCGCCTCGGATTCGCGCATCGGCTCGGTCGCCAGGCCAAGCAGATGCAGCGACAGCAACATCAGGCCAATCCCGACAAAGGCCGCACCAAGACCCTGCCGGGCGTTCGAGCGGCTGACGCGATGCAGCACGACGCCCACCAGAATGATCATCGGCGACAGCCATTCGATGCCGGTGGCGACGATCCAGGCGGTGATCGCCGTGCCGACATTGGCGCCAAGCAACACGATCTGCGCCATGCGCGAGCGAATGAGCCCCTTTTCCACGAAGGATGAGGTCATCAATGCCGTCGCAGTCGAGCTTTGCAGAGCAATCGTGGCGACGAGACCGGTCAGGAACGATCGGGTCGGGCCGCTCGTTCCCTGTGCGAGGCCAGCCCGCAGCTTCGCCCCGAAGGCGCGCGTGACCCCTTCCTTGACCAGGGAAAGGCCGAACAGCAGCAGTGCTACCGCTCCGAACAGGTTGACCATCACGATTGTCGATTGCATGGCATGTCTTTCCGCAGGGCCGCATGAATCGCCTCGCCCCGATACGCGCAACCATAGTTCCTAAGTGTTTTCGATCTCAATCCAACACCGGCAAATTCGTCGTTTTTTCGGTCAAATTTCTGTTGCCGGCTAATAAATCCGACATCCGTTTTGTCAGCAACGTCTTCCCGTCGATGGCCATCGACGTCGCAGACAGCGATCTCGGCTCTCAAATTCGTCAGCGGCCCGAAGTCCCTGCGAATCACATGATTGCCCGCGATCTTCGGCTGGCGCGCAATTTGCGGCATTGCGCCCTTCATTTCCTGTTTCGTTTGTTTTAAGGAACGAACTCGTTTGGCTCACAGCCACCGCACTGCAACGAGGTTTCTGCCCCATGCTCGAATTCCTGAGAAAAGCCGCCCAGACCTGGGTCGTCAAAGGCCTGCTCGTCATTCTCGTGCTGTCTTTCATGGTGTGGGGCGCATCGACATCGATGATCGCGAACCAGTCGGATGCCGTGGTCGTCGTCGGTGACGTCAAGGTCAAGGCTCCGGACTTCCGGCTCGCCTACGAGCGCCAACTTGCGCTCGTTTCCCGCCAGCTCGGCACGCGCCTGACGCCGCAGCAGGCCAAGGCATTCGGCATCGAGCAGCAGGTTTATTCCCAGCTCGTCGCGGGTGCTGCCCTCGATCAGCTAGCCGGCGATATGAACCTTGGCCTTTCGGAAGACCGGCTGGCCAAGCTCATCGCCGAAGACCCGGCTTTCCACAGCGTCAACGGTCAGTTCGACCGCCTGACGTTCTCGAGCGTGCTGCGCAATGCCGGCCTTCGCGAACAGGATTACATCAACAACCGCAGCCAGGTCGCCGTGCGCTCGCAGATCGTCGATGCCCTGTCTGACGGTTATATCGCGCCAAAGGTGCTGAGCGACGCGATCGGCTCCTATCGCCACGAAAAGCGCTCGATCGACTACGTCCTGCTGTCGAACGCCAACATCGATCCGGTAAAGGCACCGGGCGACGACGTTCTCGCCCCCTGGTACGACAGCCGCAAGGCAAACTACCGCGCGCCGGAATACCGCAAGATCACCTACCTGAAGCTTGCACCCGAGGATCTTGCCGATGCGACGGCGGTGGTCGATGCGGACGTTCGTGCCGACTACGACAAGCGCAAGGACAGCTTCCGCACCGAGGCGACGCGCACGATCGAACAGCTCGCCTTCTCCTCGCGTGAGGCGGCAGACGCCGCGGCAGCCAAGCTCGCAGCCGGCACGTCCTACGACGACATCGTGAAAGCCGAAGGCAAGACGTCTGCCGACGTTCTGCTGGGTGACTTCACCACCGCAAGCGCTCCGGACGCAAAGATCGGCGAAGCCGCGTTTGCGATTGCTGCCGATGGCGGCACGTCGCCCGTTATCGATGGTGCCTTCGGACCGGTGATCCTGCGCGTGACGAACATCCGCCCGGAGACGGTTCGCAGCTTCGACGAGGTCAAGGAAGAACTCCGCAAGGAGATTGCCCTCTCCAACGCGCAGAACGAGATCATCGGCCTTCATGACAAGATCGAGGACGAGCGCGCGACCGGTGCTTCGCTCAAGGACATCGCCGAACTGCTCAAGCTGAAGGTCGCGACCGTCGACGGCATCGATGCGACCGGCAAGGACATGAATGGCGATGAAGTCGCCGGCCTGCCGGAGCCGAAGGCTCTGCTGCCGGACGCCTTCAAGGCTGAAGTAGGCGGAGAAACCCTGCCTGTTAACATCGGCCGCGACGGCTACGTCTGGTTCGACCTCGACGAAGTGGTTCCGGCTCGCGACCGCACGCTCGACGAAGCACGTGACGAAGTCGCCGCAGACTGGACTGCAGAACAGCAGCGCACGGCTCTCGCCACCAAGGCGACCGAACTGAAGCAGCGGATCGAAAAAGGCGCGACGCTCGCCGATATCGCAACCGAGCTTGGCCTTGCCGTCGAAACAAAGACGGGATTGACCCGGTCGACGTCTGATGCGGCGCTGAGCCCGGCCGCCGTCGCTGCTGCCTTCAGCGGCCCGGACGGCCACGTCGCCAATGCCGCCGGTATCGGTGGCGATGGTCAGATCCTGCTGCGGGTCACCTCGATCGAGAACAACGGCCCGACCGATGCCCTGGAAGACGACAGCCATCAGATCCAGGCCATGGCCCGTGCCAGCGGCGACGACATTCTCGACCAAATGGTATCGACCCTGCAGTCGGCCTACGGTGTTTCGATCAATCAGACGCTTGCCGAAACGGCTTTGGCACAGAGATAAGCGGCAAGGAAAGCAACCGATGAGTGATCTGAAACCGTTCGTCGCCAAAGTCGCCGCCGGCGAGGCTCTCAACCGCGAAGACGCACGAGCGGCTTTCGAGATCATCATGTCGGGTGCGGCCACGCCATCGCAGATCGGCGGCTTCCTGATGGCCCTGCGCGTCCGTGGCGAAACTGTCGACGAGATCGTCGGCGCCGTTGCCGCCATGCGCGGCCGCATGCTCCCCGTCGACGCGCCGGCCGATGCTGTCGACATCGTCGGGACCGGCGGTGATGGCGCCGGTACCTACAATATCTCGACACTCGCCTCGCTGATCGTTGCGGGCGCGGGTGTCCCGGTCGCCAAGCATGGCAACCGTGCGCTGAGCTCCAAGTCCGGCACGGCCGATGCCCTGTCCTGCCTCGGCGTCAAGCTCGATATCGGCCCCGAGGCGATTTCACGCTGCATCAGGGAAGCCGGTGTCGGCTTCATGTTCGCCCAGCAGCACCATTCCGCCATGCGCCACGTCGGCCCGACGCGTGTCGAGCTCGGCACACGCACGATCTTCAACCTGCTCGGCCCGCTATCCAATCCTGCCGGCGTCAAGCGGCAACTTGTCGGCGTCTACGCACCGCAGTGGGTCCAGCCGCTGGCGGAAGTATTGCGCGACCTCGGCTCCGAGAATGTCTGGGTCGTGCATGGCGAAGGCCTCGACGAGATCACGACGACCGGCACGACGCAGGTCGCCGCTCTCGATAACGGCAAGATCACCGCTTTCACCTTGACGCCTGAAGATTTCGGCCTGCCAACGGTCACCCTCGACGCCCTGAAGGGCGGCGATGGCGCACACAATGCCGTTGCGCTCTTGGCCGTCCTCGACGGTGCAGAAAACGCCTACCGGGACATTTCGCTTGCCAATGCGGCTGCATCGCTGATGATTGCCGGCAAGGCCGCAGATCTTGGTCAGGGCATGACGCTCGCCCGCCAGTCGCTTTCCAGCGGTGGCGCCAAGGCGGCACTGCAGCGCCTGATCAGCGTTTCGAACGCTGCCTGAGACAACGCTGCTTGAGACAAGGAACCGCGCCATGACCGATATCCTGCGCAAGATCGAAGCCTACAAGCGCGACGAGATCGCTGCGGCCAAATCGCAAACGTCAATCGATGAGCTGAAGGCTCGCATCGCCGATCAATCCGCTCCGCGCGGTTTCCATGCGGCGTTGGCAGCGCGCCAACAGCAAGGCCGCTTCGGCCTGATCGCCGAGATCAAGAAGGCGAGCCCGTCGAAAGGCCTGATTCGACCCGACTTCGATCCACCGGCGCTGGCCAAGGCCTACGAGGCCGGCGGTGCGGCCTGTCTTTCCGTGCTGACGGATGGACCGAGCTTCCAGGGCGCGCCGGCGTTTCTTGAGGCGGCCCGCGCAGCCTGCGTGCTTCCGGCTTTGCGCAAGGACTTCATGTTCGACACCTACCAAGTGTTCGAGGCCCGCGCCTGGGGTGCAGACTGCATCCTGCTGATCATGGCATCGCTCAGCGACGACGATGCCCGGCGTCTGGAAGATTCTGCCTTTTCTCTCGGAATGGATGTACTGATCGAAGTGCATGACGCTGAAGAGATGGAGCGGGCGCTCAAGCTTGCCTCGCCACTTGTTGGCATCAACAATCGCAACCTGAGAACATTCGACGTCGATCTCGCCGTATCCGAGCAACTGGCGTCGATGGTTCCGTCTGATCGGCTGCTCGTCGGCGAGAGCGGTATCTTTACCCATGACGATTGCCAGCGTCTGGAAAGGAGCGGCATCACCACTTTCCTGGTCGGCGAGAGCCTGATGCGCAAGAGCGATGTCGAGACGGCAACACGTGTGCTCCTCACCGGCTCCGAAAGCGTGCTGGCGGCCGAGTGATGGGCAAGACCACACTCACGCATCTCGACAACAGCGGCGAAGCGAACATGGTCGACGTCGGCGCCAAGACCGAAACCGTCCGCATCGCCACTGCGGAGGGTCATGTCCGCATGCGTCCGGAGACACTTGCGCTGATCCTGGAGGGCGATGCCAAGAAGGGCGACGTTATCGGTACGGCGCGGCTGGCCGGCATCATGGCCGCCAAGCAGACGTCGAATCTGATCCCCCTTTGTCATCCGTTGATGCTGACCAAGGTGTCGGTCGACATCACACCCGATCCAGCATTGCCGGGCTTGCGGGTCGAAGCGCTTGCCAAACTGACCGGCAAGACCGGCGTCGAGATGGAAGCGCTGACGGCCGTCAGCATCGCCTGCCTGACGATCTACGACATGGCGAAGGCTGCGGATCGAGAAATGGAAATCGGCGGCATCCAGCTCGTCAGCAAATCCGGTGGACGCTCCGGCGATTATCGGCGCCAGGGAGACTGACCGACGATGTCGTTGCTTTCCGTTGAAGACGCGCTCAACAGGATCCTCGGCAGCGCCAGACCCCGCCACGCAATCGAACATGTGAGCCTGCATGAAGGCCTCGACCGTGTGCTGGCGCAAGATGTAACTGCACGCGTCACCCATCCCGCCTTCGACAATTCAGCGATGGATGGCTATGCGGTTCGCCATGAGGATGTCCACGCCATCGGTGCCGAACTTACGGTCATCGGCCAGTCCGCGGCCGGGCATGGCTTCGATGGCGAGGTAAAGTCCGGGCAGGCTGTCCGCATCTTTACCGGAGCCCCGCTTCCCGCGGGCGCCGATACCGTCATCATCCAAGAAGACACCGAACGGCTTGCCGACAACAAGATCCGCACCTCGTTCGCGCCGGGCAAAGGGCGGCATATCAGACTTTCCGGCCAGGATTTTGCAGCCGGCGAAACGGTGCTGCGCGCGGGAGACGTTCTGGATGCCGGTCGCCTGACGGTCGCCGCCGGCATGAACCATGCGGTGCTGCCAGTGTTCAAGAAACCGACGGTCGCGATCCTTGCAACCGGCGATGAACTGCTGACACCCGGAAGCATACCCGGTGCTGACCAGATCATTGCCTCCAACACATTCGGTGTTGCTGCCATTGCGCGTGACAACGGTGCCGACATCCTCGACCTCGGCATCGTCCCGGACAACCGCCAGGCGATCTCGGCGGCCGTCGAGCGTGCAAGGGCAGCGAGAGCCGATGTGCTCGTGACGCTCGGTGGCGCCTCGGTCGGCGATCATGACCTTGTGCAGTCGACATTGCTTGCGAGCGGGATGACGCTCGATTTCTGGCGGATCGCCATGCGGCCCGGAAAACCACTCATGGTCGGACAGCTCGGCGACATGGCGGTGCTCGGCCTGCCTGGCAATCCTGTATCGAGCCTCGTCTGTGCACTCTTGTTCCTTGAGCCGCTGGTCCGCAAACTGGCGAGACTACCTGATAGAGATCGGCTGACGACGGCCTGCCTCGCCTCGCCGCTGCCTGCCAACGACAAGCGCCAGGATTATGTGCGTGCACGGCTTTCGAGCGATGCGGACGGTTCGCTCGTCGCCCACCCCTTCCCGCGGCAGGACTCGTCGATGATGAAGGTGTTCGCGCAGTCCGATTGTCTGATCGTTCGCGCGCCGAACGCTGAAGAGGCGCCCGCCGGTACACCCTGCGAAATCGTCCGGCTCAGATAGCTTCCGGCGAAATCATCGGGATAAAACAGGCACCCCTTTTGGTCGACCGGACCCGGCGTCAGCAGAAACAAAGAATATTTGCTGTTCCATTGTCATATGCCCGACATGGAGACCCATTAATAACAGGATCATTCAATCATCGCTCAAGGCGGATGACTACGGATGTACTAGCAGGCGCCGTGATGATTTGAGGGAAAGGTCGGGTATTGCCCGACCTTTTGCTTTTCTACGGTTATTTGCTTTCCGGAACGATCATCGTTGCTGCTGCGACGGTGGCAGAGGGGGCGATCAGCGACGCCTACTGCATGTTTCCTAAATCGTATTCGATTTAAGGATAAAACATGACGCAATTCAAAGTGCTACAGCGACCTTTGCGCGCCTAGTAAGACGCGCGGCCCTGTAGGCAGCGTCGCGTCCCCAGCAAGGTTTCAGGCGGCAGTGTTCTCGCAACGGCTGACGAGGATCTTGTCGATGCGGCGGGAATCCATATCGATGACCTCGAAACGGTAACCGTGGGCGATCGCGATGTCGCCCTCTTCCGGCGTCTTGCGCAACTGCTGAACGAGAAAGCCCGCGATCGTTTCAAAATTTCCGTCGGCATCGATGCCTTCGATACCGATGGTCAGGTGGATCTCATCGATCGGCGTGCGTCCGTCGACCAGGTAGGTTCCATCCTCGCGCTGGCGGATCAGTGCGTGCTCGAGATCGTCATAGTTCGACGGCAGCACGCCGACGATCGCCTCTAGAATATCGGCGATGGTGATGATGCCTTCGGTGCTGCCGTATTCGTCGACGATCATCGCCATGTTGATACTCGACGACTTGAAAGCATCGAGCGCCTTCAGGCAGGACGCGGTTTCCGGCAAGGTATGGATCTCGCGCACATACTTGCGAACGTCGAGCGGAACGGACGTCGGGGCATTGAGGATTTCCTTCGCCAGAACCGCGCCAAGCACATCGCCGCTCGGCCCGTCGACCACGGGATAACGGGAGTGGCCGTATTGGCGGATCTTCTCGCCGATGGTCTCCAGGCTGTCGTTGATATCGATGAAGCTCATTTCGGTACGATGCGTCATGATCGATTTCACGTTGCGGTCACCGAGGCGGATGATGCGACGAAGCATCTCGTGCTCCGACTTTTCGATCGCGCCGCTCTCGACGCCTTCCGCCATGATCGCGTGCACTTCCTCTTCGGTAACATGGTCCGGATCATCCGGACGTATGCCCAGCAGCCGCATCATCAACGCGGCCGAGGTCTCGAAGAGATAGACGACCGGCGCCACGATGCGCGAAAGAAGCGTCATCGGCCGCGCCACGAACATCGCGAAGCCCTCGGAGTTCTTCAACGCCAGCTGCTTGGGGATCAACTCGCCGATAACGACGGAGAGGAAGGTGATGAGCGTTACCACGATCGCCACCGCCACCGGATGACCGTAGGGGCTGATCCAGGCGATGCTGTCGAAGAAGGGGGCGAACTTGGCCGCGATCGTCGCGCCACCATAGGCGCCGGCGAGCGTGCCGACCAGCGTGATGCCAACCTGAACGGTGGAAAGAAACTTGCCGGGGTCTTCCGCCAGCTTCAGTGCCGCTTCGGCGCGGAGATTTCCCTGTCTTGCCATCTGGCGAAGCAATGGCTTGCTTGCCGAGACGATTGCCATTTCCGAAAGAGCAAAAAATGCGTTGATCAAAAGCAGGACGAAAATGACAAAAAATTCGGACATGGTCTCCAAGTCACCGTTGACGAAAAGTCGCCCAATCGAGAGCGACCGTTCACCAGATAAGGCCAGCAGGCGATCCGAGCAAGCGCAGTTCTCGAAATCCGTGTCACCAAATGCGCTTCGCCCGTATTTCGCGAGGCGAGAGCGGACCGAAACTCGGACACGTCCGACGAAGGTGGCTCAGTTTTCGCCCGACCTGAGGGCGCCGCGCACGCGCTCGCGCCCGATCTTGATGACATTTTCCATCGCTGCGCGCGCGCCCGCTTCGTCGCGCCTGCCGATTTCCTCGACGATGCGGATGTGATTGCGGGCGACCTCGTCGACGCCGCCCTTTTCTTCGACGGGTGAACTCAGTTTGAAAATGCCGACCAGCGCCGCCTCGATCAGCCCACCGACCGTCCGCATGAACGGGTTGCCCGAAGCTTCCGCAATCGACAGATGGAATTTCAGATCGGCAAAGGCGAGGCTCTCGGCAGTATGGCCGGCCTCACCCATGGCGACCGCGAGGCGCATCATGCGGCTGATCTCGGCCTCAGAAGCGTTGCGCGCAGCAAGAGCCGCAGCGTGCGGCTCGAAGGCGAGACGCACTTCGGAGAGGTGGTAGAGGAACTCCTCGTCCACACCACATTCAAAATGCCAGGTCAGGATGTCGTTGTCGAAGAGGTTCCAATCATTTCTGGGCGTGACGCGCGTGCCAATGCGAGCCCGTGGCACGACCAGACCCTTTGCGGCAAGCGTCTTCATCGCTTCGCGAAGAACCGTGCGCGACACCTTAAAGCGCGCTGCAAGCTCCGGATCGCCGGGCAGGATCGACCCGATCGGGAACTCGCCTGAAACGATCGCCTTGCCAAGCTGGTCGACCACATGCGCATGACTGGTGCGCTTCCGCGTCCCGGAAAGGACAGTCTCCAGCAAGCTCCTGTTCAACCCACCTCCTCCAGGCACTCCCTTGCCTGACAGCGCCAAATGCAGCGCCTCAAAATGCCATATCTCGCCGGTCCACCCATCCCCACGAACAGGATGAGCAGGCCCAGGAATGGCCAACCGATTCCTCAAGCATTACACGAAATGCAGCCAAGCTGCACTATGGCTGAAACCGGCCCGCACGACCGTTGATTGCATCAATCTCGGCTGATTGGGTCATGCCGCAATAATGCGCCACCAAGCCTCGGCCCAATATATCGATAACGACAAACCCCGCCGTAACGGCGGGGTTTGAACATTTTCTGCGTTCTTCCGTTGTGCTTACTTCGGCAGCTGGTCGTCGACGCCTTCGACGTAGAAGTTCATGCCGAGCAGTGTGCCGTCATCCGACGATGCGCCTGCGGCCAGCCACTCGCTGCCATCCTGCTTCTTCAGCGGACCGGTGAACGGCTTCAGCTCGCCCGACTTGATCTTGGCTTCCGCTTCTTCGGCCAGCTTCTTCACGTCGTCAGGCATGTTGGTGTAGGGCGCCATAGTCAGGATGCCGTCCTTCAGGCCGTCCCAGCTCGACGTTGTTTCCCATTTGCCGTCGAGGAAAGCCTCGGTGCGCTTGATGTAGTAGGCGCCCCAGGTGTCGACGATCGCGGTCAGCTGGGTCTTCGGGCCGGCAGCGATCATGTCGGATGCCTGGCCAAAGGCCTTGATGCCGCGTTCTGCGGCCACCTGCATCGGCGCCGTCGTATCGGTGTGCTGGGTCAGGATATCGACGCCCTGGTCGACGAGCGCCTTGGCGGCATCGGCTTCCTTGCCCGGGTCAAACCAGGTGTTGGCCCATACGACCTTGATCTTGAAGTCCGGGTTGACCGAGCGCGCGCCGACGACGAAAGCGTTGATGCCCATCACCACTTCGGGGATCGGGAACGAGGCGATGTAACCGGCAACCCCCTTCTCGGACATCTTGGCAGCGATCACGCCCTGGATGTAGCGGCCCTCGTAGAAGCGGCTGTTATAGGTCGCCACATTCGGGGCGGTCTTGTAGCCGGTGGCGTGCTCGAACTTCACGTCCGGGAACTTCTGGGCGATCTTGATCGTCGCATCCATAAAGCCGAAGGACGTCGTGAAAATCAGGCCGCAGCCGGAACGTGCCATGCGCTCGATCGCGCGCTCGGCATCCGGGCCTTCCGGCACACTTTCGAGGAATTGCGTCTCGATCTTGTCACCGAGCTTCTTTTCCAGTTCCAGGCGACCGATATCGTGTGCCTGGGTCCAGCCGCCGTCGGTCTTGGAACCGACATAGACGAAGCAGACCTTCGCCTTGTCCTGAGCGGCAGCGGCGCTGGCAAAGCCGATGACGGCAGCGGTACTTGCGAGAGCGAGCAGTAGTTTTTTCATTTTCTTGACCTCTGTCGGTTTGAGAAACGTCCGTCTGGGTTGTTATTGTCACCGATCTGGCACAAACGGCTTACCGAGCGATGCCGGCGTATTGATCAGGGTCGTGCGCCGGTTATGTGAAATGAGGATGAGCACGACGATCGTCGCGAGATAGGGAAGCGACGACAGGAATTGCGACGGAATGCCGATGCCGAAGGCCTGCGCATGAAGCTGGCTGATGGAAACGGCACCGAACAGATAGCCGCCGGCAACGAGACGCCACGGACGCCAGGACGAAAACACCACCAGCGCAAGCGCGATCCAGCCACGGCCGGCAGACATGTTTTCCACCCATTGCGGAGTGTAGACCAGCGACAACTGCGCGCCGGCAAGGCCCGCGCAGGCACCGCCGAACATCACCGCGAGATAGCGCGTCCTGATGACGTTGACGCCAAGGGCATGGGCGGAGGCATGGCTGTCGCCGACCGCGCGCAGCTTCAAACCCGCGCGGCTCCTGAACAGGAACCAGTGAACGCCCGCGACCAGGGCAATCGACAGATAGAAGATGATGTCCTGCCGGAACAACAGCGGCCCGAGGACCGGAATATCAGCCAGCACCGGGATGACGATGGGTTGCAGCTTGATGCCCTGCATGCCGAGAAAGCTCTCTCCGAGCATACCGGAAACGCCAAGACCAAGCAGCGTCAACGCCAGGCCGGTCGCCACCTGGTTGGCAACCAGCGTCAACGTCAGGAATGCGAAGAGCTGTGAGAACACAGCGCCGCAGACGACCCCGGCCAGAATCCCGAGGTAGGGCGACCCGGTGATCCGGGTTGCGGCAAAGGCGCAGACGGCGCCCATGACCAGCATGCCCTCAACACCGAGATTGAGCACGCCAGAGCGCTCCGTCACCAGTTCGCCGAGGGCGGCAATGACAAGCGGTGTTGCGGCGGTGATGACGCTCAACAGTATGGCTTCGACGATCCCCATCAACGGCTCCCGTCCGTGTTTGTCTCGGCAAACCGATACCAGACCAGCCGGATGCGATAATGAATGAGCGTGTCGCAGGAGAGCACGAAGAACAGCAGCAGGCCCTGGAAGACGCGCGTGACCTTGTCCGACACGCCAATCGAGAGCTGCGCCGCTTCGCCGCCGAGATAGGTCAGCGCCAGAACGAGGCCGGCGGCGATGATGCCGAGCGGATTGAGCCGCCCGAGAAACGCGACGATGATCGCGGTGAAGCCATAGCCGGGCGAAATCACCGGGCGCAGCTGCTGGATCGCGCCGCTGACCTCGGAGATCCCGGCCAGACCGGCAAGCGCACCCGAGAGCAGCATCGAAAACCAGATCATCCGCCGCGACGAGAAACCGGCAAAGCGTCCTGCCCGCTCCGACTGACCGAGAACCGCGATCTCGAAGCCCTTCAGCGTATAACGCATCATGAACCAGACGAGGATCGCCGCGATGATGGCGAAGGCAAAACCCCAGTGGGTGCGCCCCGACGCGATCAGTTCCGGCAGGATGGCGTCAGCCGCAAAGCTGCGCGTCTCCGGGAAGTTCATGCCCTGCGGATTGCGCCAGGGGCCGCGCACGATCCAGTCGAGAAAGAGCTGGGCGACGTAGACCAGCATCAAGCTCGTCAGGATCTCGTTGGTGTTCATGTGCGCCTTGAGGAAGGCGGGAATGGCGGCAAACAGCGCGCCACCGAGCATGCCCATCAGCATCATCAGCGGCAGCACGAGCGGCGACTGCCACTCGTAAAACACCACCGGCAGGATCGAGCCGGCGATCGCTCCCATGATGAACTGCCCCTCGGCGCCGATGTTCCAGTTGTTCGAGCGGAAACAGACCGAAAGGCCGACGGCGATCAGGATCAGCGGCGCGGCCTTGATCGCCAGTTCGTGCAGCGACCAGACCTCGCTCAGCGGCTCGACGAAGAAGCTGTAGAGCGCCATGACCGGGTTCTTGCCCAGTAGTGCAAACATGATGCCGCCGAAGATGATCGTCAGTAGAAAGGCGATGAATGGGGACAGGATCGAGAACAGCGCCGATATCTTGGCGCGCTTTTCCAGTTCAATGCGCATGCACAGCCCCCGTGTCTTCCGTCTTGCCGTACATGCCACCCATCAGCAGGCCGATCTTCTCGCGCGAAAGCTCGCGCGCCGGATATGGATCGGAAAGCCGTCCTTCACTGATCACCGCGATCTCGGTCGCCACCTCGAAGATCTCGTCAAGGTCCTGGCTGATCACCAGCACCGCGGAGCCCGCCTTGGCGAGATCGACAAGCGCTTGACGGATCCGGCTCGCAGCGCCCGCGTCGACGCCCCAGGTCGGCTGGTTGACGACCAGGACGGCGGGCTGGCGGTCGAGCTCGCGACCGACGATGAATTTCTGCAAATTTCCGCCGGAAAGCGATCCGGCCGGAGGATCTTCCCCGCTCTTGCGCACGTCCATCGCTTCGGAGATGCGCTTGGTCGCCGTGGTCACCGCGTCCCGGCGGATGATCTTGAGAAAGCCGCCGCCGAGGAAGGCCCTGGCGTCGGACCGGCTTCTGGCCAGCACGAGATTGTCCGAGAGCGGCATCGCCGAAACCGCAGCGTGGCCATGGCGCTCTTCCGGAACGAAGCCGGCGCCCATCAGCCGTCGCGCGTTGATGTTCCTGTTGCCGACCGGCCTTTGCCTGATCTGCACCGCAGCATCGTCTGCAACCGGATACTCGCCGGACAGCGCGTCGAAGAGTTCGCCCTGGCCGTTGCCGGCCACACCGGCGATCGCCAGCACTTCGCCGGCACGCACCTTGAGACAGATGTTCTTCAGCGAAACGGCAAACGGCGTGCGTGCGGAAACGGAAAGGTGGCGCGCTTCCAGCTGCACCTCGCCCTTGGTGCTGGTGCCCTCGGCGGTCACCGCCGCAACGTCGCTTCCGACCATCATACGCGCCAGCGACGCCGGCGTTTCCACCTTGGGGTCACAGGCGCCCGTGACCTTGCCGTGGCGCAGCACGGTGGCGCGGTCGCAGATGCGCTGCACTTCCTCCAGCCGGTGGCTGATATAGAGAACCGAACGTCCCTCCGCCTTGAGCTTGTTGAGCGTCTCGAACAGTCGATCGGCCTCCTGCGGCGTCAGCACCGATGTCGGTTCGTCAAGAATGATCAGACGCGGGTTCTGCAAGAGGGCGCGGACGATCTCGATGCGCTGGCGTTCGCCGACGGAAAGGTCGGCCACATGCGCCTTCGGATCGAGCGGCAGGCCATAGGCGTGCGACAGGCGTGAAGCTTCCTCCGCGACCTCGGCCAGCGAAATGTTGCCGTCCATCGACAGCGCTATGTTTTCCGCTACCGTCAGCGCCTCGAACAGCGAAAAGTGCTGGAAAACCATGCCGATGCCGAGCTTGCGGGCCGCGGCCGGGCTGGCGATGCGCACGCTGCGCCCTTGCCACACGATCTCGCCTACCGTCGGCGCGAGAACGCCGAACAGCATTTTCACCAGCGTCGATTTTCCGGCACCGTTTTCGCCGAGAAGGGCGTGGATTTCGCCCTGGTCTATCTGCAGGTTGATTTCATTGCAGGCCGCAAACGAGCCAAACAATTTCGTCAGGTTGCTCACAGTCAACAACGGACCGTTCGCAGTTGCTCCCTCAACAGGCACGCTGCCCTCTTTTCCCCTCTGTCGATCCCCGTCCGCCTTAAGGCTTCGATCAAGGAATCAGCAGTGTTGTTCCACTCGTTTTTCTTGTCTCAAGATCCGTATGCGCGCGACCGGCGTCGGCAAGCGGATAAGTCTGATTGATATTGATACGCACTTTGTTGCTTTGCACAATATCAAAGAGGGAATTTGCACACGCTTCAAGCGCAGGCCGCGTCTGCACATACCCGAAGAGTGTCGGACGCGTCGCAAACAGCGAACCCTTCTGTGCCAGAATGCCGATGCTGAAGGCATCGACAGGACCGGACGAATTGCCGAAGCTCACCCAGAGGCCGCGCGATTTCAGGCAATCGAGCGAGGCCGGATAGGTGTCCTTGCCGACCGAATCATAAACGACATCAACACCCTTGCCGTCGGTCAGTTCCTTGACCCGGGCAACGAAATCGTCCGTGCGGTAGTTGATGACGTGGTCATAGCCATGGGCAAGCGCCAGATCGATCTTGTCCTGCGATCCGGCCGTACCAATGACGGTTGCACCCAGAGCCTTTGCCCATTGGCCGGCAATCAAGCCGACGCCGCCGGCAGCAGCATGGAAGAGCAGCGTCGTTTCAGGCCCAACCTGGAATGTCTGATTGAGCAGATATTGCGCGGTCATACCTTTCAGCATCATCGCCGCCGCCGTCTCAAGCGAGATGCCGTCCGGCACCTTGACCAGTTGCGAGGCTTCGACGTTTCGCTCGCTGGCATAGGCGCCATCCGACGAGGCGTAGGCCACCCGGTCGCCAACACCGAAGAGGCTGACGCCATCACCGACAGCCGTCACGATCCCCGCACCTTCCTTGCCCGGGACAAAGGGCAGGCCCGAGGCGGACTTGTAGAGCCCGGTGCGGAAATAGACGTCGATGAAATTCAACCCGACAGCCACCTGGCGGATCTGCACCTCACCCGGCCCCGGCGGCGAGAGCGTAACGCCCTCCAGCTTCAGGACTTCAGGTCCACCGAGTTCGCGTACGACAATTGCCTGTGCCATCGAAGAGCTCCTAGGTCCGGCCGAGCTTGGGGAGGATCTGCAGGACGAAACCAATCACGTAGAGATAGATGCCTGTTGCAAGAACACCGGTCACCACCCAGGCCGGTGTCACGAAATGCAGAAGCAGGGCGTACATGCTGAGCGCCGACCAGAGGAAAAAGACACCGAGGTTGAGCGGTCTTAACCGCTGGACGCGCACCGGATGCAGGAAGTTGATCGGCAGGAAGGTCAACACTACCGATACGAAGACGACGATCGAGGCGGTCAGCTCGCTCGCCTGGATGACGAACAGCGTAAAGACGACCATGTTCCAGACGACGGGAAAGCCCGAGAAAAAGTATTCGTCGGTCTTCATGCCCATGTCGGCATAGTAGATCGCGCTTGAGACAACGATGGCGCCGGCCGCAACGAAGGACCATGGCTCGCCGATCATGCCGCTCTGGTAGAGCGCAAACGCCGGCAGGAGCACGTAAGTCACATAGTCGATGACGTTGTCGAGCGTGTCGCCCGACCAATTGGGAAGCACTTCCTTGACCCGCACCTTGCGGGCGATCGGACCATCGATGCCATCCACCAGCAAGGCCAGGCCGAGCCACCAGAACATATCGACGAAGCGGTGTTCGGCCGCGGCGACGACGCCAAGAAAAGCGAGGAATGACCCGGAGGCGGTCAATATGTGCACGGAGAAGGCGCGGATCTCGGCGTAGGGGACTCGTTTGTAGTTGAAAAACTTCATCTGCGGACGCCGCCTATCCCCTTCTGCATTTCCCCAGACAGAGTTTTACTCTCTGCCTCAACCGCTGTGGCGGCGCATTGCGCGTAATATGCACCCTTTGCAACGCATCGCCAGCAAAATTCAAGCACGACTTTGTCCGGCGAAGATTGTTCTGTGGACACTTTCAAATTGCTTCTGCGCTGATTCAACCCATTTATTTCGCCTCTGCCCAAGACTAGAAGTAAGATGAGATGAAAGCAGCAGGCGCTTGATGGCGCGAGCGAAAGGGTTCTTTCCATCATGGATCATTACGACATCGCCGTCGTCGGCGCTGGCCTCGCGGGTTCTCTGGCAGCGATCGCTCTCGCGGAGAGCGGCTACCGCGTCGCGCTGATCGGACCGGAACCGGCATCATCAGACGGACGGACGACCGCGTTGATGGACCAGTCGATCGACTATCTGAAGAAATTGAACCTCTGGGAGAAGGTGCAGCCGCTGACGGCGCCGCTATCAACGATGCGCATTCTGGATGGGACAAACCGCCTGCTGCGCGCGCCGACAGTGAACTTCCGCGCGTCGGAAGTCGGCCTTGCGGCCTTCGGCTACAACATTCCGAACGCCCCCTTCCTCGACATTCTGCGGGAGCGGGCATCCGAGACGGAGACGCTCGATCGCATGACGATGTCAGCGTCCGATTTCGACCTCTCCGGCGACAAGGTGCGGATCTCGCTCGATGACGGGCGCGACATCACCGCCGATCTGGTCGTCGGTGCCGACGGCCGTCGGTCGCCGGTGCGGGAAGCCGCCAAGATTTCGGTCAGCACCTGGTCCTATCCGCAGACGGCCGTCGTCCTCAACTTTTCGCACGAGCTTTCCCACCAGGACACCTCGACGGAGTTTCACACCGAGAGCGGGCCCTTCACCCAGGTGCCCCTGCCCGGCAACCGCTCGAGCCTCGTCTGGGTGCGCAAGCCCGACGATGCCGCAGCCACGCTGGCGCTCGATCTCGCCGCACTCTCGCGCGCCGTCGAAGACCGGATGCAGTCGATCCTCGGCAAGGTCACGGTCGAAGGCAGCCCACAGTCCTTCCCGCTGTCGGGCATGAGCGCTCATCGCTTCGGCAAGGGCCGGGTCGCGCTCGTCGGCGAAGCGGCGCACGCCTTTCCGCCAATCGGCGCCCAGGGTCTCAACTTGAGCCTTCGCGACGCGATGACGCTGGTCGATCTGATCGGCGCAAAGACGGACGACAATCTCGCGGGCGACATCGGCGACCGGTTCGACAGTCGGCGCCGCCTCGATATCGTTAGCCGCACGGCGAGCGTCGATCTGTTGAACCGATCGCTGCTGTCGAGTTTCCTGCCGGTTCAGGCGCTGCGCGCCGTCGGCCTGCACATCCTCTCGGCTGCCGGACCGCTGCGCAGCCTGCTGATGCGCGAAGGCGTGCACCCCGGCAGCGCGTTTCACGCGTTGAAGGACAGCTTACGGGAAAAGATCGGCCGGAAGAGCGCCTGAGCGGATCAGATAGAGCAGCCCGGTCACGGTTGCGACCGAAAGCAGCGTCGTGATCAGGATCGTCGCAGAGGCCCGCTCCTGCCAGACGCCATATTGGTGGCCGATGACAAAGACATTGGTCGCTGTCGGCAGCGCCGCCAGCAGCACGGCCGTCTGCACCCACACCGGATCATAGTTGCCCGTCAGGCCGAGCGCCGTGAACACCAGCACCGGATGCAGGATAAGCTTGGCCGGCACGATATAGCCGATCTCGACCGGGATGCGTTTGATCGGCCGGAGCGCCAGCGTCACACCCATCGCAAACAACGCGCAAGGAGCGGCGGCCTGCGCCAGATAGTCGATCAACCGCTGCGCCGGCAGCGGAGGCTGGACCGCGAAAACGCCGCGATGACGCCGGCAAGGGTCGACAGAATGAACGGATGCAGGATGATCTTGCGGGCGATGCCAAGGGCCAGAACCGCAGGCTTTTCCTTTCGCCCACCGGAAAGCGCCATCATCGCCGGCGCCACGGTAAAGTGCGCCGCATTCTCGAAGCAGAAAATCAGTGCGACCGGCACCGCCGCCGCGTCACCCAGCGCCAGCAAGGCGAGGCCCGGCCCCATATAGCCGATATTGCCATAGGCCGCGGCAAAACCCTGGATCGTCGCTTCGCCAACGGTATTGCGCCGGACGTAGAGCCCGATGATGAAGATCAGCGAAAAGACCACATAGGTCGCACCGACGCTCGTCAGGATAAAATCTGCTCGTGTCAGTTGCTCGATCGGCGTTCGCGACACCAGCTTGAAGAACAGCGCCGGCAAGGCGAGATAGATGATGAAGGTGTTCAGCCACCCCATCGCTTCGCCTGGATGCTCGACGAAGCGGGCGGTGAGATAGCCGAGAAAGATCAACCCGAAGAACGGCAATACCAGGCCAGCAATTTCCGTCATGCCTCTCCCCGACCATGCTCATGCGACACATTGAGCGGGCACGTAATCCCCGCTCATAACCCGGTCGCTGTCGCGGTACCCACGCGTTGGGCACGATGCACACGCCCCTCACGCAATCGGGCCTGTTCAACCCAATATCATCAACCCGATCGATTCCAATAGGTTGAGGCGCACTTGGCTAGGGCCAACCCCGTCCATTGACCCGCTGATGACCTAGCCGATTTTCATCAGAATCGGGAAGGTCTGCTGGAACCAGATGGCGACGGAGCTGATGAAGCCGAAGAGGAAGGCAAGGCCGGCCAGCACCAGAAGCGCGCCCATCAGCTTTTCGACGAGACCGAGATGGCGACGGAACCGCAGGAGAAAGCGCATGAACGCACCGGAAAAACCGGCGGCGATCCAGAACGGGATCGCAAGCCCGAGCGAATAGACGGCCAGAAGCATGGCGCCGTCCGTGACCGTATCGCGCGCAGCTGCAACGCCGAGAATCGTGCCGAGCACCGGACCAATACACGGCGTCCAGCCAAAGGCGAAGGCAAGGCCCATGATATAGGCGCCCGACAGCGTCGCCGGCTTGCCGCCGCCTTGAAACCGCGCCTCGCGGGCAAGCAGGCCGATCTTGAACACGCCAAGGAAATGCAGGCCCATGATGATGATCACCACGCCGCCGATACGCGACAGGAGATCCATGTGCTGGCGCAACAGCAGGCCGATCGAGGATGCGCCGGCACCGAGCGACACGAACACGGTCGCAAAGCCGAGCGTAAACAGAAGCGCCGCCGGCAGAACGGCGCGCCGGGTGCTGCGGGCAGAAACCACCTCGCCGCTGCGGAACTGGTCGACCGACACCCCGGCCATATAGCAGAGATAGGGCGGGACAAGCGGCAGAACACAGGGCGAAAGAAAGGACAGAGCGCCAGCGAGAATGGCGGTCCAGATCGAAATATCGGCAATCGACAACGGCAAGAACTCCGGCATGCGGTATTTGGGCCATTCCTTAGCCGCATGACCGTGACGATACCAATCACCTTTTGGCGATCATTGCGCCATGCACCATTTCTTCACGAAAGCCGTAATTTTTGGGTTGACCGGCGGGAAGCTCAAGTGCATATGTCCGCCCACTTCCGCCGGGCTTCACCGCCGCGGCCAGGGAGCGCGTAGCTCAGCCGGTAGAGCAACTGACTTTTAATCAGTAGGTCCAGGGTTCGAATCCCTGCGCGCTCACCACTTAAATTCAAGCGCTTAGCTAAAAATCACTTGATCGCTGCTCCTTAGTGAGTCGCCACCGTACATCGAAATCCCTCAAAATCGCCGTGCCCTAACTGGAACGCCCTTGCCTTCCGCGTTGCTAAGATATGGGAATGCTTCGCCAGAAACACAGGTCACCGTACCGGCCGGCGCTGCTTGTACAGACGCAGGTGGTGACCGTGCCAGCCATTGGCATTCGGTAGCGGGCAGGAAAGTCGACAACCTCGTGGATCTTCTGAACTGGCTGTACGTCCGCCGACAGGCGGGATCGGTGCATTGGTCAGAAATGCAACTTTCTTGCCGGCGTAGTTGGAGCTTTCCCAGCGGCCGCGCGGATGAGAGGCCAAGCAGCGCGCCGGCCGCCTTTGAGAATCGGCACTATCGACAATTGCAAGCATTGCGTAGATGCTGAACCTCACGCCGTGGATGCAAAGACGTGCACCAGGCCCCGGGTTGATATCGAGCAAAGGGATGAAAGCATGAGAAAGCTTGTCATTGCGGTTGGAATGATTGGTACCCTCGCGTCCTGCACTCAGACAGAGCGAGGGACTGCAATCGGTGCAGGAACCGGCGCAATCATCGGAGGCGTGGTGAGCGACAGCTGGGGCGGCGCGGCTATCGGCGCTGTGGCCGGCGGCATTATGGGCAACCTGATTGGTCGTTCCCGGGAGCGTGACGGCTATTGTATCTATCGGGATCGCTATGGCCGCCGCTTCGAAGCACGCTGCCAATAGCAGCAGCCCAGGCGTCCGATAGCGCGACCGCCAAACATAATAATGGCTGGCAAAGGTTCGGTGCGCTCACAACCTTCAGATCCCCTCGCCACCTTCCGACGTCGCACCCGCGCCGCGGTGCCTGCTACGCATCTTCAGCGGGCTCGTCCCATATTCGCGGCTATAGGCGCGGGAAAAAGCCGACAGGCTGTCGAAGCCACAGCGCAGCGCGATCTCGCGGATCGGGCTGCCCGAATCGCGCACCAGTCGATGCGCCACCTGCAGGCGCAGGCGCAGGTAATAGGCGCCGGGGCTGGTCGATAATCCCTTTGTAAACAGCAGTTCCAGCTTCCGCTGCGAAATGGACAGCCGGCGTGCAAGCGCCGACACCGTCAGCGGCCGTTCGAGCGTTCGCTCCATCAGGCGGATCGCCTCAGCCAAACCGGGATCGCGGGTCTCGATCCGCCCGAGAGACACCACGGGCTGGATGTCCGTCGCGCTGTGGGTCTGGTCGTAGACGAAGATGCTGGCGACATCGAGCGCCAGCGCCGAGCCGAGGCGCTGGGTGATGAGGTGCAGCATCATGTCGAAGGTCGGTGACGCACCACCGGAGGTCCAGAACTTTCCATCGGTGACGAACCGATCCCCCAGCACCGTCAATGCTGGAAATGCCTGGCTGAAATCCTCCAGCTCCTCCCAGTGGGCGGTTGCCTTGCGGCCGTTGAGCAGACCGCTGCGGCCGAGCAGCCAGCAGCCCGATTCGATGCCGGCCACGATGCCAAAATGGCGGGCGCATTCCTGAAGCGTGGCGATGAACCGGCGCCCGACATGCCGATCGAGATTGAAGCCACCGATCGCCAGCAGGACATCGCCTTCAAGCGGCAGCGAGAACGTGCCGTCGACCGCGATCGGTATACCGCATGTCAGGATGACCGGCTCACCGTCGGCCGAAAGCAACCGCCAACGAAAGACCTGGCGGCCCGAGACGCGGTTGGCAGCGCGCATCGGATCCAGCACGGAGGCCAGCGACATGATCGACGATTCCGGCAGCACGACCACCACGACATCGATCATAGATTGTATTTTCTCAGTGCCAGACATGCGAGAAATGTCAAATTTCTGGCGTAAAATGTCAATTGGGCGGACCGCATTCAGGCATTATCAGGTGGCAATCGATCTCCCTTCGCGCGGTGCTGCAGCCCCGCGCAGAGACGTTCCCCTTTCCGCGATATTGCCGGAACGGGCCGGCCGGACCTAGATCCGACCGGCCCGTTTTTTTATCCAAGGTTCTTAAGGAGACAAAAGGCCAGCGATGTGCCGGCTCCCGAAATAGCGACGCGCAAGGGCGGACAGCCAGATCATCGACTGCCTCGCGTCAAACTCAACCTGTCCGTGCGATTGGTATGCCAATTGCGAACGAAGCCGGTGGCGGGGCATAGGCGACTATGCAGTTACGGCCAGCATCCTTGGCCTGATAGAGTGCGGCATCTGCCATACTGAAGAGCTCTTCCCAGCTGCTTTTCGCATCCTGTCCGACGACAAACCCGATGCTGACACTGACGGCAATGCGCTGGCCGTCGCAATGGATGTGCAATTGTTCGGTGGCAAGCCGCAACCGCTCGACGATCGCTCGCGCCTGCACCTCGTTCGTTTTCGGAAGGTAGAGCCCGAACTCCTCGCCGCCGAGCCTTGCGAAACAATCGGTCGCGCGCAGGTTTGCCCGCACCAGTTCGGCAAAGGCGATCAGCACCTGGTCGCCCGCCTGATGGCCGTAGCGATCATTGATGCGTTTGAAGAAATCGAGATCCATGACTGCAAGGGCGTCGCCCTTCCAGCCGAAACGCGGCAGTTGCGACAGGAACCACCGACGGTTTCCCACACCGGTCAGCATGTCCGTGTCGGCCGTTCGCCGCAATGCCGCCTCCGCCCGCTCCTTGACCAGCACCAGTGCAAAGAGCGCAATGGCGAAGTGGCTGATGATCAGCAGGAAGAAGGCGTAGGTCGTGGTGATCGGCAGGATATCCGGCTTGAGCAGGCCAACCACGACGGCAAGGCAGAGCGTGGCGCCGATTGCGAGTGAAGCCGCGAAGATGGTCCTGACCGGCAGCGGCTCGCTTTTCCGATCTGCGACGACTGCAAAGGCGGACGCGGCGAGAAACAGGAAGGCACCGGTATTGAATGCACTTGCGCGTATAGAATTGATGACGTGGAAGTGCGTGATCAGGCCGGCAATCGCGCCGGTCAAAGGAATGGCAAGCGCCAACCAATCCGCCCGGTGGCGCCTTTGGCCGCTCAGCCGGCGCAAACCGATCCAGAACAGGGCGTAGCCGCCAAGACCAAGTGTAAAACTGGAAAGCGTCCATAGAATAGCGGGTAGCAGCTTCTGCTCGCCATACCCTGAGAGCGTCGAGGCCAGAGCGAGAAAAAGAAACCCGGCTGCCAGAATGCCGAGCCCCTCGTTCCGGGGTGACTGCCACCGGAGATAAAGAAAGCACAACGCACCGACCAGAAACGACGATTTGTGAAGCAGCAGCACAGTTGCGAGGTCAAGTTGGGCGGTCATCGATCCGGCTCGGCGTGTTTGTTTGTCGCTGCGCCTCTATCGCATGGAGTTTAGGGAGTACTAAATGAAAATGAGAAATCGGCACCAGAGCCTGAAATTCCGGCATATTGGCCGCCAAGGCGCCCTCTCATCGCATCACATTTGGCCTCCCGTGTCGGTCAACGTGAAATTTCATGTTGCAGGGCGTGGGTGAAGCGTGTATCTCCGGCGCCGTTGGCACGGAGTGTAGCGCAGCCTGGTAGCGCATCTGGTTTGGGACCAGAGGGTCGGGAGTTCGAATCTCTCCACTCCGACCAACGAAATCCCTTGAAAATCTTATGTTATTAGTTGCCCTCGATGTTGGTTGCCGCCAATATGTGGGCATATCGGGCATTTTGTGCCCCGGATCGCAGGATGCGGTGATGCCATTGCCACCTCATGGTAAATCGACCACTCACCTTGCACTGACAAAATACGGACGAAAAGCCAGATTTATCCGTCTGAAAGTCATTCCGTTTTAAATCATTCTGCGCTATGGGAAGACGCATGTTGGGGCCGCAAAATGCTCCACCAGCGAAATAACGGAGCCGTTCGAGACAATGTCCGCAAAGATCTATCGTCCAGCAAAGACCGCCATGCAGTCTGGTAAAGCCAAGACGAATCTGTGGTTGCTGGAGTTCGATCAGGAAAAGCCGCGCACCATCGATCCGATCATGGGCTACACCAGCTCCGGCGACACGTTGCAGCAACTGCGACTG
The DNA here is from genome assembly GCF_001425225.1 of Ensifer sp. Root127. Classification (NCBI taxonomy): domain Bacteria; kingdom Pseudomonadati; phylum Pseudomonadota; class Alphaproteobacteria; order Hyphomicrobiales; family Rhizobiaceae; genus Ensifer; species Ensifer sp. Root127. The sequence continues at coordinate 86,757 of NZ_LMDX01000011.1, forward strand.
ACTTTCGAAAGTGCGGAACAGGCAATCGCCTACGCTGAACGCAACGGCATCGAATACCGCGTGATCGCGCCGAAAGAGGCGACGCGCAAGACTGTGTCCTACCCGGACAATTTCCGTTTCAGCCGGATGCAGCCCTGGACCCATTGAGGTCCTGCCGTTTTCGACGGGCCCTGCCCGGAACGGCCCCTTAGCTCAGTTGGATAGAGCACCTGCCTTCTAAGCAGGTTGTCGCAGGTTCGAATCCTGCAGGGGTCGCCACCACTTTTCCATCTAGTTGATACTCTTGGTCTTACCTGAAATTGGGTGCGACCAAAGACTGTGCGCCAACTGTTCTCACCTCGCCGCATGCTGTCGGCATAGGGCTAAGCTGGCGCGCCGCCAGGCGAGACAATCGATGAGGCCGACACGGCCGTCCCAATCAGCTGGGCGTCGACTACAGCGCACACGTTATCGAGGCGACCCTACATCGCGTCGCACCGACTCTCGGCTGGCGCTGAGCCGCAGCTGCTCGTTTCCTCATGCTGAACGATCGGGCGCTCAGGGAACTGGTGGCGGGTGCGCGATCCCCTGGTAGTAATCACCTTCACCGGGCCCCATGAACTCATTCGTATAGCGTTCGCGTTCGTCACCCAACGTCCGGGCCGGCGGACGGTAGTAACCGTAAGCGCCGTACATCGGCATCGGCTCCACATACACATTGCCCGTCGGCATGGGATCAACATAGACGCCGCCGGGTGCAGGCTCGTAATAGTAGTTGTCGGCAAAAGCCGGTGCGGTGTTCCCGGCCAAGGTGACGACAAATGCGACGCATGACATTTTCGTAGAAATTCTCATGGCGCTGCTCCTATCTCCGGTCGGGATTCAGTCCCACCTGACGAGATACCAGGCAGCCTCTGCCTGCGGGCTTACGCTGCCTGGTAAGAATAACGCTTGATCGCTGCAACCGTTCCACCAGGCAGTCGGTTTCGACACGCAGTCGGTCGACTTGAAGCCTGGATCGGCGATCCTAGAGCGTTTCCGATTTATGCGGAACCGCACAAACGCTCTATCTCTTTGTTTTTACGCATATCCTGACGGAAAACCCGCTTCGCACTTTTCCTGGAAATGCTCTAGACGAAGCGGCCGAATAAAGGCGACCGACGCACGACCCAATTGCTCCCTGGACGACCTTAGGCTGACTGGGCATGAGGTCGTCCAGTATCAGCGGCAAACCGTGACGAAAGAACGAACGTGAAGCGTTAAGCCGGTCGGGGCAGTCCGGCAGGACCCTGCACGACTGCAACGATGGCTAAGAATGCCACCACCCCGGCTATGCCAATAGCCACAGTCATCCAGATGGACGGCACGACGCCGATCCCGGCCATCGACATGGACATGGCGAGCGGCGCAATCGCCGACATCATCTGTTTGGCCGACGTGGCCCAGCCGAGACGACTGCCGTATCCCTTTGGTCCGAACAGTTCGAGCGGCAATGTCCCGCCGACAATGCTTGTCAGACCGGAGCCTAATCCGAAGCAGATAGCGAACATTACCGCTCCGGCCACCCACGGTGTCGTCATCAGGAGGATCGTCAAACCGATTGGCAGGAGCCCGGTCGCGATAACAGCCAGCCATTTCTGCGACAGTTCACGGCCGAAGAGCAGGTTGATCAAGCGACTTGCGACCTGAGCCGGACCGAACAGCGAGGCTACCAGGAGACCTGCGGCACCAAACCCGAGCGCCTGTGTGAGCGGAACCATATGAACCAGGATCGCCGACAGCGCATAGCCTTCGATGGCAAAGCCAAGCAGCATGAGGGAGAATACAAGCGTTCCGTTCGCAAGTGGCCGGTGTTCGCCAACGGCCGCGACGGTACCCCTGGAAGCGAACACCGCAGTCGTCGTCAGCCGCGCCAGCGCCAAATGCACTGGAAGACAGACGAGGAGGTTCAACGCGGCAAAGAGCAGGTAGACTTCTCTCCAAGACAGAAAACCATGCAGCCAGGATGTCAGCGGCCAGAACAGCGAAGAGGCGAAACCAGCGATCAGTGTCAGGTGAACAATCGACTTCTGGGCTTTGTGTCCTCCAGTCTGAACGATAGCCGTGAAGGCAGTGGCATAGAGGACAGCGACAGAGACGATTTCGGTCAGCGCCAGTGCGACAGCGAAGGTGATTGGCCCGGTGGATACCGCCATCAAGACGAGTGTCGCGGAGGCTAACAGCGATCCTGCCGCCATCAATCGCCCCGCACCGATCCGGTCGGCAAGGTAGCCTGAGAGGGGTGCGGCAAGGCTGCCAACGAGCAGAGCCACCGAAAAGGCTCCGAAGACCCATTGCTGCGATTTGCCGATGTCTTCGGCGATTTCTGGCACCAGGATGCTGAAGGCATAATAGAGCGTGCCGTATCCGATAATTTGTGATGCGCCGAGGCCCGCCAGCGCCCATGTAGGAAGCTTCCGTCCTTCCATGATCACGCTCGCTCTTCTTCAACGACCGACGCCGAGCAACCACATCCGGACTTTCCCTCGGATTTGGCGGTCGCGTCGGCGACACAACAGGCATCCGTTTCTAAGGGCGCAGGTCCCCCACAGCATCCGGATGATGTGGCATTCACTGCGAGGTCGACAGAGCACACTCCTGTCTCGGGAAGGACAAGTTCGACCCGTCTGGCGGCGAGATGATCCCCTGCAAGCTCGGCGACCACGGAACGAACCTGTTCGTAGCCGGTCTTCATCAGGAATGTTGGAGCGCGGCCATAGGACTTCGAGCCGACGATGTAGAAATCCTTCTCCGGATGGGCCAATTCATCGACGCTGTGGGGCGGGACGGTACCGCAGGAATGAAGGTTCGGATCGATCAGTGGAGCCAGGGCTGGCGGGGCCTCCACGGCAGGATCGAGATCAATGCGGAGTTCTCGAAGAAACGATAGGTCAGGCCGGAAACCAGTCGTGACCACCACATGGTCGAGCGCCAGTGTGATAGGCTCTCCATTTGACACGGCTTCGACCACCACCCCTTCGCCTTCTGATTTCACACTTCTGGCAGCAAAGGACGTCAGCATTTTGAGGCGACCCTCGTCCATGGCCTTCTTCGCAGCCAACCCGAGGGCACCGCGCTCGGGTAGCTGGTCATTGAGACCGCCGCCAAGAAGGCGAGCTACACCATGGTGACGGAGCGCCCAGAAGATTTCAGTCGCAGGATCACTTTCCTGAAGTTCCAATAAGGCCAAGGCGACATTGATTGCGGAGTGACCACTTCCGACGACCAATGTTCGCTTGCCAACGAAGTCAGCCCGCCTGGTCCCGGCAACATCTGGAATGCCATAGGAGAGCCTGCCGGAGGCAATTTCACCAACAACAGGCAGCCCGTTGATCCCCATCGGGTTCGGTTGCGTCCATGTGCCGGATGCGTCGATAACGGCCTGTGCCTGGACGTCGTGCTCACCCGTTGCATCGTTGTAGCGGACCACGAAGGGCGCAGCCTCACGACCATTTGATGAGACCTTGTCAAACCCCGCACGCGTAATCGCCTTGACCGTAGCACTGAGTTTCAGGTTGTCAGCGATCTGAGGGATAGCAGATAGTGGAAGCAGATAGTTTTGAACGATCTCCCGACCCGTCGGCACACCATCTGCTCGTGGAGCGCTCCAGCCGTGGTCATCGAGCAATCGCCGCGCGGCATCGTCGATGTTGTATTTCCAGGGTGAGAACACGCGGACATGGCCCCAGTCAACAAGTGCTGAGCCGACGGAAGCCCCCCGTTCCAGGATAAGCGGTGTGATGCCTGCCTCGACCAGTCTCGCGGCAGCTGCGAGGCCAACAGGACCAGCACCAATCACTGCCACAGGAAGGTTACTATCTAAAGCCATCTGCATATCCTTTCGTATTTCTGGAAGTTTCGAAATTAGAGTGCGAAAAAAAGCCCTCAGGCTACGGTTTCGTCGGTCTGCTTTGAGCAAGCTGCGTCGGCGCAGCACTCATCGGCAAGGTAGCCAATCAGCGCGTTCATGTGCTTGTAGTTCGCGGTACAAATCAGTGTCGTCGCCTGACGATCCTGGATAACAAGGCCTGTATCGACGAGCCGCTTGAGGTGGTGTGAAAGGGTCGATGCCGGAATTTCCAGCTTCTCCTGCAGCTTCCCGACCGGCAGGCCATCTTCACCGGCACGCACAAGCGCACGGTAAATCTGAAGGCGGGTAACGTTGCCAATCGCTTCGAGCTGCGATGCTGCTTTTTCGATAATCATGGAAATAAGCTATGGCGAAAACCGCCTCCGGTCAAAGAGTATTTCGGCATTTGTGGAAATACGGTGCGCGTAGAAGTATACCGTCAATCTGGGTGCTCGTACCGCCCGCACCGGGCATGATGTTTTTAGTTGTTGGGCTCACGTGCCGTGCCAAGTAGAATCACCCTGTCTACTAAAGCAAGGAACGATGGTGCAGCTTCAATCGACCCTTACCTGTCCGCACTGCGGGCAAACGGCAACGGAAACGATGCCCGTCGACGCTTGCCAGTTTTTCTATGAATGTATCGGATGTGGCACGATGCTCCGGCCAAAAGCTGGTGACTGTTGTGTGTTCTGCTCCTACGGTGACGTACCTTGCCCGCCGGTCCAAGAAGACAGGCAAAATAGAACAGGATCGTGTTGCTCCGCCTCCTGATAGGTCTTCATCCCCTGGTGGAGCTTCGAACAAGGCGTTTGTTCAGATGGCCTTGAGCTGAACCCGCTTCTCCAGCTTCTCCGCATCCTCTTTCCGCTCACTGTAGCGGTCAGTGAGGTACGACGACGCATCTCGGGTAAGCCACGTAAACTTCACCAGCTCTTCGCAGACGTCGACGACGCGGTCGTAGTAGGACGACGGCCTCATCCGGCCATCGCCGTCAAACTCCTGGTAGGCCTTGGCAAATGAAGACTGGTTCGGGATCGTGATCATCCGCATCCAGCGACCGAGAATGCGCATCTGGTTGACCGCATTGAACGACTGGCTGCCGCCGGACACTTCCATGACCGCCAGCGTCTTGCCCTGAGTCGGTCGAACGGAGCCGAGGGAAAGCGGGATCCAGTCAATCTGGGCCTTCATGATGCCGGTCATCGCGCCATGTCGCTCCGGGCTGACCCAGACCTGGCCCTCGGACCACTCGGAAAGGTCGCGCAGTTCTTTCACCTTGGGATGGCTGATCGGCGCTTCATCGGGGAGTGGTAAGCCCTTGGGATCGAACACCTGTACCTCGCAGCCGAAGCGCTCCAGCAGGCGGCGAGCTTCGTGTGCCAGAAGACGGCTGTAGGAGATTTCCCGGAGTGAACCGTACAGGATCAGGATGCGCGGCTTGCGTGTCGAGAACGCGGGATGCAGCGCATCGAGATCGAGCATACACAAGTGTTCACTGGCGGCGGCAGGAAGTGTTTCAGACAATGCGCCGTCCCTTCTCATCGAGGACGCGCTCGCCATCCTCCTTCGTGAACGCACCCTTGTGAGTGTCTGGAAGGATATCGAGGACGAGTTCGGACGGACGGGAAAGACGGGTACCCATCGGCGTGATGACGAACGGACGGTTGATCAGGATCGGGTCCTTCAGCATGGCATCGAGCAACTGATCATCGGTCAGCTCCGGATTATCGAGGCCCAGTTCCGCATAGGGCGTGCCTTTCTCGCGGATCGCCTCACGGACCGTAAGCCCCGCATCGGTGATCGTCTGCGCGAGCCGGTCGCGTGTTGGAGGCGTGTTCACGTAGTCGATGACAGTCGGCTCGATACCCGCGTTGCGGATCATTTCCAGCGTGTTGCGCGACGTGCCGCAGGCCGGGTTGTGATAGATAGTGACGTCCATGATCATGCCCTTTCGGCAACGGCTTTTTCGACGATGGTGTTCTTGGCGACGGCAGTGCCTGCTTCGTACCAGCCCTTCGAGCGGTTCACGATCCAGACGACGGACAGCATCACCGGGACCTCGATGAGGACCCCAACGACGGTTGCCAGCGCAGCACCCGACTGGAAGCCGAACAGGCTGATGGCCGCCGCGACCGCGAGTTCGAAGAAGTTTGATGCCCCAATCAGTGCGGACGGTCCCGCAACGCAATGCTGTTCGCCAGTCATCCGGTTCAAAAGGTATGCCAGGCCGGAATTGAAGTAGACCTGAATCAGGATCGGAACTGCAAGCAGTGCGATAATCGTCGGCTGGGCGGTAATCTGTTCACCCTGGAAGCCGAACAGCAGGACCAAGGTTGCCAGAAGCGCCAAGAGCGACAGAGGCTGCAGCTTGGTGAGAAGCCCATCGAGAGCCCTCGTCGTGCCGTCGGCCATCAACATCTTGCGAAGGACCTGCGAGATCGCCACAGGGATCAGGATGTAGAGCGCGACCGAGATCGTCAGCGTGTCCCAAGGGACCGTGATTGCCGACAGTCCGAGGAGTAGGCCGACAATCGGCGCGAACGCGACAATCATGATGGCGTCGTTGAGTGCGACCTGGGAAAGCGTGAAATGCGGCTCACCCTTTGTCAGGTTCGACCAGACGAAGACCATGGCCGTGCACGGCGCTGCGGCGAGAATGATCAGGCCCGCGATATAGGAGTCGATCTGGTCTTCGGGCAGCCACGAACGAAACAGGTAGCCTACGAACAGCCAACCGAGCAGCGCCATTGAGAACGGCTTGACCGCCCAGTTGATGAACAGGGTGACGCCGATCCCGCGCCAGTAGCTGCCGACCTTAGACAATGATCCGAAGTCGATCCTCAGCAGCATGGGGATAACCATCAACCATATCAGGACGGCGACGGGGATGTTCACCTTGGCGATTTCCGCTGCCCCGACGACCAGGAAGACGCCTGGCATCAGATGACCAAGCGCGATGCCGACAACAATGCAGAGAAACACCCAGACGGTAAGGTAACGTTCAAACGTCGACATCAGCTTGCCTTTTCCTGAGGCTGCGTGGAGCCTTCCATCCTGCCGATCTGGCGCAGGTGCTGTTCGAGGGCGAGCTTGTCGATGGAGGAATGCGGCAGGCTGAGAAACGCCGATATGCGGTTCTTGACGAACCTTGCAGCTTGAGCGAAGGCCTTTTGCACCTCGACTTCTGTCCCTTCGACGACTGCCGGGTCTTCGACACCCCAATGTGCGGTCATGGGATGGCCAATCCACACAGGGCACGCTTCGCCTGCTGCGCTGTCGCAGACGGTGAAGATGAAGTCCATCTGCGGTGCGCCTGGCTCAGCGAAGACGTCCCAGCTTTTCGAGGAAAACCCCGTGGACGGATAACCGAGTGCGTCTAGCTCCCTGATGGCGTGAGGATTGACCTCGCCCTTTGGATTGCTGCCCGCGGAGTAGGCGCGGAAGCTGCCCTTGCCCTCGGCGTTGAGGATGGACTCGGCAAGAATAGAGCGATCGGAATTGCCCGTGCACAAGAAGAGCACGTTATAAACACGTTCAGACATTGGAGTTGTCCCTAGTGGTGTTGGTCCGACTTTAGAAAAATAAAGCCAGTCATGCGCTCACTCCCACGGGTGGGCAGCACGGCATGAGTTCGGCAATCAAAGGGGTGCAAATCTCCGCATTGCCGCCACAGCAGTCCTTGATCAGGAACAGTGTCAGTTCGCGGAACACATCGAGCTTTGCACGGTAGATGATTGAACGGCTGTGGCGCTCACCGGAGATCAAGCCAGCCTGTGTCAGCGTTTTGAGATGCGCAGACATGGTGTTTTGCGGCACGTCGACGATCTTCGCCAACTCGCCAACGGGCAGCCCGTCAGGCTCATGTTTGACGAGCAGCCGGAACGTGTCCAGACGAGTGCTCTGTGCGAGTGCGCCCAGCGCAGTGATGGCTTCCAAGTTATCCATATATCCAACCTATTGGATATATGGATACGAGTCAACGCGTTCTTCGAACTTTGAGCGCCTAGTACCTCTTAACAAGAATTTCTATGCCGGCACGACAGCCCGGCCTTCCCGACTGGGTCATCCGGTGTCCGACGGCACATAGAAAAACTCAATCAGAGAAACTCGTCCTCACACGCCCACGACAAATCCAAAAACGCGACTATCACAAATACTACTACTTCCCGTAGCAACAATATTCGGCTAGGACGGTTGCGCAACAAATTGCGCTGCCTTTTCCTGGAGTTCCGCTTTGCCTTTGTAAACCCCGGTCTCGCTTGTTTCACCACGTACGCCCGATAGCGATCGTCGCTGTCGGATCGCAACTCAATGCGTTCGTCGAGGTGACGGTTCGAGACCGGAATGGCATTGCCGACCTGTCGCCGCACAATTGCTTGTGCGGATCGAACCATCACCAACAACGCTGCCAGACCGCGTCCCCTGAACGGGTGCTCAAACCGTCGTCTTGATGGACTTCCAATCGGAAGAACCAGACGACATGTCTCACACATACCTGGTCCAGTGGACCATCAAACCCAAAATCGCGCCGCGTCCCTGGCTCGCCTGCAACCGTTGCCGAGCAGCACGTCCATTCGAGCCGAGCGGCAAGACACGGCTCAATGCCAATGGTCGGCGGCTGGATGCCTGGCTGATCTATCGCTGCTGCAGTTGCGACAGCACCTGGAACCGCCCCATCTTCGAACGCCGCCACATCCGCGATATCGATCCGCACACGCTCAACGCGCTTCAGACCAATGACGAAGCCTGGATCGAGAAGGTCTCTTTCGATCTCGACGGGTTGCGCCGGGATGCGGGGCAGATCGAGGAGTTTTCCGAGGTTCATGTGCAAAAGACGATTCTGAACCCGGCCGCCGAATCATCCCCGCCTCTGGAGATCGTTCTTGACCTGGCGATGAAAACATCGCTGCGAACGGAGCGGTTGCTATCCATGGAACTCGGCCTATCACGCAAGCGTATCGCCATACTTGAAGAGGCAGGCCGCCTCTCCACAGCACCATCGGGCAAGAACGCTCTACGGCGACCGGTGAAGGATGAAATGCGCATCACCATCGATCTTGCCGGCGAAGCCGATCGTAATGCAATCCTCAGCCGCGCCGGGCCTTAGCCGAAGATTGGCTGGGGTCTCGGCCCCGATCAAAGCGTGAAGAGCACGATGACGACAGCAAAGAGGGCTCCGTGCCATCGGCGCCCTCTCCTCGCATTCACAATCTTTAGAACTTTACGCCGATGCCGACGGTGAATTGATGCTGGTCGAAATCGACGTTGTAGCCGCCGACATCCTTGTCGCCATAGTCGTTGTAGCGATATTCGGCCCGACCGAACAGGCTGTCGGTGAAGGCGTAGTCGACACCGGCACCGATCGTCCAGCCATTGATGGTTTCCTTTTCCTTGGAAGCCCCAGGCACATCGACAAAGCCGCGCGTAATCGCCCAGCCGCTGGTCGCATAGACAAGTGCCTTGTCGTTGACGACGTAACCCAGACGGCCGCGGACGGAACCGGATACATCGGTTCCGGCTTCCGGAGAGGCGCCGAAGATATCGAAGGTCTTGTCGTTCCAGTTATAGCTGACATCGCCTTCGATACCGTAGACCCAATCGCCTTGTTGGTAGTTGAAGCCGGCGAAGGCACCGAGAAGGCCGCCATTGAAATCCTGTGAAGCGCTTCCGCCCGGCGTACTGAAATCGCCATTAAGCCAGCCGCCACCACCCTGTAGACCGACATAACCGCCGGTCCAGACAAAGGTAGGCGCTGCTTCCACGAGGGGCGCCGGCTCGAGGTTTTCGGTCAGATCGGCGGCCGATGCCGCGGGCGCGAAGGCGGCCGCAGCAATGATTGCAACAAGCACATGCCTGATCATCACAGATGCCTCCTGTTGGTCCGATAGAAAGACTACCAACTTATGTAGGGCGCGTCTGCCGAAAAGGCTCGCTGCAGTGCAAGAATAATGAATTGCGCTTTTAAATCAGCTGGTTGGAAACCGTCAACCGGGCCACGTCGGACACCGTGCCCTGCATCATCAGTTACCGACGATACGAGCGCCTTCCAGCCGATCACCCGGCTTGATGCCGAGCCGTTTGACGGTTCCGGCATTGAGTTCCAGCACATAGGCCACCGGCTCACGCGAATCGATGATCGCCTCGGAAAACGGCACGGCATCCTGATGGATCGTCCGCACAGTACCGCTCTTGTCGATGAACAGCATGTCGAGCGCCAGATAGGTGTTCTTCATCCACATCATCACCCGACGGGTATCACCGAAATCGAACAACATTCCGTGATCGGGTGCCATTGAGCGCCGAAACATCAGCCCCTGCTCCCGCTGATCGGCATCGATGGCAAGCTCGACCGTGAACTCATGGATCTTGTTGTCGGCCGTCACCAGCCGCATCCGGTCGCTGGTGAATTGCGCTTCCGCTAGCGCAAAGGCTGCAAACAGTAGCGCCGACAAAAAAAGCGCCGTGGCGGCGCTTCTTGCAGAAAAGGTTCGAGCCATCGACATCAGTGCGAACGGCTTGTCGGTGTTGGGCCATCGGGATGGATCTCGGCCGCCATCAAGCCCTTTTCACCGTCGCCGAAGCGCACGAGAACCACTTGGCCGGGGCGCAGTTCCGTCAGACCGAAACGGCGCAACGTTTCCATATGAACGAAGATATCCTCCGTGCCCTCGCCGCGCGTCAAGAAGCCGAAGCCCTTGGTCCGGTTGAACCACTTGACCAAGACACGTTCGAGGCCGCTCGTCGGCGTTACCTGCACGTGGGTTCTGATCGGCGGCAGTTGCGAGGGATGAATGGCCGTCGACTGATCCATCGACAGAATGCGGAAGGCCTGGTAGCCACGGTCGCGCTTCTGGATGAGAGCCACGACGCGGGCCCCTTCGAGCACCGTCTGATAGCCGTCGCGCCGCAGGCAGGTCACGTGCACCAGCACATCCTGCATGCCGTTATCAGGCACGATGAAGCCAAACCCCTTGGCGACATCGAACCATTTGATCACGCCGGTGATTTCGACGAGGTCGAGGGCGTCGCTGCCAAAGTCGTCATCATGCATGACGTCTTTTGAAGATGTCCTATCCGCCATTCTCTCCCAGCCCCTCGTTTACGCGCGACTACCGACTACGGTTAACTGATTCTTATTGACCAGAATAACATCGTCCCGCCGCTGGTGCGCAAGACCCTCGGCGTATTTTGGCCTGGATCCAATGTAGGGACGCAGCCTTGCCTCTGGCTTGCTGGCAGATAAGTATACGCCATCTTCTTCGAAACAGGGACATTGCAATGCGTTATCTGCACACGATGGTTCGCGTCAAAAATCTGGACGAGGCCTTGAACTTCTATTGCACGCTTTTCGGCCTCAGCGAAATCCGTCGCTACGAGAACGAGAAGGGCCGCTTCACGCTTGTCTTCCTGGCCGCCCCAGGCGATCTCGACCGGGCAAAGGGCGAACTCTCGCCGTGCCTCGAACTCACCTACAATTGGGACAGCGAAGATTATACAGGCGGTCGCAACTTCGGTCACCTGGCCTATGAGGTGGATGACATTTATGGCTTCTGCCAGCACCTGATGGACAACGGCGTAACCATTAACCGCCCGCCACGCGATGGGCACATGGCCTTTGTGCGCTCACCCGACGGTATTTCGATCGAGATCCTGCAGAAGGGCGAGAACCTGGCGGCGCAGGAGCCCTGGGCGTCCATGGCCAACACCGGCGCCTGGTAAGCCTCGCGCAATTCTGGCCGCCGATGATTGACGTCTGCAGCCGGGAGTTTCGGCTTGGCACAGTCGAGTCGCGGATCCGTTGAATTGACGAATGATCCGGGGCCCGGCATCGACACCGGGCCTTCGCATGCTTGGCGCATGTGGGCTCAAGGTTAGCGCCAGTTTACAAATCACGTATCGTTCAGTAACTTTCCGCGCGAAACGTTGATACGGGGTTCTATCCGCGATGTCTCGTGGCGACGCCCCTAACTGTATTTGGCCTAATCCTTCCCGCGGCGATCCGATTGGTCGCCGCGCGAAATTCGTGTTTGTTTGTTCTGGGCGATGTTTCGGAACTGAGACTTAATGCATGGAAAGGCGACGATCTCGCCGATCATGCACGGAGAGCGGGGATAGGACGTTGCAACATCGGGAAACAAGGGGAGCGCTGCTGGCAACTTTCAGCCGCGCAGCCGCGATATCCGTTTCGCTGTTCGCGTTGAGCGGCTGCGTGTCTGCCGTCGCTGATAGCGAAGCAGCAAATGCGTTGAAGGTAGAGGAAGCGCAAGACGCTCTGCAGGTCGCCGATTCGCCCCAGACCGGCGCGACCGTTCGCGACGCTCAAGTGTCGGCGGTTGGCAGCAACCCGCAGGCATCCCAAGGCAATAGCGCTCTCGCGCCGGGTCAGGCCCCCGCGCAACAGGGTGGGCCGCTGACCATGCAGAGCACGGGCCTGCGTGCGGCCTCATCGAGCATCTATGGCCAGGCTCCGGCCGCGGCCGGTCAAGCGGCGATGGCGGGCGCACAGCCGCAGGCGACGGGCTCCGTCCCGGCCACAGGCGCTGCCCAGCCGAGCATGAACGCAACGACGAACAGCCTCTTCAGCGGCAGCCAAGGACAGGGGCAAATCCAGCCTCAGCCTCAGCCTCAGCCTCAGCCGCAACCCCAGCCGATCATCCAGCCGCAGCAAGGCGCATCGAATGAGACTTCCGGCGCCCCGTCCGATACAGCAGTGATGGCCTATGCCGCCCCGGAAGGCGCTACTCTTCCCGCCTCGGTACCGCTGCCCTTGAGCGCGCAAGCCGCCCTCGGCGGCAAGACATCGCGCGTGCTTCAGCCCGTACAAGCTGTTGAGCAGGCGCAGGCGGCAACAGACGTGGCGACCCAGGCCGCCACGGCCACGCCGAACGCCAAGGCCAGCGAAAGCGGCTCCAAGGAAGTACCGAAGACCTGGACGCTTGCGAGCCTGTTTGCGGGAAAACGCAAGGAGAAACAGCAGCAGGAAACGGCGCGCGCAGCGCAGCCGGCTGAGAAAAAAACCATCACCACCAGCAACGCCAGCCAGCCGCAGATGGCCTCGCTCGCCTATCAGGGCCTGCCCGGCGTCAAGATGAGCCCGCTGTTCAGCGTGGCGCATGAAGACCACGCGGCGGACGAAGAGGACGCACCGGTTCAGGTCGCCTCCCTTTCCGGCTTGGCCCGTCTGGCACCAAGCGGCCTTATCCTGCAGACCGAAAAGGTCGAGGCCGGCTGCTTCAAGCCGGAGCTGATGCAGATGCTCAAACAGGTTGAAACGCATTACGGCCGCCAAGTGATGGTGACTTCGGGCCTGCGCCCGATCAAGGTCAACCGCGCAAAGCAATCCCTCCATACGCGCTGCGAGGCGGCAGACATCCAGGTGAAGGGCGTCAGCAAGTGGGAGTTGGCAGATTTCCTGCGCAGCATTCCCGGGCGCGGTGGCGTTGGAACCTACTGCCACACGGAATCGGTTCATATCGACATCGGCGCCCAGCGCGATTGGAACTGGCGCTGCCGCCGCGGCAAGGGCTGAAGGCAAGCCCTTGTTTCCATGAGCTAATCCGCAGGATCCGTCCATCTTTTCCGGCTTTTGCATTTTTTACAGAAAAATGAAAATTGCCGCTTGCGGTAATCAAATCGCCTGACTATAAGACGCCCACACAGCAAGTGCGCCCTTCGTCTATCGGTTAGGACACCAGATTTTCATTCTGGGAAGAGGGGTTCGACTCCCCTAGGGCGTGCCACTGTGNGCCCACACAGCAAGTGCGCCCTTCGTCTATCGGTTAGGACACCAGATTTTCATTCTGGGAAGAGGGGTTCGACTCCCCTAGGGCGTGCCACTGTGACCCTCCCCTTCAGATGATTTTGTTATTGGTGATCGGCAGTTTCTTGCCGAGAATTCAGCGTGCGCTCGAATATGCGATGCGCACATGCACGCCGAACGGGTGCAGATTTTTCCGTTTCTTTTTCACGGGAAAAGCACACGAATTTTCAGATTCACGCTTGCAGTCTGCAAAGGCGCTGCCTATAAGGCGCCCACACAGCAAGTGCGCCCTTCGTCTATCGGTTAGGACACCAGATTTTCATTCTGGGAAGAGGGGTTCGACTCCCCTAGGGCGTGCCACTGTGACNGGCGCCCACACAGCAAGTGCGCCCTTCGTCTATCGGTTAGGACACCAGATTTTCATTCTGGGAAGAGGGGTTCGACTCCCCTAGGGCGTGCCACTGTGATCCCCTCCCCAGCACATTCGTTTCCGTTTTGGCGCCGATTGCATCGACCCATGCCCCTCGGCTTCAGGCATCTGCGCCATGTTCTTAGCCGTTGATTTTTCCTGCATTTTCCCCAGAAAAACCTCAAAAATCCTGACATTAGCGCTTGCAGCCGGCAAAAGCGCTGACTATAAGACGCCCACACAGCAAGTGCGCCCTTCGTCTATCGGTTAGGACACCAGATTTTCATTCTGGGAAGAGGGGTTCGACTCCCCTAGGGCGNAGACGCCCACACAGCAAGTGCGCCCTTCGTCTATCGGTTAGGACACCAGATTTTCATTCTGGGAAGAGGGGTTCGACTCCCCTAGGGCGTGCCACTGTGACCTTCCCCTCGACATTGTTGATGTTCGGCCTGCACGTCTTCGCAGGACCAAAAATAGTCATGCTCCGTCCCGTGGCGCGGAGTACTTCTGCCCCGTCTCTGACGCAGGTTCACAGGAGATGACTGGACTCGATCCCGGCAGATAGTCATGCATTCCAAGCGGCACCGCAGAGCTTGACGGAATATAGATTCAGGCTGCCGGCTACATTGCCTTGGCAGCGTCGCTTACACGCAACTGCACGCGCCGCTGGCCTTGCCAAAGATCGGCCGAAACCGAACCCGCAACATGAATGGATGCGCCACGGCTGGCGAACAGGAAGTCGCCGAGCGGCGTCTCCACGGCCCGAAAGGCGATACCTTCGAGGCGGCTGCCGTCTTGCCCTTCGAGGGTCACCTTGATGTGGTTGGCTCCAACCTGGCGGCAGTCGCGCAGCCGATGCAGGGGGAAGGCGAAGACCGGCTGCGGATGGGCGGAGCCGTAGGGGCCGGCCTGCTCCAGCAGATCGATCAGTTCCAGCGTTGCGCCAGACGCGCCGAGCGCGCCGTCCACCTTCAGCGTCTGCACCGCAACGAGGTCCCGCACGGCTGCTTCAGCCTTCTCCTCAAAGAATTGGCGCAACCGGCCGAGCTTTGCCCGCTCGACCGTCAGGCCTGCGGCCATGGCGTGGCCGCCGCCTTTCACCAACAATCCGCCGTCGACGGCGGCACGAACCATCTTTCCCATGTCGAAACCAGCAATCGACCGACCCGATCCGGTGCCGCGACCATTCGGATCGAAGGCAATGGCAAAGGTCGGGCGACGGAATTTCTCTTTTATTCTCGCCGCGATCAGCCCGACGATACCGGGGTGCCAGTTCTCCCGCGCCGTCACAATGACGGAGGCGCCCTCGCCCGTGCCGTACTCAGCCAGAACCTCGGCCTCGGCCTCGGCCAACATCGCCGCTTCCATCGCCTGCCGCTCGCGGTTGAGCTCGTCGAGCCGTGCCGCAATCGTTTCAGCCGCAGCACTATCGTCCATCGTCAACAGGCGGCTGCCAAGCGCCGCGTCCCCGATGCGCCCGCCCGCATTGATGCGTGGCCCGACCAGAAAGCCGAGATGATATGGCGTCACGGGACCGCCGATCGCCGCCTTGCGCAACAGCGCGGCCAGCCCGACATTGCCCATATGCCGGGCTGCAATCAGCCCCTTGACCACATAGGCGCGATTGAGCCCCTTCAGCGGCACCACATCACAAACGGTTGCGAGTGCCACGAGATCGAGTTGCGCCAGTAGATCGAAAGTCCCAACGCGCGCATCACCAGCGGCGCGCAGCACCCGCACGGCATTGACGAGAACGAGATAGACGACGCCGGCAGCGCAAAGGTGCCCCTGGCCGGAGAGATCGTCCTCGCGGTTGGGATTGACCAGTGCATGGCATGGCGGCAACGTCGAGCCGACCTGGTGATGGTCGATGACGACGACGTCGATACCGCGTTGGGCCGCGACAGCGAGCGATTCATGGCTGGTCGAGCCACAGTCGACGGTGACGATGAGCCTGGCCCCGTTATCGATCAACTGTTCGATCGCCTGTGGGTTGGGGCCATAGCCTTCAAAGATGCGATCGGGGATGTAGATCTCGACCTCGAGCCCGAAATGTTCGAGGAAGCGCGCCATCAGCGCCGAGGATGCAGCGCCATCGACGTCGTAGTCGCCGAAGACCACTACCTTCTCGCGCCTGGATATTGCCAGCGACAGGCGCTCTGCCGCTTTGCGGCAGTCGGTCAAGGTGTCGGGGTCCGGCATCAGCGAGCGAAGCGTCGGGTCGAGGAAGGTCGCGGCATCGTCGAGCGAAACGCCACGGCCGGCCAGCACGCGTCCAATGAGATCGGAATAGCCATGAACCTGGCTGATCGCCAGCGCGCGGTTCTGCCCGGCCTGGTCGAGACGAGAGACCCAGCGCTGACCGCTGATCGATCGCTCGACGCCCAGAAAAGCTCGCTGTATCGGGTCTACCGGTTCTTCCATGCTGTCCACCTGCCTCAATCTCTTCGTTATTAGCGAACAATGCGCGCACGCAAAACCCGGCATGAAAAAGGCCCCACCGACGCCAATGGTCGATGGGGCCCGTTCTCAACAGCTTTGCACCTTGAGCTAGGCTGCCTTCGGCCGCTCGATGCGGATCACCTGCGGCTCGCCGACCAGATAGCCCTCGCTCTTGATCGCGACGATCGCATCGCGCACCGAATGCTCGGCGGTCGCGTGCGTCACCAAAATGATCGTCTGCGGCTCGTCCGATTCCTTCGGGTGCTTGGAATGCTGCATGATCGATTCCAGCGAAATGCCGTTTTCGGCCATGCGCGAAGCAATGCTCGCAAAGACGCCTGTGCGATCGACGACCTTCAGGCGGATGAAGTAGCCGCCTTCGTGGCTCTGGATCTGCGCGCGCTTGTAAGGCAGCAGCGCATTGGTCGGACGACCAAATGCGGGCACATGCTGGGCGCCAGGGCGGCTCTTGGCGATATCGGCGACGTCGCCGAGAACGGCCGACGCCGTCGCGTTGCCGCCGGCACCCGGACCGACCATCAGCAGCTCGCCGAGAATATCGGATTCGATCGCGACCGCATTGGTGACGCCATCGACCTGAGCGATCACCGAATCATAGGGAACCATCGTTGGATGTACGCGCTGCTCGATGCCGCTTTCGGTGCGCTGGGCGACCCCGAGAAGCTTGATCCGGTATCCGAGATCGGCCGCGGCATTGATATCGTCGATGGAGATATTGGTGATGCCTTCGAGATAGATGTCGTCGGCCGCAATCGCCGTGCCGAAGGCAAGGCTCGTCAGGATCGATAGCTTGTGGGCGGTATCGTTGCCTTCGATGTCGAAGGCCGGGTCGGCCTCAGCATAGCCGAGCCTCTGGGCTTCCTTCAGGCAGGCCTCGAAGGACAGACCCTCCTTCTCCATCTTCGTCAGGATGTAGTTGCAGGTGCCGTTCATGATCCCGTAGACGCGCGAGATCGTGTTGCCGGTCATGGATTCGCGCAGCGCCTTGATGACGGGAATGCCGCCAGCAACGGCAGCTTCGTAGTTGAGCAGCGCGCCGTTGTTCTCGGCAATGGCCGCAAGCTCGATGCCATGTGCTGCCAGCAACGCCTTGTTGGCGGTGACGACATGGATACCACGGCCGAGCGCCGTCTTGACCGCAGCATAGGCCGGGTCGCCGGAACCGCCCATCAATTCGATGAAGACATCGATATCGGCATTGGCAGCGAGCGAGACGGCATCGTCGAACCAGGTGGTCTTCGACAGATCGACTCCACGATCCCTGGAGCGGTCACGCGCCGTTACGGCTGTAATTTCGATTGCCCTGCCACATGTCGTTGCCAGCATCTCGTGACGATCCTGGAGGATTCGCACGAGCGAGGCACCGACGGTACCCAAGCCCGCAATGCCAATTTTGAGGGCATCTGCCATAGCCATTTCCTAACATGTGAGGGTCCCCGCCAGAACGGCGGGGCCGTTGCGGTAGGGGCGCGCGCCTGGCACGCCCCCGTCTTTTACCGATGCGCGTTCAGCGAGATGACGTTGTGCATCGTCTCGTCAGCCGTGGACAGGAACTTCTTGATATTGCGTGCCGCCTGACGAATGCGGTGCTCGTTTTCGACGAGCGCCAGACGCACATAGTCGTCACCCTGCTCGCCGAAGCCGATGCCCGGCGCTACGGCCACATCGGCCTTCTCTACAAGCAGCTTTGAGAATTCGAGCGATCCGAGATGACGGAACTTCTCCGGGATCTTGGCCCAGGCAAACATCGTGGCTGCCGGCGGCGGCACGTCGAAGCCGGCCTTGCCGAAGCTTTCGACCATCACGTCGCGACGGCGCTTGTAGATGTTGCGGACCTCGGCGATGTCGCTGCCGTCACCGTTAAGTGCCTGGGTGGCGGCAACCTGGATCGGCGTGAACGCACCATAGTCGAGATAAGACTTCACGCGCGTCAGCGCCGCGATCAACCGCTCGTTGCCGACGGCAAAGCCCATGCGCCAACCGGGCATGGAAAACGTCTTCGACATCGAGGTGAACTCGACCGCGATGTCGATCGCGCCCGGCACCTCGAGCACGGATGGTGGCGGCGCATCGTTGAAGTAGATTTCCGAATAGGCCAGATCCGACAAGACGATGATGTCGTGCTTCTTCGCGAATGCCACGACTTCCTTATAGAAATCGAGCGTCGCAACCTGCGCCGTCGGGTTCGACGGGTAATTGAGGATCAGCGCCAGCGGCTTCGGGATCGAATGGCGAACGGCGCGCTCCAGCGGCCCGAAGAATGTGTCGTCCGGCTCGACCGAGATCGAGCGGATGACGCCACCGGCCATCAGAAAGCCGAAGGCATGGATCGGATAGGTCGGATTAGGGCACAGGATCACGTCGCCCGGCGCGGTGATCGCCTGAGCCATGTTGGCAAAGCCTTCCTTGGAGCCAAGGGTGGCGACGACCTGCGTGTCCGGGTTCAGTTTGACGCCGAAGCGGCGGGCGTAATAGGCGGCCTGGGCACGACGCAGCCCGGGAATGCCCTTCGACGACGAATAACGATGCGTGCGCGGGTCCTGAACGGCCTCGCAGAGCTTGTCGACAATCGACTGCGGAGTGGGAAGATCCGGATTGCCCATGCCGAGGTCGATGATGTCAGCACCGGCCGCTCGCGCGCTTGCTTTCAAACGGTTGACCTGTTCGAAAACATAAGGCGGCAAACGCCGGACTTTGTGAAACTCTTCCATCTCCAAACCTCGTTTGGCGCACGTATCCGCCAGCGGTTGGCCGTCGCGAAAACATGCGCTTTGGTGAACGGCCGTCATTGCGGCCATTGAACGCTTTGCGTCCAAATCACCTGAAACGCAAGTGCTAATTCGTGATCTGTTTCAACGTGTCGGAGCCGTGGTCTTCGGCAAGCTTTCGCATTTCCTTCATGCGACGCTGATACTCCGCTTCGGAGATGGAGCCGGATTTGCGCGCGGCACCGAGCGCGGACAGCCGCGCCTGCATATCGGCGGCTTCCTGATTGGTCATCTGCTGCGTTGCCGCAGGCTTCTGACCGTAGACGGAGGGATAATTTTCGAAATCGGTCTTCTGGCTGTTGCAGCCCGCAAGCGTGCCGAGGAGAATGATCCCGGCAACCCAGGTGATGGAGCGCTGTTTTCCGACGGCGAGCATACTGGCAAAGACCTCTGTTTTCGTGGCGCGACGATGCGCTAGCCCTTGTAATCATTTTCGGGCAGAATGTAAAAATACAAAACAAACAAGATGCTGTGGAGGAAACCGGGTGACAGCAGACAGGAATGCCGAAGGCAAGGACGGCTTTGCTGGCTTCGACCCGAAGTCCGTTGAACCCTACATCGTCAAGGATCCCGAAGGCCTCGCGGTCAACCTTGCCCGCGCAATGGAGCAGCTCGGCAA
Source organism: Ensifer sp. Root127 (assembly GCF_001425225.1). Classification (NCBI taxonomy): domain Bacteria; kingdom Pseudomonadati; phylum Pseudomonadota; class Alphaproteobacteria; order Hyphomicrobiales; family Rhizobiaceae; genus Ensifer; species Ensifer sp. Root127. Next base: position 106,644 of record NZ_LMDX01000011.1, read on the forward strand.
GGCGGCCTCAGCCTGGCTTGCGCCGCGCGAAACCGGCGAAAAATCCGACGTCTTCTCCGAACCTGTCACCGACATGGTCAAAACCCTCTCCAGGGTTTCCGAGTATTGGCTTTCCGATCCACGCCGGACGCTCGAAGCCCAGACCCATCTGATGGGCAGTTTCTTCGAGATGTGGTCTCGAACCTTGCATCGCATGTCCGGTGATGTTGTCGCCACCGATCCCGTGAGCTTGCAGCGCACCGACAAGCGCTTCGCCGACGAGGACTGGGTAAAAAACCCGTTCTTCGATTTCGTCCGGCAGGCCTATTTCATCACGTCGGACTGGGCTGACAAGATGGTGCGCGACGCGGAAGGGCTGGACGACCACACCAAACACAAGGCTGCCTTTTACGTCAGGCAGATTTCGAGTGCGCTCTCTCCGACCAATTTCGTCACCACCAACCCTCAGCTCTACCGGGAAACGGTTGCGACGAGCGGCGCCAATCTCGTCAAGGGCATGCAAATGTTTGCCGAGGACGTGGTGGCCGGTCGCGGCGATCTCAGGATGCGCCAGACCGATACCAGCAAATTCGCGATCGGCGAAAACATCGCGATCACCCCCGGCAAGGTGGTCGCGCAGAGCGACGTCTGCCAGGTGATCCAGTACGAGGCCTCGACGGAAACGGTGCTCAAGCGTCCGCTGTTGATCTGCCCGCCCTGGATCAACAAGTTCTACGTGCTCGACCTCAACCCGCAGAAATCCTACATCAAGTGGGCGGTCGATCAGGGACACACGGTGTTCGTCATCTCCTGGGTCAATCCGGACGAGCGGCATGCGGCCAAGGATTGGGAAGCCTATGCCCGCGAAGGCATCGGCTTTGCGCTCGACACCGTCGAACAGGCGACCGGCGAACGGGACGTGAATGCCATCGGCTATTGCGTCGGTGGAACGCTATTGGCCGCAACACTGGCGCTCCATGCCGCAGAGGGCGACGAGCGCATCCGCTCGGCAACGCTGTTTACCACCCAGGTCGACTTCACTCACGCCGGTGATCTCAAGGTCTTCGTCGACGAAGACCAGATCAGCCAGATGGAAGCCAACATGCGGGTGGCCGGCTATCTCGACGGCTCGAAAATGGCGACCGCGTTCAACATGCTGCGCGCCTCCGAACTGATCTGGCCCTACTTCGTCAACAACTACCTCAAGGGGCAGGAGCCCCTGCCCTTCGACCTGCTCTACTGGAATTCCGATTCGACCCGGATGCCGGCGGCCAACCATTCGTTCTACCTGCGCAACTGCTACCTGGAAAACCGTCTGTCGAAGGGCGAGATGATGCTGGCCGGCAAGCAGGTATCGCTGGGTGACGTCAAGATCCCGATCTACAACCTGGCAACCAAGGAAGACCATATCGCTCCGCCGCGCTCCGTTTTCCTCGGCAGTTCCTCCTTCGGTGGCAAGGTCACATACGTGCTTTCCGGCTCGGGCCACATCGCCGGCGTCGTGAACCCACCGGACAAGGGCAAGTACCAGTTCTGGACCGGCGGTCCTCCCAAGGGAGAGTTCGACGATTGGGTCAAAACGGCCACGGAGACCCCCGGGTCCTGGTGGCCGCACTGGCATCAGTGGATCGAAAAGCTGGACAAGAAGCGCGTGCCCGCGCGCAAGCCCGGCGGCACGCTCAACACGCTGGAAGAGGCGCCCGGCTCCTATGTGCGCGCCCGCGCCTGACCAAAGTGTGAACAGATCTTGATTTTCGATCGGCCACTCGTGCCCGCCACGCTCGTGCAGCGCTACAAACGCTTTCTATTCGACGCTCTCCTCGCCGATGGTACGGCATTGACCGGCTCATGCCCCAACACCGGGTCGATGCGCGGACTGACGACGCCGGGTTCGCGCATCTGGATGTCGGAGCATGATAGCCCGACGCGCAAGTACCGGCAGATGCTCGAAATCGTCGAGGCGGATGGTACGCTGGTCGGCATCAACACCGGCCTGCCCAACCGTCTGGCGGAAGAGGCCATTCGGCTCGGACTTGTCGCCGACCTTCATCTCTACGAGAACCTCGCCCGCGAGCAGAAATACGGGCGCAATTCGCGAATCGACATTCTCTTGAGCGACAGCCTGCGCGGTCTTGCCTATGTCGAGGTGAAGAATGTGCATTTCAGTCGCAACCCTGGCGTGGCCGAGTTTCCCGACAGCCCGACTGCACGTGGCGCCAAGCACCTCGAAGAACTGGGAGACATGGTCGAAGCCGGCCATCGCGCGATCATGGTCTACCTAGTGCAGCGCAGCGATTGCGATCACCTGCAGATCTGCCGCGACTACGACCCTGTATATGCCGCTGCCTTCGATCGTGCCATGACCAGAGGTGTCGAGGCCTATGCGGTGAAATGCCTGGTATCGCCCTCCGAGATAGCACCGATCGGCTTGATCGCAATCGATGAGGCAGGTGCCAGCGCTATTCGCAACTTCGCCTGAGTTACCGATTTGGCACGCACGGCATCGCCAACCCTTAGCAACCTGCAACATTCTACGGATAGGCGCAGGCATTGATCCGCGTTAGGCTTGCCGATCTGCTTAGCGGAAGATCGCGGCTGCGAAATACTGTGCGCTGCGCCCTATATCAGTCCCTCAAGGTGCACGGCAGTGGACGAGGCTGCCCCTGCTGGATTATGAAATTCGACAGGAAACAACTGAAAGTTCTGGAATGGTGACTTACATCGAGGCAGGGTCCGCGCCCTATAAGAACACCGGCGTCATCCGCCTCTACGGACCGGAGGGGTTCGAAGGTATGCGCAAGGCCTGTCAGGTGACGGCGCGTTGCCTCGACGAACTGGTGTCGCGCGTTCGGCCCGGGGTGACGACCGAGGAGATCGACCGCTTCGTCTTCGAGTTCGGCATGGACAACGGCGCGCTTCCGGCAACGCTGAACTACCGCGGCTATACCAAGTCGTCCTGCACCTCGATCAACCACGTTGTCTGCCACGGTATTCCGAACGACAAGCCGCTTCGCGACGGCGATATCGTCAATATCGACGTGACCTATGTGATCGATGGCTGGCACGGCGATTCCAGCCGCATGTATCCGGTCGGCGAGATCAAACGTGCCGCCGAGCGGCTTCTCGACGTGACGCATGAGTGCCTGATGCGCGGCATTGCCGCCGTGCGTCCTGGCGCCCGCACCGGCGCGATCGGCGAAGCCATCCAGGCCTATGCCGAAGCCGAACGGTGCTCGGTCGTACGCGACTTCTGCGGACACGGCGTCGGCCGGCTTTTCCACGACGCTCCCAACATCCTGCATTACGGCCGCGCCAACGAGGGGCCGGAACTGCGCGAAGGCATGATCTTCACCATCGAGCCGATGATCAATCTCGGTCGCCCGCACGTGAAGGTGCTTGCCGATGGCTGGACGGCGGTAACACGCGACCGTTCTCTCTCGGCGCAGTACGAGCATACGGTCGGCGTCACGGCTGATGGCTGCGAGATCTTCACGCTCTCGCCGGCCGGCCTCTTCAAGCCTGACATGGCCGCCATGGGCGCCGCATGAAGAAAAACTCCCGCTCATCCGCAGGCGATGCGACGCAGCCGGCGGACGAACGGTCGTTTTTTGCGGATCTGCAGCCGCAGGACGCGCATGTCTCAGACGCGGCAGCTCAGGCGGTCGAGGCGCACTATCTTGGCCACCGTGATCGGCTGCGAACACGGTATCGCGAGCACGGCGACGCCGCGCTTGCCGACTACGAACTCCTCGAAATGCTGCTGTTCCGGCTTATCCCGCGCAAGGATACCAAGCCGATTGCCAAGGCGCTGCTGACGCGCTTTGGCACGCTTGCCGGTGTATTCGGCGCACCGCTCCCGTTGCTGCAGGAGGTCAAGGGTGTTGGCGAATCGGTCGCGCTCGACCTGAAGCTCGTCTCGACGATCGGGCACCGAACGCTGAAGAGTGACCTGCGCAAGAAGCACATTCTCTCGTCCTGGTCGGCGGTGATCGAATATTGCCACGCGGCTATGGCCTATGAGACCAAGGAGCAATTCCGGATATTATTCCTCGACAAGCGTAATGCGTTGATTGCCGACGAGGTCCAGCAGACGGGCACGATCGACCACACGCCTGTCTATCCGCGCGAGGTCGTCAAGCGCGCACTCGAATTGTCGGCAACCGCGATCATCCTTGCGCATAATCACCCCTCAGGCGACCCCACGCCGTCGCGGGCGGATATCGACATGACCAAGCTGATCGTCGAGACAGCCAAGCCGCTCGGCATTGCGGTGCACGATCACATCATCATCGGCAAGGACGGCCATGTAAGCCTGAAGGGGCTGCGCCTCTTCTAGAGCGTTTCCGATTTGGACGGAATCGCACAAACGCTTTTTTACGCATTTCCTGATGGAAAACCGCTTCGCACTTTTCCTGGAAATGCTCTAGCCGCCGGGCTTTGCAATCAAAGCCATCGGGCGCGGCGGAAGAAGCGATACAGCGTCAGGCAGAGCCCGATGATCACGGCCAGCACCACGAAATAACCGTAGCGGAATTTAAGCTCCGGCATGTCGTCGAAGTTCATCCCGTAGATACCGGCAATTGCCGTCGGCACTGCAAGGATAGCTGCCCAGGAGGCAAGCTTGCGGGAGATCTCCGTCTGCTCGGATTGGCCGATCATCAAGCTGGCTTCAAAGGTGAAGGCCAGAACCTCGCGCAACGCATCGATATCTTCCTGCACGCGGCGGACATGGTCGGTCACATCGCGAAACAGCGGTTGCAGTGCCGCCTCCATGCCGGGCAGATCGATATGCTCGTGCCGCCGGCAGACATCGACCAGCGGCACGGCGGCATTGCGAAGCCTGAGCAGGTTGCGCCGGAGCAGATAGAGCCGTTCGATATCCGCCTTCTCCAGCCGTTGGCGAAGCAGACGATCCTCGAGCCGTTCGACTTCCTCGTGAATGGCCTCGATTACCGGCATGTAATTGTCGACGATGAAATCGAGGATCGAATACAGGATATAGTTCTCACCATGAGCAAGGGCAGCGGGTGACGCTTCGCATCGCTGCCGCACGGCCATATAGGAGGTCGAGGCGCCGTGGCGAACCGAGACGACGTAGCCGCGCCCGACGAAGAGATGCGTTTCGCCGAACGCGATTTCGACTCCGACCATATGAGCGGTGCGGGCAACGACGAAAATCGAATCGCCATAGATCTCAAGTTTAGGACGTTGATGCGCCTTGCAGGCGTCTTCGATCGCCAGGTCATGCAGATCGAACTCGCGCTGCACCTGGCGAAGCAACGCAGCATCCGGTTCATGGAGACCGATCCAGATGACGGCATTCGGGCGGTTTCGCCATTTGCTCGCATCTTCCACCTGAATGTCCTGGATGCGCACGCCGTTTTCGTAGACCGCAGCGGCGATCACGCCCTGCCTGTCCTCCCCATGCGGCGGTTCCGTGGTGCGCGAATAGTCCGAGCTTGGCTCGTTCATCAGGTCGAACGCCATAGAAGACCTCCCATGCCCGCATGAATTCCATGCACCGGTATGCTATTGGGTCATCGAGCATACGCGTATTTCGTCATATTCGCACCCAACAGGTTTCAAAGACGAAAACCACTTCATCAAACTGTGCGATTGACGATATAGACGCATGCGAGCGAGACTTTTCGCAGCGCACAACGATTCTTCCTTTTTTACGGAAATGCCCATGAACCAGTTCGATCTCATCGTCGTCGGAAGCGGACCCGCCGGCCGCCGTGGCGCCATCCAGGCCGCCAAGCTCGGCAAGAAGGTTCTCGTCATCGAACAGGGCAAACGCGTCGGCGGCGTTTCCGTGCACACGGGCACGATCCCGTCGAAGACCCTGCGCGAAACGGCGCTCAATCTCTCGGGTTGGCGCGAACGCGGCTTTTACGGCCGCTCTTACCGCGTCAAGGAGGAGATCAGCGCCGAGGATCTGCGCCAGCGACTGATCATCACCCTCAATCATGAGGTTGAGGTTCTCGAACACCAGTTTGCCCGCAACCGCGTGCAGCAGATGCGCGGCAAGGCAAGTTTCGTCGATCAGACCACGCTTGAAGTGGTCAAGGACGACGGCGAGACTTTGCTCGTTTCGGCGACCAGCATCATGCTTGCCGTCGGCACGAAGCCATTCCGTCCGGACTACATGCCCTTCGACGGCAAGACCGTGCTCGACAGCGACGAGCTGCTCGATATCTCGCAGTTGCCGCGCTCGCTCGTGGTGATCGGCGCCGGCGTCGTCGGCATCGAATATGCGACGATATTCAGTGCGCTAGACACGCAAGTGACGGTGATCGACCCGAAGACGACGATGCTCGACTTCATCGACAAGGAGATTGTCGAGGACTTCACCTATCAATTGCGCGACCGCAACATGAAACTCCATCTCGGGCAGAAGGCGGAAAAGGTCGAACGGCTCGACGATGGTAAGGTTCTGCTGACGCTCGACAACGGCCGCAGGATCGTGACCGACATGGTGCTCTTTGCCGCCGGCCGCATGGGCGCGACCGACACGCTCAATCTTCCGGCCGCCGGGCTCGAAGCCGACAGCCGCGGTCGGCTCAAGGTCAATCCCGAAACCTTCCAGACCTCAGTGCCCAACATCTACGCCGCCGGCGACGTGGTCGGCTTCCCGAGCCTTGCCTCGACTTCGATGGAACAGGGACGCATTGCTGCTCGCGTCGCAGTCGGCGCCATCGCCATGGAGCCGCAAAAATACTTCCCTTACGGCATCTATGCCGTTCCGGAAATCTCCACCTGCGGCCTTTCAGAAGAGGAGGTCAAGGAGCGCGGCATTGCCTATGAATGCGGCATTGCGCGCTTTCGCGAAACCTCGCGCGGCCACATCATGGGGCTCGACTCCGGTCTTTTGAAGATGATCTTTTCGCTAAAGACGCGCCGCCTGCTCGGCGTGCACATCCTCGGTGAAGGCGCGACCGAGCTGGTTCATATCGGCCAGGCCGTGCTGAACCTCAAGGGCACCGTCGAGTACTTTGTCGAGAACACGTTCAACTATCCGACGCTTGCCGAAGCCTACAAGATTGCCGGCCTCGACGCCTGGAACCGCATGGGCGAGATCAAGCCGACGGCTTAAAATGCCGCGAGGCCGGCCAGGTCGGCCCCGAACAAACCGCCGCGAATCAGATAGCCTCGCCGCCCTGACGTCGCCAAATCCGGCCACTTGAGAACGGCATCAAGTGATCGGCCTGGGCTTCGTTTTCACGCATACGGCCCGAATATGCTGCGCATCGTCGGGCCGTGTTTTGGCGAGCGATTGAGCATGGCACTACGCATCCTCTCCCTGAATGCCTGGGGCGGCAAGCTGCATGCGCCGCTGATACCGTATCTTGTCGAAGTCAACGCAGACATCCTGTGTCTGCAGGAGGTCGTGCGCTCTCCGGAGACGAGGTCAGAGTGGCTCCTTTACCGCGATCGCGATGTCGAGCTGCCGCAGCGCGCCAATCTCTTCGACGAGATCTGCGCAGCCCTGCCTGATCATGACGGGTATTTCTGCCCGACGTCGAGAGGCGAGCTTTCCGATGGCGATCGTATGGTCCATTCCGAATTCGGATTGGCGACATTCGTGCGCAAATCCTTTCCCGTCATCGGCCAGGCGCTCGATTTCGTCCATGGCGAGTTTTCGCCCGACGGTTGGGGCGAACATCCGCGCGCCCGAAATGCCCACTGCCTCCGCCTCTTCAACTATGAGCATGGCTTTTCCATAACCATCGCGCAGATGCACGGCCTGCGGACCACGAACGGCAAGGGCGACACGCCGGAGCGGCAGGCGCAGGCGGATGCGCTGGTACAACTTATCGGCCGCATTTGGCCCGGAAACGAAAGGCTCGTCGTCTGCGGCGATTTCAATGTCCTGCCTGAAAGCGCAACCTTTGCGGCGCTCGGCAGTCTCGGCCTGTCCGATCTCGTCACCGGTCGAGGTCACACGGATACACGCACATCGCACTACGGCAAATCAGGGCGTTACGCCGATTACATGCTGGCCACGCCGGATGTCGATGTCATCAGCTTCGACGTTGTCGAACAACCGGAAGTCTCGGATCACCGGGCGTTGCTGCTCGATCTTCGGTAAAGCAAAACGTCTCTGTGCACCCACCACGCACGACAAACATTTCCCCAACAGAAAAGGCCCCGCCGTAAACGGCAGGGCCTCAATTTGTAAGCAATCGAAGAAGTGATTACTCGGCGCTGTCGTCAGCAGCCTTTTTCTTGGCCGGAGCCTTCTTCTTCGGAGCAGCGGCTTCTTCGCCTTCAGCGGCGTCAGCCTTGGCAGCGGCCTTCTTCTTGGCCGGAGCCTTCTTGGCAGCCTTGCCTTCGGTTTCTTCGTCGTCAGCCGTCAGCTCTTCCTTGGAAACCGTCTTGTCGGTTACCGAGATCTCGGAGAGCAGGTGATCGACAACCTTCTCTTCGAACAGCGGAGCGCGCAGCGAAGCGGCGGCACCAGGCGTGTTCTTGAAGTAGTCGAGGATCTGCTTTTCCTGGCCCGGGAACTGGCGGAGCTGTTCGAACAGCGAACGCTGCAGTTCGTCGTCGCTGACCTGAACGCCGGCCTTTTCGCCGATTTCCGAGAGAACGAGGCCGAGGCGAACGCGACGCTCAGCGAGCTTGCGGTATTCGGCGCGTGCTTCTTCTTCGGTGGTTTCTTCGTCAGCGAAGGTCTTGCCGGCCTGCTGCAGATCGGTGTTGATCTGACGCCAGATGTTTTCGAATTCGGCTTCGACGAGGCGCTCCGGCGTATCGAACTGGTAGAGTTCGTCGAGCTGGTCGAGGATCTGACGCTTCACCTTCTGGCGGGTCAGCGAGCCGTACTGGCTCTCGATCTGGCCGCGAACGATTTCCTTCAGCTTGTCAGCCGATTCGAGGCCGAGCTTGGTGGCCAGTTCGTCGTTGATTTCGATGTCCTGGGCCGAAGCAACGTCCTTGACGGTGATGTCGAAGGTGGCTTCCTTGCCAGCGAGGTTCGCTGCCGGGTAATCGGCCGGGAACGTCACGGTGATGGTCTTCTCGTCGCCAGCCTTGACGCCGACGAGCTGCTCTTCGAAGCCCGGGATGAAGCGGTTGGAGCCGAGAACGAGTTCTGCGTCTTCGTCCTTGCCGCCGTCGAAGGCTTCGCCGTCAACCTTGCCGAGGTAGTCGATGGTGACGCGGTCGCCGTTGGCGGCCTTGCCCTTCTTCGATTCGTAGGTGCGAGCGCTTTCAGCGATACGCAGGATCTGCTCGTTGACTTCGTCTTCGGCGATCTCGACGACTTCGCGCGTCACCTTGATGCCGCTGACGTCCTTGAGTTCGATCGCCGGGATGATTTCGTAAGCGACGGTGAACTCGAGGTCAGCCTCAGCGTTGAGGATCTTGTCGGCTTCGGACTCGTCCTCGGTCATCGCGATTTCCGGCTGGGTCGCCGACTTCTCGCCACGGCCCGAAAGGATCTCGGTCGGCTTTTCGCGGACGATCTCGTTGACGAGATCTGCCATGATCGACTTGCCATAGACCTTCTTCAGATGCGCGAACGGCACCTTGCCCGGCCGGAAGCCGTTGATCTTCACACGGTCCTTCACTTCGGCCAGACGCTCGTTCATCCGAGCTTCCATGTCCTTGGCCGGGATAACGACCTTGAGTTCGCGCTTCAGCCCTTGAGCGAGCGTTTCGATAACCTGCATGTTCAAACCTTCATTTCACGTTGACTGTGCTCTTCCCCTTAGAAAGGTCTGGCGAGCACGTGAGCCGATCCATTTGCCGGGAGTGGCTTTACGCAGTTCCGTAACCGTTTTGCAAGCAAAATGGCACTCCAGCCCCCTTCATCATAGCAGAATCCGGACTTTTGGCGCGATGCTTGTCTTGGTGCGGGTAGAGAGACTTGAACTCCCACGCCTTGCGGCACCAGAACCTAAATCTGGCGTGTCTACCAATTTCACCATACCCGCGTTCAGACAATCGCACCGCCTGATCGTATTCCCGCAAGACCAACCAACGGAAATACCGCAGATAGAATGGGCATGCTGAGGTTCAGGGCTTTCCCGAGCGCGGCGTCTCTATATCACTCGTTTTCGCGGGATCAAAGGGAAAATGCGGTTACCCACGACAGATCGATCCGATCCCGCAGCAAGCGGTCAATAGAGCGTCTCTTCGTAGACAGGCGTGCCTTCGACGGCGATCTGCCTTATCTGTGCGCGCCCCGCATTATTGACGCGAACATTGACCGAAAGCGCCTCGGCATTGCGCGCTTGCTCCAGCACCCGGCCCTCGCCCTCCGGAACATAGAATCGCTCGATGCCATATGCGACGTTTATCGATGACGGGTTTTCACTCGACGAAGGGTAATAGGTGAACGGTTGCGATTGAAGCACGACACTGTCATCCGTCGGCGCAAGGGGCTTGAAGGACGCTTGCGCCGCACCCCAGAAGCCGTCCGGTTGTTTTGCCAGACGCACGAAAACCGTCGCTTCCGCCGGCGCCGTCGGCAATCCGTCCTTGAAAAGTGCCGGCGGCAGCCAGGAAATGTCATAGCTCAGGATGACGTAGTCGCCGCGCAGCAGATCCCTCGGATCAACCGGCACGGTCTTCAGCAGGACTTCCTTGCCGTTGCGCAGGATCGAAGCCCGGCTTTCGACCATGTAGCCAAGCGCTGCCGTCTGAAGGACGGCGGCAATCAGCGCGGCGATGAGCGGCGGCAACCAGCGACGCTTTGGCGAGAGACCAGTCATGGCGAAACCTCCTCGCGTCGCGTCCGCATCAGGCGCCCTTCGATCCGGATCACCAGCCAGGCGATCGCCGCCACCAGCAGGCCGGAAATCAGGAAGAAGCCCGAGGTTCCGAGCATTGAGCCCAGCGTCTCGAATGCGAGATAGAGAAGTTCACCAGCAAACGCCGCATAACCGAGGTAACGCACTGCCCCGTTCTGCGCGCCGGCAAGTGCGATCCCAAGCAGAGCGACGATGAGCACGGCCGCGCCGGCGGCCACTTCACTGGTCAAACCGTCAGCTTCAAACTGCAGCACCGAGAAACCGATGAGTGCCAAGGCGAAGGAATAGAATGCGGGCGCGGAGCCGGCTTCAAGCGCGATGGGGCGAAGCGGCGAGCCCGGCATGGCTGCCGCAAGGAAGGCGACAATGCCGCCGCCTGCCAGCGTGCCGGCAAAACCCAAGGACGAGTTCTCGATATAGAGCCAAATCAGCCATCCCGTGACGAGAAGATAGGCGAGGTGCCGCGCGCGACCTGCATCCGTCACACGCACCAGAATGACCACGAGGATGGCGAGCGCCGGGACGAGCCAGGTCTGCCATTCGACGATATCGCCAAGACCGCCCTCCGACAGCAACGTCAGGAAATAGGCCCAGGCCAGCCCGCCGCACACTGTTGTGACAGCCGCCGATCGAAAGGCGAGCGCCGTCACGCAAGCGCCGGCGATCCAGAGCAGGATCGCATCGGCTGCATCACCCGAGAGATGATACATCTGCCCGACCAGGGCAATGCCGGCACCAAACGACATCGCCGCCAGCACCAGAGCCGCCGCGGCCAGGCCGCCATTGCCTCGCCGGAGAAGCAACGCACCGGCAAGATGAAAGCCCCAGATCAAGGCGACAATACCGATCAGGCGGGCAAGACGCGGCAGTGCTTCCCAATTGGCCGCGACAAGCAGCAGGACGGAGGCCGACAGCAGCAGGGCGGCGAGCACCAGCAGAACACGCCCCGCCCGAAAGGTGGATTCGCGACCATCATACTCCGCAAGCATCTGTCGCGCGGAAGCCTCCGGCAGAAGCCCCATGCCAACCCAATGCTTGAAGTCCTTTTCCAGACGACCGCGATACATGCTGCCCCACCTCCTTCGGCGGCCCTGCCCTTGAAGACAAAAACCGAGGCGCTTACCTAATCACGCAATGGCGGAAAAACACAACCATTCGATCGCTCGGACCAGACGTTGGTCCGCCAGGATCTGACGGCTTGCGCAATGCGCATATCTTCCATGCGGATATTGCACTGCACAAATCGATTTAAACACCCTATATTCAAATCATCAGAAGCGAACGAAGGCAAACAGCCAAGCGGACGCTAGCGGCAATGGTCAACCGCCCCGGAGTGCCGGGAAAGACCCGGACGAAAGTTCGATGGAATTCGGAGCGGCGCACTCCTCCTCCCAGCGCCCCTCCGATACGATTGGCAACACTCCTCCTCCCAGTTGCCAATCACCTTCAATGACGCTCGCTGGACCTCCTCCCCCAGCGGGCGTTATTTCTTTTCAGCCCCCCCGTTTTTCATCCATCGCGACCAAGCGAAGCAATTGCACAATATTTGCGCAGATATCTGTCGACTTCACATCGAGGTATGCGCCGCATGCATAGGTGCCATGAGGCAACTGATCTACCCAAATTCGGCAGACTGAAGTACCTTCAACTCATCGATCGGGGCGGCGCACTCCTCCTCCCAGCGCCCCTCGATTTGGATTGGCAGCACTCCTCCTCCCAGTTGCCGATCAGAATAAAACGACGCTCGCTGGATCTCCTCCCCCAGCGGGCGTTGTTTGATTCAGCCATCCTCTTCTCTCTGCAGTCTCTTACGGTTCTGTCGGCATCCGGCAGCACATTGGTGGTATGGCGTCGACATCCCGGCCACAATGAGACTTGCAATAGCTGCATGGGTGCGATGCAGCATTATCTCTGTAACTTCTGCTAAAATCGATTATATTTCGGGTCATCAGATGACGGCCAGCCGAGAGATAAGCGCTGGCACACGACCCTAGAAAGGATAGGATCATGAACCTCGCACGCTCTTTCAACAATTGGCGCAAGTATCGTCAGACCTGCAACGAACTCGGCCGCATGAGCGACCGGGAACTGAGCGACCTCGGCATCGGCCGCGGCGACATCCAGTACGTTGCACGTCAGGCCATCAAGTAATTCCAGGAGCGCTGCTTCGCGCAGCGCGCCGGACATTACCAACGCCCTCCGGTTCATTCCGGGGGGCGTTTTTCGTTGTCGAAATGCTGCCGCAAAATCACCTTCGCAATTGCGAAAGCGCGTCACCGATCGAGTTCTGCTTATAGCCAAGCAATCGTGCCTGGATTGAAGCTGGGAACCGCGGCGACACCGTCGGGCATCCGCGCAGAAAATAGCGCGATTACAAATCCTTAACGGGCCGCGCACGCACTTTAATCAATCTTTAAGTGATGGCGCGTTTTCGAGCGGGTGCAAATGTTGCCCAGCAATTTGGCGATGCACTGCACAAATGCATAGCAGCTGCATTTTCTTTGCACTCCACCTTCCAATTAGACAAGCGTATAAGAACCTCAACGACGCAGACAGATGGCTGTCGCGACAAACCGATCTTGAGGAAAAAGTCATGAACCCGATTCGTATCGCAAAAAGCTGGATTAACTACCGCCGCACCGTTAGCGAGCTCGGCAACCTGTCGAACCACGCTCTCAATGACATCGGCATCACCCGCTACGATATCCGCAACATCGCATCGCGTTCCTTCCGTTAATCGGAACGAACGACCAGACTTCCAAGACGGCGCCTTCAGGCGCCGTTTTCGTTTGTTCCCGGCGCAACGGCGGTTGGAACGACAGGACGAGCATGGTAGGAAGCCGACCATGAGCAAAGACACCTCCTCCCACTCTCCCATTCATGTCATCGGCGGCGGCCTTGCCGGCTCCGAAGCGGCCTGGCAGATCGCCGAGGCCGGCGTTCCGGTCGTGCTGCACGAGATGCGCGGCGTCCGCGGCACCGATGCACATAAGACGGACGGCCTTGCCGAACTCGTCTGTTCCAACTCGTTCCGCTCCGATGATGCGACCAGCAATGCCGTCGGCGTACTCCACGCCGAAATGCGCCTTGCAGGCTCGCTGATCATGAAGGCGGCCGATGCCAACCAGGTTCCGGCCGGCGGCGCGCTTGCCGTCGACCGCGACGGCTTCTCCGACGCCGTCACCGCGGCGATCGACGGCCATCCGCTGATCACCGTGGTACGCGAAGAAATCCGCGGCCTGCCGCCGAAGGAATGGGACCTTGCAGTAATTGCAACCGGTCCGCTGACAGCGCCTGATCTCGCCGAATCGATCCGCCAGGAAACGGGCGCTGATGCGCTTGCCTTCTTCGACGCCATCGCGCCGATCGTCTATACCGAGACGATCGACATGGACATCTGCTGGTACCAATCACGCTATGACAAGGTCGGCCCCGGCGGTACGGGCAAGGACTATATCAACTGCCCGATGAACGAAGAGCAGTACAACGCCTTCATCGACGCACTCGTGGCCGGCGACAAGACCGGCTTCAAGGAGTGGGAAGGCACGCCTTACTTCGATGGCTGCCTGCCGATCGAGGTGATGGCGGAGCGCGGACGCGAGACGCTTCGCTACGGACCGATGAAACCGATGGGGCTCACCAACGCCCACAATCCGACGGTCAAGGCCTATGCCGTCGTCCAGCTTCGTCAGGACAATGCGCTCGGCACGCTCTACAACATGGTCGGTTTCCAGACGAAGCTGAAGTATGGCGCGCAGGCGGAAGTCTTCCGGATGATCCCCGGTCTCGAGAACGCCGAGTTCGCGCGCCTCGGCGGCCTGCACCGCAACACCTATATCAACTCGCCGACCCTGCTCGACGGCACACTAACTCTCAAGTCGCGGCCAGGCCTGCGCTTTGCCGGTCAGATCACTGGCTGCGAGGGTTATGTCGAGAGCGCAAGCATCGGCTTGCTGGCCGGCAGGTTCGCCGCGGCGGAACGCAAGGGTGAAACTTTGGCTGCACCGCCGGCAACGACGGCCTTCGGCGCGCTGCTCAACCACATCACCGGCGGTCACATCGTTTCCGACGACGAGCCGGGCAAACGTTCGTTCCAGCCAATGAACGTCAACTTCGGCCTGTTCCCGCCGCTGGAACCCGGCGCCATCATCAAGCCCGAAGGCGCCAAGCGCTTCCGCGGCAAGGAAAAGGCCGCAGCGAAGAAACAGGCCACGGCCGCCCGAGCGCTCGGCGACTGCGCCGCCTGGCTGAACGGATGCGCCTGAGAGCCAAACATTTCCTCGCAAACCGGATCCACTCCGGTTTGCGAGGGCTTTCCTTTTACAGAACTAAACTGATGTCATGAATGCCCGCAGCGTTTGCTAGCGGAGCGCCGGCTATTCGCTCGCCTGCGCCGAAGACGGCACATTTGCCTCGTCTGCCGTAAACTCGGACTTCGGGCTGAAACTGCCCAACAGCCACAACGATACCTCGGCCGCCTCGGCAGCGTTGTGAAATTCGAACGCGTTGTCGAGATAGGCGAAATCAGGGAAATGGACAATCAGACCGCGGCCGCTGTCCGAACTGTTGACCCGGACTTTTCCCGGCTGAATGACGTGGCAGACATAATGCGTGCCGTGCGACTGGATGAAACCAGCCTTGCCGTCATGCAGCCGCAGAAAAATTGCCTTGCGGTCCGCCGTCGAATGAAGTGCACGGATCGCTTCGTCCGGAAAGGCGCGCCCGAACTCGACCATTGCCGAGCCAGCATCCGGATCGTCCCAATCCCGCTCGGCCCGTGCGTTCATCCACATGTAGAAGGCGCCGGCGAGAATGGCGATGATGATGAAAAGCAGCCAGAGCATCAGACAGGCCCCCTAAGTCGGTAATGAGTCGATAGGGTGTGTTTATACGATGCGAGCCTTGCGCCAATTTGACCAGCCTCGTGCCGTGGCTAGCTGGCCTACAACATGCCGCGCAGGTCTCGGCACCAAAGCGCGCCGCCATCTTTCGCTAACGTTTGACTTCGCTTCAAGCTCTGGTTTTTGTGCAGGTCGTTATAGCAAAGCCATTGAACACATTTGCGCGGCCGGCTTCAAAACCGCTTGCGCCTGCTCGCCCACCACATCCACCACTGCCGCCGCCATTGCGCCGGCCTTATCGGATTGCGCAGCAACTCTGCGCCGACAGCATCCGCGCGATTGAAGATCGGCTCGGCGAGGGCCAGGGGAACGAAGGCGGCGAAATTGTCGGGTGAGATCGTGTCGAGCCGGGCGCGCGCCTTGGCCAGATGATCGCGGCCGAAACCGGCGAAGGCCCGGATCGCCCGCCCGATTGCTTGCCCGTCTTCTCCGGCGAGCAGCGCTTCGCGGTCAAGCCCGGTTGCTCGCAGAAGCTCGGCCGGCAGATAGACCTGGCCGCGGCGGGAATGTTGCGGCAGGAGCAGAAGCAGGCCTGCGACGGTCTGCGCGACGCCGGCATGACCGGCTGCCTCCGCAGACCTTGCGGCGTTCTGCGGATCGAGGACGAGCGACGACAGCTGAATGAGCGCCGAGGCGGTCTCGCCGGCGTAACCTTCGAACGCCGCCCTGTCCTCCATCGGATCATCGTAGAGGTCGAAGATCCGTGCATCGATCATGTTCTGAAATACAGCGATCGGAAGCCGATGCTTACGAATGCACGCGAGCAACGCCCGCGCGAGCGGATGCCCCTCGCCCGTCGCCGCTTCGTTCTCCAACAGCTCCCGCCACCATTGCATTCGGATTTCACCGGGGATGGGCTCGTGCACGAGTTCGCGAATGCGGGCGAGCTCGGCGTTGAAGGCATAGAGCGGAGCGAGTGACGGCTGGCTGGCCACCGGCGCCAGCAGACAGGCGAGGTAACGGTCGCGATCCGTGTCCCTGAGGTCGGTCAGGATCTGGGCATCAATGTCTTGCACGCAAGTCTTCCCCTGGCCGCGATCAGACGGCAATCAGCGCGACGGCGACCGCACGCGCTTCGGCCAGCATCACGTTGTAGGTTCTGACAGCTGCTCCCGTGCTCATCGGATCGGACGAGATGTTCAATGCACGCAGGGCCGTTTTCAGCTCGGCCGGCAGTTGCCGGATATCGAGGCCGGTGCCGACCAACAGCACCTCGATGTCACTCGCTTCGTCCAGCACGCGCTGGAACTTCTCGACCAACAACGGATCGCCTTCAACAACGTCCCACGCATAGACGCCCGATGGCAGCATCAGCACGGAGCCGCGGTGCGACATATCGGCAAAGCGGAAGCCGCCATTGCCATAGGCATCGATCGGGGCGCGCCCCGGAAAATGCGCTTCGCGGATCTCGATACCCTTGGGCATTTCAGACTGAACCCTTTGCCGTTTGCGCCGCTCCGGCGCCCGGGCCGGAGGAATTCTCCCCGCCCTGGAAATGGTCCGTCCGCTTGCGGAAGAGAATGAGGATCGGACCAGCGATATAGATCGAAGAGATCGTGCCGACGATGACGCCAAACAAGAGGGTAACGCTGAAAGAGCGGATAAGACCGCCACCGAAGAGGTAGAGCGCCGCCAGCGCCAGCACCGTCGTCAGCGCCGTCAGGATCGTGCGCGACAGCGTCTGGTTGATCGAGGCGTCGATCAACACCGACAGCGGCATCTTCTTGTAGCGGCCGAGGTTCTCCCGGATACGATCATAGATGACGACCGTATCGTTCAGGGAGTAACCGACGATGGTCAGAACGGCGGCGATGCTGCCGAGATTGAACTCGATGCCGGTTATCACCAGGAAGCCGATCGTCAGCAGCACGTCGTGCAGGGTTGCGATGATGGCGCCGAGCGCGAAACGCCATTCGAAGCGCAGCCACACGTAAAGCAGGATCGCAGCAAAGGAGACCGCAAGCCCAATAGTGCCGGCGCGCGTCAATTCGCCCGAGACAACCGGACCGACGACTTCGACGCGCTTGAACGCATATTCGTCGCTGAGCTCTGCCCGGATGACGCCGATCGCGGTCTGCTCGGCGTTGTCGCCGGCTTCCTGTGACGGCACGCGCACCAGGACATCGTTACCAGAACCCAGATGCTGTACCTGAACTTCGCCGAGGTTCAACTCATCGAGCCGCACGCGCAGATCGGCGATATCGACATTGCCGGCCTTGCTTTCGAGTTCGATGATCGAGCCACCCTTGAAGTCGACCCCCAGATTGAGACCGAGACTTGCGAGCAGCAGTACGGAAGCAACCGACAAGGCGGCCATGACGATGAAGACCGGGTTGCGGATCGCCATGAAGCGGATGTCGAGATCGCTGAAGCGTCCCGTACGAATACCCTTCGGCAGATGCTGCGCCTTCCAGCCGCGCAGCCAGGCCTTGGCGATCCTGCGGGTGATCGTGTAGGCGGTAAACAAGGTCGTGAAGCTGCCGATCGCAAGCGTGACGGCGAAGCCGCGCACGGGACCAGACCCAAGGTAGAAAAGGATCGCACCGGCAATCAGCATCGTTAGATTGGCATCGAAAAGGCTGCTGAACGCGCGCGCAAAGCCCTTGTTGACCGATTGGACCAGCGGTTGACCACCGCGCGCTTCCTCGCGGATGCGCTCATAGATCAAAACGTTGGAATCGACAGCCACGCCGATGGTCAGAATGATTGCGGCAATACCCGGCAATGTCAGCGTCGCACCGGTGAGTGAAAGTGCGGCGATGATCAAAATGAGATTCACGGCCAGAGCCGCGACGGCGAAGATGCCGAAGACGCCGTAGAAGAAAATCATCGAAACAGCGACTGCAACGGCAGCGATGAAGCCGGCCTTGAGGCCGTCACCGATCGCGTCATCGCCCACGCCCGGCCCGACGGTCCGCTCCTCGACGACAGTCAACGTCGCCGGTAGTGGCCCGGTTCTGACGAGGGCTGCGAGATCGGTGGCACCCTCCTCCGGCAGATCGGCGGTAATGATTGCCGTATCGCCCTTGACGGCAGCCGCAAGTGTCGGCGCAGCGACGACCTGGTCGTCGAGAATGATCGCGACTTTCTGGTCGGCGCCCTTTGCCTGAAGTGCGGCAACACGGCCGGTTGCCGCCGGTGTCAGCTTGATCGCGACCGACGCCTCGGCACTTGTCGCGTCGATATCCGGCTGCGCGGCGGTGAAGTCTTCGCCCGACAGCAGCCGGGTCTTCTCGACGAGATAGGGTATCGGCGGATCGTCGAAGGAATAAAGAACTTCGCTGCCGGCCGGCGGCTGCGCTTCAACAGCCTGCTCAACGGGCACGGCGACATTCAGCATCTGGAAGGAAACGCGGGCGCGCTGGCTAAGCAGGTCCTTCAGGCGCTGCGGATCCGCCAGACCCGGCACCTGGACGATAAGCCGATCATCACCCCGGCGCTGGATCAGGGGGTCTGCCACCCCGACTTCGGCAATCCGGCGCCGAACGACGTCCATGGTCTGTGCCAGAGCCTGCGACATCCTGTAGTCGATGCCTTCGTCGCTCAGGCGAAGGCGGATCAAGTCGTCTGCCTCGGCGCTGTCGAAGGCAAGTTCGGTAACTTCGTCGCTGACCAGACCACCAGTTTCCACCGGTGCCATGAGCGGAGCAAGCGCCGCACGCGCTGTCGGCAACTTGGCTCGGTCACGAACCCGCAGCGAGATCAACTGACCTTCGCCCGACAGGCCGAAATAGGCAATGTCGGCATCGCGCAGCGCTTTGCCGACATCATTTGTCACCGCTTCAAGCCGCTCGGCGAGAATGTCCTCGCGCGAGGCCTGCAGCATGAAATGCGAGCCACCCTGGAGGTCGAGCCCCAACGCCACCTGACGGTGCGGAAGCCACGAAGGCAGCGCATCCGCCTGTTCCTTCGTCAGGAAGTTCGGCATCGCGAGCGCGACACCCAAAAGCACTGCCAGCCAAACAAGAGCGCTCTTCAACGGCTTCAGATTGGACATGCCTCAAACGCTCCGTTTCCCGGACACATCCGGTTGTGGCTGGACTTCGATTATTCCTTTACGGGTTCGCCCTTGACGCGAACTTCCGATACGCCGCTGCGAACGACGCGAATCTTGATGCCTTCGGCAATTTCGACTTCCAGCTCGCTATCGTCGACCACCTTCGTCACCTTGCCGACGATGCCGCCGCCGGTCACGACCTGGTCACCGCGACGGATGTTCTTCAGCAGCTCGTCGCGGCGCTTCATCTGTGCACGCTGCGGGCGAATGATGAGGAAATACATAACAACAAAGATCAGCAGGAAGGGCAGAATGGACATAAGGATGTCCGCGCCGCCGGTCGACGGGGCGCCGGCTGTCTGCGCAAAAGCTTCGGTAATGAACATCGATCACTCCTTGAGTTCAAAATATGCGGCGGTTCCTCCGCGCCAAATCGGCCGGAATATAAGGGCGCGCAGCCGCAATGCAAAGCGACGGCACCCGTATCCGTTCCAGTGCCTCTGACATAATTTGGGCAAGAGGAGAACCCCCTCTCCCACCCAGTGCGGCCTTTTCCAGCGCAAACCTGCGTGCTACCCGGTTAAACCGAAGCCAAGTGACTGATTCAGCAAGCGGAGATGGACCGATGAGTGAAACAAAGATCGACGTTCTCATCAAGGAAATGCAGAAGCTTTCCGCGGCGATCGAACGCATCGCCGGCCCCGCTGCCGCTGCCAACGATTGGGACGCGGCAGAGTGCTTCGTCTGGGCGCCGGCAAGCCACCACTTGCAGCCGGTCAAAAGACCGAACCGGATCGAACTGTCGCTGATCACCGGCGTCGACCACGTGCGTGATATCCTGGTCGACAACACGTTGCGCTTTACCGAAGGTTATCCGGCAAACAACGTGCTTCTGTGGGGCGCGCGCGGCATGGGGAAATCCTCGCTGGTCAAATCGGTTCACGCACAGGTCGCACGCGATACGGGCATCGCCGTGAAGCTGGTGGAGGTTCACCGCGAGGATATCGCGACGCTACCGGCGCTGATGGAAATCCTGAAATCCGCGCCGGTGCCGGTGATCGTTTTCTGCGACGACCTTTCCTTCGACCATGACGACACGTCCTACAAGTCGCTCAAAGCCGTGCTCGACGGTGGCGTCGAGGGGCGTCCGACCAACGTATTGCTCTACGCCACGTCCAACCGGCGTCATCTTCTGCCGCGGCACATGATGGAAAACGAGCAATCGACCGCCATCAACCCATCGGAAGCAGTCGAAGAGAAAGTATCATTGTCGGATCGCTTCGGACTGTGGCTCGGCTTCCACAAATGCAGCCAGGAAGATTATCTGGCGATGATCGACGGCTATGCGGCTCACTACGGCCTTGCGGTGGACAAGGATATTCTGCACGCCGATGCGCTGGAATGGTCGACGACGCGGGGAGCAAGGTCCGGCCGCGTCGCCTGGCAGTTCATTCAGGATCTGGCCGGTCGCCTGCGCCACCGGCTGGAAGGCTAAGCCGCCTATTCCAGGAACGTGGCCGGGTTCACGGCGCTGGCGTTCTTGCGCACTTCGAAGTGGACTTGCGGCTGGCTTGCGCGGCCGGTCATACCGGATGCCGCGAGCGTCTGGCCGCGCTGCACCTTCTGGCCGCGCTGGACTTTCAGTTCGGAAGCATTGCCGTAGACGGTGACCGTGCCGTCGTCGTGACGGATGAGAACGGCGTTGCCCAGTTCCTTCAGGCTGCTGCCGGAGTAGATGACCACACCATTTTCAGCTGCCTTGATCGGCGTGCCCTCGGGCACGGAGATGTTGATGCCGTCGTTGCGGTTGCCATCGACATTGGCGCCGTAGCCGGCAACGACCGCGCCGCGTACCGGCCAGCGATACTTGCTGATACCCGTCGACTTCGGCGATTCCTCGTCAACGTCAGGGGTCTTGCTGGCGACTTCGGACACGCTCTGCTTGGCAACGGGAGGCTGGTACTCGGCGGGCTTGCTCTTGTCGAGCGCGGCGACCTGACCTTCGGCTTTCTTGGGCGGAACCGATGCCGTCTTCACCTGGTCGGTCGCTGCGCCCGGCACCTTCAACGTCTGGCCGACACGGATCGATTCTGCCGTCAGGCCGTTGGCCTGCTTGAGGGCGCCGACCGAAACACCCGTTGCCTTGGCGATACGATTGAGGGAATCACCCGGCTTGACGGTGTACGAGCCGTTGCCGCTGCCCTCGCCCGTCGAAGCGACCTTGCCTGCAGCAACATCCGTCTTGCCTGCACTCTTATCGCGGGACTGCGACTGACCGGGCAGGATTGCGACATCGCGCTGATCGGTCGGCAAGGGCGATGGCTGGCGCTTGCTGCCATCCAGATCGGTCATCGTGTTGGACGCGGCAGCCTTCGCGGCACTGCTCGCAACACCGAAGGTCGGGATCACCAGGCGCTGACCGGGCTCGACCTGTCCAGCGGTCTTCAATCCGTTGGCCTTCAGGATTTCCTTTTCAGGAACACCGAAACGCTTGGAGAGAATGGACACACTGTCGCCCTGGCGAACCATGATCGAGGGAGCATTCTGCGTCGTCCAGCCGCTCTTGCTCGCAGTATCGTTGACGGCAGCGGGCAATGCCTGACGCGTGGCCGTGGAGACCTGCTCGACCTGGCGTGCGGCTGGGAACGGTTGCGGATCAATACGCTGGCTGGAGGCCGCCGTCGGATCGGCGAGGGTCGAACGCTGCACGCTCATCGGCGTCGAGGCGGCGCGGGCGCTGGAGACCGGCGTCGACGCCGTATTGACCGGATCGTAGCCACCGTTCGCCGCGGGATAAGGCTGCCCGAGAGCCGAGTTGCGCGTATCGGCCGGAGAGACAACAGCCATCTGGCCGCTGTCGACATCGCCGCGCGGCACCGGCGTGGTATTTCTCTGAATTGAGCTGGTCGTCAGCGTGTCCGATCGCGAAAACAAGCCGTCGAAACGGCTGGCGTCGGAGCTGCACCCTGTGGCAACGCCTGCCAGCAAAACTGCTGCACACAGGCGGATCGTGGACTTTCCAACCTTGGGAGATACAAACTGACGCATGACGCTTACCCACTCCGAACGCAACTCGATGTGGGATGATTAAAGCGTATTAGAGTTACCGCACGGTTAAGGGCGACACCACCAAAGACCTAGTTTGACAGAATGCTAACCATAGACCGGTGCAAAGGCTCGCCTTAGCGGCGCTGCAAACTTAGATCAGTTCGGAATAGAGGCGTTCGATCTCGGAGACGGCACGCCGCTCGGTTGGCTCGCCCTCATAGCTAATGCTTGTCAGATCCCAGGCAAAAATCTGGCGTCCAGCCGGCGCTGCGGGAGCTTCCGACTGCGCAGTCTTGTCTTCCTCGAGAAGCACGCTCACCAGCGTCTGGAACGTCGTCTCTCCATCAAGGCCGCTTGCCTGATCGTATTCGAGCGAGCGTAGCCCGGCGACAGCCGCCTCACGCGTCCCGAAATAGCGCAGGCTATGCTGGTCCTCGGACCGCAGGCCATCATAGTACTCGATGAAGCCCTTGTAGTAGCCACTGTGATCACCGGTCTCCAGGAACTTTCCGAACGCCTGGTATTCCCGCAAGGCCAATTGCGGCGACAGGCGGTTGTTCCACTCGTCGCGCGTCAGGGCCGGTTGGCCGTCGGAGGATCTTCTGTTCTGACTGAGATAAAGCAGCGCATCGGCGGAAAGCGAAATCCGCGGCGTCGGATCGAAGAACGTGGCCTGCATCGCCTGAGCGGCATTTTCATCCTTACCGCCTGCGCCGGATTGCCCCGCCGCACGGCCGGCAAGGTTGCCCAGTCCATCGCCTGATGCCGCGGCCGTCAGCCTGTTCGCAATCTGCATGTGCCGTCTCCGTCAACCGCACGACCAGATCGCCTTTCCGAACCGCATAGAAATTCAGCGACTCGCAAGGCCAAACCTTTCGTGCAGCCGAAGGCGTATGGCGCGAAGCTTGCGCGAAACTGGAGAGATTAGGATTTTGTTAACCAATAGACGGTCGTCGGGGCGATCCGCCCGCCCTCATCACGTGGCCACGACGAGGATCTCTGCGTCGCACTTTTAAAAGAGCCGCCATGCCTACTGCATGTTTTCTTAAATCGCATTCGATTTAAGGATAAAAACATGCAGCAATTCAAAGTGCTACAGCGACCTTTGCGCGTCTAATAAGACGCGCGGCGCTGTAGTGTCCTGAGACGTCACGATCCGTGAGCACGGCTCTGACGAGCCGCGCCATGCTCCAATTCCCCCACATGAATGTGCATGGTTGGGCTCCAAGCCGTAGCGGGACAGCACAGATCACGCAAGTGGGTTGCTAACCTAGAGGTAAGACGCCAGTTGCGGAACGATCGGAAGGTAAGGCGCGTCGAACAGATCCTCACGATCGAGGCGGCTGCCGGTGCGGCTGACACGAACGATGCGACAATGCGTTTCGCTCATCATGATCGGAACGACCAGCGTTCCGCCGGACACGAGATGGTCGGAGAACATGCGCGGCAGGCTGTTGAACGCAGCGGTAATCAAGATGCGATCGAACGTGCCCTCGCCCGGTACTCCGGCACTGCCATCGGCATGGCGGACGATGACATTGCGCACACCCGACTTTTCCAGGCTTTTCTGCGCAGTGGAGACGAGTGTCTGGTAGCGGTCGATTGTCAGCACGCGCTCGGCGATGCGGCCCATCACTGCAGCGGTAAAGCCGCTGCCGGTTCCCACCTCGAGGATGCGCTGCCCGGACTTGAGGTTAAGGCAGTGCAACAGCCGGACGGCGAAGTCATAGCCTTCCATGAACGAGCCGCAGTCGAGTGGGATCGTCCGCTGCGAATGAGCGTCCGCCTGGAACTGCGGCGGCGCGAAATGGCCGCGCTGCGTCTGCTCGACCGCGTTCAGCAGGCCCTGGTTGCTGATGCCTTCGGCGCGCAGCCGCAAGACCATCGCCGCAAAGCCTTCCTGTTCCGAAACACGTCCGCTCAAGCGACGGTCCCTTCGCTCAAGGCCCGTGCCAGACGGTCCTGCACTGAATAGTCGGTCAGGTCGAGCTTGAGCGGCGTCACCGAGATCCGGTTTTCACGAAGCGCGTGGATATCGGTACCGGCGCGAAAATCACCGAAGCGCTCGCCAAAACGCAGCCAGAAGTAGGGAAAGCCGCGACCGTCGGCACGCTCGTCGATGGAAAGACCGAAGTCGAGCTTGCCTTGCGAAGTCACTTCGGTGCCGGCGACGGCATCGGCGGAGCACTTCGGGAAGTTGAGGTTGAGCAACGTACCATCAGGAAGATCAACTGCCAGCAGGCTGCGGATCAACGCAGGCGCGTGACGCTCGACCACGTCCCAGGCCACCGCCTCGCCGACGACGTGGCTGTAGGCCTGGCTCAACGCCATGGAGCGGATGCCCTGCAGCGTTCCCTCGATCGCACCGGCGACGGTGCCGGAATAGGTGACGTCGTCAGCCATGTTGGCGCCGATATTGACGCCCGATAGGACGAGATCCGGCTTGCTGTCCAGCACCTTGCGCACAGCCATGATCACGCAATCAGTCGGCGTGCCCCTGAGCGCAAAACGCTTCTCGGAGATCTGACGCAAGCGCAGCGGTTCCGACAACGTCAGCGAATGGGCAAGACCGCTCTGATCGGCCTCGGGCGCCACCACCCAGACATCCTCGGAAAGCGTCTTGGCTATCCGCTCGAGGACCGCAAGGCCTTCGGCGTGGATGCCATCGTCGTTTGTCAGCAGGATCCGCATTGCGATTTCTTTCCCGTCAGGCAGCTTTTTCGATACGTTTCTGGCCGCCCATATAGGGAAGCAATACATCCGGCACCGAAACCGAGCCGTCGGCGTTCAGGTAATTTTCGATAACGGCGATCAGGGCGCGGCCGACGGCGACGCCGGAACCGTTCAGCGAGTGAACGAACCTTGTGCCCTTGTCTTCCTTGTTGCGGTAACGCGCATTCATGCGCCGCGCCTGGAAATCGCCGCAGACCGAGCAGGACGAAATCTCGCGATATGTGTCCTGTCCCGGCAACCAGACCTCGAGATCGTAGGTCTTGCGGGCGCCAAAGCCCATGTCGCCGGTGCAAAGCGTCATCACGCGGTAGTGCAGACCCAGACGCTTCAGCACTTCTTCGGCGCAGGCAGTCATGCGCTCATGCTCGGCAACGGACGTCTCGGCATCGGTGATCGACACGAGTTCGACCTTGTTGAACTGGTGCTGGCGCAGCATGCCACGCGTGTCGCGGCCCGAAGAACCGGCCTCCGAACGAAAGGACGGGGTCAACGCGGTAAAGCGCAACGGCAGCTTTTCGCCATCGAGGATCTGCTCGCGCACGATGTTGGTCAATGGCACTTCCGCCGTCGGGATCAACCAGCGATCGTCGGTTGTGCGGAACAGGTCTTCGGCAAATTTCGGCAGTTGGCCGGTGCCGTACATCGCATCGTCACGCACCAATAGCGGCGGCTGTACTTCGGTATAGCCGTGCTCTTGGGTGTGCAGGTCGAGCATGAACTGGCCGAGCGCGCGTTCGAGCCGGGCGAGCTGGCCCTTCAGGATGGTGAAGCGGGATCCGGCAATGCGCGCGGCTCCCTCAAAATCCATCAGCCCGAGCGCCTCGCCGACTTCGAAATGCTCGCGCGGCTGGTGGTTCCAGGTGGGTTTGGCACCGATAACCCGTGTCACGACATTGCCCGCCTCGTCCGAACCAACAGGGACGTCGTCGAGCGGAATATTAGGAAGACGCGACAGGGCGTCGTTCAGTTCGGCTTCGACCTGGCGGCTCTCTTCCTCGAGCGCCGGCATTGAATTCTTCAGTTCGGCAACTTCGGCCTTGAGCTTTTCGGCGAGCTCATTGTTCTTCTGTGCCATGGCCGCGCCGATATCCTTCGACGCCGCGTTGCGGCGCGACTGCATGTCCTGCAGCGACTGAAGGATTGTGCGGCGACGTTCGTCGATGGCGATCAGCGACGCAGACGATGGTTCCGCGCCCCGCTTCGCCAGGGCGGCATCCAGCACATCGGCATTCTCACGGATCCATTTGATATCAAGCATTGTCGTTCCACGCGTTTTGCAGGTCACGGCGCGGAACCGTCGAATGCTCAGCCCTTTGCGGGGCCAACCTCTTCGGAAGTTTCTTCCTGCGACTGGGCAGCCTCACGCTTGAGCGCATCCGCTGCCCGCTGTCTCTCGACGAGTCGCGCCGTATAGATCGAAATTTCGTAGAGAAGGATGGCGGGCAGTGCAAGGCCGATCTGGGAGACTGGGTCCGGCGGTGTCAGGACGGCCGCGACAATGAAGGCAATCACGATCGCGTATTTGCGCTTCTCGGCAAGTCCCTGTGCGCTGACGAAGCCAACGCGGGCCAGAAGCGTGGTGACCACCGGCAGCTGGAACACGAGGCCGAAAGCAAAGACCAGCGACATGATCAGGCTCAGATATTCCGAGACCTTGGGCAGAAGCTGGATTGCAACATGCCCCTCGTCACCGCCCTGCTCCATCGCCAGGAAGAACCACATGACCATCGGCGTGAAGAAGAAATAGACGAGCGCGCCACCGAGCAGGAACAGGAGCGGCGAGGCAATCAGGAACGGCAGGAATGCCGCACGCTCGTTCTTGTAGAGGCCGGGGGCGACGAACTTGTAGATCTGCGACGCGATCACCGGAAAGGCGATCACGAGAGCGCCGAACATCGCCACCTTGATCTGGGTGAAAAAGAACTCCTGCGGAGCAGTGTAGATCAGCTCGACATTGCGTTGATCCATCCCGGCCCAACCGACCGCCCATTTGAACGGCAGCACCAGAAGGTTGAAGAGACCCTTGGCAAAGTAGAAGCAGACGAGAAAGGCGATGAAGAACGCGCCAACGGCCCACATCAGCCGCTTTCTGAGCTCGATCAGATGTTCGATCAGCGGCTGCGGCCGGTCCTCGATATCGCCGCTCATACGTCACCTTTCTTGCGCGTTGCCGCGCGTGTCTTTTGTGTTTTTTCTTTCGGCTGCTCTGCCTCGACCTTGGAAGGCCTCTTTGCAGCCGTCTTGGCGGGTGCAGATTTGGCGGTTGCCGCCTTCGCCGGTGAGGCCTTCTTGGGCGCGGGCGTAGCGTCTGCCTTGGCCTTCGTTACCCGTTTCGGCTTTGCCGCAGGCTCAGAAGCTTCGGCACGCTGCATTTGCCGGCTGGCAGAACCAATCGCCGCGGCCGCAATGCTGTTGGCTGGCTTTGCCTCGGCCGCGCCAACGGCAACCGGTTCCACGGAGGAAACTGGCGGCTCTGCAGCGGATACGGGCGCCTTGTCTGGTGATGCGGCCTTCTGGAGATCGGATTTGATCTCGTTGCCGATCTGGCGCAACGGGTTCATCGCGTCACGTAGCGCATTTGCCGGATTGAGGCTTTGCGCGTCGCTGATCGTTTTACGGACGTCTTCGAGATCCGCCTCACGCAACGCCTCATCGAATTGCTGGCGGAAATCCGACGCCATGCCGCGCAGCTTCGACGTCATGCGGCCAAAGGCGCGCAACATCGGCGGCAAATCCTTCGGTCCGACAACAACGATCAGTACGATGGCAATGACGACTAGCTCGGTCCAGCCGATATCAAGCATTCGATATGTCCTGCAAACCCGTGGTGCGGCCGGCCGGGAGGTAATCCCAGCCTGGCGCTATCGGTGCTCGATCGTTAGCGAACTTCGTCAGACTTGTGATCAACAGTCTTGCCGTCGAGCGGCTTGTCGGCGGAAGCGACGTCGTCGTCGTTCATGCCCTTCTTGAAACTCTTGATGCCCTTGGCAACGTCGCCCATCAGTTCCGGAATCTTGCCGCGACCGAACAACAACAGCACCACGACCAGAACGATCAGCCAGTGCCAGATACTAAAGGAACCCATGCGTTTACTCCCTCTGAGCCTTCCCCGATTTAGGCCCTATTCGCGTGTCAATTTTCAGGCGCGCCACCAGCACAGCCTCTTTTCGCCACAGACCCTAAGATGTCGGAACATCTTTTTCAAACAGCAATATATCCCGCTCGTTAACTGAAAGCATTACATCGCGCAATCCTTGCGGCAATTGGTCCGCGCGGATACGGGCGCGCACGGTTCCATCGCAGCCCGCCACAGCCAGTTCGAGCAGTTCGACAACGCCGATGAAACGGCGCGAGACGATCCGCGCCTGTATGTCGCCTTCGTCCTTGCCGACACGCAGCCCCGAAAGCCGCACGGCCACGGAAAGGCGCTGGCCATCGCGGTACTTGCTGGCATCCACGCCGCCGAGCGGCGTATCGACGCGACCGTTGCGCACCTGGGCGTCGAACACGTTGATTTCCGAAAAGAAACCGGCGGCAAACAGGTCCCGTGGCTCTCGATAAAGCTCGTCGGCGGTGCCGACCTGGACCAGGCGCCCATCCTTGAGCAGAGCGATCCGGTCGGCCATGCGCATCGCTTCCTCGGCATCATGCGTGACGACGATCGCGGTGGCACGCGTCTCTCTGAGGATGGCGAGCGTATCGGCGCGGATCGAATCCTTGAGCCGCGAGTCGAGCCCGGAGAACGGTTCGTCCATCAACAGCACAGCAGGCCGCGGCGCGAGCGCACGGGCGAGCGCCACACGCTGCTGCTCGCCACCCGAAAGCACATGGGGATAACGATCTCCGTAATGCGAAAGACCGACCCGTTCCAGGGCTGCGTCGGCCTGGATCAGCGCTTCTTTCTTCGGAAGCGCCGTCAGCCCAAAGCGAACATTGTCGCGGATCGTCATGTGCGGAAACAGCGCAAAGTCCTGGAACATCAGACCGACACCGCGCTTTTCCGGCGGCAAGAAGACCGACGGGCCAGAAATCTCCTGGCCGTTAAGCAGGAGGCGGCCGGCGCTTTGCATCTCGATGCCGGCGGCGATCCGCAGCAGCGTCGTCTTGCCGGAACCGGAGGGGCCGAGCAGGCAAAGGACCTCGCCGGCCTTGGCCGCCAGGCTGACGCCCTTGATAGTCTCCTTGGAATGGTAGTTGTGGTGGATATCCTCGAATGTCAGGCTCGCCGCGAAAGATACGCCCGCCGTCCGTCGCGTTGCCATGACGGGCCCGTCCTGCGTATCTGAAACCATGCTGCGTATTCCTTGACACCGGTGGCACCGCGGCGACCATGCCGGGTGCAGGCTCGATGGAGAAAGCCGATATCTCCAATCAGGTTTTTTAATCGGCCTCTTCGCCCTTCGGAGTCAAGAGCCCCAGTTCTTCCAGATCGAGCTGGGTGATCGGATCCTCGTTTTCCGCCAGGTCATCTTCGCCGACGGGCACGGGAATATGCAGGTTGGACGGAACGCGGCCGGAGAGAAGCCCCGCTCCCTTCAACTCCTCGATGCCAGGCAGGTCGCGCAGTTCCTCCAGGCCGAAGTGGTCGAGAAAATCGCGTGTCGTTCCGAAGGTGACCGGACGCCCGGGCGTGCGGCGGCGGCCACGGAAGCGGACCCAGCCCGCCTCCATCAGCACATCCAGCGTGCCCTTGGATGTCTGCACACCGCGAATGTCTTCAATTTCGGCGCGGGTAACCGGCTGGTGGTAGGCGATGATCGCCAGAACCTCTAGCGCGGCGCGCGACAACTTGCGAACCTCCTTCTCATCCGTCTGCACGACGAAGGACAGGTCGGCGGCCGTGCGGAACGCCCAGTGATCGGCCACCTGCACCAGATTGACGCCACGGCCTGCATAAAGCGCCTTCAATCGCGCCATGATGCGCGGGACATCGGCACCGCGCGGCAGGCGGGTGGCGATGTAAGCCTCGGAGATTGGCTGCGCGGAGGCAAACACCAGCGCTTCGGCAATTCGCTCGGTTTCCTGCTCCATGCGCGGATCGAACACAAGGCCGTCGTTCTCGCCGTCTTCGTCTGTCACGTCCGGGAGGTATTTCTGCGGCTCAGCCACGGGCTGCCTCCATATCGGCGAGCGTCGCCGCATCGATCGGGTTCGGCCCACGCCGCAGATATATCGGCGCGAACGCTTCTTCCTGGCGGATTTCCAGGCGCCCCTCACGTACCATTTCCAGCGAGGCGGCAAAGGAACTGGCGATGGCCGTCGCCCGCTCCTTCGGCGTCGTCATGTAACGCAACAGGAAGTGATCGAGCGCGGTCCAATCGTCCAGATGGCCGATCATGCGTGCCAGGATCAATCGCGCATCGGCGAGCGACCAGACGTGGCGCTTTTCGATCGTCACTTGCGTGATCGCTGTCCGTTGCCGCAAGCTCGCATACGCGGTCAGCAGATCGTAAAGCGAAGCGTCATAGTCCGACTTCCGCTCGGTGACGATATGCTCCGGCGCACCACGCACGAAAACATCGCGGCCGAGGCGGTTTCGGTTGATCAGCCGGGTGGCGGCCTCGCGCATGGCTTCGAGGCGCTTCAGCCGGAACGCCAGCGCCGATGCCATTTCCTCACCGGAGGGACCATCATCCTTCGCCTGCTGCGGGATCAGCAGCCGCGACTTGAGATAGGCAAGCCAAGCCGCCATGACGAGATAGTCGGCGGCCAGTTCGATGCGGATGCTGCGCGCCCGCTCGACAAAGGCGATGTATTGTTCGGCCAATGCCAGCACCGAGATGCGAGCAAGATCGACCCGCTGGCTGCGAGCAAGATGGAGGAGCAGATCGAGCGGGCCCTCGAAGCCGGCGATGTCGATGACCAGCGCCTCATCGTGCAATCCGCGCTCCGCAGTCTCGTCCTGCCACAAGGGATCCATCGGCGCTTTCGCCCCGGACCTGCCTTGCTTTTCACCCGCGTTGCTCACGACAGCCTGATCCTTTCCCGCCGGCCGTACCCGTCCTCAAACCGTCGCGAACAGGCTGTTGAATTCGGCACGTAGTTCCTGCTCGTTCGCATTATCAGGCTTGCGGAAGGCGGCCTCTGCGGCCCTTGCCCTGCGCAATGTCTCTCCGGCCAGAACCGGGACGACATCCGCTACAGCCTTCATCTCGTCCATTATGCCATGACAATGCAAGACGAGATCAAGTCCGGCGTCGATGATGTTGCGCGCGCGGGTGGACATGTCGCCGGCCAGCGCATTCATCGAAACGTCGTCGGACATCAACAACCCGTCGAAACCGATATGGCCGCGGATGATCTCACGCACAACCTTGGCCGAGGTCGTTGCCGGATTGTCCGGATCGATCGCCGTGAAGACCATGTGCGCCGACATCGCCATGACCTCGTCCTTCATGGCGATGAAGGGCAGGAAATCGCTCTTGGCAAGCTCGTCGAAGGTTTCGCTGACCACCGGCAGGCTGTGGTGGGAATCGACGAAAGTGCGGCCATGGCCGGGCATATGTTTCATTACCGGCAGCATGCCACCGGACTTAAGGCCTTCCGCCATCGCCCGACCGATCGCCGTGACACTCTGCGGATCGTGTCCATAGGCGCGATTGCCGATCACATCGTGACTGCCGGGAACCGGCACGTCGAGCACCGGCAGGCAATCGACGGTGATGCCGAACCGCATCAGATCGAACGCATGCAGCCGCCCCATCAACCAGGCCGCACGCAAACCGCCCTCGGCATCACGGCGGTAGATCTCGCCGATCGCCGCACCATTCGGATACTGCTGAACAAGCGGCGGCCGGATGCGCTGAACACGTCCGCCTTCCTGGTCGATCAGCACGGGTGCCGCGGGATTGCCGATACTGTCACGTAGCGCCGCGACCAGATCGGAAATCTGCTGTTCCTCGCCAATGTTGCGGCCAAAGAGGATGAAGCCCCAGGGCCGCTCGCCATCAAAGAAGCTGCGCTCTTCGCTCGAAAGAGAAAGACCCTTGCAGCCGGAGATAAATGCTTTTGATTCGCTCATGCCAAAAGCATAATGCGCGGCTTGCCCACAGCGAAGCGAGAATAGCTATCGGTGCGCGTCATGCACAGACTACTGTCACTGAAACGTGAAAGGGCGCGGCATCTCTGCCGCGCCCCTCTGGGGATAATATTGCTGCTGTGACTACTTGGTCACGAGGCAGCTGCCACCAGCGCCCTTGTAGCGCGAGCAAAGCGCATTGGCCTCTTCGCGCGAACCGGCCGGGATGCGGACACGATAGTAGGTGCCCTTACCCGCGATCTCCGCCTTGCGGATATCCACGCCGCGACCACCGATAACGCTTCCGAACTTGTTCGAAAGGCTGTTGTAGGACTTCTTCGCTTCGGCCTCGGAGGGCAGCGACGCCACCTGGATGAAGTAGGTGCCAGCCGGCACTGATGCCGTCGAAACCTGCTGGGTATCCGTTGCAGGGTTGGCGGCGGCCTGCGTTTCCGCCGGACGTGCGCTTGCGCTTTCAGGTACGGCGCCAGCCACGTTGCCAGCCTGCCCGGTCGGGCGGGTCTGAGGCAGCGGTGCCTCAACGCCAGCGGCGTTTACCGTGGCGTCGCTCGCGGCAGCAAGTGCGACCTGGTCGGCACCTGCAAGTGCCTCGCCGGCTGCGCGAAGTTCGGAACCGGCGCCCGTGGCTGTCGCCTGGCCCTCAGTGCCCGACGCCGCAACCTGACCCGAAGCCGTTGCCGGAACCGGCTGGGTGTTGCCAGCAACTTCCGTCGCCGGTTCAGCAACCGGCTCTTCGCGGGCGACGAGCGTGCCGTCCGGCTTGACGATCATCGTGCGTACTTTTCGCGGCGCGACTGCGGGAGCCTTGTCCTCTTCCTGATCAGCCGGCACGGCAGCACCGTCACCAGGCAGAAGGCGGGCAGACTCCTCGTCCGCATTCGGTGAAGCACCCAGAGCATCCGCTTCATCGCTGCCGTCATTCGGCAGGTTTTCCGGTGTCAGCGTCCGCTGGACGACGTCCATCGGTTCCTCGGTCGAGGAGACGAGTGCCTCCTGCCGAGGACCCGTGCCCTGAGCACCGGCAACGCGGTCATAGACGGCCTTGTCCTGGTTCGGCACGGTCTTCCCGCCCTTTTCCTCGGGCACGACCTTTACCGGGGACTTGTCGGCGAGAATGATCTTCGGACCCTCGCCGGACGAAACGGCATCGCTGCCACCCATCCAGGCGTAGACGCCTGCACCACCGAGAATGATGATGCCGGCGACGCTTGCAGCGAGCAGCATTGTGCGCTGCGAGCGGCGACCGGAGCCGTATTCGTTATAAACACCGGCGTCGGCCTGGCCGGACATAGGCTGAGCGCGCTCGGATTCGCGCGGCGTGTTCTGACGTTCGACCATCGAGCGACGGAAGTCTTCTTCCATTGCCTTCTCGAACTCGTCGAAATCATCCATCGGTGCTGCGCCGAGCGATGCGGCCGGCTTGGCTGCCGGCGCGGAGCGTGCAGGTTCACGAGCCTCGACGGGGCGAGCCTGCGTCTCCCTGACGGATGGTGCCGGCGTCCCGAAGAGCTGGGCCATTTCCGCGTCGATATCGAGATCGTAGTCGGCGGGATAAGCGACCGGCTTTTCTGTCTCGATGACCGGCAGTTGCGGTACATCCATATCGGCGATCGGTGCGACGCCGGTATCGGCTTCAGCGATCATCGACGGATCGAACGGCAGAACGCTTTCAACCGGCGGCTCTTCGATTTCTAAGGGCGCAGCTGCGACCGACGGTGCTACGAAGGGCTCTTCATGCTGTACCGGCTCCTGCTCGATAGCGGCGAAAACCGGCTGCTGCACTGCGGCGGCGATATCCTCAGAAGCGTCGAATTCCGGAAGCTCCATTTCCATCGCCACATCCGAGAGCTCCATTTCGAAGTTCTCGATGTCGAAGCTCGGCTCGTTCTCCGGCTCGGTAGCCGGAAGAGCGGGCTCGACGACAGCCTCTGGCGCAACCGCTGCGGCCACCGGTGCGGCGGCTACAGGTGCTGCGGCAGCAGGGATCGACGAGACGATCGGACCAGCAAAGGCGCGCTGCTGGCCGGCACCCGAGGGCGAAGCGACCGGGGTGGCGCGACTGAACGTCGGCGTGAAGGGATAGGGGCTCTTCTTGACAGGTGGCGCAGCCACGACAGCCGGCTCGGCCCGCGCATGAATCGCAGGATGAGTGTGAACTGCAGCGGCGACCAGGCCGGTCGCAGCCGGTACCGGAAACCGCTCGATATCGGCAAGAAGCTCATCGACGGCGTTATCTGTTGTCGGCTCTGCCGCAACCGCAGCGACCTGCTCGATCACTGCCGGTTCGTACGAGTAGGCATTGTCCGACGCATAGGCGTTGCTGCCCTCGGCAGCCGGAGCCGGTTCGAAAGCCGGCTCTACGGCAACCGGAGCGACCTGCTCGATCACTGTCGGTTCGTACGAATAGGCATTGTCCGACGCATAGGCGTTGCTGGCCTCGGCGGCCGGAGCCACTTCGAAGGCTGGCTCGACGGACAGCGAGGCCTGCTCTGTTGCCAGTTGATCGGCGAAATCGGAAACGTCGAACGAAATGTCCTCGACCGGCGCATGCCATTCTTCAGGTGCACCAACGTGCTGTTTGATCGGCGCAATCTCGGCCGTCGGAGAAAGATCGACGTCACCGAGCGAGAGCTCGAGTTCGCGTTCCAGATCGAAGGTCGGCTCGACCGCTTCCGAAACCACGTCGTATCCCGTTACGTCAGTGATCGAAGTGGACGTCGCCTCGGGAACCGCAACGAATTCGGCGTGGCCGCGGTCGACTTCTTCAAGAGCGGCCTCTGGCCATGTCTCTGCGAGTTCGACCGGCTGATACTCCGGTTTAATCGCCGGCGCATCTTCGATTGGCGCCGATTCGGCCACAGCAAACTCGGCTGGCGCAAATTCAAGCACCGGCTCGACCTGCTGAAGCTCTTCTGCGGGCGCAGCTACAGTTTCAACTGGATCGTTGTCCGGCTGAACATCTGCCGCGCGCGGCGCATCATAGGTATCGAACTCTCGAAGGAGCTCTTCCTCGAGATCGAACGTCGGATCTTGCCGGACGGCTTCCTGGTGGCGTTGCAATTCCTGCAACTGCTGGACAGCCGGCCGGGCATCGTAGCCGACGATCCGGGCGAGTTCGGCCAACGGATCATCGTCTGCCAATACATCGAATTCAGCCGGCCCGCTTCGTGCGAATTGTTTGTCTGCCATGCTCTCCACTCACAATTGCCTGCATTCACTTGCCAGTGCATTGTGGGAAAATGGTGACAATACTTATCGCATTTCTTCCGGTGCAGAGGTGCCTGTAATGGACAGGCCCGACTTCAGTACGGAAGCGACAGCATGCACCAGCCCGAGTCTGGCAGTACTTAATTCTCTATTTTTATCGTTAACAAAACGTAATTCCGGATTCTCTTTACCTTTGTTCCAGTGTCCATGGAAGGCAGCGGCAAGATCGTAAAGGTAAAACGCGATGCGATGCGGCTCTTGCGCCAGTGCCGCAGCCTCCACGACGCGCGGATATTCTGCGAGCTTGGCGACCAGCTGCAGCTCCGCCGGATCGACGATCAGGCCATTGATTGCGCCGGCAAAATCGACGGTGGACAGGTCGAGTTCGGGGAAAGCGTCCGCAGCCTGACGGAAGACAGACCGGCAACGCGCATGTGCGTACTGCACGTAGAAGACCGGGTTGTCCTTGGACTGCTCTGTCACCTTCGCAAAATCGAAATCCAACGGCTCGGAGTTCTTCCGGTAGATCATCATGAACCGGACCGGATCGCGTCCGACTTCATCAACGACGTCGCGCAACGTCACGAAGTCACCGGAACGCTTGGACATCTTGACCGGCTCACCCTCGCGATAGAGCTTGACCAACTGGCAAAGCAGTACAGTCAGCTTCGACGCACCGCCAGACACCGCGCGTGCCAGCGCCTCAAGCCGCTTGACGTAACCACCGTGGTCGGCGCCGAGCACATAGATCATTTCGTCGAAGCCGCGGTCAAACTTGTCCTTGAAGTAAGCAACGTCGGCAGCGAAGTAGGTATAACTGCCATCCGACTTGATCAAAGGCCGGTCGATATCGTCGCCGACCTCGGTCGAGCGGAACAGCGTTTGCTCCCGGTCTTCCCAGTCCTCCGGCAGCTGGCCCTTCGGCGGTGGCAGCGTGCCCTTGTAGACGTGGCCCTTGAAGGTCAGGTCGTTGATCGCGGTGCGGATCTTGGCAGCGCCATTGGCATGCAGGGTCCGCTCCGAGAAGAAGACATCATGGGTGACGTTCAGGGCGGCAAGATCCTCGCGGATCATGACCATCATCGCATCAATAGTGCGCTCCTTGACCAGCGGCATCCACTTGTCCTCGGGCATCAGCCGCAGGCTCGTGCCGAATTCGTCGGCCAGCGCCTCGCCGACGGGTACGAGATAATCGCCGGGATAGAGGCCCGACGGGATCTCGCCGATCTCCTCGCCAAGCGCCTGCCGGTAGCGAAGGAAGGCCGAACGCGCCAACACATCGATCTGCGAGCCGGCGTCGTTGATGTAATATTCCTTGGTCACCTCGTAGCCGGCAAAGGCTAGCAGGTTCGCAAGCGCGTCGCCGACGACGGCACCGCGGCAATGGCCGACATGCATTGGCCCGGTCGGATTGGCCGACACGTATTCGACGTTGACCTTGCGGCCGGCACCGGTCGTGCTGCGGCCGTAGTCCGCACCGGTGCGAACCATCGCGGTCAACAGCTTCTGCCAGTAGGAGACGGAAAGCCGCACGTTGATGAAGCCTGGACCGGCAACGGAAACATCGGTGACCTCAGGGTCCTGCTTGAGCTTCTCGACGATCAGATCGGCAAGCGCGCGCGGATTCATGCCCAGCGGTTTGGCAAGCACCATCGCGGCATTGGTCGCGACATCGCCATGGCTGGGGTCGCGCGGCGGCTCGACATTGATACGGGCGAAGTCAAGTTCGGATCGCTTTTCTCGAACGACATCAAGCGTTTCGAGAATATCCTTAATTCTTGATTCGAAGTCCGTGAAGAGATTCATCTGATCCGTCCGCTTTTCCCGACAGAATATGGTCGGTGCAAAACTCAAAAGGAGGCCCGGTTCGGTTGAACCAAAAGCCTCCGGGCGGGGCGTCCCTACCGCAAATCGGGCGTATGGTCAAACAAACGGCGGTGGACACTGATGGCGAAGGTATCCGTCATTCCGGCCAGATAGTCGCCGACATGACGCGCCCGCGCCGGCTCGGCCATACCAGGGATCTGGTCGATCCAATAATGTTCGCGCATCAGCAAAGGGTCGGCCATGAAGGCGCGATAGAGATCGCAAACGATCGACGCAGCTCCTTCGCGCACCCGCATCACCTCGGGATGGCGATAGATCCGCGTCATCAGCAGTCTCTTGATCTGTTTGTCGGTCTCGCCCATCTCGTCCGAGAATGTCGCTATGACCCTACCAGCCTGCCTGACATCCATGGCACTTTCGGGCCTGATATCCCGGAGGCGCGTCTGCGCGACCGCAATCACGTCCTCGACCATCGCCGTGATCTGGCGGCGCATAATCTCATGGGTGAAGCGGCTCGCTTCAAGGCCGGGATAACGATCGCTGACCTCGCGCATCAGGCGGGCGAGAAACGGCACGTCCTCCAGCATCTCGAAGGTCAGGTAGCCGGACCTCAGACCGTCATCGATATCATGGGTGTTGTAGGCGATATCATCGGCGATCGCCGCCACCTGTGCTTCGAGGCTCGCAAAGCTTGCAAGCTCAAGGTCGTGAATAGCGCAATAGTCCAGGATCGGCTGCGGCACCGGGCCGTGGGTGCCCTGCCCGTCAAGGCTCAGAAGCGGCCCATTGTGTTTTACCAGCCCCTCCAGGCTTTCCCAGGTGAGGTTCAGGCCGTCAAACTCGGCGTAGCGCCGCTCGAGTTTGGTGACGATACGCAACGATTGGGCGTTGTGATCGAAGCCGCCATAGGGCTTGAGCATCTCATGCAGCGCATCCTCGCCCGTATGCCCGAACGGCGTGTGGCCGAAATCATGGACGAGCGCCACGCCTTCGGCGAGGTCCTCGTCCAGCTTCAGCGCTCGCGCCAGCGCGCGTGCAATCTGCGCCACCTCGATCGTGTGGGTCAGGCGGGTGCGATAGTGGTCGCCGTCGGCGGCGATGAAGACCTGCGTCTTGTGTTTTAGCCGGCGAAAGGCGGTCGTATGCACGATGCGGTCGCGGTCACGTTGAAAATCGGACCGCGTCGGGCTTGTCGCTTCCGGGTAGAGCCTGCCGCGCGTCGCCCAGGGATTCGACGCGAATGGCGCATGTTCACCGTAACCGAAGCCGAGCGCATTTTTGTCGAACGTCATTTCACACCTGCGTGGTCGCCCCATTGACGGGACATTCAAGCCTTCATACCTATAGTGAAAGCTACGGGAAAGCGTCGACCAAACATCGACCGATTCCGGAAGTCAAAGCAACGGTTTGGCGCTCGACATTAAAAGACATGTCGAAACCGGCCAAGTGCCGAATATGCAATGAAAACGAATCTCTCCGGTTCTTGACCCCGGCAGGAGGCAAATATGACACAGGAAACAGTGACCCTTTCCGACGCGGCCGCCAAGCGGATCGCCACCATTCTGCATTCGGACGGCCATAAGAATGCCATGCGGGTTTCCGTCGAGGGCGGTGGCTGCTCGGGCTTCTCGTACAAATTTGATCTGGTCGACGATGCGAACGACGACGACCTCGTGCTTGAAAAGGACGATGCCAAGGTCCTGATCGACAGCTTGTCGCTCGTCTATATGGGTGGCTCGGAGATCGACTTCATCGACAACCTGCTCGGCCAGTCCTTTCAGATAAAGAATCCGAATGCTGTCGCAAGCTGCGGATGCGGAACGAGTTTTTCCATCTGACCCAAGCGGGCGCATTCCCGTGCGCCGCTCATTGCTACAGATATGGCGATCCCAGCCAGAGCAGGCGGTTTGCCAAGCGCGCAGCTAAAGGCTGGGCATTCAAATCCTTTAGCGTCACCTCTTCCGCAGACTCCGCGATTGCGGCGATGCGGCTGCTGACATCGCGTGCGAAGCCGTCATCGAGCACTTCGAGATCGAATTCGAAGTTGAGGCGTAGCGACCGCGGATCGAGGTTCGTCGAGCCGACATAGGCCCAAGTCTCATCAACGGCGAGCAGCTTGGAGTGATTGAAGGCACCCTTTGCGCGCCAGACGCGGCAATGCCCCTTCAACACCTGATCGAACTGCGCTGTCATGGCGCGGTCGACCAGCAGCAGATTGTTGACCGCGGGCACGACAATATCCACCTCTACGCCACGGCGGGCGGCCGTCACAAGCGCGCTGATCAACTCCCGGTCAGGAAGAAAATAGGGCGACATCAGTCGAATGTTCTTTCGCGCCACCGAGAACGCACCCATCAGCATCTTGTGATTGGTTTCATTCGTTTTGTCGGGCCCCGACGGTACAGCGCGCATCAGAATGCCGGGCGCCTTTGCCGCCGGCGAGGTCGGCTCGATTTTCCACGTGTCACTTGCCAGAAGTTCACCCGTCGAAAACTGCCAATCCTCGGCAGAAACCTGGAAGATGTCGGCAACGACAGGCCCGGTGATGCGGAAATGGGTGTCATAGGCCGCTTCGGGACCGGCGATTTCGGTGGTGAAGCCGGCGCGGATGTTCATGCCGCCGGCAAAGGCGACCTTGCCATCGACGACCAGGATCTTCCGGTGCGTGCGCAGATTGGCATAGGGCAATCTGAGCCCCATGATGATGTTGCCGTTGAAGACGGCCGTGGGCACGCTCGCAGCCTTGAGATAACCGACGATGCTCGGTACGGAGTAGCGTGCGCCCACCGCATCGATCAGCACCCGTACCTCGACCCCTCGCCCACGCGCCGCTATCAATGCATCGGCGAAGCGCAAGCCGAGCGCGTCTCGATCGAAGATGTAACTTTCAAGCAGGATGCTGCGGCGCGCGTGGGTGATCTCATGCAGCATGGCGGTATAGGCCGCATCCCCGCCCTCGAGCATGCTTATGCGGTTGCCTGTGGACATCGCATGC
This sequence comes from Ensifer sp. Root127, assembly GCF_001425225.1. NCBI lineage: Bacteria > Pseudomonadati > Pseudomonadota > Alphaproteobacteria > Hyphomicrobiales > Rhizobiaceae > Ensifer > Ensifer sp. Root127. The sequence continues at coordinate 147,130 of NZ_LMDX01000011.1, forward strand.
CGCGACACCCGGTCACCGAGGATTTTCATTGCCGAGAATCGTTGGCCGAAACGCGTGCCAATCTCGGCATCGGATACATCGAAGCGCCCGAACTGATCGGGGCCGCGGCCGCGCAGCAACGAGCGTTGCATGCCGATGGACGAGCGGCGGATGCGGTTAATGCCGGCAACACCATAGACGACCGCCCCAACAATCGGTGACAGCAGCACGACGCCGACCCAACCGGCTGCCGCCCGAACATCGTCCTTGGTCATGGCGGCATGGATGGCCGCCGGCACGCCCAAGACGAAAGACAGGAAAACGAGGAAATGCGGCCAATAGTTCTGGATGAGGTCGATCATGTGGGGGACTATAGCCTTCGGCGGGTGGGAATCAATTCAACGGCATGCCCGCATACGGCAAGTGCGTGAAAAGCGCTGCCCGTTATTGATGTACGGGGCCTTTCTCCGCGAAAAGACCGCAGGTATCGGATTTGTCAAACGAATCCCGAGTCGTTACAAGAAGCCGTCCGGAAGGATTCACTGACATAGAAGGGCGTTTCGAGCCATGAAGATTGCCACCTGGAACATCAATGGCGTCAAGGCGCGAATCGACGGCCTGCTGGCGTGGTTGAAAGAATCGAACCCGGACATCGTCTGCCTGCAGGAGATCAAGTCGGTCGATGAAAACTTCCCGCGCCTTGAGATCGAAGCGCTCGGCTATCACGTCGAAACGCACGGCCAGAAAGGCTTCAACGGCGTTGCGCTGCTTTCCAAGCTGAAACCTGACGAAGTCAACCGCAGTCTGCCGGGCGACGACGCGGACGAGCAGGCTCGATTTATCGAAGGCGTCTTCTCCGTCTCCGGCGGCGTCATCCGCGTCTGCTCGCTCTACCTGCCAAATGGCAACCCGGTCGATAGCGAGAAGTACCCTTACAAACTGCGCTGGATGGAGCGCCTTTCCGCCTACGCGCAACGTCGGCTGGAACTGGAAGAGCCGCTCATTCTTGCCGGCGACTACAATGTCATCCCCGAGGAACACGACTGCTGGGACGTCAAGGTCTGGCAGAACGATGCGCTGTTCCTGCCTGAGACACGCCAGGCTTTTCGCCAGTTGCGGAATCTCGGCCTGACTGACGCAGTGCGCTCGACCACGGATGACGTTCCGCTCTACTCATTCTGGGACTATCAGGCCGGATGCTGGCCGAAGAATTTCGGGATACGGATCGATCACCTGATGCTATCGCCGGAAGCGGCGGACAGGCTGGTCTCGACGTCGATCGAGAAGCACGTGCGGGCCTGGGAAAAACCATCCGACCACGTACCGGTCGCGGGCTATTTCGCGTTCGAACGTCCGCTTTGAAGCGGAGGTGACGCCAAGGGCAGCGCCTAGTCGTCGTCGCCCTGCGTGTGCATGTTCTGCGACAGGTTGATCGCCTTACGGCGATCATCTTCGGTTGCCAGAGAAAATGCCTGTTCCTGCATCGACTGCAGCCATGGCCGATCCTTCGGCGAACATTGATCGAGTGCCGCGGTCATGTAGGCGAGACCGCGGATGGTCTGACCTTCCTGGAAAATGACATTGCCGAAAACGCCCATGGCGCCGGCATGACCGTTCTTGCGTGCGCGGTTCAGCCACTTCTTGGCCTGCTGGACGTTGACGTTGCCGCCCTCGCCCGAAAGCAACATGCGCGCCAACTGGAACTGCGCCTCCGATACGCCGAAGGTCGATGCAGCCTGAAAGTAAAGCTGACGTGCCTGCGACATGTCGGACTTGATGGGGCTGTCCGGAATACCGCGACGATAGTAGCCGGCAAGCGAGATCAGCGCGTTGACAAAGTAGCCCGTATCCTCGGAGCCAGGTTCGACACCCTGCTGGGCAATCTCGCTGTAAATCTTGAAGGCTTCGAGGTCGTTTTCGGCGACGCCGTCGCCGTAGGCATACATATTGGCAAGCGCCCAGCGGGAGCCGGTATGCCCCTTTTCGGCGGCATAGCGGTAGGCTTCGACCGCTTCGTCCTTGCGGCCGTTCTTGTAGGCGGAGAAGCCGAATTTGAACAGGGCAAACGGACCGGATTCCTTGCTGACACCGGTGCCCGGATCAAAGGCACGTGCCGGACCAGCCGTAGCGCCGCCGACCACCAGCGACACGCCGAGCATCGCAACCTTCAGAGACTTCAGTTCACCCGCAAGCATCACAGTCTAATTCTTCCGTTCCAGCCGGCCACGCCGAACTCATCACCGCTGCAAACACAAACGCCTGAATGACTCTTTGCCATTCACTTGTTCACCGAAACCGCCGAAAACACCGGCTCACTCAGTCCAGAATGAAACTCCATTGTGTGTAGCCTTACCGAACCATTTCCGCGGAAGTGCGGCAGTTCGTTCAAGACGACACATGACGTCATTTCGTTACAAACATTGCGGGCCCGATCCTCAAGTCGCACGTTTGTCCTTAACATCGCTGCTCCCTGTTTGTGGCGGGAAATGGACATACTGACCTTGAGTCCGACCCTAGCAAACTCTAGCATTAAATGTGTTGCTGAATCGTCACATTGGCGTCGAGCGGAACAGTCACCAACAGATGTCGCTCAAGGCAAAAAGAAAGGCCCGGTGATGAAACCGGGCCTTGCGCGTCCTGATCAATGGAGGATCAGAATTTTACTTTGATCGCTGTCGAAATCGCACCGAAGAAGTCGTTGCCATAGTCGTAGGAAACATCGTCTCCGATGACCTGGCCGTCGAAGTTGACGGCGCCAGAACTGCCGCTCGTCAGGATACCGACAGCACCTGCAAGGCGGAACTCAACATTCTTCGTGGGCGAATAGGCAACACCGGTGCCCAGCGCCCAAGTGTCGGACTGTGTGCCATAGCCATGGCTCGTGCCACGATCCCACGTTAGGCTGACGGCACCGCTCCACTGTTCATTGAACTTGTGACCAACGCCGCCAGAGATCGTCCAGCCGTCGCGATAGAGCAGGTCGAGCGAGGTGCAAGGCTGCTCCAGGGTACCGCCGGAAGGCGGGCAGAACTTGAGAACCTGAAGCTGGCTCCAGTCCGTCCACTTGACCGAACCGAACGCGACCCAGCCAGGTGCAATACCGGATTGAACTTTGAGCTCGAGCGAGTCCGGCATGGAGGCGAACCCGGCCACATCGTAGAAGTTGACCGGCGCCGGTCCGCGCACATTGCGCAGATCGATCGTACCCGCCAGATTATCCAGATCAACGGCACTGTTATAGACCAAGCTTGCGCGTACCGCGTACTCCGGTATTTCGTAGCCGACGCCGGCGCGCCAACCCCAACCGTCACCTTGGAGATCCAGCCTGCCGATGCCGGATTGCAACCCGCCGAATGCCGGCGGCACACCCGTGAAATCCTGTACCAATCTCTCCTTGAAGCCGCCGACCTCTTGGTAAAAGACGCCGCCGATGACGCGGAACTGGCCCTGCCCCATGTCAAACTTGTATGAGCAAGTCGCGGCGTAGTTGTCGCTCTCGACCTTCGTCTCAATGTTGTTGTTGGCGCCGGCCCAATTTACGCCCGGATTTGTATGAGCTCCCCATGGCTGCGAATAGTCAGCCATGCAGTCGACGTCCTCTCCGAAGCGGGCCTTGATGCCCACACGCGGCACCCAATAGCTCTCCGTGTCTTCGACAGAATTGGGACGGGAGTTCAGATTGCCACCGCCAGTACCGGGTCCGGTTCCGTTGAATGGGAAGGCTGCAGACGTCGTATTCGTATCCCTGACGTTCTTCAGTTCGCGCTGCGGGTTGACATAGGTTGTCGTCGCTTCCGCTGCATAGTCCGACGGGTCGAACAGCAGGTCGATATTGTAACCGCCGCGTTCAAGACCGCCAGCGTGCGCCGCCGATGCAACCAGAATTCCGGCCGCCAACGCAAAGACGCCCCGCTTCAAATTCTCATGAGCCATTAAGCTCCTCCCCCTGCATTTCAATCTGCGACAATCCACCTCACGTCGCCTGTGCGAAAAGTATTCTCACGATCGTGTGAAATCGCAAATGCCGCTTTCCAGGGGTATTGTGCTCATGTGCGCCATAAAATTTACGTAAGATTCTCATCATCTGAACACAATCCAAACAATTTGAAATATTTTTGCGCAATACGGGTATTTATCGACTAATGTTAGGATATTTTACCAGCATAACCCGAAAGTGTTACTCAACAACAACAGCATTGGTTTTTGCAGGAAAAAACGCGAATTTGGGTTTGAAAGCGGGGCTCTAACTCCCAGGTCGGTGCGTCAGAAAGCCACTGTTTTGGCCGAACGAATCGGCTTGGCGACACCTCTAGCGATCTCGCCAGAAAATGCGAAATCCGCGACGTTTCCGCCGCGGATGACACAAGATCAGAGCTTGCAGTACCCTCAGCCGGCTTCTGCAACCCGCGCCAAGGCGATGCCGAGGGAGTCCTTCTGCAGATCCAGTTCAACGAGACGTTCACGCTCGGCTTCGACCAGCTCCGGCTTTGCATTGGCGACGAACTTCTCGTTGGCCAGCTTGCTGAGGATACGTTCCCGCTCGACTTCGACCTTGGAGATCGCTTTTTCCAGACGCGATTTTTCGGCCGAGAGATCGATCAGGTTGCCAAGCGGCAGGCAGAACGTTGCCTCCGCAACGACGATCTGCGCGCTGCCGCCCGGCGCCACCGCCACATGGTCGATATGCTCGACGCGCGCCAGGCGACCGATGGCCGAAGCATGCCGCTCTAGCCGCTCGCGCGTCAGTGCATTGGCTGCGACCACGATGAGTGGTGCGGTCGCTGCCGGCGGGACGTTCATTTCCGAACGGACCGAACGGATGCCGGAAACCAGATCGATCAGCCAGTTGATCTCGTCAGCTGCGGCATCGTCGGCGTAGGAGGCAGACGGCCATTCCGCGTGGCAGAGCAGGCCCGCGCGCTCACGCCCCTCGCCCGCCGTCTGATCCCAGAGCTCTTCGGTCATGAAGGGCATGAAGGGGTGCAGCAGCTTGTAGATCTCATCGAGAACATAGGCGACACAAGCTTGGGATTCGCGTTTTGCCGCTTCATCCTCGCCGCTGAAGACCGGCTTCAGCAGTTCGAGGTACCAGTCGCAGAACTGGTTCCAGACGAACCGATAGAGACTGCCAGCGGCCTCGTTGAACCGGAAGCCTTCGAGCGCTTCGGTGACATCGCGGATCGTCCGTGAGAGCTCGGTCAGGATCCAGCGATTGATCGTCAGCGACGATGCCTCGGGGATGAAGCCGTCACTATTGGTGACGCCGTTCATCTGGGCAAAACGCGTGGCGTTCCAGAGCTTCGTTCCGAAATTGCGGTAGCCGGCAATGCGAGCGGTGTCGAGCTTCACGTCGCGCCCCTGGGCGGCCATGATCGCCAGGGTAAAGCGCAGCGCGTCGGCACCGTATTCGTCCATCAGTTCCAAGGGGTCGATGACGTTGCCCTTGGACTTCGACATCTTCTGCCCATTCTTGTCGCGAACGAGCGCGTGGACATAGACGGTGTGGAACGGCTCGACCGGCGTACCGTCCGCATCCTTCATGAAATGCAGACCCATCATCATCATGCGGGCGACCCAGAAGAAGATGATGTCGAAGCCGGTGACCAAAACATCGGTCTGATAGTATTTTTCGAGTTCCGGCGTTTCGTTCGGCCAGCCGAGCGTCGAGAACGGCCAGAGCGCCGACGAGAACCAGGTGTCCAGCACGTCTTCGTCACGGGTCAGGATCTCGCCCGGCTTGAAGTTTTCAAGCAGGTCTTCGACATAGGCCTTCATTGGACCTTCGTGCGCCAGATAGTGCTGGATCGCGGCGTGCAGCGCCTCTTCCTCGGTCTTCTCTACGAAGACCTGGCCGTCCGGGCCATACCAGGCCGGGATCTGGTGTCCCCACCAGAGTTGGCGCGAGACGCACCAGGGCTGGATGTTCTCCATCCATTCGTAATAGGTCTTCTCCCAGTTCTTCGGGACGAAGTTGGTACGACCTTCCTTGACCGATGCGATCGCGGGCTTCGCCAGCGTCTTCGCATCGACATACCATTGCTCGGTCAGGCGCGGCTCGATCGGCACCCCGCCACGGTCGCCGTGCGGGACCATGTGCTTGTGCGGCTCAATCTTGTCGAGCAGGCCGCCTTCCTCGAAGATCCGAACGATGATCTTGCGCGCTTCGAAACGGTCCTTGCCCTCAAGCTCATCCCAGGCGCCATGCAGGGCCGCGGGGTCGCTGAGGCCCTCGAGGAACTCCTCATTGTCCTTGATGGTGATCCGACCTTCGATGGTCAGGATGTTGATGGCTGCGAGGCCTGCACGTTTGCCGACGTCGAAATCGTTGAAATCGTGCGCGGGCGTAATCTTGACGGCGCCCGTTCCAGCGGTCGGATCGGCATAGTCGTCACCGACAACGGGGATACGGCGGCCGACAATCGGCAGAATGACGTGTTTGCCGATGAGCGGCTTGTAGCGCGCGTCTTCCGGATTGACGGCAATACCGCTGTCGCCAAGCATCGTTTCCGGCCGCGTGGTGGCAACGACCAGGTAGTCGCGAGTTTCCCATTCCGTCGCCTTGCCGTTTTCGTCGAAGGCGACCGGATGCTGATAGGTGACACCCGGCTCGAGTGGATAGCGCAGGTACCAGAGGTTTCCGTTGATTTCGTGCTGCTCGACCTCCAGGTCGGAAATCGCCGTCAGCAGCTTCGGGTCCCAATTGACCAGACGCTTGTCCTTATAGATCAAGCCTTCCTTGTAGAGCGAGACGAACACTTCGAGGACGGCCTCCGACAGACCATCGTCCATGGTGAAGCGCTCGCGCGACCAGTCGCAGGAAGCGCCAAGCCGCTTCAGCTGGTTGAAAATCAACCCGCCGGATTCGGCCTTCCACTCCCAGACCTTCTCGATGAAGGCTTCACGGCCCATCTGGCGGCGGTGCTGCTGTTGTTCCATCAGCTTGCGCTCGACGACCATCTGCGTGGCGATACCGGCATGGTCCATGCCCGGCTGCCACAGCACGTCCTTGCCGCGCATGCGCTCGAACCGTACCAGCACGTCCTGCAGCGTGTTGTTCAGCGCATGGCCCATGTGCAGCGAGCCCGTCACGTTCGGTGGCGGGATCACGATACAGAAGCTGTCGGCGCCGGGCTTTGCTCCCGCACCCGCACGAAACGCGTTTTCTTCGTCCCACTTCTTGGCGATACGTGGGTCGACGGATGCGGAATCGTAGGTCTTATCAAGCATTTTGAAGCCAATTTTGGAGATTGATGTCTATGTCTTGTAAACCGGAACGACCGGTGCAAGTCAACACGAACGCAAAAAGGCCGCGACTGTTCCGCGGCCTCTGTATCGGAAAGGTTCAGATCCTAGCGCCGGGGGCCGCGCGCGACGCGTTCGATCTCTTCACGCACCAGCCGTTCAACCAAGGTCGGTAGGTTGTCGTCCAGCCATTCCTGCAGCATCGGGCGCAGCATTTCTTCGGCAATTTCGTCGAACGACCGCCGCGTGCTGAGGTCGACCGCCTGGGCAAGATTGTCGAAGGACTGAGCGACCTGACGACCAACCTCGGGTGAAAGGATCGCAGGCGCGGCCTTTTCGGTCACGGGCTCTTCGGCAATAACAGCCACCGGTCCGCCCGAAACGGCTACGGGTGCCGGGTCTGCTACCTTCAGCGCTTCAACAGCTACCGCCCGATTGACGGGCTCTTGTACGGCGCTCACCGAGAGACGATCAACCGGCGCCGGCGGCGCGGACACTGCTGCCATACGTGACGTGATGACCGGACTATCCTGAACGCTGCGCGAAGGCACATCCTTGACCGGCTCTTTGGCGGTATAGCTCATGGTGTGGCGCTCGGAGGCCGCCCTTACTCGGGCTGCAACGTCCGCCAGCGAAAGCGGCGGCTGCGCGATGCTCGAATGCGGCTCCGAAGGAATGACGGCCACCTCGATCTCCGGCGAAGGTGTAGCGAGCTTGGACGCCTCGCCATGGTCCTCCCGCCTGCCGAAAGCGGCAGCCTCGATTTCGCTGTCGATCGTCAGTTCAATCTCATCCGAGCCGTCGTCCTCGTATTGGTCACGCGAGGAGAAATCGGTCTGCCCCGGCTCATTGCTCTCGATGATCTTGCGAATGGATGCGAGAATCTCATCCATCGAAGGTTCACGCGCGACATTGAGCTGTGCCATTTCTATCCCCGTTTGACGCGGCAGAGCATGTGTCCCGAAACGACGCATGTGCCGATAACAAACAAACCTTAAGTGAGTCCGCGGACGAAACATACGCCACGAATCAGACACTTGGATTGTTGCACAGATTTGTTTCGATCGGCAGAAGCAGAAACGCCCCGGTTTCCCGAGGCGTTTTCTTTGATCAGCGGCCGTCGACGGTTCGAAGTCCGAACCATTTGTCCTTGACGGCTTCGTAATGCTCTTCGGCGCGATATTCCGCGACCTGCAGGCCCTGGCTCTTGACGCTCAGTGTCGCGGTGGCAGCGAGCAGACCGTAGCTTGCGACGACGGCGTCGCGCTGGGCGATAGCCAGCTGTTCCTGCGCATTCAGAACGGTCTGCTGCGAATCGAGCACGTCGAGCGTAGTGCGCTGACCAACATTGCGCTCTTCGATGACGCCGGCAAGCGCCATGTTAGCCGCCGAGATCTGCGTCTTGTTGGCGCCGATGCGCGCAATTGCCGCCTCAAGTTGGGCGTGTGCGCTCACGACGTTCTGCTGAACGGCGGCGCGCTGCGAATCGACGAGGATGCGCTGCTGGCCCAAGGTCTCCTTCGCTTGGCGAATCTGACCGTATTCCGCGCCACCCTGGTAGATCGGCACCGTCAGGCGGGCAGTAACGCTCGACGCGTTGCTGTCAAGACCGTCGCCGGAGTTGCCGGTCACGCGTCCAACCTGCCCCTGAATGCTCACGCCGGGCAGCATGGTGCCTTCAGCAGACTTCACCTGGAAGCCGGCCGTATCGACGTTGTACTGGGCGGCGAGAATGGTCGGGTGCTGACGCAATCCCAGGGCAACAGCCTGATCGAGCGAACGCGGAAGCCCCTTGGTGGCCGGCCCCGGCTGCTTGATACCCGTCGGCGCAACGCCGACGATCTGCACGTAGACTGATTCGCTCTGCTTCAACTGCGCAATGGCGGTAATCAGAAGCGACTGCGCGTCGGCAAGCGATGCCTCGGAAAGGCTGACGTCCGTGCGGGTGCCTTCACCCACGTCAAGGCGAGCCTGGGATGCGTTCAGCTGTTCCCTGAGGAAGGCGAGGTTCTGCCGGCGAATAACAACGATCTGCTGGTCGCGCGCGATGTTGGCGTAGGACGTGGCTGCTGCGAGCAGAATCTGGATCTCGTTTGCGCGAAGCGATTCGCGGTTGGCGAAGACATTCGATTCAGCGGCGCGAACATTGTTCAGCGTCTGAAAGCCATCAAAAATCATCTGGGTTACGGTGATACCGATCTGCCCCTGATGAAAGTCCCGGCTTCCGGTAAGCTCGTTGTCGACGTTTGAAAGCGTTCCGTTTGCAAAAGCCGAAACCTGTGGACGAAACCCGGACTTCGCGATCGGCACCCCTTCGTCGGTCGCCCTAAGACCAGCGCGCGCGGCGTTCAGATCCGGGTTATTTTCATAGGCTTTGGCCATTGCGCCGAAGATCGTCTCCGCCAGCACGGCCTGCGGCGCAAGCAGTACACTCGTCGAGACGGCAGCCCAAAAGGCTGCTTTGCGGACAATCGACACCATACTTCCCTCTCCGATCGGGGCGGCAAAGCCAGCCCACTATTTCCTGCGGCACCATTCCGACGTCGAAACCGGGCCGCCCTAAATACGGCGATGAAGCGCTCACACCGCCCACCGGTGAGCAAATCACTACCTCAGCACTCTTTGAAACCCGGATTCGGCCTGATCACAACTGTACACCGATACTGCGCACGATCATTTCAAAAAGAAACAGGTGGTTCGTTGCCAATTGGCAACATTGCTATTTTAGCAGCACAATCAAATGTTGAGATACCTCAATAAGTGGCACCTCAAAAAACAAAAGTCTGCTCGCGGCGGAAGCCGGGAAGCGGCTTGACCGCAGTGTTGAAATCCGCCCTTTCGGACGTCTTCCCATGCTCATGGACATAAAGCTTAGCACGCGAAGCGTTACCGAAGCCTTCAACGGCAATAAGCCGGCCGCCGTCGCGCAACTGCTCGAACAAGGCCGGAGGAAGCACTTCTACCGAACCATGAACGAAAATGACATCATAGGGTGCCTCGCCGGCATATCCCTTGCCAAGATCGCCGGTGACCACGGCAACGTTGTCATAGCCCAGCCGTGCCAAGGTTTCCGTCGCAGTTGCGGCAAGCGCTTCATCGCTTTCGAGTGCGACGACCGAACCGGCGATCAACGAAAGCAGCGCCGAGGCGTAACCGGTGCCACAGCCGATCTCCAGCACCACGTCTGACTTCGAGATTTCGGCGAGTTGCAGCAGCTTGGCGAGCGGCGACGGCTCCATCAGGTACCGCGGGCTTGCGCCCTTAGCGCCGTCGAGTTCGATGTCGGCATCGATATAGGCGAGTTCCTTCATCCGCGAAGGCACGAATTCTTCGCGCGGTACGGAGAGGAAAGCGGACAGGATCGCATGGGACGTCACATCCGTCGTCCGGATCTGGTTGTCCACCATCTTGGTGCGCGCCGCTTCGAAATTCATCATACTGCCCTCGTGTCCGGATGGCACGGCACCGGTATCCCGGATGACCGCGCAGTCGTCTTCTGGCTGCCAAATATGGCGCCTTTATATAAGCTCATAAATCGCCCTCCCGCTGGTTTCAAGCGACAGCGACATCTTGCAGCGGAAAAAGGAACGAGAAACACCGAAGCGACGTTTGCACGGCCCGGCACGGGCGGCGGCGCTGGCTGCCGCCAGAACAGAGAGAGCCTGACGTCAGCGGCCAGGCGCCCCTTCGAGCCCAACGAGGGCAATCTTCGTATAACCGGCGTTCTGGATGAGGTTCATGACCGTCATCAGCTCGCCGTAGTCGACGGCCTTGTCCGCACGCAGCAGAACGCGCGTCTCGGTGTTACCCTCCGTCAGGCGCTGAAGCTCCACCGCAAATTCCTCACGGGCTGTTTCTTCGTTGCCAATCGCCAGACCGAGGTCGGCGTTGAGCGTGACGAAGACCGGCTTATCGTCGCGCGGCGTCGGCTTGGAGGCCGATTGCGGCAGATCGACCTTCATGTCCACGGTCGCAAGTGGTGCCGCGACCATGAAGATGATCAGCAAAACGAGCATGACATCGATGAATGGGGTGACGTTGATCTCGCTGTTCTCGTCGAGATCGCCGCCGCTGTCGGTAACCTTGCCGGCCATGTCTCACCCGATCCTTGCGATCGACGCGTCTGCCGGATGGGCAAAGCCATCCTGGCGACGCGGTTGCGCCTTGCGGACCAGGCGATGATCGAGATCGCGGCTGACAAGCCGTTCGACGGCGGCTGCCGCGTCGGCGAGGATCACCTTGTAGCCACCCACCGCGCGGGCAAAGTAGTTGTAGATGATAACGGCGGGGATAGCGGCAACGAGACCGATTGCGGTCGCCAGCAGCGCTTCGGCAATACCGGGAGCAACGATCGCCAGGTTGGTCGTCTGCGCTTTGCTGATGCCAATGAAGGAGTTCATGATCCCCCAGACGGTTCCGAACAGACCGACGAACGGGCCGACGGAGCCGATCGAGGCAAGGATGCCCGTTCCGCTCGTCATGCGCTTGCCGGCGCGAACCTCGATACGCGTCAGCAGCGATGCGACGCGTTCCTTGAGACCAGCTGCCGGTGCGTGATCGAGCACAGCCTCCGAACGCACCATCTCATCGATCGCAGCGGCAACCATTTCCGCGGCAGGGCCCGCCTTGCCGTTGAATGTGGACTTAAGCTCTGCCAACCCGTTTGCAGCGGAGAGCTGACGGACGGCGCGGCTGAGGCGCGCCTTTGCGGCGAAGAGTTCAAACGTCTTGGCCACGAAAATCGCCCAGGTGATGACCGAGGCGAGCGCCAGCCCGATCATCACTGCCTTCACCACCATGTCGGCGGCAAGGAACATGCCGATAGGCGAAAGGTCGTGTGGCAGGACTGGGTTGGCCGCCGCTTCTGCTGCGGGCGTCTCAATCGACACAGCCGGTGTTTGTGCGCCGGCTTCAGACCCGGTGGCCGGAAGACCGTCGACAGTCGGCTGCTCGCCACGGGCCGCTGCATTGGCATTGGCCCGTGCCGTTCCCGCAGGTCCCGCGTCTTGAGCCTGGCTGACCGCAGGAGCGGTCGTTTCGGTTGAGGTTGTCGCCTGTGCAAACACGACCGTCGAGGGAAGACCAGAAGCCAGCACCAATGTCGCTGCGGCCAACAAATTCAGCTTCGATCGTGTTCGATTGGGCATCTTGTTCCTCGCGTACTGGTCCGTTTCGCCATCACAAAAATCACAGGGCAGCCGGAATTTCGGCCACCTCAACGTGCATTGGCCGCTCTTTACGACAAACTATGAACGAAACACAAGGATTTGTGGAGTATAAAGATCAAGAATAATTTCATGCCTGCGTTTCAATCGAGATCTCAAAGGGCGGGAGAGTTATCGACGAAGCCGTCACTTCTCCAGTCATATGCGCGGTGCCGCTCCCAAGGGCGTTGCAGCGACGTAAACGACGTCTTGAAGCGCATTTTCGGAAGCTCATCGCCTGCAACCGGCTCGGCGAAAATCTCGATCGCACCTACCAATCGCAGCAGGCGTCCACTCAGGATCCGCGCCCGGCCGGATGAACAGGTCCGCTCGGTGCTTCCCGGCACGATCAGCAGATCGACCTGATTGCACAGCACCTCAAACAGGTAGGGGTTTTCGACGAGAGCAACGGTCCAGCCGGCATCGCTTCGAGCGATGCACCATTCTTTCTCGCGGCACGAAAAAGCATTCGGCGAAACTTGGCCGAGCGCGGAGTTGATATCGTGACGGATGGCGGCGGCTGTCGCGGCATCGATGGTCCTCGTTTGCGCCTTCGCGGGCCGTAGCTTCGCCTCGGGATAAAGACCATCAGCGACCGCCCCTTGCGCGGGCATCGGAGCGACGTGGGCGTCGACCGCCAATGCCCGCTGCCATTGAGAGAAAAGGAAGTCGGAGGGACGATCCCGGTTCGTCGCAATGGCGGCGTCGGTGACCAATCCGACGAGGCGCCCATCTTCCGATACCACGATCGCCGGCAATTGCCTGTCTTCGAACGCGAGGCACACGAGTCCGGAAAACAGCAGCACGGCTCCGAGCCCTGCCAGCCAAGTGCGCAACACACACAGAATAACGCCGCCGGCAGCGATAAGAACGAATGCCAGCGGCCCGACGCGGCCGGTCAGAAACTCGCCGTCGAGCGACGTGACGAAGCGGGCGATCACCAGCATACCGTCAAGGCCCCAAGCCATGACGGSGAGCGGGTACTGCTCGAGACCGAAAGGCGTCAACACCATGGCGAAGAGGCCGAACGGCATGATCACAATGCTGATCAGTGGCGCTGCGAGAATATTGGCGAGCAACCCATAGGCCGGCAGTCGCTGGAAATAGGCGGCAGAGTAAACCGCGGTTGCAAGTCCGCCGATCAATGAGGTCGCAACCACGCCGATAACGAAACCCGTGACGAGCCGCCTGCCCCACCAACGCCCGGCGACTGCCGGCTCTTCTGCTTCCGCACGCTCGCGCCAGCGCGCATAGCCAGCAACCAACGCCAGCGTGGCGGCGAACGACATCTGGAAGCCCGGCCCCGCAACGGCAGATGGCGTGATCACGATGATGACAATCGCAGCCAGCGCGATATTTCTCAGGCTGATCGACATGCGGTCGAAGAAGACCGCAACCAGCATGTTCGAAATCATGATCCAGGCGCGGACGGCGGATACGGCTCCACCGGAAATCAAGATGTAAAGGAAGACCATTGCCAGAGCGCCCGCAGCGGCAACCTTCTTGATCGCCACGCGCTGCGCCAACCCGGGAACCGCACTCAAGACGGTACGCGCTCCGATTAGAAACGTACCTGCCGCAAGCACCATGTTGAGACCGGAGATCGCCAAAACGTGCGCCAAGCCCGCCTGTCGCAGCATCTCGACGGTGTCGCGACCAATCGCCCTTTCTTCCGCCGTCACCAGGGCTGCAGCGAGCGCACCAGTGTCGCCACCGACTGCCGTGCGGATCCGCTCGCCGACCGTTTCGCGTAGCGCGGCCAGATACTCCGCCATCCGCATCCAAAACGAGCGGTCCGCCACCGTCGCAGCACCGTCGGCTATCGGGCTAAGTGGCGCACCATAGAAGTAACCGACGGCGCCGATCTGCCGGAAATAAGAATCGAATGCGAAGTCGTTGAGGCCTGGCAACGCAGGGCCGGAAGGCGGCGAAAGACGCGCCCTGCCCTCGATCGTTGCCCCGATCGCCAACGGCGCGTGCGGGCTGCGCGACAGCACCATGGCCTTCAACGGCGCACGGCGCAACGTCGGCTTCGTGGTTTGCTCGATGACAATTCCGTAGCGCCAGTGGTCCCGATCATTCTTCTCGCGCGAAAATACCTTGCCGCGCAGGTTCGTCGTTACCGGTCCATCGAGAACGATCGTGTCGATGCGCGATGCCTCGATCGCCGCAAGCATCATTCCCGCCGTGAACAGCCCCGCTGCGATCCTCGGCGCACGCAGGGCGCGCACACGGAGGTTGCACAGCAAGGCGGCTATTCCGAAAACGCAAAGCAGCAGTGCAAGTTTGATGAGTCCGAGGTCATAGGGCAGCGAGAGCCACGTCAGCACGCCGGCGGCTAACAGGACGGGGACAAGCACCAATCCGTGGCCGAAGGCCGATTCTTCTTCGACCGCTTCGCGCCAGTGTGCGGCAATCGCCTCTGGTCGGAGGCGTGCGTGCGCGAGCGCGGCGCAAGATTTGACAAGGGGAAAAACGAGGTTGCCGCGTGCATTCGCAGGCGTTGCAGACATGCTCCCGATCGAAACCGAAGCGGGTGGTGCCGGAGCGACACGATCTGCGTCCTGCATCAAAGACCGGACTTCGATCTCGCTCATCGTACGGTACCACTCCCCTAAGACGGTAGAGGTCGATCATGCAACCAACATCACCCAACCGCAACCTGAACGTCATCTGCCGAAAAAAGCGGCAAACCTATATGGAATGGTACCGCATCATTATCCTGACAGTTATTGATCCGGTTGGACATATTGCTCTAACGTGCGATTATTGCGTCGCCATATGCACATTTTCGCATCGCACAATTTGCCTTTCGTACAGCTTGGCAGCCGAAAATAAATCATATAGCAAATTCGCAACGTTCATTTTCGTGGCATGGTCTCTGTGCCACGTTGCCATAAGACGGAGGGTCCCCATGACAGAAAAAAGCGCGGTCGTAACATTCGATGGAAAGTCGGCGGAGCTACCAGTGCGATCGGGGTCCATCGGTCCTGATGTGGTCGATATCGGCTCGCTCTACAAGCAGACCAAGATGTTCACCTACGACCCGGGCTTTACGTCGACGGCGTCGTGCGAATCCAAGATCACCTATATCGACGGTGACGAAGGCGTGCTCCTGCACCGCGGCTACCCGATCGAACAGCTCGCAGAACATGGCGACTTCCTCGAAGTCTGCTATCTCCTGCTTTACGGCGAACTGCCGACGAAGGCGCAGAAGGCTGACTTCGACTACCGCGTCACACACCACACCATGGTGCATGAGCAGATGTCGCGCTTCTTCACCGGCTTCCGTCGCGATGCCCACCCGATGGCCGTCATGTGCGGTTGCGTCGGCGCCCTGTCGGCCTTCTATCACGACTCGACCGACATCACCGATCCGCACCAGCGCATGGTCGCTTCGCTGCGCATGATCGCCAAGATGCCGACGATCGCCGCGATGGCCTACAAGTACCATATCGGCCAGCCGTTCGTTTATCCGAAGAACGATCTAGACTACGCCTCGAACTTCCTGCGCATGTGCTTTGCCGTGCCTTGCGAGGAATATGTAGTGAACCCGGTGTTGTCGCGCGCCATGGATCGCATCTTCATCCTGCATGCCGACCACGAGCAGAATGCTTCGACCTCGACCGTGCGCCTTGCCGGTTCGTCAGGTGCCAATCCCTTTGCCTGCATCGCCGCTGGCATCGCCTGCCTCTGGGGCCCGGCCCACGGCGGCGCGAACGAAGCTGCGCTCAACATGCTGGCCGAAATCGGCACGGCTGACCGCATTCCGGAATACATCGCCAAGGCCAAGGACAAGAATGATCCGTTCCGCCTGATGGGCTTCGGCCACCGCGTCTACAAGAACTACGATCCGCGCGCCAAGATCATGCAGAAGACCACGCATGAAGTGCTTGCAGAACTCGGCCACAAGGACGATCCCCTCCTCGAAGTGGCGATGGAACTCGAACGTATCGCGCTCACCGACGAGTACTTCGTCGAGAAGAAGCTCTACCCGAACATCGACTTCTACTCCGGCATCACGCTGAAGGCGCTGGGCTTCCCCACCACCATGTTCACCGTGCTGTTCGCGCTTGCGCGCACCGTCGGCTGGATCGCCCAGTGGAACGAAATGATCGAAGATCCGGAACAGCGCATCGGCCGCCCGCGCCAGCTCTATGTCGGCGCTCCGCAGCGTGACTACGTGCCGGTCTCCAAGCGTTAACGCCAAACGGAAATCAGGAAATGAGAAAAGCCCGGTCAGAGATGACCGGGCTTTCGATTTTGCAGATAGGAGAGGACGATCTCGGCGCCCAATTCGCCCGGCGGTCTGCTTGTCGCCATGCGCTGCTGTACCAGCGCGTAGCCGTCGAGCATCGACGCGCGCTGGGCCGTCGGCCCGGACAGCCGCTCGACCCAGCGGGTCAAGGCGCCCGGACGAATGCTCTGGTTGAAATACTCCGGCACGATCGGGAAATCGGCGATGAGATTGGGAAGCGCCCCGCTCCAGATGCGGATGCGGTTGTGCAGCAACCGCACAAGCCAGTCGGCATCATAGGTAGAAACGACGGGAACGCCGGCTAGCGCAAGCTCTAGGATGACCGTTCCCGACGCGGCGATTGCCGCATCCGCCTTGTCGAAGGCAGCCCATTTCTCGGTGGCTCCCACCAATATTTCCGGCTGAACCGTCCAACCGGCCGTGATCTCGCGCACCAGTTTTTCCTGGCGCGGAACCGTCGGCAACAGCAAGCGGACGCCGGAATGCCGGCGAGCGAGTTCCTCGGTCATCTGCCTGAAGATCGGTAGCAGCCGCTTGATTTCGCTTGAACGCGATCCCGGCAGAAGCAGGCAGGTGGAAACCGCGCTACCATTGACGTCGTTCAGTCTTTCGCGTCGGCTGGCGCGGACGGCAAGCACATTGGCATCCGAGGCAAGCCGATGGCCGATATAGGTCGTCGGCGGCCCCTCAAGCTTGCGCATGGTCTCGGGCTCGAACGGCAGCACCGCCAGAACATGATCGACATAGCTGCGCATGCGCGGCGCGCGTTCCGGCTTCCAGGCCCATACGCTCGGGCAGACATAGTTGATGACAGGCAGATCCGGCAGCGCGTCGCGAACGCGACGCGCGACACGATGGGTGAAATCCGGACTATCGATGATCAGCAAGGCATCGGGGCGCGCAGCAATAATGGCATTCGCCGTCTGGCGGATGCGCAGAATCAACTTTGGCAGACGCGCGAGCACTTGCGAGAAGCCCATGATCGAAAGTTCGGAATAATCGAACAGCGATTCCAGGCCTTCGCCCTCAAGACCGTCGCCGCCAACGCCGACAAGCTCGACATCACGCCCGCATTGTGCACGCAGTGCCCGCACCAGATCTGCGCCAAGAAGATCGCCCGATACCTCGCCGGCAATGACCGCCAGCTTGTAGCCTTGTCCGCTCATGCTTTTCCCCGGTGACCGCTCCGCTCGACACCAATGACAAACAGCCCCGCGCGGTTGGCAGCTTCGATCACCTCCGCGCGCTCGAGCACCAGGGCGCGACCGGCCTCGACAGCAATTCCGGCAAGCCCGGCCGCGACAGCGCCAGCGACGGTCGATGGTCCGATCGATGGCAGATCCGCACGCAAGTCCTGCCCCGGCTTACAAAGCTTGACCAGAACGCCACGCCGACGCGCCGAGACGCGTCCTTCCGTCTTGAGTGTCGCCACCCGCTCGAGCATCGCATCGGTGCCCTCGGCGCCCTCCAGGGCAACCACGCGACCACCGACAGCGATGGCGCCCTGCCCCACGTCGAGTTCGCCAAGCGCGTTGGCGGCAGCGATGCCGGCCTCAACGTCGCGTCTGTCATCGTCCGATGGGGCGATAGCGCCAATCGGCCCTGGATCCGCCAGAAGGTTCGGAACCACCTCATGCACGCCGATCACGTGGGCGCCGCTTGCTTCGATGAGTTGCATCGCCATGCGCAAGACAGCGTCATCGCCGCCAGACACCAGCGTCTTCAAAACGCTCGGTATTCTGGCAAGCGTTTTCAGCGTCGGGCGAATGTCGCGCCATTCCGGTCTACGACGGACCCAGCCCGAAAGCACAACGCGGTCGATGCGTTGTTCTTTGAATGTGCGGCTGATGCCGGAGAAATCGCCGATGGCGAGCACGGAGTGATCGAAACCGACCCAATCGCTCTCTTCCGCTTCGCGCGAGAGCGCGATCACAAATGGATCTTCTCCACGGGCACGAACGGCCTCGGCCACATGATGCGGCAGCGCTCCGCCGCCGGCGATGATCGCGAGCCGGCCGCCAGTTGCTGCGCGGCTCGCCGTGGCCGACATCACGGTCAGGCCTTGCCGCGACTTGGTGAAGACAGTGCCCTGTCGCTTTCGGCTGCGATGAAATCGAGGATTTCGACAACAGGCGCACAGTCGGCATAATCAGCGCGAATGGCGGCGGCATTGGCGCGAACTGATTCTGGGCCCTCGAAGATCTGCTTGTAGGCGCGGCGAACCACGTGGATCGTTGCACGCTCAATGCCCGCCCGGGTCATGCCCACAACGTTCAGCCCGCTCAGGACACCGGGATTGCCGTTGAGCATGCCATAGGGAATGACGTCGTAGCTTACGGCGGAGAGGCCGCCGATGAACGCCTGACGACCGATGCGCGTGAATTGGTGCACGGCACAGCCGCCGCCAAGGATAGCGCGGTCCTCGATCGTCACATGGCCGGCCAACAACACGTTGTTCGACATGATGATGTTGCTGCCGAGGCGGCAATCATGCGCCACATGCGAATAGGCGAGGAACAGATTGTTATTGCCGACGATCGTCGCACCGCCATATTCGACGGTTCCCGCATTCATCGTGACACCTTCGCGGATCGTGCAGTTGTCGCCGATCTGCAAAATGGTGTCGACAGTGCTGTGATGCACGCTTTGCGAATCTCCGCCAATGACGGCATTCGGGAAAATCTTGGTGCCCTTGCCGACCGTCGTGCGGCCGGCGACAACGACGTGGCTCATCAGTTCCATGTCGTCTCCGAGAACGACTTTCGGCCCGATGTAGCAAAACGGGCCGATTTTGACGTTCTCACCGATGACCGCGCCATCTTCGATGATCGAGGACGGGTGGATCTTCGCTGTTGATGCAATCATGTTTAAGCGTCTTCCGTGCTGACTATCATCGCGCCGATATCAGCTTCCGCGACAAGTTGCCCGTCAACTTTTGCGTCACAATGAAACTTCCAGATATTGCCGCGCTGTTTCTGCTTCACGACATGAAACTCAACACGATCACCCGGAACAACCGGCTTGCGGAAGCGCGCATTGTCGATGGTCATGAAGTAGACGAGGTTGGTACCCGAAGCAGTCTTGCGCGCGCAGATCGCGCCCGCCGTCTGCGCCATGCCCTCGATCAGCAGGACGCCCGGCATGATCGGCTTCTCCGGAAAATGGCCGGTAAAGTGCGGCTCATTTGCCGAGACGTTCTTGATGCCGATCGCCGAATTGTCGCCGTCGATCTCGATGATCCGGTCGACGAGCAGGAAGGGATAACGATGCGGAAGAAGCTTCAGGATCTCCTGAATATCAGCCGTACCCAGAACCGTTGCCGCCTCACTCATTCGTGCCATCCTTCTTTTTCTGTCTGTCACTTGCGCGCAAGGCCATTTCGGCGACATCGCGCAGGAAATCGCGCATGGGGCGCGCTGGAATACCGCCATAGCGTTCGCCCGCAGGGACGTCGCTTGCAACGCCGCTCATGGCAGCGATCTGAACGCCGTCACCCACAGTGATGTGGCCGTTGACGCCGCTACCGCCGCCGATCATCACGCCGTCACCAATCCTGGTGCTGCCGGCGATGCCGACCTGACTGACGATGCCGCAATAACGGCCGATGCGGACGTTGTGGCCGATCTGTACAAGGTTGTCGATCTTCGTGCCTTCGCCGATGACGGTGTCGTCCATGGTGCCACGATCGATCGTCGTGTTCGCGCCGATCTCGACATGATCCTGAATGATCACACGTCCGACCTGAACGATCTTGATCATTCCACCCTTGGGGCCCGGCGCGTAGCCGAACCCATCCTGGCCGATCCGGGCACCTGGGTGAATGATGACACTGTTGCCGACAAGAGCGCAGAGAACGCTTGCGCCCGCCGCGATCGTGCAGTCTCGGCCAATGCGAACGCCCGGCCCTATGACGACACCTGCGGCAATTCTCGTTCCGCTACCAATTTCGGCGCCGGCCCCAACGACTGCCATCGGCTCGATCTCCACGCCCTCTTCAAGGCGTGCCGTCGGGTCAACGAAGGCGGCCGGCGACACACCGGCAAGGCTGGTATTGCGCGCCGGGCGCATGGCAGCCTCGTGCAAGAGTGTACCTGCCAGCGCGAAGGCCGTATGCGGCCGCGCAGTCAAGAGAACGGGAATGTGAGACGGTACGAGTGGGGCGATCGTCTTGTCGCAGATAATCGCGGAAGCCTGGCAGCTTTCCAGCTCAGCACGGTACTTGCGCGAAAGCATGTAACAGACGTCACCGGGCTTTGCCCGATTGACAGGTGCTACCGAGTGGATAGCGCGATCTGCCACCGCGCCATCCGTCAGATCCGCCCCAATTTGGTTCGCCAGGTCACCCAGACGAATCCCTTGATGGGGCGGAAAAAACCAATTCTGTTCCATGGACACTCCAGAACGATCTACTTTTGGCAGTTCTGGACTGCTTCTTTATCAGAACGACGAGGAAATACCGAACTTCAGATTCTGAACCCGGTCGAAATCTTCCTTCGCGATCGGCCAAGCGTAGTCGACACGCAGCGGACCGAACGGCGACGCCCAGATCAGGCCGAGACCGACCGATGCACGCAGCGAGGAGTCGTTACCCAGTACCGTTTCACTGGGCAGCGTAGCGACCTTATTGCTGTAGAGCGTACCTGCATCGGCGAAGATTGCGCCGCGGAAGCCGCTGTCACGCGGGATGCCAGGCAGCGGAAACGTTGCTTCGGCCGACGCCGTGAAATAGGTGGTGCCACCAAGCGCATCGCCTGTTGCCTGATCACGCGGGCCGACCCCGTTGCGCTCGAAGCCACGAATATCGTTGCTGCCCAGTTGGAACTGGTCAAAGACCTGAAGATCGCTACCGGTCTCGAAGATATGACCCGCACCGCCGGCAAGCGAAGCAATAATATCCGCCTCATCGTTCACCGTGTAATACCACTTGGCCTTACCGGTGATCTTGTAGAAATCAGAGTCGCCACCGAGGCCGGCGAACTCCTGCGTAAACGTCGCCAGAATGCCATCGTGCGGCAGTTGCGCATCATCGAGCGTGTTGTAAGTGATCGATTGCGATACCGACGAACGGACCCAGTTTCCGCCTTCAACCGCTCGGACGTAAGGCGAAGACAGATCTGCAATATTACCGCTATAGTCAAACGTCGTGAAGTTATACCGCAGCGTGGTCGACAGGTTCTCTGTGATCGGCGCCGCTATGCGCAGGCTGAAACCCTGGTCTTCATAGCTGTAGTCTTCGTCGTCGAAGTCGTTTTCGTTCTTGAAGACGTCGAAGCCGGCAGCCAGACGATAGCCAAGGAAATACGGCTCGGTGAACGAAACGTTGTAGGTCCGACTCTCTTCGCCGCGACCTGCCGCGACGCGAATGTACTGACCGCGACCCAGGAAGTTCTTTTCCTCGATCGAGGCTTCGACGAGGAAGCCGCCACCGCTGCCAGCGGAGTAGCCGGCACCGATACCGAACGAACCGGTCGACTGATCCTGTACGTCAACGATAACCACGACGCGGTCTGCCGCACTGCCAGGTGCCGTCGAGATATTGACGGTCGAGAAGTAACCGAGAGCCTCAAGGCGACGCTTGGCGCGCGCAACCATTTCCTGATTGAAGGCATCGCCTTCACCCATATCGAACTCGCGGCGAATGACGTAGTCGCGAGTTCGGGTGTTGCCGCGAATTTCGATACGCTCGACGTAGGCGCGCTCGCCCTGATCGACGAGATAGTCGACGGCAATCGTATGATTGCTGAGGTCGCGGTTACCGCGCGGCGTCACGCGGGCAAACGGGTAGCCAGCCGAAGCGACGCGCCTCGAGATCTCGCTCATCGTTTCCTGAATGTCCCTGGCCTTGTAGACCGAGCCTTCGCGGCTAAGCACGACGCCCTTCAGCGATTCGGCATCCACACCTTCAACCGTCGATTCGACAGTCACTGCACCAAAGTCGTAGCGCGGACCTTCTTCAACGGTGATCGTCACGGTGTATTCGTTGGTCGCCTCATTAAGAGAAGACTCGGACGAAACGACCTGGAAGTCGGCATAACCGCGGTTGTAGTAGAACTGACGCAGCAACTCTTCGTCAGCGCGCAGCTTGTCCGGGTTGTAGACGTCCTTGCGGGTCAGGAACGAGAAGATACCTGATTCCTTCGTCGCAATGATGGATTGCAGACGACCATCGCTATAGGCTTCGTTGCCGACAAAATTGATCTGCGCAATCTTGGTGCGCTCGCCTTCGTTGATGACGAAAGCAAGATTGACGCGACCTTCAGCGATCGGGACGACCTGGGTCGTCACAGTGACATCACTGCGACCGATCGCAGCATAGGCGTCCTTGATCGACTGGATATCCGTTTCGACCGTCGCCTGGCTGTAGGGTCCGAGCGGCTGCGTGCGGACGGCGAGCTGAAGCTTGTCGTCCTTGATCTTGCGGTTGCCGTTGAAGACGACCTGGTTGACCAGTTGGTTCTCGCTGACGGTGACGACAAGCGTGCCGCCAGCGACATTGATGCTGACATCGGAGAAATAGCCTGTCGCGTAAAGGCGCTTCACGGAAGCATCGATATCGGCGTTGCTGAAGCTCTTGCCAGGGACAATCGTGATGTTCGCACGAACCGTTTCAGCGCTGACGCGCGTGGCTCCGCGGACTTCAACACGACTAATGGTCGCGGCCTCTGCGACGGAAGCGCCTGCGAGCAATCCAACACCAGCGCCAGAAACCACCATACTCGTGGACAGCGCAAACGCCGACACCGCGTTCAAAAACCTTGAACCAGCTTTCATGTTCAAATCTTACCTTTTCCCAACGTCGCGCGGCAATTTCGTGCCGACTCCGGTCACGGTTGCCGTTTTACCCGCTTTTCCCATACAAGCAAGTCAGCTCGTTAATTTCTGTTTACTTCAATTCGAACCGTGGCTTAACGGCCACTACAGATTCGAGTTATCGTAAACAAATCCTTGCTGGACAAGCCATTGAAATCCAATCGTTCACAGTATCGGTCGTCGTCCGCCTCAGATGCTCGCCGGCCGAACGCTAGCCGAAGAACATCGAAATGTCGTTCCAGGTCGCAAAAACCATGAGCATCAGCACCATGGCAAAGCCGATCCGATAAGCGACGTCCTGCGCAGCAGCTCCAACCGGCTTTCCGCGCAAGGCCTCAACCGCATAGAACATCAGGTGGCCGCCATCAAGCACCGGAACCGGCATGAGGTTAAGCAATCCTATGGAAACTGACAGGACGGCTGCAAGCTGCAGCACGGCAGCCACACCCAGTGTCGCCATTTGGCCCGAGGCCTGAGCGACACGGATCGGACCACCAAGCTGATCCGCCTTCATACGTCCCGTAACGAGGTTCGCCAGATAGTCGAACGTGCCGGTGACAATGTGCCAGCTCTGAAGCGCCCCCTGCCCTATGGCTTCGATCGGACCGTAAGTCACCAGTCGGAAATTGCCCGCATCCTGATCGGTGACGATACCGATGATTCCGACCTCCATCTTGTTGCCGAACTGGTCCGATATCTCGGTTCGCTCAGGCACCATCGGAAGATCCAGGAATGAACCGTCCCGCTGGATCCGGATCTTGATTTCCAGTTCAGGTCGCACGCTGACATAGCGGCGAACGTCGTCGAAGGTCGCGACCGGCGTTCCGTCGATGGCGATCAACCTATCGCGCGGAAGAATGCCTGCCTTGGCGGCAGCACTGTTCTCTTTCACCTGGGCAACGACCGGGTCCGCAACCGAACGCCCATAAACGGCGAAGAGAACGGCAAAAATGGCGATGGCAAGGATGAAGTTGGCGATCGGACCGGCCGCAACGGTCGCGGCACGCTTCCACAGCTTGGCGCCCAGGAAGGTTCGTGACCGTTCCTCAGGCGAGATCGCCTCCAGCCGCTTGTAATCGGGCGTACTGGCCGCATCCTCGTCGCCATAGAACTTGACGTAGCCGCCCAGCGGTATTGCACAGAACTTCCACCTCGTGCCGTGTTTATCGGTCCACCCGAGCAGTTCCGGCCCGAAGCCGACCGAAAAAGCCAGGATACGAATGCCCGACCACCGGCCGACGAGGTAGTGTCCCATTTCATGCACGAAGACCAAAAGGGTCAGCACCAACAGGAAGGGTACGATGTAGCCGGTCACGAATTGCAGGCCAACAAGCAGATATGTCATGAACTTTCCTTAAGCCTGCCACCAGCATCACAGGCCGAGCAAGACCGAACCAAAGGCGATCTGACGCCCATCGCTGAGGACATACTGTATCAGCACCAGGACCAGCGTAGCGATGCAGGCAAAGACCAATCCGTCGACCCGATCCATGACCCCGCCATGCCCAGGAATGAGATGGCTCGAATCCTTGACGCCGAATCGGCGCTTTATGAAGGATTCGAAGAGGTCTCCGATCTGGCTCGCGACGGAGAGAACCAGCGCCACAGCCGGGACACGCAGATCTTGCAGCGGAAAATATGCCATAAAAACGGCAATGCCGGCCACAACGCCGGAAATCGTCCCGCCAATGGCGCCCGACCAGGTCTTGCCGGGCGAAATGCGCGGCGCGAGCTTGGGGCCTCCGATCGCCCGACCGACGAAATAGGCAAGAATATCGGTTCCCCAAACGACGGCGAAGACGAACAAGGTCGCGATCAGGCCGGGTTGGTCAACCCCGCGCAGGGCCGCCAGCGAGATGCCGGTCAATCCTGCGTAGACGATGCCGCCGGGCAACCACCAGCTGCCTTTCTTGAGCGATACCCAAAGCACTGCGATAACGACAGCAATGAGCAAGGCCGGCAGACTGTAGCCGATATATCCGAGAAGAATGAGAGCGGCGATTATCGCCAGCGACAGCCAACCGAAGGCATTGCCTTGAAAATCGCGCTCCGGCAGCCCGGTAATCGTCGACCACTCGTAGTAAACGAGCAGTGCGATCAGGACCGAAAGAAGCTGGAAGGCCAAGCCGCCGAACCAGGTCGCACCGAGTGCGACCGCCGCGAGCACCACTCCCGAGGCGATGCGAAGCTTGAGTTCTGTTTGCATTTACGAACCAACCGCTAACGTCGGCTGCGCCAGACCGCCGAAGCGACGCTCGCGGCAGGCGAATTTCTCGAGCGCAGACAGAAACGTCTCACGCGTGAAGTCTGGCCAAAGCTCCGGAACGAACAGCAGTTCGGAATAGGCTCCCTGCCAAAGAAGAAAGTTTGAAAGCCGTTCTTCGCCGCTGGTGCGAATAATGAGATCCGGATCGGGAATGCCGGCCGTATCGAGCGAAGCGGCGATGCGCTCAGGCGTTATGTCCTCTGGCCGCAGACGGCCTTCGGCAACTTCAGTTGCCAGGCGGCGCATGGCGCGCGTCATCTCGTCACGCGCACCATAGTTGAAGGCGATCACCAGCGTAATGCCGGTATTCCCGCTCGTCGTCTCCTCAGCCTCGATCAGCAGGGGCAGGATGTCGCCGCGCAGGTTCGATCGCTCCCCGATGACGCGGATGCGAACGTTCTCGCGGTGCAGGTCGGCAAGGTCGCGACGAATGAAGGCCTTGAGCAAGCCCATCAGATCCGTCACTTCGGCCTGCGGCCTGTTCCAGTTTTCGGACGAGAAGGCAAACAGCGTGAGGTAACGGATCCCCGCTTCAGCCGCCGTCTTCACCGCGTCACGAACCGCTTCAACACCCTTGCGGTGTCCCATCGTGCGCGGCAGACCGCGCGCATTCGCCCAGCGCCCGTTGCCATCCATGATGATGGCAACGTGTTCCGGAACGGTGATCGGGATGAGATTTTGCATAAGGCGTCCGCGAAAGGAGACTCAGATCAAGAGCAGATCAGACCTGCATAATTTCCTTTTCCTTATCGACGAGCAAGCGGTCGATATCGGAAATCGTTTCATCGGTCATCTTTTGCACCCGCTCAGACTGAGCACGGCTAATATCCTGTCCGATGTCGCCATCCTTTTCGGCTTTTTTCAGGTCGTCCATACCATCGCGCCGAACATGGCGGACCGCGACCTTGGCCTTCTCGGCATAGTCGTGCGCCACCTTGACCAGCGACTTGCGGCGCTCCTCGTTGAGTTCAGGCAGCGGGATGCGCAGGTTCTGGCCGTCGATGATCGGGTTCAGGCCGAGGTTCGATTCGCGGATGCCACGGTCGACAGCGCCGACCATCTGCTTGTCCCATACCGAAACGGACAGCATGCGCGGTTCCGGCACGGTGATGTTTGCCACCTGATTGAGCGGAACACGCGAGCCGTAGGCTTCAACGGTTACCGGATCGAGAACATTCGCCGACGCGCGGCCGGTGCGCAGCGACGCGATATCGCTCTTGAATGCGGAGATAGCGCCGTCCATGCGACGCTTCAGTTCCTTCAGGTCTACACCTTCACTCATGGCTGGAAACTCCCGTTCTGTCTTTCATCGGCCGATAGCCGTCTTGCAGCTCTTAATTGTCGGTAACGATGGTGGCGCGGCCGCCACCCGTCAATATTTCAGCGAAGCCACCCTTCTCGTGGATCGAGAAGACGACGATCGGAATGGCGTTCTCGCGTGCGAGCGCCACCGCTGCCACGTCCATGACCGCGAGGCCCTTTTCCAGGACTGCGCTGTGGGTCAGGCGGTCGAAGCGTGTGGCCGTCGGATCCTTCTTCGGATCAGCGGAATAAATGCCGTCGACCTGCGTGCCCTTGAAGATCGCCTGTGCGCCCATTTCGGCGGCGCGCAAGGCAGCGGCAGAATCGGTCGTGAAGAACGGATTGCCCGTGCCGCCTGCAAAGATCACAACGCGTCCGAGCGACAGATGATAAAGCGTTGCGCGCTGCGAGAAGCTCTCGCAGATTTCCGGCATTGCGATTGCCGAGAGCACCACCGTGTCGATGTCGAGCTTGCGCAGAGACGTCGCCAGCGCCAGCGCGTTGATGACGGTCGCCAGCATGCCCATATGGTCGCCAGTTACCCGGTCGCCGCCCTTGGAGGCAACGGCCACGCCGCGGAAGATGTTGCCGCCGCCAACGACGACGCCCACTTCGACGCCCATGGCGCGTGCTTCGGCAATGTCGGCGGCAATGCGGTCGGCAACCGCCACATCGATACCGAAGCCCTGGCTTCCCATCAGGGCTTCACCGGAGGCTTTGAGTAGAACACGCTTGTAGATTGGCTCGGCCGACATCATCGCTCCTGAACAGATCGGTACGCGGGCGCACAAAACGGCGCGCTGCGTATAAGGACATATTGCGCTACCCGGTTTCAACCGCTGCGGAGCTTTTTCCGGCGGGTCCGGCGCATTGACGAAGCCGGATACACGAAGGGCACCGCGTTGTCACGCGATGCCCCAAGGTTTTCCAAACAAGGGTGAAGAAATCAGCCCTTGGCGACAGCCGCAACTTCGGCTGCGAAGTCCGATTCTTCCTTCTCGACGCCTTCGCCGAGCAGAAGGCGCGCCATGCCGGTCACTTCGATCGGTGCGCCAGCGAGCTTTTCAGCGTCCTTGACGGCCTGACCGACGGTGATTTCCGGGTTCATGACGAAGGCCTGCGACAGCAGGGCGACTTCTTCGAAGAACTTGCGCATACGGCCTTCGACCATCTTTTCGATGATGTTGTCCGGCTTGCCCGAAGCGCGCGACTGTTCGATGAACACGTTGCGCTCGCGCTCGGCGACAGCGGCGTCGACTTCGTCGGCGCGGATTGCCAGCGGGTTGGTGGCAGCAATGTGCATGGCGACCTGACGACCGACCGAGAACAGAACTTCCTTGTCGCCAACCGACTTCAGCGCAACGAGAACGCCGAGCTTGCCGATGCCGTCGCCGGCAGCGTTGTGGATGTAGGTGGCAACGACGCCATCTTCGACCTTGAGCAAGGCTGCGCGGCGAAGCGTCATGTTCTCGCCGATCGTGGCAATCGCGTCCTTGATCGTCTCGTCGACCGACTTGCCGGTTGCCGGGTAGTTGGCATTGGCAATGGCTTCGACAGAACCGTCGGTGCCGAGCGCGACGTTGGCAACGCCACGAACGAGTTCCTGGAAGGCTTCGTTGCGGGCAACGAAGTCGGTCTCCGAGTTGACTTCGACGACAACGGCCTTGACGCCGCCGCTGACAATACCGATGAGGCCTTCAGCAGCCGTGCGGCCCGACTTCTTGTCGGCCTTGGCGATGCCCTTGGCACGCAGCCAGTCGATCGCAGCTTCCATGTCGCCGTTGGTTTCGGCGAGCGCCTTCTTGCAATCCATCATGCCTGCGCCGGTCTTTTCGCGCAGTTCCTTCACCATTGCTGCAGTTACACTCATCTTTTTGCCTCTTTGTCTGTTTGGCTGGCGCGCTGCCCGCAAGTGGCGCGGCACCAGGAGGTGTGGCAGGGGAATGGCTTGCGTATGTGACACCGTGATGAACGCGCCCACCGCGATGATATCCGGGGCGCGGATCGCCGGCCCAAGCCGCTTCATCCCTCGCTGAAAAGAACAAGGCCGTTCAGACTTTTCATCACAAACGGCCTCGCCCCGACATTAGATTGGTGCGGCGGTTCATGCCCGCCGCGCCTTCCGATCAGGCTTCGGAGGCTTCGTCGAGCGCCGGCTCGATCATAGCTTCAGCCGATGCGCCGAGATCGCGGCCCGATGCGCCCTGCTGACGGGCAATGCCGTCGATGGCTGCACGAGCGATGAGATCGCAGTAAAGAGCGATCGCACGCGAGGCGTCGTCATTGCCCGGGATCGGGTAGTCGATCTGGTCCGGATCGCAGTTGGAGTCGATAACGGCAACAACCGGGATGCCAAGACGCTTGGCTTCGTCGATTGCAATCGATTCCTTGTTGGTGTCGATGATGAACATCAGGTCCGGCGTGCCGCCCATGTCGCGGATACCGCCGAGAGCGCGGTTGAGCTTTTCGCGTTCGCGCTCGAGGTTCAGGCGCTCCTTCTTCGTGAAGCCCGAAGCTTCCGAAGCGAGGATTTCGTCGAGCTTGCGCAGGCGCTGGATCGAGTTCGAAATCGTCTTCCAGTTGGTCATCATGCCGCCGAGCCAGCGAGCATTGACGTAGTACTGGGCCGAACGCTTGGCGGCGTCAGCAATGATTTCCGAAGCCTGGCGCTTGGTGCCGACGAACAGAACGCGGCCGCCGTTGGCGACGGTGTCGCTTACGATCTGCAGGGCGCGCGACAGCATCGGAACCGTCTGTGCGAGGTCGATGATGTGAACGTTGTTACGATCGCCGAAGATGTAGGGCTTCATCTTCGGGTTCCAGCGATGCGTCTGGTGGCCGAAGTGAACACCAGCTTCAAGCAGCTGGCGCATGCTAAAATCAGGCAATGCCATGCCTTTTCTCCTTTTCCGGTTGAACCTCCGCGAGACGTCGAGCTCATCTTTCGAAAAGCCCACCGGCGGAACGATCCGGATTTCTCCCGGAACATCCCATGCCTCACGTGTGGAATGGGCAGCCCCTTAGCGGCTACTGCCCGACAAATCAAGACTTGAAGTCTGTTTTTGTCATATCGACTACTTGCATTCCTCCGATTTGAAGACTTCGAGGTCGGCAAGCTTGCCGCTCAGCACGAAGTCGCCGTAATCCATCGTCAGGTCGCGGGTGATGCCGTTTTCGTAGAGTTTGAACGACATGCGGTAGATCGGCAGCGCGTCGCTGCTGTTGTCGTCGTTGAAATAGGAAATGGTGACCGGCCAATAATTCTCGGCGCCGAGCTTGCCGGCCTTGCCTGCATCCGGCTCATCGGGCGCCGGTTTACGCGACTTGCCGACGAAGGTCGAGGTGATCAGCGTCTTGTCGCCCGAATCGGAACCATCGAAGATCCGTGCCTCGAAAAAGCTCTCGCCCTTCTTGGCACGATCGATGACTTCGACCATGTGCTGGGTCGGAAACCGGCTTGCAGCCAGCTCGACCTCGCGCTTGTCCGGCGCGGTCAGCTCGACCTTGACGCCGGTCTTGTCGTCATGGGCCGTGCCGCGCACCTCCTTGTCGAGCTTTTCGTCGGTGAAGGAGCGGGTCAGAAAGCGGAAGTTGCCCGACTTCAGATCCTCATAGGTGGTCGTCTGCTGGTCGGTCATGCGCGTTTCTTCGCCGGTATTCACCTGCGTCACGAAACGGAAGCTGACCGTATACCCCTCGCAGGCCGATCCGTTGAACTCGTAGACCATGCGGCCGTACATGCCGGAGATACCCGAGCGGTCGGAAGCGTCTTTGAGTTCGAGATCGTAGACCGCCCGATGTGGCACGAGGACACTGGCGCTTGCCGTACCGACGCCCGAAACCGTCATCACCGCGAAGCAGGCGCTGCCTAAACTGGCGAGACCGAAGCCTTTACGAAACATCCGTTTCCTCCTGTTGGACTCGCCGGCAATGCTATAAACAAGCTTTCGGCAGAAGCGAGGCGTCACCACATTTAAATGCCGCATCCCGCTGCGATCCGGTCTGAATGCCGGATTTTAACACAAAAGACAACAACGGAGCTTTCCATGTCCGCAGAGATCGAAACGCGCCTCAAGGACCTCGGCGTCACCCTTCCCCAGGCTGCAGCCCCGGCGGCGAACTATGTGCCCTACGTCATCAGCGGCTCGATGCTCTACATCTCCGGACAGCTGCCAATGGAAGGCGGAAAGATCGCCGTTACCGGCCATGTGGGCAAGGACGTTGACGTCGCGGGCGCCCAGCGCGCCGCCGAACTCTGCGCGATCAACATTCTGGCACAAGCCAAATCCGCACTTGGCGGCGACCTCGGCCGCATCCGCCGGCTGGTCAAGATCAACGGCTTCGTTGCCTCGACACCAGAGTTCATCGAACAGCATCTCGTCCTCAACGGCGCATCCAACCTGCTTGCAAACGTCCTTGGCGACGCCGGCAAGCACGCGCGCGCTGCCGTCGGCATGGCCGCCCTGCCCTTCAATGCCGCCGTCGAGATCGACGCGGTCATCGAGATCGCGTGATCGGGTGCCGGGCATGACAGATATTTCCTGGCTGAAAGCTCAACCGATCGCCCATCGCGGCTATCACGACATGAACAAGCAAGTCTGGGAAAACACGCTTTCGGCGTTTTCCCGCGCTGTTGATGCCGGCTTTGCGATCGAATGCGACCTGCAATACACCGCCGACAGCGTGCCGGTCGTCTTCCACGACGACGACACCGAGCGGCTGTGCGGCATCAAGGGTGACGTGCGATCGAGGACGGCCGGCGAGCTCGGCCTGATGTCCATCGGCGGAACGAAGGACAGGGTGCCAACGCTGTCGCAAATGCTTCGGCTCGTCAAAGGGCGCGTGCCGCTCATCATCGAGCTCAAGGGACGCAAGGACGACGACGAGGGGTTTGCCGCCGCCGTCCTGGAAACGCTCGAAGGCTACAAAGGCCATGTCGCCCTCATGAGCTTCGACCATTGGTTGCTCAAGGATCTGAAAGCGCTCGATGCACCCTATCCGCTCGGGTTGATCGCCGAGGGGGCAAGGCCGGAGACCTTCTTCGTGCATGAAGAGGCCATGCAACTCGGCCTCGACTTCATCTCCTACCACTACGGCCATCTGCCGAACTCGTTCATCACCAAGGAACGTACGCTAGGCCGAACGATCATCACCTGGACCGTTCGCGACAGGCAGGCTGAAGAATATACCTACGCCAACGCCGATCAGATGACCTTCGAGGGTTTCGACCCGCGGGAGGCATTGATTTCCTGAGCTCATGTCCGACGCCGTCACCATCCGCATAGAGCAATCCTTCTCCGAGATACCGGCGGCGCGCTGGAACATGCTTTCCGGCGCGGCGAAGGGACGAGACGGGGCGGTCTACAACCCGTTCGTCTCGCACGCCTATCTCTCGGCGCTGGAGGAATCGGGCTCGGCCACGGCCAAAAGCGGCTGGCTCGGCCAACACCTGCTGATGGAGGGCGCTGACGGAGAGCTTCTTGGGGCGCTCGTCTGCTATCTGAAAAACCATAGCCAGGGCGAATATGTCTTCGACCACGGCTGGGCGGATGCGTTCGAGCGCGCCGGCGGTCGTTATTACCCCAAACTTCAAGGCTCCATTCCCTTCACGCCCGCAACCGGACCGAGGCTCCTGACGGTTTCGGGCCAAGACGGCTCGCCCGTACAGGACGGGCTTGCGGCAGGTCTGAAGGAGCTTGCACGGCGGCATGACGCCTCATCGGCGCATGTGACCTTCGTCCCGGATGCCGAGATGCCGGTATTCGAACGGGCAGGTTTCCTGCATCGAACCGACCAGCAGTTCCATTTCCTGAACGAAGGCTATGGCACGCACGGCGAATTCCTGGAAACGCTGGCATCCAGAAAGCGCAAGGCCCTGAAGAAGGAGCGTCGCGCCGCACTCGAAAACGGCATCACGATCGACTGGTTGACCGGCAGCGATCTGACGGAAGCAATCTGGGACCAGTTCTTCACGTTCTACATGGACACCGGCGACCGCAAATGGGGGCGCCCCTATCTCACCCGCGCCTTCTATTCGCTGATCGGCGAGCGCATGGCGGACGACATTGTGCTGGTGATGGCACGGCGCAACGGCCGCTATATCGCAGGCGCGATCAACTTCATCGGCGGCGACGCGCTCTATGGCCGCCACTGGGGCTGCATCGAGGAGCACCCCTTCCTGCATTTCGAAGTCTGCTATCACCAGGCCATCGATTTCGCCATCGCAAAGTGCCTCAAACGCGTGGAAGCCGGCGCGCAGGGCGAGCACAAGCTCGCCCGCGGCTACATGCCGGTCACGACGCATTCAGCGCACTACATCAGCCATCCCGGCCTCGCCCGGGCGGTCTCGGACTATCTCGTTCGCGAACGAAGGGATGTGGAAGAGACGGCTGAGTTTCTTGCCGAACACGGCCCTTTCCGCAAAGGTGAGCGCCAGGACGATTGAACCGCTCTCGGCGCTGGCCGGATCCAATCTACGAGGAAATACAATGAGCGTTTACGACACCAACAACATCTTCGCGAAGATCCTGCGGGGCGAGATCCCGTCGCACCGGGTCTACGAGGACGATGCGACGATCGCCTTCATGGATGTGATGCCGCAGGCTGAAGGCCACATACTGGTCGTCCCCAAAGCCGCTTCCCGCAATCTGCTGGATGCCGACGCTACGAGCCTGCCGGCACTGATCACCGCCGTTCAGAAAATCGCCGTCGCAGCCAAGGAAGCCTTCGACGCCGACGGCGTGACGATCATGCAGTTCAACGAGGCTCCTGCCGGCCAGTCCGTCTTCCACCTGCACTTCCACGTTATCCCGCGGCGCGACGGAATTCCGCTGAAGCCGCATTCCGGCACGATGGAAGATGGCGCGGTATTGGCCGCCAACGCCGAGAAAGTGCGCCAGGCACTTTAAATGCGAATCTGACGGTCGCACCAGCGGCCGTCGCCGGCTGCGTATTGAGCCCCTAAAGTATGTCCCGCAAAAGTGTTCAGCGGTTTTGCGATAACGACATACGCAAAAACAAAAGCTTAAAGCGCATCAAGTGAATCTGAAAGATCGCGACGCACTTTAGAAGCCCAGCCACCATAGGCCTGCAGCCAACGTTGCGATCGTTGTTGCTATGCCGATTGCCGGTTTGCGGCCAAGCAGGAAGAATGCCGTTGCCCCTATCGCGACGGCTCCCAGACGCAGCCATAACGGCGATTGCTCAAGAACGCCTGTCGGATAGAGTATGAGCTTGGCAATGACGGCTGCGACGAGCGCAGTCGCCACCGCCCTCACCCAGTTCAATGCCTCGGAATCGTCGCGCAGCCGGTTTCCGGCGATAACACCCAGCCAGCGCCAGATGTCGGTCGCGAGCCAGCCGGCGATCGCGATGAAGGCGTAGGCCCACCAACCGTCCTGCCAGGTCATGCGCCGATCTCCCGGCGACGGCGCCAGAGCCCTTCCACCGCCCAGGCCAGCGTGCCGCCGCCAACGCCTGCGAGCAGGATGTCAAATTCAGGGGCGAGCCAATAGAACAGCGGACTGGCGATAAGACCGAAGAGCAGCGCGATGTAGACCACCGGATGACGTGCCGAATGCCAGATCGAAGCCAGGAAGTAGATCGGCGTCAGGAAGAACAGGCAGCCGGCGACAATCGGCGGAAAATCGGCGACAAAGTGATAGACGATGGCGACCAACACCATGTTGGCGACGACGAGCGTGATGCCAAAGCCGGCGAAGAAGGCAACGCGCTTCTCGCGTGGCACCGCCTGCACCTTTTCCATGGCAAAGACCCAGGCGGTGATCGCGACAAAGTGCGACAAGAACAGCAGTAGCCATGTCGGCGTTTTCGCTGTGCGCAGCTCCGGAATGAGTGCTGCAACCATCGGCATCAACCGGACAGACGAAAGCGACACAGCGAGGAAAGCAGCCGCGAGACTGGCACCGCTCATCATCGAACTGACGAGAATGACCTTGGCCGGCAGTGCCCACACCATGCCGGTCATGAAAACGACCTGCTCCGGCGGAATTCCAGCCTGAGCCGTCAGGGAACAGAAGCCGACGAAGGACAGCATCAGGATAAAGGCCGGAAGGCTGAACAGGCCACGCATCCCAGTCAGAAACCAGACGACCGACGACTGGTCGTTTTCATCACTCTTCATCAGTCATTCCGGGATTGTTTTCATTCAGAGAAACGCTGCCGGATGAGACCATCCGGCAGCGCCAAACATCATGCCCGATCGGGCTACTTCTTGCGTGGCACCTTCGGCACCGTCTTGCCCTTTCGTGGGCTCGCCTCGCCGGCAGCCTTACCGTCGTCGTCCGAAGACGACTTGGTTGCTACCTTCTTCGGCTTGGCCTTCGGTGCCGGTTCAGCGCCGACGGCTTCCTTTTCCTCGGCCTTCTTCGGTTTGGCGCTCTTCATCGCGGGGCGGGTCACTTCCGCCTTCGGCCTGATTGGCGCCGTTTCCGGAACGGCATCAAGCAGCAACCCCTTGGTTCCGTCGGCCTTCGTGCCGATCGTCACGCGCAGTACGCCGCCCTTCTTCAACTTGCCGAACAGAATCTCGTCGGCGAGCGGTTTCTTGATGTGCTCCTGGATGACGCGGGCGAGCGGCCGCGCACCCATCTTCTCGTCGTAGCCCTTCTCGGCAAGCCACGCGATGGCATCGGGCGCCAGATCGAACGTGACGTTGCGTTCGGCCAACTGGGTTTCCAGCTGCATGACGAACTTCTGCACGACCTGATGGATAACCGGCGTCGGCAGCGATGCGAACGGGATGACCGCATCGAGACGGTTGCGGAACTCGGGCGTGAACAGGCGGTTCAACGCTTCTTCGTCCTCGCCGGTGCGCTTGGACGACCCGAAGCCGATAGCGGCCCGTGCCATTTCCGAAGCGCCCGCATTGGTCGTCATGATCAGGATGACGTTACGGAAGTCGATCTTCTTGCCGTTGTGATCCGTGAGCGAGCCATGGTCCATGACCTGCAGCAGGATGTTGAACAGGTCTGGATGCGCCTTCTCGATTTCGTCAAGCAGCAGCACGCAATGCGGATGCTGGTCGACGCCATCGGTCAGAAGGCCGCCCTGGTCGAAGCCGACATAGCCGGGAGGTGCACCGAGCAGACGCGACACGGTGTGCCGCTCCATGTATTCCGACATATCGAAACGTAGGAGCTCGACGCCGAGCGACGTCGCAAGCTGCTTGGCGACTTCGGTCTTGCCGACGCCGGTCGGACCGGAGAAGACGTAGCAGCCGATCGGCTTGTTCGGTTCACGCAGGCCCGCGCGGGCGAGCTTGATCGACGAGGCAAGCGCCTCGATCGCCAGATCCTGGCCGTAGACGACGGAACGCAGTTCCTTCTCGAGGTTGGCCAGCACCGCCTCGTCGTCCTTGGAGACGGTCTTCGGCGGAATGCGGGCCATTGTCGCGACGGTGGCTTCGATCTCCCGCTCGGTGATCAGCTTGCGGCGCTTGCTGACCGGCAGCAACATCTGGGCTGCACCGGATTCGTCGATCACGTCGATCGCCTTGTCCGGCAGCTTGCGGTCGTTGATGTAGCGGGCCGAAAGCTCGACCGCCGCCTTGATCGCCTCGTTCGAGTATTTCAGATGATGATAATCCTCGAAGTAGGGCTTCAGGCCTTTCATGATCTCGATGGTATCGGCGATCGTCGGCTCGTTGACGTCGATCTTCTGGAAGCGGCGCACCAGCGCGCGGTCCTTTTCGAAGAACTGCCGGTATTCCTTGTAGGTGGTCGACCCGATGCAGCGGATCGCGCCCGACGAAAGCGCAGGCTTCAACAGGTTCGACGCATCCATAGCGCCGCCTGAGGTGGCGCCGGCACCGATGACCGTATGGATTTCATCGATGAACAGCACCGCACCCGGGTAGTCCTCGAGTTCCTTGACGACCTGCTTCAGGCGCTCTTCGAAATCGCCGCGATAGCGCGTTCCGGCCAGCAGCGTGCCCATGTCGAGCGAAAAGATCGTCGCGTCCTGGAGCGCCTCCGGCACCTTCTTTTCGATGATGCGCTTGGCAAGGCCCTCGGCGATCGCCGTCTTGCCGACGCCGGGGTCGCCGACATAGAGCGGGTTGTTCTTCGAACGGCGGCAGAGAACCTGGATCGTGCGGTTGACCTCGGCGTGGCGGCCGATCAGAGGATCGATCTTGCCGGACTTCGCCTTTTCGTTGAGATTGACGCAATAGGCCGTCAGGGCATCCTGCTGCTTTTTGGCGCTTGCCTCTTCGTTTTCGCGTGCAGGCTTCTGCTCGGATTCGTGTTCCTCAGCTCCGCGCACCGGACGTGCCTCGGAGCTTCCCGGCCGTTTGCCGATACCGTGCGAGATGAAGTTGACCGCGTCGTAGCGCGTCATCTCCTGCTCCTGCAGGAAATAGGCGGCATGGCTCTCGCGCTCGGCGAAGATGGCAACGAGAACGTTCGCCCCCGTCACTTCCTCGCGTCCGGACGATTGGACATGAATGACGGCGCGCTGGATGACGCGCTGGAAACCGGCGGTCGGCTTCGAATCCTCGTCATAGCCGGTGATCAGGTTCGACAATTCGTTGTCGACATAATCTGTCACGGTCTTGCGCAGCGTCTCGAGATTGACGTTGCACGCGCCCATCACGGCCGCTGCGTCGGCATCGTCGATCAATGCCAGAAGCAGATGCTCAAGCGTCGCATATTCGTGGTGGCGCTCGTTGGCAAAAGTCAGTGCCTGGTGCAGCGCCTTTTCGAGGCTGGGCGAAAATGTTGGCACGTTAGTTCCTCATTTCTTTTCCATGACGCATTGCAACGGATGCTGATGCTGGCGGGCGAAATCCATCACCTGCGTCACCTTCGTTTCGGCGACTTCGTACGTAAAGACGCCGCACTCCCCCACACCGTGATTGTGGACGTGGAGCATAATGCGAGTCGCCTCTTCCGGGTTCTTCTGAAAAAAACGTTCCAGAATGTGGATGACAAACTCCATTGGCGTGTAATCGTCATTCAAAAGCAGAACGCGATACAAACTCGGCTTCTTGGTCTTCGGCTTGGTGCGCGTGATGACGGAGGTGCTGCGATTGCTTCCGCCTCCTTCGTCGTCGCTTCCTTGCTGCATCCGGACCGGCATGGCGATCATTCGTGTCTTTTCCTTAGTACAAGCCGCGGATCCATCTGATGTGGCCGCAGCGTGCTTGCCCTTTATCTAATGGTTCGTTTCTAGATTTTAAGACCGAACCAACGCACTGCAATCATAATCGCACGGAGAGGCAGAAGATTGATCAACTTTCTTCGATCCACCGCGAAGTGCGCGAAACAGCAAAAAGGCCGGTCGCTGTATCGGCGACCGGCCTTCCAAATGACGGCAATGATCCGTTGCGTTACGCGGCAGCAGCAGCCTTGACCGCTGCGGTTGCCTTGGCAACCGGCGCTTCGTACGGCTTGTAGGCGTCCTTGGCGAGGTCGGCATACATCTCGCCGATCTTGGTTGCCTCGGCAAAGAAGCCTTCATAGCTCGACTTCAGGAAATTGGTCTGCAGTTCGAAGGCCGTCTCGACGCTCTTGACGCTGGAGAGCTTCTCCACATGGGCAACGCTGTCTTCGAAGGACTTCTTGGAAAAATCGGCAGCCTCGGTCGCAATGGCCTGAAGGCCCTTGGTCCAGGCGGAATAGCTTTTCACAGCCACGTCAATGGCTTCTTTGCTTTTCTTGTTTGCATCATCGAAGTTGAACATCGGGTGTCTCCTTAGTGACGGCCTGATCTGAAGGCTTTAGTTTATGTGCACTGCACAAAAAGTCAAGTCCAGCGTGCAGTGCAATAAAACACAATACTTGCAACAGCTTGATGAAAAAACGCAGCCGACGTTCAAAATTCTTCGACTTTACGCCCTGAAAAAACATGAAAGCATTGAAAAACCCGGCGCGATCGCTCGCCACCGGGTCATTTCCTGAAACCATCGATCAGCGACTTAGAGGTCGATGTCAAGGATCGCCATGGAGAAGTTGTAGGACAGTTCGCCATCTTCTTCGTCGCGGAAGACGACGCCGAGGAATTCGTCACCGAGATAGACTTCAGCCGACTCGTCCTTCTTCGGGCGAGCCTTGACGACCATCGACTGGTTGAACGTGCGCTTGAGGTAGGCTTCAAGCTTGCGGATTTCTTCGGGCTTCAAATGTCTTCTCCGTAGCCGTTTTTGATGTGCGGCGCTTCTCGCACGCTGCATTGGCGGGTGTAAACCCCTCGAAAGCAGCTACGCACCGGTTCCCGATGGTTCAAATTTCGAAGCTGCTCAGGATCTGGTCCATCTGGCGCGACGGTTCGGAACACCCGGCTTCGCCGACGACCTTGGCGGGAACGCCCGCAACCGTCGTTTTCGGCGGCACCGGTTTGAGGACGACCGAGCCGGCAGCAATGCGCGAGCAGTGGCCGATGTGGATATTGCCGAGGATCTTGGCGCCTGCACCGATCAGCACGCCGTCGGCGATCTTCGGATGACGGTCGCTGCCTTCCTTGCCGGTGCCGCCAAGCGTGACCCCATGCAGGATTGAAACGTTGTCGCCGATGACAGCGGTTTCGCCGACCACCAGCCCGGTGGCGTGATCGAGGAAGATACCGCGGCCGATCCGGGCAGCCGGATTGATGTCGGTCTGGTAGACGCTGGATGCCCTGCTCTGCAGATAGAACGCGAAATCCCGGCGCCCGCGCTTCAGGAGCCAATGGGCGAGACGGTGCGTCTGGATCGCGTGAAAGCCTTTGAAGTAAAGCACGGGCTCAAGGAAGCGGGTGCAGGCCGGGTCTCGATCGTAGACGGCCTGGATGTCGACGCGCAGGATCGCGCCCCATTCCGGCCAATCCTCCAGCATTTCGGCAAATGTCTGCCGCAGCAGGTTCGCCTGCAGATCGGGATGATCGAGGCGCTCGCAGATACGGTAGATGACGCTTTCTTCCAGCGAATGCTGGTTGACGACCGTCGAATAGAGGAACGCTGCCAGCATCGGATCCTGCTCGGCGGCAAGACGGGCCTCCTCGCGCAGGCTGCTCCAGATCGGGTCCATCAACTTGAGGGATTCCGTCTGACGAAGTTCGGTCGTCGCGACCATCGTCGCACTCCTTCTTAATCGGTCGATGCCTTCAATATAGGGGAAATCCGGCAGGACATAAATGGCCGGGCCACAGTTCGACCAGAGGTCGTAGACACACCTAAGCTCGCCCCACCTCTTCGAGAAATTCGAGTACCGCCTTCTTGAACACCCGATCACCGACCGCAAGCATATGGTCCCTGCCCGGAATATCAAGCGCACAGGCATTCGGCATCAGGTCTGCAAGTTCCTGCGGCGAGCCGGCGATATCGTCCGTTGTGCCGACGCCGATCAAGGTCGGAGCGTCGATGCGGCCCATATCCTCGGCGGTCAGAAGGTCACGCGACGTCGATATGCAGGCGGCCAGTGCCTGACGATCGCTCTTGGTCTGGTCGGCAAACGCGCGGAACATGCGGCCGCGTGCATGCGTCACCACATCGAGCGACGGCGCAACCAGCGCGTCGGCGATCGGGTCCCAATCGCCGACCCCGGTGACCATGCCCATACCGAGGCCACCGAACACCAGAGAGCGCACGCGGTCGGGATGGGCAAGCGCCAGGAATGCGGAGATGCGCGCGCCCATCGAATAGCCCATCACATGCGCCTCTGCGATGCCGAGATGCCCGAGCAGTGCGACCGCATCGCCGGCCATCTGCTGGGGATGGTAGAGGGCTGGATCGTATGGCTTGCTACTTTTGCCATGGCCACGGTTGTCGAACGCGATTACCCGGTAACCGGCATCGCCAAGCGTCTTCAGCCAGCCGGGAAAAACCCAGTTGACGTTGGCGCTCGAAGCAAAGCCGTGAACGAGCAGGATCGGCGCACCGGAAGGATCGCCCTCGTCGAAGAAGGCGATATCCAGCCCTTCATGCGTGAAGTGCGAAAATGGCGGCGGATTGAGATCCATCATTCTGGTCCTTGAGGCGGCATCGGTTTGGCGCAACCTAATTTGTCGTCCCGTAGAGGGGAACCCCGGCCCGGCAAAAACCACAGGTGCGGCGTGTTTGCCGCTACACTTTTGCAACAAAGCTCACTATGGTGCCGGCAAATTCGACCCTCAAAGACTTGCATACATCGGAGCATGACATGGCCGGCCACAGCATCCCCCATTTCCAGAATGACGGCGGACATCAGGCAATCGAGATCGGCGTCAAGGAATTCATGTGCACCGGCGCGTCCGTTCCCTACGACCACCCGCACATCTTCATCGACATGGGCGACGACAATGAAAAGGTCTGCTCCTACTGCTCGACGCTCTATCGCTACAATCCGAAGCTGAAGGCGACCGAAACCAACCCGCCGGGCTGTCTCTTCACCTTCCAGGCGACCTGATACCCGCGCGGATGTCAACCGCGGTCGCGATCGTCGGTGCCGGCATCGGCGGGCTCACGGCGGCCCTGTGCCTCGCGCATCGCGGCTTCGACGTCGACATTATCGAACAGGCGGCCGTTCTGACCGAAGTCGGCGCCGGGCTTCAGCTTTCCCCGAATGCATCGCGCATCCTCAGCGAACTCGGCTTGCTCGACGCGCTCGAATCCGTCTGGACCGAGCCGGATGCGATCACGCTCGTCGATGGAAAGTCGCTTCGCGCGCTTGCACGCGTTCCCTCGGGGCGTTTTGCCCGTGACCGCTGGAGCGCGCCCTACGGCGTGTTACACCGGGCAAGCCTTCAACGAATCCTGATTGCCGCCGTGACGGCCGAGCCGCGCTGCCGTCTCCACCTGGGACACCGCATCGAAGGCGATGCCGAACAGGCGATTGCCTCCACTACCGGGCGGACGCCGGCGCTGATCATCGGTGCCGATGGCATCTGGTCGCGCCTGCGCAATGCGATTGCGGGTGCTGGCACCGTCCAGTTTTCGGGCAATGTCGCCTGGCGCTTGACGGTCACGCGCGCTGCCGCCGACAACCTTCTGCAGCCGGATCGCGTTACCGCCTTTCTTGGCGCACGGGCGCATCTTGTCGCCTATCCCCTGCGAGAAATTGGCGGCTTCAACCTGGTTGCGATCATCGAAGGCAAGGAAACCGACGGCGTCTGGGTCGGCAAGGATTCCGAAGTCAGGCGTCGCGACTACCTTGACGCCTTCTCAACCTGGAACAACGGCCTGCAAACATTGCTGAAAAACGCCGACGCGCCGACCTATTGGCCACTTTGCACAGTGACTGACGGCGCTTGGCAGGATGGACGAAAGATCGTTCTGATCGGGGACGCTGCCCATGCGATGACGCCGTTTGCGGCGCAAGGCGCTGCCATGGCGATCGAAGATGCAGACGCACTTGCAGCCTGCCTCAGCAGCGCAAACGACATCAGCGAAGCGCTGAGGGCCTTCGAGGCCACACGCCGGCCACGCATCGCCCAAGTGCGCCGCCGCGCCGCTTTCAACCGCTTCGCCTACCACGCCCGCGGCCCGTTCCGGCTCGGGCGAGATATCGTCCTGTCGATGAAGGGTCCGGAAGCGCTCGCAGCCGATTTCGATTGGCTCTACGGCTACGGCGCTCCCGAACGCTAAAAACGGTCAGACTGCCCTTGCTGCGGCAAGTCCCGCCTCGATATCCCGGCGAATATCGGCAACATCCTCAAGACCGATCTGCAGGCGAAGGACCGGCCCCTCGGTCGGCGCCAACGCCACCTTTCGATCCGACAGGCCAACGTGAAGCGCCAGACTTTCGAAGCCGCCCCAGGAATATCCAAGGCCGAACAGCGACAGCGCATCGAGGAACGCGTGCGCCTTCGCCTTGAAGCGCTCGGGGCTTTCAGCTTTCAGCACGAAGGAAAAGATGCCGCTCGCCCCGGTAAAATCGCGCTTCCAGAGGTCGTGGCCGGGGAAGCTCGGAAGCGCCGGATGCAGAACGCGGGCAACCTCATCACGGCCTTCCAGCCACGTGGCGAGCGACAGCGCGCTTTCCTGGTGCCGCTCGAGGCGGATGCCCATGGTGCGCAGCCCGCGCAG
This sequence comes from Ensifer sp. Root127, assembly GCF_001425225.1. Classification (NCBI taxonomy): domain Bacteria; kingdom Pseudomonadati; phylum Pseudomonadota; class Alphaproteobacteria; order Hyphomicrobiales; family Rhizobiaceae; genus Ensifer; species Ensifer sp. Root127. The sequence goes on from NZ_LMDX01000011.1 coordinate 190,191, forward strand.
GATCTGGTAGCTGTCATCCGGAGACACGCAGACGCCGAGCGTGACCATGGCTTCCGTCAGCGCCGGCCAATGGGCGGCGTTGGCGGAGACCGTGCCGAGCAGCACGTCGGAATGGCCTGAGGGATATTTGGTGGAAGCATGGATCGACACGTCGACGCCATGGTCGAGCGGTTTGAAATAGACCGGTGTCGCCCAGGTGTTGTCCATGGTGACAACGCAGCCGTGGCGGTGCGCGACGTCGGCTATCGCCCGGATATCCTGCATCTCGAACGTATTGGAGCCTGGCGCCTCCGTATGAACCAGGCGCGTGTTCGGGCGAACCAGGCTTTCGATCGCAGCGCCAATCATCGGGTCGTAATATTCGACGGTAACGCCGAGACGCTTCAGCATCGTGTCGCAGAAATGCCGGGTCGGGAAATAGACCGAATCGACGATGAGCGCATGGTCGCCGGACGAGAGATAGGCGAGGAACGGCACGGTGACGGCAGCAAGGCCCGAGGGAACGAGGATCGTGCCTGCAGCTCCCTCGAGCTCGTTGATCGCGTCACAGAGCGCATCCGTCGTCGGTGTGCCACGGGTGCCGTAGGTGTATTTCTGCTCGCGCGTCTCCATCGCCCTGGCGTTCGGGAACAGCACCGTGGACGCGTGAACGACCGGTGGATTGACGAAACCGAAATAGTCGGAAGGTTTGTTTCCGGTATGGGCCAGTCGGGTGTTGATACCCATCTTGCCATTCACATTGCCGCTGTCTGCCATTGAATATTCCGATGTTGAAAAACCGATCCGGAACTCTTCGAACGCCCTACAACCGCGGTCAAGTGGCAAAATCCGACAAAGGCGCTTTGCGACCGAAAGCAGCAGCCATTGACGAATTTTCGCCCAGCAATTGCCCGTTCTCTGCAAAACCTGCCTAAACTTCTGGCTTATTTCAGGTTTTTTACTCGCAAGTTCAGAAAATCGGCGACGTCTCTTGACCCTCATTGATTTTGAGCATGAGATAGATTGCACTCGCGCCATGAGGGTGGCGGAGGCTGCACGCGCAGGGAGACGCGCTGGTGCAGACGGGAACGAACGACAACAGAAAAAGGTTCTAAAAATGGCAAGAAGAATTCTGACAGCCCTCGTTGGCGCTGCTGTCATGGGGATTGGCGCACATGCGGCTTCGGCTGCGACACTCGATGACGTGAAGGCCAAGGGCTTTGTCCAATGCGGCGTGAATACCGGCCTCGCCGGCTTCGCTGCCCCGGACGCTTCGGGCAACTGGAGCGGATTCGACATTGATTATTGCAAGGCGATCGCTGCCGCGATCTTCGCGGATGGCTCCAAGGTAAAATACACACCCACTTCGGCCAAGGAACGTTTCCCGGCCCTGCAGTCCGGTGAAGTCGACGTGCTTGCCCGTAACACCACGTGGACGATCAACCGCGACACCGCTCTCGGCTTCAACTTCCGCCCGGTCAACTATTACGACGGCCAGGGCTTCATGGTCCGCAAGGGCCTGAACGTTAAGTCGGCCCTCGAACTCTCCGGCGCCGCCGTCTGCGTACAGACCGGCACCACCACCGAGCTCAACCTTGCCGACTATTTCAAGTCCAACAACCTGCAGTACAACCCGGTCGTCTTCGAAAAGCTCGACGAAGTGAACGCGGCCTATGACGCCGGTCGTTGCGACGTCTACACCACCGACCAGTCGGGCCTCTATTCGCTGCGCCTGACGCTTTCCAAGCCCGACGATCACATGATCCTGCCGGAAATCATCTCGAAGGAGCCGCTTGGTCCGGCCGTCCGCCAGGGTGACGACCAGTGGTTCGATATCGTCAGCTGGGTTCACTACGCGCTGATCCAGGCCGAAGAGTTCGGCGTCACGCAGGCAAACGTCGAAGAAATGAAGAAGTCCACCAACCCGGACGTTCAGCGCTTCCTCGGCGTCGAAGCTGACAGCAAGATCGGCACCGACCTCGGCCTCACCAACGAATGGGCCGTCAACGTCATCAAGGCAGTCGGCAACTACGGCGAAGTCTTCGACCGTAACATTGGCGCCGGCAGCCCGCTGAAGATCGAACGCGGCCTCAACGCGCTGTGGAGCAAGGGCGGAATTCAGTACGCTCCTCCGGTCCGTTAAGACGGCCCGACACGAAAGGGGGAAGCGGCACGCCGCTTCCCCATCCCAACGATAAAAACACCCAAAAGGGTGACAAGGGGAAAGAGGCATTGCATGGCGATTGGCGTCACAACTACGCCTGAGAAGAGCAAACCTTCGGGCTCGTTCATCAACGACCCGCAAGTGCGCGGGATATTTTACCAGGTCATAACCGTCGTTATCCTCGTTGCCGTCGTCTATTGGATAGCGGACAACACGATCGAAAACCTCAAGCGTGCGAACATCGCGTCCGGCTACGGCTTCCTCAAGGGGCGTGCCGGTTTCGACGTCGGACAGTCCTTGATCGCCTATACCAGCGATTCCACCTACGGGCGCGCGCTCGTCGTCGGTTTCGTCAATACGCTGCTGGTTGCCGTGACCGGCATCATCACCGCAACGATCATCGGCTTCATTGTCGGCATCGGGCGGCTCTCGCACAATTGGCTGATCGCGAAACTGTCACTCGCCTATGTCGAAGTGTTCCGCAACATCCCGCCGCTGCTGGTCATCTTCTTCTGGTACAGCGGCGTTCTGGCCGTGCTTCCGCAACCGCGGGAATCGGCAGCGCTGCCGCTCAACATCTTCCTCAACAACCGCGGCATTGCCTTTCCGAAGCCGGTCTTCGGCGACGGCTCGCAGTATGTCTTCTACGCGTTCGTGATCGCCGTCATCGCCAGCTTCTTCGTGGCCCGCTATGCGCGCATCAAGCAGGAAGCAACCGGACAGCGCCTCCCGGTTCTGTGGATAGTGCTAGGCCTCGTCGTCGGCCTCCCGCTCCTTGTCTTCCTTGCAACGGGTTCGCCGATCACCTTCGACGTGCCGGTCGCCGGCAAGTTCAACCTCACCGGCGGCTCGGTCATCGGACCGGAGTTCCTGTCGCTGTTCCTGGCGCTTTCCTTCTATACCGCAGCCTTTATCGCCGAAATCGTTCGGGCAGGTATCCGTGGCGTGTCAACGGGACAGACCGAGGCAGCCCACGCGCTGGGCGTCCGGCCCGGTCTCACGACCCGCCTCGTCGTCGTGCCGCAGGCGATGCGGATCATCATTCCGCCACTCACCAGCCAGTATCTCAACCTGACCAAGAACTCGTCGCTGGCGATCGCCATCGGCTACGCAGACTTGGTTGCCGTCGGCGGAACGATCCTCAACCAGACTGGTCAAGCGGTCGAGATCGTGTCGATCTGGATCATCGTCTACCTGTCGTTGAGCCTGTCGACGTCCTTGCTGATGAACTGGTTCAATGCCCGCATGGCCCTGGTGGAAAGGTAAGATCATGAACACGCACCAGGGAAATTTCGTCCGCACTTCGATGATCGAGGCTGCACCCGCTCCCATACTGACGGGCGGCCTTGCCTACTGGCTTCGCAAGAACCTCTTTGCGACGCCGAAGGATTCGATTCTTACGATCATAAGCCTGCTCGTGCTCGCCTGGCTCGTACCGCCGGCAGTGCAATGGCTCTTCATCGATGCCGCCTGGACGGGCGGCGGGCGTGGGGTCTGCGCCACCGTCGCACAGGGCGGCTCGCAGCCGGACGGCTGGAGCGGCGCGTGCTGGGCCTTCGTCAATGCCAAGTTCGACCAATTCCTCTTCGGGCGTTACCCGATCGAGGAGCGCTGGCGGCCGGCCCTCATCGGCATCCTGTTCATCCTGTTCCTGACGCCGATGCTGATCCCGAAGGTCCCCTACAAGAACATTAATGCGATCCTGCTTCTCGTCGTGCTACCGATCCTGTCGCTTATCCTTTTGCCAGGCGGTTGGTTTGGTCTGACCTTCGTCGAAACCCCACTGTGGGGCGGCCTGATGGTGACGCTGGTGCTGTCGTTCGTCGGCATCGCGGTATCGCTGCCCCTAGGCATCCTGCTTGCGCTTGGCCGAAAATCGACCATGCCGGTGATCAAGATGCTGTGCACGTTCTTCATCGAAGTTGTGCGCGGCATCCCGCTCATCACCGTTCTGTTCATGGCCAGTGTCATGCTGCCGCTGTTCCTGCCGCAGGGTGTGACCTTCGACAAGTTCCTGCGCGCGCTGATCGGCGTGTCGTTCTTCGCCTCCGCCTATATGGCCGAGGTGGTGCGCGGCGGTCTGCAGGCGATCGGCAAGGGGCAGTATGAGGGTGCCGATTCGCTCGGCCTCAGCTACTGGCAGAAGATGAACCTCATCGTGCTGCCGCAGGCGCTGAAGCTGGTGATCCCCGGCATCGTCAACACCTTCATCGGACTGTTCAAGGATACGTCGCTGGTTTCGATCATCGGCATGTTCGATCTGCTCGGCATCGTCCGGCTGAACTTCTCGGATGCCAACTGGGCCTCGGCGGTCACGCCGATCTCCGGGCTAATTTTCGCAGGCTTCATATTCTGGCTTTTCTGCTTTGGTATGTCGCGCTATTCAGGCTTCATGGAACGTGTGCTCGACACGGCCCATAAACGATAAAAGGGGGGAACCGCATGGCAAATACAGCCACTGCTTCCAAGATGACCGTATCCGCGACCGACGTTGCGGTCGAAATCAACGGAATGAACAAATGGTACGGGGACTTCCACGTTCTCCGTGACATCAACCTGAAGGTCATGAAGGGCGAGCGTATCGTCATCGCCGGCCCGTCGGGCTCCGGCAAATCGACGATGATCCGCTGCATCAACCGACTGGAAGAGCACCAGAAGGGCAAGATCGTCGTCGACGGCATCGAGCTCACCAACGACCTGAAGAAGATCGATGAAGTGCGCCGCGAAGTCGGCATGGTGTTCCAGCACTTCAACCTGTTCCCGCACCTGACTATCCTGGAAAACTGCACGCTTGCACCGATCTGGGTTCGCAAGATGCCGAAGAAGCAGGCCGAAGAAATCGCGATGCACTTCCTGAAGCGCGTCAAGATCCCCNCTGGAAAACTGCACGCTTGCACCGATCTGGGTTCGCAAGATGCCGAAGAAGCAGGCCGAAGAAATCGCGATGCACTTCCTGAAGCGCGTCAAGATCCCAGAGCAGGCCCTCAAATATCCAGGCCAGCTTTCGGGCGGTCAGCAGCAGCGCGTGGCGATCGCCCGCTCGCTGTGCATGAAGCCAAAAATCCTGCTGTTTGATGAGCCCACTTCGGCGCTCGACCCGGAAATGGTCAAGGAAGTGCTCGATACGATGGTCGGCCTTGCTGAAGAAGGCATGACCATGCTGTGCGTGACCCACGAAATGGGCTTTGCCCGCCAGGTCGCCAACCGCGTGATCTTCATGGACCAGGGCCAGATCGTCGAACAGAACTCGCCTGCCGAGTTCTTCGACAATCCGCAGCATGAGCGCACCAAGCTCTTCCTCAGCCAGATCCTGCACTAGGCATCCGAGCTAGACTTCAAACAGAAAGCCCGCCTTTCCGGCGGGCTTTTTTGCTATCTGGCCGTCGTGAAATGCGGTCACTCGACGTGATAGCGCAGCATACCGACCGACCAGCGGATGCCGCGCTTATCCAGGTCCTCGGTCCAGGTCTTCTGCAACCGCGAGACTATTTCGCTCAAGGTCTCGCGCGCGCGGAGCTCGACCTTGAGTCCCCGTGCCTTCGGCGCGACCGCCGCCAGATCAACGGGATCGTTGACCACCAGGGCAACGAACGCACTCTCACCTTCGCCCGATGCTTCGAAGTCGAAGCCGTAATATTCGTCCGGCAGTGTCAAAGGCACGTTGGCGCTGAGTGGGGTAATCTTCTGCGCGAACTCGTTGGGAAAGATCTGGGTTGCTGCGCCCTCTGCATTGACGTCGAGCAGGATGAGGCTCCCGGCAATCTTGCTTGCGACCGTCAGCTTGAACACGTCACCGGCCTTCATCGACGTTGGCCTGTCGATGCCGAGGGTCACGTCACCAGCGTCGGCCTTGCCGACGATATCGCCGACCGCATCGATTGCATTCGCATCCTGATAGCTTACCTGGCCGGTACTGCTGCCGGTAACGGGCTGATACCGAGCCTTCGCATCCGCACGCGCCTGTACCGGCACTATGGCACTGGCACCGAGGTTCTGCGCCTTCGTCTCCAGTTGCGGGTCGAGGGTCTCGCATTTTTTCTGCGAGGCGCAGTAAGCGGCAGATTGCACCGTGACATATTCGAAAAGCTCGGCGTTGCTGGTCAGGCCATTGGCGTTCGCGTCCGCCGCCGCCCCCATCTGCCCGGCGACATAGGCCGCGGTGAAGACACCGTGACGGCTTTCGACGGGCAGCCGCACATCGTCCCAGGCCACCTGATAGGGCGCGCTTGCGCTCCAGGCAACGGTACCGCTTTCGTTGACGTGGGCCGGCTTGTCGACGACGCCGAGATCGATCCGCAGCCCGCGCGTCAGTGCCTGCTCCACCGGTTTCGCCACGGGGCGCGGTAGGAAACGCGCGCCGTCGATGCCTGCGGACACATCGTTGGAGAGCGACCGCGAGATCGTGCCAGAGTGACAGGCGTCGATCACCAGGGTCACCGCCCTGCCCTTCAAGCGTTCGAGGATGGCATCGAGCTCGTCATCAGTGATGGCGCCATCCCAATCCTTGTTCTTGGCGACCAGATCGAATGGCGCCAGCGCCTCATCCATGCCGTCGTCCTCGTCGTCATCGAGATCCGTCACCTGAAGACCGTGACCCGAATAATAGAGATAGGCCCGGTCACCGGGCTGCGTGCCCGCGACCAGCCATTCTTCGATCGACGACAGGATGGCCGCGCCCGTCGCCTGCTCATCCTTCAGTACTCGGATCGCGGAACGATCGAAGCCGAGTGTGCCTGTCAGCAATCCTTCCATGGCAACGAGGTCGTTTTTCGGGCCGTGCAGGAACAGCTTCGGCGGCAGGTTCTGATAGTTTCCTATCCCGATGAGCAAGGCCCGGTCCGCAGCCAAGACAGGCGAACAGGTCCCCAGCGCCATGAGCGGCAGCAGGAAACGCCAGACACCGATGTCCGCGGTCATTGCCCGCGCTCCCGCGTGTAGAGCGGTTGGATAGCGACGGCACTGTCGGTGCCGTCCAGCCGCTCTTCCAGAAGGCGCAGAAACTCGGATGCCTCGACGCCTGGGCTGGATAAAGCAGCAACCACCGCATCGATCGGGGCGTTTGTCGAGACGACCACAAGATGATCGGCGCCAAAAGGTTTGACCACCTCCAGGTCCCTGAGCTTGAACACATGGCTGCCGGAGCCCGAGACCTGGGCATCGAGAAGCTGGACTTCCCCGGTATTAGCCAGATTGAACACCAGCATGTTCGCGTATCCGGACTGCGGAGCGTCGAAGTTCAGGCGGTCGCCTGATGAATAGATGTCCTTGACCGGCGTCAGCGAGACTTTGCCCGGGTTCTGCGCGGCAAGCACCTTCAGGAAATCAAGAAGGATGAATTTATCGACCACACCCTGCACCATGTCGGCAGCGACATGTTCGCCGGCAACGTCGCCGTTCGGCGTGTAGAATGTGCCGCTCGTGGCATCCCATCGATAGGGAACACCGCTGCCACCGACATTTTCAAGCGTCGGCGCTGTGCCGTTGACGCTGAGCGCCAGCGTTCCTGTCCAACCCATGTCTCGGGCGGGCTTCAGCTTTGACGACCGGCCTGTTGCTGCTGCACCATTGCCGTCTGCCAGCGCCGCACTTCTCGGCAGCGACAGGACGATCTCCCTGTCCGATCGCGGCACCTGTGGTGTGAAGTTCGGCACCTGCAGCGCCTCGGACTGGAGCTTGACGTTGGAGAAGACGTAATCCTCGAGTTCGACCCGCGAAATCAGCCCGTCGCCATCGCGATCGGCGGCCCCCTCAAGCGCGCGGGCGAAACTCCAACTGAGCGCGCCGCGCGGCTCGCCTTCAATCACCACCTCCGGTGTCAGCTGGCTCTCAAGCGATGCGGCAAGGATAGTCACCTGCGACAGGTCCGCATCCTTCACCGCCGCGCCGGAAACCGCCTCTTGCGACGGCGGCGGCAACTGCGCCCGCACCGTCGGTGCGAGCCGCGTCTTGCCGGAGATCGATCGGTTCATGCCGCCGGAATAACAGCTGTCGGAGACAAACAGCACCTGGACACCCTTGGCCTCAGCTTCCGCGAACCAGGCATTGAGTTCATTGTCGACGATGATCTCCTTTGCCGTCTCCTCGGCCCGGCTACGATCGAATCCCGGCAACTCCAGAAACTCATCAAGCCCATCCGGCTCGCTGCCGGCGACAAGTTCCGGCATCTGGGCGCCGTGACCGGCATAAGTGAAGATGATCATGTCGCCTTTTGTCGCGGCACCGACAAGTTCCAGCCAGCCGGCGCGGATCGCGTCCTTCGTCGCCTTTTCGTTGATGAATTCGCGGATGGTGCCGACGTCCGCCGTCTTCAGTGCCTGGGCAACGTCGCGCGCATCCTTGACCGCGCCATCGAGGCTGACCTCATGCGGATAGACGTCGACGCCGACGACAAGCGCCGACGTGGCCGCCAGCGCCGGCAGACCCGCTAGACTAAAGAAAGCGCACGAAATCAGAGCCTTGCGCAGCACAGCCTATTTCTCCACATCAACTTCGACGCGGCGATCCAACTGATGTAGCATCGCTTCGTCGTAGGCACCCGGATCATCCGGTTTGAACGGCTCCTCCTCGCCCTTGCCAATCGTCGTCCAGGTGCCCTTGTAGCCAGCACCGACAAGATAGTTGGCAAGCGCCTCGGCCCTTGCCAACGACAGTTTCAGGTTCGCCTCAGCGCTGCCGATCGGATCAGTATGGCCGATCAAGGTAATTGCATCCGCCTTTGCCGATTTCAGGCACTCGAACAAATCCTTTGCCGACTGCAACCCTTCAGGCGTGAACTCGGCTGTTCCGAAGACATAGCGAACCGGCGTCGCCTTCTTTCTGATCGAGACACCGCGATAGGAGAACTTGCAGGCGCCGCGCATCGCAAGCTTCACCGGCTTGATTGCTGCAAGCCGCATCTCGGAGGCGAGCCGATCGAGGCGCAGAATGTAAGCCTTGTCCGGCGCCATCCACTCGGGCGTCAGTTCCTCGTTGGCCGCATCCTCAAGTGCCTGCTGGTAATAGGTTGCCGCACGTTCATAGTTCTTTCGCTCCCGGTCGATGTCGCCGAGCGCGTCGAGGATCTGCCAAGGCCCACCGACGTCGCTCAGCACAGCTTCAAGCTCACCCTCGAAAGTATCGAGCCTGGCACCGGCCCCGACTGCGTTGGCGATGCGATTGAACGTTGCTAGCGCCGCTACACGCCGGGTAAGCGCTGCCTCGGTACTCGAACATGCATTCGTGCGCTCCGGCGCGGCCGCTGCCCGCGCCCCGACCTCGTCGCCCCTGTTGAGAGCCTCCGAGGTTTTCACTAACGCGTCGCAGGCGCGCGCCGGGTAAGCGAGCGGCAAAAGCATTGCGGATGCGACGATCAACCCTTTCATCAATTCATCCATCGCGCATCCGCTATTCTCTAATCTCGAAAGTTACCATCTGCACGCTGCTGGCGCCGTTGTCGGCCTGCGCCTTCTTCGCGAGATTGACCGCCAATCCGCGCGTCGGCGGCAACTTCGATTGGACGACGAATGCGCGCGCTTTCTCCACCGTGAGCCTTTGATCGGCCAGACCGCCAACCCGGCAGAAGGCCAGCATGGTTTCGGCGGGCGCTGCCGTATCGAAGGTCAGCGTGCCGGTTCCCGGCTGCGGGATCAGCCTGCTTTCGCCGGGCTGCAGCGTCGTGTGGCCGATCATCTCATCTGGGATGATTTCGACATTGCCGTTTTCCTCGACATAGAGGATCTGCAGTTCGCAGGCCTGATTGACGCTGAGTTCGAACGACAGCTGGTCACCGACCTTGGCCGTCGTCGTCGGCACCTTCAAGGCAAGCTCAAGCTTGGTGCCGCCAGCCTTCTCCTGCTTGCGATAGTCAGGCGCGGCTGCGGCTACGGATTGCGGTTTTTCCTCCGACTGCTGCTCGGTGCCGGCAACGACGATCGTGCTGGTATCGAGCGGGCGCCGCTGGGCGAGCGGCTCCAGCAACAGGGCATATTGCTGTTCGACCTCGTTGCGCGGAACAGTCCCGCCAGCTTCGAGCGTCGTGACCCAATCAAGCCCGAGACGCAGGACATCCACTTCCGCTACTCGCTTGATCGCCTCAGAAAACTGCTGCGGCGTCATGTCGAACTCCGCCGCCAGAGCATCGAAGTCGAGCTCATCTTCATACTTGTCGGCAAAGTAGGTGACGATCTCGGCGTCGCCGGGTGCGTGCTTGCTCTGAAGCCCGCCATCCGGCGTCGGTTCGGTTACGTCGAGTTTTTGCAGAGCCTCGACGAAGCGTTCGCGGTCCTTGCGGTAGGCCTCGTCCAGCTCCTCCTGCTTCACGTACATGGCCAACAGCACGCCCTGCTGGTCCTTGCTGAACAGCGTCGACGTGGCGATATGCTCGCGCAACTGATCACGTTTCGACAGAATGCCATCGGCGTGGCAATCGAAGCAGGAGCGGGCATTGACGATCTCCACGCCCTTGCCGATCGGCCGGTCACGGAACGAAACGATGGTCGTCGGCCCGACATCGAGCTGTTTTCCTGCCGCGGTCGACAGATAATAACCCTGCATGCCGTTGGGCAGTGAAAAGATCATCTCGCCACCGTCGTGCTCGAACGGCACAAGGCCGGCATCGAGCGCACCCAACTCCTTGGGTCCATGCGGAAAACGCTTGAGCACCTGTTTGCCGACATCGCCGGCGAAATCGTAGGATTTCCAATAGTAGCCGCCAAACGGCATGTCGTGACGCTCGAGCATGCGATTGTGGTCCGATACGCCGGACGAACCGTCAGCAAAGCCGGCACGCAGAACGTTACGCCGCCTTATGTTGTCGTCGACATCGATCTTGAAGCGCGTTTCCAGCTCGCGAATATGCGTCGGCAGCTTCATCAGTCTGTTATAGACCTCCGGCCGGGCGCCATTGCTCATGAACCAGTCGATCCGCATGATCGGCAGTTGCGTATGCGTCTCGGTGGAAAGCGCCTGAAGCGACGCATCGCTCGTCGGATCAACGCCGTAGAAATAGCGCTTGATCAGGAAATCGTAATCAGCGTTATCCCACTGCAGCTCGCGCAGATCGACCCGGACGAGCAGACCATTGGTGCCGTCCACCTCCGCCGGCACCACCAGCTTCGGGCCATAGGACAAGGAATTCAGCAGCTTCTTGAAGCCACCGGCCAGCACGTCCATGCGCTTCATGAACGTGGCGTCGTCTTCGCAACCCATCATGCCGTTATACTGGTCACGGTAGGAGAAATAGCGCATGTGCTGACGATCAAGCGCACTGACCTTGGAAATGTCCTTGAGCGCCGCCTCGACGAACTGGTCATGGGACAGCATCGGGCGCGATCGGGCGGGTTTGGTGGCTGCCGTCTGCGGCAGGTTCTTTTCGCTGAGCGAATTGATCCAGTCCTCGAGCACCTTGACCTCTTCGTCCGTCGGGCGCTTGCCAAGCGGCATGCGGCCGCTGGTGACCGAGGTGAAGAGGCGCGATTTCGCAGCATTGCCCGGCGTGACGAAATTGGCATCGGCGGCGATCGATGTCAGCTCACCGGCGGGGTAGCTGCCTTGAGAGCTTTCACCCGGCCCATGGCAGTTGCGGCAATACTTGCCGATGAAGGCATCGGCCTGTTGGGCGACTTCGGCATTGTCGCCGGTCAGCGCCGTCGAGGCCGTGGTCTCCTTGCACACTGCCGTCACAGACTGCGCCACCGGCGCCGGTGCTTTCACCTCGCGATCGGACAGGAACGCGTAGATCGCGCGACGATCGTCGTCGCTGAGTATCGAAAGTCCCTTGGCGATCCGTCGCATGACCGGGTCGCTGATCGGTGCGCCCGAAAGCTTCTTGCCTTCGTCTATAAGGCCCGTGGTAAACACTTCCGGCGCAGTGAGCCCCGCCATCTTCGCCTTGCCGATATCCGGTGCGACCGCACCGGTCAGCCCCTTCTCGCCGTGAAAAGCTCTTTCCAGGTCGAGCCCATAAGTCGTCGTGCGCGGCGTGTGACAGTCGCCACAGCCACCGACATTTTCGACCAGGTAACGGCCACGCTCCATCTGCGACGCTTCGCGCGGCTGGTAGGCTTGAACTGTGAAATTGCTGCGTTTCCAGAGAGTTATGGTCGTTTGCCGACTAAAAGGAAAAGCGATCTCATGTTCCTTCGAGACGGCGTCTGATTGCGGCAAGGTCTCGACGTAAGCCTTGATATCGAGCACGTCCTCCGGCTTCATACCGCCATAGGATGTGTAGGGCATGACCGGGTAGAGATTGTTGCCGTCACGATCAAGCCCGACCATGACAGCGTTGAGGAACTGGGCGTTGCTCCAGCCACCGATGCCGTTGGCATGGGGCGAAATGTTCGGCGCGTAGAAAGTGCCGATCGCCGTGTTCATCTCCATGCCGCCGGACAGCAGTCCAGTTTCGTCGCCCGACCCGTGGCAGGCGCCACAACCAGCGGCGTTGAACATGTACTTGCCGTTCTCGACATTCGCCTTGTAGGTCGAGAAGGCGTCCTCGGCGAAAGCGTCGCGCACCGATGCGACGCCGGGACAGAGCATGGCGGCCAGCAGACCGGCGGCCAGAGCCAGTGCGTGCCTATTGCGGATGCCGGCACCTGACGAGACGTTCGCTCGCATTTCACGCAGACTGCGCATGGCCGTACTCCCTTAATCCAAAAATCTTCAATAAAACTGCTATCGAAACTGAAACTGTTCGAACTCTACGCGACGCGGCTTCTTTCCAAGCTCTTTCAACCCTTTGACGATCGCCTCCCGCAGCGGCGCAGGACCGCAGAACCAAAGATCGGCCTCGCCCGGATCGATGACGCTGCCCGCCGCCAGTTTGGCCGCGTCCAGCCGCCCGTCTGTGGCCGAATCGTGCAGCACGAAGCTGAAGTTGCCGAGCTTTTCCGCCTGCGCCTCGAAGGTTTCAAGGCCGATGGCTTCCTTTCGGTCGCGCACGCAATAGACCATGTGGATGTCCTGGTCCTCATCGCCCTTCAAATGGCTGGCCATGGCGAGAAACGGCGTGACCCCGATACCTCCGGCAAGCCAGATCTGCTTCTTCGCCCCGCGTCGGTGATTGAACTGGCCGTATCCGCCTTCGAGCTTCAACCGGTCGCCGACAGCAATCTGATCGCGCAACGCCTGCGTATAGTCGCCGAGCGGCTTGATGGCGAAGCGCACCGTGCCGTTGCCATCGATGTCGGCGATTGTGAAGGGGTGCGGCTCGCGCAGACCAGCCTTCAGGACACGCAGGAAACCGAACTGCCCCGGTTTGGCCCTCAGCGCGCGCCCCTTTGAACGCGCCGAAATGATCGTCGCACCATCGTGCTTTTCGACCTCGGAAACCTCGTAGCATCGCGTCCTCAGCCACGGCAGAAGCTGCGTATAGGCGTAGCTGAGGATCCCGAGTGCTGCGAACGCATTGAGATAGACCGCCAGCAGCGCCGTGCTGTCATAGGGGCGCTTGATGAACATCTGGTGGAACGCGACAAGCGCGAACAAGAGCCCGATGAACCGATGGGTATAACGCCACAGGTGATAGGGTATCTCGATTCTGGTCTTCGGGATGATCTTGACGATGCTGAGAACAAGCAGCGCCGTCAGCCCGTAGAAGCCATACTTGCCGGCGGAGGCAGCAAGCTGGTTCAAACCGCTGGTGAACGACAGCCCCTTGAAATCAGGCGTCAGGAAATAATGGACGAGAATGAGCATCAGCACGGAGATGCCGATCCGGCGATGAAGGTGATAGATGCGGTCGAGCCCGCCGAACAGCGGTTCGATGACGGGCGGACGTGCCGCCATGAACTGCGCAATCGCCATTCCGACGAAAGCCATCGAGGACGCCATCAGCGAGAACGTCGTCTGCGCGTTCGTATGGCTGACCGCCGGGACGGCAAGCAGCCCCGCAAACACAATCAGCGACCAGACCAGAAACGCACCCACCTTCAGCCCAAGCCCCTCAACGTCGATGTCCGACGTTCTTTTTAGAGAAGACTGACAAGCAGTTTCCTCTTCGTCAACACCATTCAAGGCTGGAACGGCCGAACGAGCACTTTTATTCAGGCCATTGAAATCTGAAGCTTTTACCGACTCATAATGATTACTTCGACCAGCATAATCCTTCCTGATTAGTGGTCATCAGTTCGTTTGCCATCGAAACGAAACTGTGCCACGTTCTGATATATCAGAAACTGTGGGATGCGTATGTCGGTTCACTCCCAGGCCCACCTCGCCTATCTCGCCCTCGAGCGACTGATCGTCACGCTCAAGCTTGTGCCCGGCATGCTGCTGACGGAAAAGCAGCTGATCGAGCTTGCCGGTCATGGCCGTACGCCCGTGCGTGAAGCCATTCAGAAACTCGCCTGGCAGGAACTGATGGAGGTTCGCCCGCGTGTCGGCCTGCAGATAACGACAATCGGGCCGGACGATCGAGCGCATGTGATGCAAACCCGTCAAAAGCTGGAACCGCTGGCGGCAAGCCTGGTGGCGGAGCATGCCGACGCGGATGCACGACGAGCCATGAAGGGATGCGCCGCAGAGATGAGCCGATGCGCGGATGCCGGCGATCTCGAAGGCTTCCTCGTGGCCGACAAGGTCTTCGATGAACTGATGGAGGAGGCCTGCCCCAATACGTTCCTGACGGCCGCCCTCGCCCCGCTGCAGACGCACGCTCGACGCATCTGGTTTGCCGACGCAACCGTTGAGCGAATGCGCGGATCGGTCGACCGCCACATCGAGGCGATCGACGCCATCGTGCTTGCCGACGCCGAGGGTGCCGCGGCGGCGATGTCAGCCTTGATGGACTACCTGGCTCGGGATTGAGGCATCAGGCGCCCGGCAACATGCTGCCCGTCTTCAGCCGACGTACATGCCAGTCGAAGGCTTCCTCGAGGATATGCGGCGTCTGCCCCGCACGCGCTGCAACAGCCCGCTTGAAGTAATCCCCCAGCAACTCGCGGTAAGCGGGATGGCAACAGTTGCGGATGATGATCGGCGCGCGCTCGCGCGGCGCCAGCCCGCGGAGATCCGCAAGCCCGTGCTCGGTGACCAGAATATCGACGTCATGCTCCGTGTGGTCCACATGGGAAACCATCGGCACCACGGACGAGATCGCCCCACCCTTGGCCACCGATTTGGCGACGAAGATCGACAGGAAGGCGTTGCGGGCAAAATCGCCGGAACCGCCGATGCCGTTCATCATGTCGGTGCCGCCGACATGGGTCGAATTGACGTTGCCGTAGATATCGAACTCGAGCGCGGTGTTGATGCCGATGACGCCCAGGCGCCGGATGATTTCCGGGTGGTTGCTGACCTCCTGCGGCCGCAGGATCACCCTGTCCTTGTAGGCGCGGATGTTGCGAAAGACGCGATCGGCCCAGGCGCTGCTCAGCGTCATCGATGCCGCCGAGGCGAAGCTGAGCTTGCCGGCCTCAAAGAGCTCGAAGGTGCTGTCCTGCAGCACTTCGCTGTACATGCGCAGATCATGAAAGGGGCTGTCGACGGGGCCGCTCAGAACCGAATTCGCAATAACGCCAATACCCGCCTGCAACGGGTTCAACGTCATGTCGAGCCTACCCTTGCGCACCTCGTCCTGAAGAAAGCCGATCAGGTGGCCCGCGATCGAATTGGTCTCGGCATCGGGCGGCGAAATGCGCGCGGCACTGTCCTGCTTTTCGGTGATGACGATCGCGGCAATCTTGTCCGGATCAACAGGGATATAGGGCGAGCCGACGCGAATGTCGCAGGCAACGACCGGGATCGGCGTGCGCGATGGGCGTTTCGCCGGGATGTAGATGTCGTGCAGCCCCTCAAGCTCCGGGCTGTGGCTGAGATTGAGCTCGACAATCACTTTCTTGGCGAGGATCGCAAAACTTGCGGAGTTGCCGACCGATGTCGAAGGAACGATGCCGCCATCCTCGGTGATCGCCACGGCCTCGACGACGGCATAGTCGATCGGGCTGATCTGGCCGGAGCGGAGTTGCTCGACGGTCTCAGACAGATGCTGGTCGATGAACATGACCTCGCCGCGGTTGATCGCCGCGCGAAGGGCCGGATCGGACTGGAAGGGAAGCCGGCGTGCGAGAACACCCGCTTCCGTCAGGATCTTGTCGATGTCGTGCCCAAGCGAGGCCCCGGTCATCAAGGTGATGCGAAACTTCTCCTGCGCCGCACGCTGCGCCATGGCCAACGGCACCGCCTTGGCGTCGCCTGCCTTGGTAAAGCCGCTCATGCCGATCGTCATGCCATCCTCGATGAGCGCCGCCGCCGCCTCCGGCGTGACGATCCGGTCATGCAACGATTTGCGGCGAATTCTGGTCTCAAGGCTCATGGGCCACTCCCTGCAAGATCCGCTGTCGCCGGCGATCTCCGGCGGGGACTCCTTCTTGGCCGTTCGTTCCGCATGGACGCGGTCGAGCGACATATGAAAATGCTGGGGAACGATAGTGTCTGCGAAAGGCTGCCGGTACGCTGATTGCTCAGATCGGGGCTGCCGGAAACGCATAGCTCATGCTCCGGTCGCGACTGTCGCACAGATGCGAAAAAGGGCGCACCCGATGATGCGCCCTCCAAATGCTGCGACGATGTTTCGTATCTTGTCGTCAGTTAGCCGACAAAGGCGCGCTCGATGACGAACTCGGCCGGCTTGTTGTTGGACCCCTCGGTCAGGCCTGCGGCCTCGAGGATTTCCTTGGTGTCCTTCAACATTGCCGTCGAGCCGCAGATCATTCCGCGATCGATGGCTGGGTCGAGCGGCGGCAGACCGAGATCGGCAAAGAATTTGCCGTTGACCATCAGGTCGGTCACACGGCCCTTGAAGGGATAGTCCTCGCGGGTCACCGTCGCATAATGGCGAAGCTTGTCGCCGACGATCTCGTTCAGGAATTCGTGATTGCGAATTTCCTCGACGAGGTCGAAACCGTATTTCAGCTCGGCCACATCGCGGCAGGTGTGCGTGAGGATGACTTCCTCAAACTTCTCGTAGGTCTCGGGGTCGCGGATCAGGCTGGCGAAAGGCGCAATGCCGGTGCCGGTCGAGAACATGTAGAGCCTGCGGCCGGGAACCAGCGCGTCGAGCACCAGCGTGCCGGTCGGCTTCTTGCGCATCAGCACCTTGTCGCCTGGCTTGATCGCCTGCAGGTGAGATGTCAGCGGGCCATCAGGAACCTTGATCGAGAAGAATTCGAGTTCCTCGTCCCAGGCCGGGCTTGCGATCGAGTAGGCGCGGTAGACGGGTTTGTCGCCGACCATCAAACCAATCATCGCAAACTCGCCGGAGCGGAAGCGGAACTCCGCAGGACGGGTCATGCGGAAGCGGAAGAGCCGATCCGTATAGTGGGTGACGCTCGTCACCGTTTCAACGAAGACACCGGCGGGTGCCTGGATCGCGAAATCTTCCGTTTTTGCCGGAGCATTCATCGTGGCTACAGTCCTGTAAATGATGACCCTGTCTATCAACAATACGCGGATATTCCAAGCCGCACTCAACGGGAAGGAATTCCCTTCTAAATATAGTCGCTTTCGCGCATTTCGGCGTGCTTCACACTGTCGCGGTCAGCACTGCCTTCAAGAAACGCGCCGCCAGCTATAGGACCTGGCGTCAGCAGAGGGTCTCGCGGTCGGCTGATAGTGGTTGGCGATACCGGCCAACCGGCCTTCCGTCAGACGCTTCAGGGCCATGGCATTGGTTACCGCGAAACTGTCGACGCCGCAACGCAGCATCAACGGGATCTGATCGATCAGAACGTCGCCGACAGCCCTCACCTCACCGGCAAAACCAAGCCGCGCGCGCAGCAGCGACGCATGGCTGAAAGCCCGCCCGTCATTGAAGGCCGGGAACGCGACCGCGACCAGCGCAATACGATCGAGATAGGGTTGTAGCTTGGCAACGTCATCTGCAGGAGCGACGACTACGCCTAAACCCACCTCGTCCGTCTCAGCCACCTTGGCGAGAAACGTCTCGAAGCCGAGTATCGCCTTCTCGTTGGAACCCGCTTTGGTCTCGTCGTTTTCGATGATCCAGGGATCGTCGCTCACAAAGCCGGTTTCTTTCCAGATTTTTGTCATGTCCGTTCCTTGCGCCTCAAGCGGCTTCCTGTGCGCTGCCGCCGTAGAGCGCGTCCTTGAAGGGTTGCGGGCCGACGCGACGGTACGCTTCGAGGAACGTCTCCGACTTGTCATTGCGCAGCCCGAGATAGGTATCGACGATCGTTTCGATCGCGTCGGTCACCTTTTCCGGTTCGAAACCGCGACCGATGATCTCGCCGATCGACGTGTTCTCGTCGCCGGAGCCGCCGAGCGTGATCTGATAGAGTTCCGCCCCCTTCTTCTCTACGCCGAGCAGGCCGATATGGCCAACGTGGTGATGGCCGCAGGCATTGATGCAGCCGGAGATCTTGATCTTCAGTTCGCCGATCTCAGCCTGACGTTCAGGCGCGCCGAAGCGCGTCGAGATCTCCTGCGCCACCGGGATGGAGCGCGCATTTGCAAGCGCGCAGTAGTCGAGCCCGGGACAGGCAATGATATCGGTGATCAGTCCGGCATTGGCTGTCGCCAGGCCGGCAACGACGAGCGCCCGGTAGATCGGCTCCAGATCAGCCAGAGCCACATGCGGCAGGATCAGGTTCTGCTCGTGGCTGACACGGATCTCGTCGAAGGCATACTCCTCGGCGATGTCTGCAACAGCCTCCATCTGCGCGTCGGTCGCGTCCCCCGGAATGCCGCCGATCGGCTTCAGCGAGATCGTCACCATGCCGTAGTCCGGATGCTTGTGCGGCTGCACGTTCTGGTGAACCCAGCGTGAGAATTCCGGATCGGTCTTCTTCCAGCGCGCCAGACTTTCCCAGCCCTCGGCACGCGGCTCCAGCGCTGGCGGCGCGAAATAGGTGGAGATGGCCTGAATATCAGCTTCTGGAAGCTTCAGCTCCGTATCCTTCAGCGCCGCGAACTCGACCTCGACCTGACGGGAAAGCTCTTCGGCACCGGTTTCGTGGACGAGGATCTTGATGCGCGCCTTGTACTTGTTGTCGCGACGGCCATGCAGGTTGTACACGCGCATGATCGCCGTCGTGTAGGACAGCAGGTCCTCTTCCGGCAGGAAGTCCCGGATCTTCTTGGCAATCATCGGCGTGCGGCCCTGTCCGCCACCGACATAAACGGCAAAGCCGATGCGGCCGTCCTCATCCTTTTTCAGGTGCAGGCCGATGTCGTGCACCTGGATCGCGGCGCGGTCGCGCTCAGCACCTGTGACAGCAATCTTGAACTTGCGCGGCAGGAACGAGAATTCCGGGTGAACGCTCGACCATTGTCTGAGGATTTCGGCATAAGGCCTTGGATCAGCGACTTCATCGGCAGCAGCGCCGGCGAAATGATCGGCCGTCACATTGCGAATGCAATTGCCCGACGTCTGCAACGCGTGCATCTCGACGCTTGCCAGCTCATCCAGGATATCCGGCGTGTCGGAAAGGCGCGGCCAGTTGTACTGGATGTTCTGACGGGTGGTGAAGTGGCCATAGCCGCGGTCATACTTGCGGGCGATGTGGGCGAGCATACGCATCTGGCGGCTGGACAGCGTGCCATAGGGGATCGCAACGCGCAGCATGTAGGCGTGCAACTGCAGGTATACGCCATTCATCAGGCGCAGCGGCTTGAATGCGTCTTCGGCCAACTCGCCACTCAGGCGGCGCTCGACCTGATCGCGGAACTGGTCGACGCGCGAGGAGACGAAGGCATGATCGAATTCATCGTAACGGTACATGTTGTATCGGTTCCTCAGGCAGCAAAGTTCGGGCCGGCAAGGCCATTGTATCCGGCGGCATAGGGGATCGAAGGGCCTTCGGCCCGGATACGCTCGCGCATGCGCAAGGGCCGCAGGGTGCCGTTGACTTCCTCGACGTCGACGACATTGGCATCGACCACCTTGTTGTCGTCGAAGGCAACCTTGCCTGTCGCTTCCAGTGCGGTGACCGCCTCGGCATGGCGGGCGATGAAGGCCTGCTGGAGCGATTCGACCCAGTTGCCCGAGGCATCCAGCCAGACGGATATGCCATCCGAAAGCCGATTTGCCGTCAAAACCTTGTTCACCATGACGTTTCCCTTAGTTCAGAATCTGTTCGCTGCGCTCCGCAGCTTCGATCTTCGTTTGCTTGTTGGTGCGTTTGCCCGCCACCAGAGGCTCGGAACGCTCGAAATTCGCGCCGGCGACAGCGTCACCGATAATGACCATCACCGGGCCGGAAAGTTCCGTGCGGCCCTCTAGGTCCGGCAAGTCCTTCAGCGTGCCATGCATCAGCCGGCGATCGGCACGGCTGGCGTTCTCGATCACAGCCACGGTGGTTTCTGCGGGCAAGCCCGCCTGCATCAAGCGACCGGCAACCGACGCAGCGACAGTGCGGCCCATATAGACGGCGATCGTGGCGCCGGAGACGGCAAGCCGCGCCCAGTCGGGCAGCACTTCACCGGTCAGATCGTGGCCGGTTGTAAAGACCAGTGACGACGCGACGCCGCGCAGGGTCAGCGGCAGTTCGAAATCGGCAGCAGCGGCAAAGGCGGAAGTGATGCCCGGCACGATCTCATAGGTAATGCCCGCATCGCGCAATGCTGCCATCTCTTCGCCAGCACGGCCGTAGACAAGCGGATCGCCGGATTTCAGGCGAACGACGCGCTTGCCCTCACCCGCGAGCTCCACCAGCAGCTGGTTGATCTCGTCCTGCGACTTCGTGTGGCAACCCTTGCGCTTGCCGACGGAGAGCCTTTCCGCATCGCGGCGACCCATATCGACGATCGCCTGCGGCACCAGCGCATCATAGACGATCGCATCGGCTTCCATCATCACGCGCTGCGCCCTGAGCGTCAGCAGGTCTTCGGCGCCCGGACCGGCGCCGACGAGCCAGACGTGGCCCGCGGTGGCATGCGCGGCATCAAGCAGGCGAGAAGCCTCGCGGCGCGCGGCGGCGACATCACCCAGCGCAACCTTGTCCGCAACCGGCCCCTGGAAGAAACGGCGCCAGTACAGGCGGCGCGCAACGCCGCGCGGCACCAGTCGATCGACGGCATCACGATAGCTGGCTGCGAGCGACGCAACGAGCCCCAGCGACGGCGACAGCAGCTGGTCGATCTGTGCCCGGATCATCTGGGCAAGCACCGGGCCGGCGCCTTCGGTGCCGATCGCAACGGCAACTGGTGCGCGATTGACGAGCGCCGGCGTGAAGAAATCGCAGTAGTCGGGCTGGTCGACGGCATTTGCCGGGATTTTCTGTTCGCGTGCAGCAATGACGATCTGGCGATCCTTGGCCGCATTGCCAGTCGCGGCAAACACAAGGATGACGCCTTCAAGCTGGTGCGGAGCGAAGGTATCGCGCACGGTTTCAATCACGCGCTCGCCGAGGTATGCCGCGAAGTCTGCCTCGGGCGCGTCCGCGTAGACGACGATCGAAGCTTCGGTGTTGAGCAGCAACCGCACCTTTGCAAAGGCCTCGTCGCCATTGCCGAACACCGCCACGCGCTTTTGCGCGACGCGAAAGAATGCGGGAAAGACGGAGAGCTGCTGCACCATGTTCTTGCAATCGGTTCCTACTACAGGCTCCGCTGAATATCCCGCATAGCCCACGGCAATTGAAGAAACAGAAATTTCAATGGCTTTCGGGTCACGTATTGTTTTGCTCGGCCATGCAGCATTTTGAGCAAATATCTCCGGAAGGGCCGGCCGGTGGCGCTGTCGGTGGCCATTGCGCCAAAGGGGCAACCTCCGTTAAATGCCGCAACACATCTGCCGGAGACTGAAGACATGACACAATCCGAACTGGCCGAACGGCTGCTCAACGTGATCGAGCAGGACATCCTGCCCCTGACGGAAAAGGGTGTCGCCGCAGGCAACAAGGTGTTCGGCGCCGCGATCCTGCGCAAAACAGACCTTTCTCTCGTTCTCGCCGAGACCAACAACGAGACCGAAAACCCGCTCTGGCACGGTGAAGTGCACACGCTCAAGCGCTTCTACGAGATGGCAGAAAAGCCTGACACGCGCGATCTGATCTTCCTTTCCACGCACGAGCCTTGCTCGATGTGCCTGTCGGCGATCACCTGGGCGGGCTTTGACAATTTCTACTATTTCTTCAGCCACGAAGATTCGCGCGACAGCTTCTCCATTCCGCACGACCTGAAGATCCTGAAGGAAGTGTTCCTGCTTGAACCCGGCGGCTACGCGCAGAACAACGCCTTCTGGACGTCGTCGTCGATCGCAGCGGTCGCAAAGGACGCCGACCAGTCAACGCGAGAGAAGCTTGCGGCCCAGGACGCGCGCATCCGCGAGCGCTATCAGCACCTGTCCGACAGCTACCAGTCGGGCAAAAACGACAACGCCATTCCGTTGAACTGATCCCATGGAACCATCACGCGACATCAAGGGCCTTCTCGACATCATGCAGGCGCTCAGGCAGCCGGAGACCGGCTGCCCCTGGGACGTCGTCCAGACGTTCGAAACGATCAAGCCCTATACGATCGAGGAAGCCTACGAAGTTGCCGACGCAATCGAGCGCGGCGACATGCATGACCTTTGCGACGAGCTGGGCGACCTGCTGCTGCAGGTGGTTTTTCACGCCCGCATGGCCGAAGAGGCCGGCGAATTCGCCTTCGGCGATGTCGTCGAGGCCGTTACGCGCAAGATGATCCGCCGCCACCCGCATGTTTTCGCCCGTTCGGACGCCGACACGCCGGAAACGGTCAAGACCCAGTGGGACAAGATCAAGCAGGCTGAAAAGGCCGAGCGCCAGGCGCGGCGCGCCACACGCGGCCTGCCATCCGACGGCGCTGCCAGTCATCTGGGCTCGATCCAGCGCAGCTTCCCGGCCCTTATCGAGGCGCTGAAGCTTCAGGAGCGCGCCGCCAAAGTCGGTTTCGACTGGTCGGAGCCGGAACCGATCCTCGACAAGATCGAGGAAGAGATCGGCGAGCTGCGCCAAGCGCTGCGGGAAAAGGACCGTGCGAAGGTAGCCGATGAACTCGGCGACCTGATCTTTGCGGTGGTGAATATCGGCCGGCATGTCGGCGCCGACCCTGAAATGGCGCTGCGCGGCACCAACACCAAGTTCCGCCGCCGTTTTGCCCATATCGAGCATGAGCTTGAAGCTCACGGAGAAACGCTCGAGGCGGCAACGCTGGAACGGATGGAAGAACTCTGGCAAGCGGCCAAGGCGATCGAACGGCAATTGGCCTGAGGCGATAGCGCCTCAGGCAGAAGATCTTACCAGTCTTCGGCGACCGGCTTCGGCCCGTTGCCGAGACGCCGCTCCAGGTCCACAGCCTCGTTTTCGGTCAGGCGCAGATCGAGGCTGACCGTGCCGTCCTCGAGATCTTCGCGACCATCGACGATCGCGTGTTCGTAGACCCAGGGCAGAAGCTGCAACTGATCGACGCCGAGAACGACGGTGCACTCTGTCAAGACGCCGGACAGACGACGACCGATCTCGGCAAGCAGCACGTCGACGCCCTCGCCTGTAATCGCCGAGACCGCCACGGTGTTATCAGTGCTTGCAGCCTTGTTCGTCAGGGCTTCGCGCGCTTCCGGCTCAAGCCGGTCGATCTTGTTCCAGACTTCGACAAGCCTCGCTGCCGCTTCCTTCTCGTCGATACCGAGATCAGCAAGGATGCGCAGAACGTCACTTGCCTGCGCCTGATTGTCCGGATCGGAAAGATCGCGCACATGCAGGATCAGGTCGGCTTCGAGCACCTCTTCGAGCGTCGCACGGAAGGCGGCGACAAGATGCGTCGGCAGGTCGGAGATGAAGCCGACTGTGTCGGACAGGATCACCATGCGGCCATGCGGCAGTTTCAACCGCCGCAGCGTCGGGTCGAGCGTTGCAAACAGCATGTCCTCGGCCAGCACGCCGGCTCCGGTCATTCTGTTGAACAGCGTCGATTTGCCGGCGTTGGTGTAGCCGACAAGCGCCACGATCGGGTGCGGAACCTTCTTGCGCTTGGAGCGATGCAATTGCCGGGTGCGGCGAACCTGCTCCAGCTCGCGCTCGAGCTTGACGATGCGGTCCTGCAGCAGGCGCCGGTCGGCCTCGATCTGAGTTTCGCCGGGGCCGCCCATGAAGCCGCCACCACCGCGCTGACGCTCAAGGTGGGTCCAGCTGCGCACGAGCCGGCCCTTCTGATAATTGAGATGCGCCAGATCGACCTGCAGCGTGCCTTCCTTGGTGGAAGCGCGTCGCCCGAAGATTTCAAGGATCAGGCCCGTCCGGTCGATGACCTTGGCGTTCCATTCCTTTTCCAGGTTGCGCTGCTGCACGGGCGTCAGCGGATGGTCAACGATGACGAGGCCGGCATCCTGTTCGACGAGGATGTGGCCAATCTCTTCGATCTTGCCGGTGCCCAACAGCGTCCCCGGCTTTGGCTGAGCCACTGAAACGATGGCGCCATGAACGACGTTCAGGTCGATCGCCCGAGCCAGGCCAGTCGCCTCCTCCAGCCGACTTTCGTCGGTGCGGGTGCTGGTTGCAGAGAGAGTTTCAGCCGCCTGCCTGCCGGTCTTTTTCAGAACCGGCACGATCACGACCGCGCGCATGTCGTCGCGGAGCGTTTCAAGCTCCGGAATGATCGACGACGACTTTGAATCCCGTTTGGTAATGTGCCTAACGTCCCGTCAGGATGCGGCTTCTTCGTTCTCGAACATCTGCAGCGGCTGGCCCGGCATGATGGTCGAGATCGCGTGCTTGTAGACGAGCTGCGAATGACCATCGCGGCGCAACAACACACAGAAATTGTCAAAAGACGTGACGACGCCCGTCAATTTGACGCCATTGATAAGAAAAATTGTCAGAGAAATCTTCTGTTTGCGGACCGTATTGAGAAAAAGATCCTGCAAGTTCTGAGAACGTTCCGCCATCGCGCCGATTCTTTCTTATTTGCCGACGTCTCGCGCCGGTGCATTTTGTCTATTTTTTCAATCAGAGGCGTCACAAGTACGCTTCCCCCGACACCTCTGTCAGTTTGGTATCAAATCAATGTCTTTTCCGCAACGCCGAAAAAGGCTTCACGAATATTCTGTGCTATGCTTCCCGGATGACCGTTGCCGATCGGTTTGCCGTCGATGGAAACGACCGGAAAACAGATGCTCGTGGCGGCAGTGATGAAGACTTCGCGGGCTGCGAGCATGTCGTCGACGGTGAATGCTCTTTCCTCGATCCTGATGCCAAGAGGTGCTGCGACGTCCATCAGGGTCGTGCGGGTGATGCCTCTCAGGATACCGTGATCGGCCGGGCGCGTGCGCAGCACGCCGTCGCGATCGACGATCCAGACGTTGGTGGCGGCGCCCTCTTTCACCGTACCATCGGGGTCGACGAAGATCGCCTCGTGGGCGCCCTCCTCCTTGGCCCTCTGGCGGGCAAGCACGTTCGGCAACAAGCCGACCGACTTGATGTCGACGCGATCCCAGCGGTTCTCCGGAACCGTGATCGCGGAGATGCCTTCGGCATTTTTCCTGGCGATCACTGCGGCATCGGTGCGTTTCGCCGTCACCACGATGGTCGGCACAGTACCCTTTGCCGGAAACACGTGATCGCGGCGCGCGGTACCACGCGTCACCTGCATGTAGAACAGGCCGTTTCGCACCCGGTTGCGGCGCAGCACCTCGCGGATAACGTGGATCAGCGCGGCTCGGCTCATCGGCCAATCGATGCGAAGTTCGCTTAAGGATCTGCTGAGGCGGTCGAGATGCCGGGTCAGATCGACGATGAAGCCATGACGGATCTCGCAGACTTCGTAGACCCCGTCGGCGAACTGGTAGCCGCGGTCTTCGATGTGGATGGCAGCATCGGCGTGCGGCACGTAGGCGCCGTTGACATAGGCAATTCTCGGCATGGCTTTTGTTTGACCTCAGAAGAACTGGATGCTGACGCGGAAAAGCTGCTCGACATGGCGCACCGAATCGGCAGACGCAAAGAGCACCACGCGGTCCTTGGCCTTGATCTTGGTGTCACCGTGCGGGCGAATGAATGTCTGGTCCCGGTAGAGGGCGCCGATGCGGATGCCGTCGGGCAGATCCAGCTCGCGTAGCGCCTTGCCGACCAGCGGCGACGTCTCCAGCGCTTCTGCTTCGATCACTTCCGCCATCCCCTTCTGGACGGCATAGACCGAGCGGATGCGCCCCTTGCGCACATGCTGGAGAACGCGCGAGATCGTGACCGCACGCGGGTTGATATAGGCATCAACGCCGGCGGTTCCCGCGAAGTCCTGGTAGGACGGCTCGTTGATCAGGACGAGTGTCGATTTGGCACCGAGGCGTTTTGCCATCATGCTGCCGAGGATATTGATCTGGTCGTTGTTGGTCAGCGCCACGACCAGGTCTGCGTCCTGCACGTCGGCCTGCATCAGGATGCGCTGATCCATCGCCGAACCGTTGAGGACGACCGTGTTGCTGAGCTTGTCAGCCATCATCACGGCTCGGTCGCGGTCGCTTTCGATCAGCTTGACGCGGGTTCTCGGCTGGTTTTCCTCGATCGCCTTGGCGACGAAATAGCCGATATTGCCGCCGCCGAGGATGACGATACGACGCGCTTCCTGTTCTTCGTGGCCGAACAGAGACAGTGTCCGGCGCGCATGATCCCGGTCGCAGACAACATAGGCAAGGTCGCCGGTCTGCAATTGATCCGTCGAATGCGGCACGATCAGCTTGCCGTTGCGGAAGATGCCGGTCACGGTTGCCTGCAGATCGGGAAACAGCTCGCTCAGCTGCTGCAGCGGCGTGTCGACGACCGGGCAGTCTTCCATGCACTCGATCGCCACCATGGCAATACGGTCGTCGGCAAAGCGCACAACATCCGTAGCGCCGGGGAACGAAATGCGCCGAAGCACCAATCGCCCGACTTCGACCTCGGGCGAAATGGTCACATCGATCGGGACGTTCTCGCGGGAGAACAGGTTGGCGTATTCCGGCGCCAGATAATTCTGCGCTCTGATACGGGCGACCTTGGTCGGCACGCTGAAGATCGCATGCGCCACTTCGCAGGCGACGATGTTGACTTCGTCGAACAGCGTGACCGCAATCAGCATGTCGGCCTGGTCGGCACCGGCTTTTGCCAGCACATCCGGATGGGCGCCGTGTCCAACATAGCCGCGCACATCGAGGCTTTCGGTAATGTTGGCAATCAACGCCGCCGAGGTGTCGATCACCGAGACGTCATTGTCTTCCTGAGCAAGCCGTTCGGCGATGCCGTAGCCGACCTGCCCCGCACCACAAATGATCACCTTCATGTCGTTGTTTCACCCAGGAACAGGCGGCCACCAGCCGGAAGAAGTTTACCGCTCAAACGCCCAGCGACTTTAGCTTGCGATGAAGCGCCGACCGCTCCATTCCAACGAATTCGGCGGTGCGGGAAATATTGCCGCCGAATCGGTTGATCTGAGCGATCAGATAATCGCGCTCGAACATTTCGCGAGCCTCGCGCAGCGGCAGCGTCATGATGTGCTGGTCGCCCTGCGCGGAGATCTTCGGCAAGGTATCGCCAACCTCGGTCGGCAGCATGTCGGCCGAGATCGGCGTGTCAGGACCGTCGCTGCGGGCAAGGATCATCAGGCGCTCGATATTGTTGCGCAGCTGGCGAATGTTGCCCGGCCAGTCGTGGGCCTGCAGCACGGCAAGCGCATCGTCGCCGATCTTGCGCGGGCGAATGCCCGCCTGCTCGCTGACCTGGCGCATGAACATATCGACGAGAAACGGAATGTCCTCACGGCGCTCGGCCAGCGCCGGCACCCGCACGGGGATGACCGCGAGCCGGTGGAAGAGATCTTCGCGGAAAAGACCTTCGGAGATCATATTTTCGAGGTTGTAGGCTGTCGAGGAGATGATGCGGACATCGACCTTGACGCGCTTGGTGCCGCCGACCCGTTCGAACTGCTGATCGACGAGAACACGCAGGATCTTGTTTTGCGTTTCACGCGGCATTTCGCCGACCTCGTCGAGATAGAGGATGCCGCCATGTGCCTCTTCGAGCGCACCCGTTCTGCGCGGCTGCCCCGGCGTTCCCTCGGTTCCGAAAAGCGCGATCTCCATCCTGTCGGGTGTGATCGCCGCAGCGTTCAACGCCACGAACGGCCCGGTCGAGCGTGTCGACTTGCGGTGGATCATGCG
Organism: Ensifer sp. Root127; assembly: GCF_001425225.1. Lineage (NCBI taxonomy): Bacteria > Pseudomonadati > Pseudomonadota > Alphaproteobacteria > Hyphomicrobiales > Rhizobiaceae > Ensifer > Ensifer sp. Root127. The sequence goes on from NZ_LMDX01000011.1 coordinate 218,420, forward strand.
CGCCACCAGCTCCTTGCCGGAGCCGGACGGTCCCTGGATCATGATGCGGCTGTTGGTCGGCGCGACCTTTTCGACGGTCTGCCGGAGTTGCGAAACGGCAACGGAGGTACCGATCAGCTCGACCGGGTCGCCCGACTTCTTCTTCAGCTCCGAGACTTCGCGCTTCAGCTTGGAGTTCTCGAGCGCGCGCTCGGCGATCAGGATCAGACGGTCGGCCTTGAACGGCTTCTCGATGAAATCATAGGCGCCGCGCTTGATGGCGTTGACGGCCGTCTCGATGTTGCCGTGACCCGAGATCATGACAACAGGCAAATCGGGATGGCGTCCCTTGATCTCGTCGAGCAAAGCGAGGCCGTCGAGGCGGCTGCCCTGCATCCAGATATCGAGAAAGACGAGCCGCGGCACGCGGTCGCTGATCGCTGCGAGCGCACTGTCGCTGTCGAAAGCCGTTCGGGTCTCGTGCCCCTCGTCGGACAAGATGCCGGATACGATCTCGCGAATGTCTTCCTCATCGTCCACAACCAGAATGTCAGCGGCCATCGCTCGTACCCTTACCCTTCAAAGTGTCTTCGCCCCCGGCTTCTCCGGCGGGCGGCAGGATCACGCGGATCATTGCTCCGACGCCGCCATCGAAATCGGCCGGTGCGTCGTGCAATTCCAGTTGTCCGCCATGGTCCTCAATGATCTTCTTGACGATGGCGAGGCCAAGGCCCGTGCCCTTCTCGCGCATCGTCATATACGGTTCTAAAATTCTATGCCGGTTCTCGGTCGGCAGGCCTTTGCCATTGTCGATGACATCGACGACAAACCGGCCGCTGGTTCCGTCCCGTTGGCTCCGTACGTGCACTTTCGGCTCGCCACGGACAGCGTCCGTCGGCACCGCTTCGATCGACTCCACGGCATTCTTGACGATATTGCCGAAAGCCTGGCCGAGCATGCGGCCATCGAACATGCCCTCAAGCGGCTCGTTGCCAAAATCGCGAATGAAGCTGATGTGGTTGTTGCCCATTTCGCGCAGGAAGACCGCGTCCTTCAGGATGGCGCGCAGATCCACCTTCTCCTTCGTCGGCTTCGGCATGCGGGCAAAGGCAGAAAACTCGTCGACCATTCGGCCGATATCCTCGACCTGCCTGACAATCGTGTCGGTGCATTGATCGAAGACGACCCTGTCTTCCTGGTCGATCTGCTTGCCGTAGCGACGCTTCAGACGTTCGGCAGAAAGCTGGATCGGCGTCAGCGGGTTCTTGATTTCATGTGCGATGCGGCGCGCGACATCGGCCCAGGCGGTCGAGCGCTGTGCGATTACGAGATCTGTGATGTCGTCGATGGTGATGACGTAGGATTCGTTTGCCTCGCCGCCCTCTTCACGCGTCACCTGGACGTTCAGCGTGCGCTCGGTTCCGCCGCGCATGATGTTGATCTGCTTGCGGAAGTTGTTGCGGTACCGGCTTTCAGCTTCGACCAGCACTTCCTCGATCTCAGGCGCAACCGCGCGCAGATCGGCACCGAGCAGATCCGGCGCTGTCTTTTTCAGAAACTCTTCTGAAGAAGAGTTGGCAATGGTGATCTGCCGATCGCGGCCGACGCCGATGACAGCTGCCGTCACGCCTGAAAGCACGGCCTCGATGAACCGCCGCCGATGATCGACCTCATCCTTGGCCTCCAGAATCTGCTCCTGCTGGGTGCGGATTTCGGAGACCATCTTGTTGAACGTGCGCGAAAGATTGCCGACGTCGCCGTCGACGGCACGCACCGGCACCACGACGTCGAGATTGCCCGAGGCAACGCTGTCGGCGGCGCCGATCAGTTGCCGGATCGGCCGAACGATACGGTCGGCAACCGCGATTGCCGTCCAGATCGCCGCCAGCAGCACGATCAGCGCAAAGCCGATGTAGAGAACGCCGAAGGCGATCTGCGTGAAGGCGCGGCCCGCCTCTAGGGTCTTATATTCGGCGGTGTTTTCTTCCATCAGCCGCAGCGAACGCATCACTTCCGGATCGACGTTACGAACGGTGTAGAGATAGGTGCCGGGAATGTCGTCAAGCGGGATCACCGCCCCCACCAGGTTGGTAATCCCTGGTGGTATCAATGTCGGCTGGCCGGAAACCGAGCTTTTCAGCGCGTCCGGCGGGATGGCCGGCAAGGGCTTCTCCGTCGAGATATTGGCCTGGAGAATGGCGCTACCATCGGCACGGACGAGGAAGGCGCCAAGCATGCCGCGGCCCCTCGCCTGGCGCGTCACCAGCTCGGTAAAGCCGGTTCGGTCGAGGCTGTAGAGTTGCCGATTGCGCTCCAGATCGTTCGCCATCGACACGGTCTGGCCCTGCAGATAGCTGGCATTTTCCAGCACATAGGCTTGGGCGACGCTGATCGACGAGCGAACGATCGCTTGCGTCCGCAGCGAGAACCAGCGGTCAAGGCCGACATCCAGCGTTATGCTGGCGAAGATCGCGACCAGAATGGCAGGCGTGATGGCGACGATCGAAAACAGCGCGACGATGCGCACGTGAAGCCGTGCGGCAGCGCGGCCCTTGCGACGCGCGCGAAGCAATCTGAGGATCTCGCGAACGATGAGGTAGATCAGGCCGATCACGAACAGGCCGTTGATCGCCGCGCAGGCGATGAAGACGTTGCGCTCCAGTCTGATCGGCGTCAGCCCAAGCAAAACGAGCAGCGACAGGGTTGCGCAGACCAGGGCACCGATCGCCAGCATGAGGCCCGGCAGGGCAAAGGACGCGCGGCGGTCCTGCGCCGCGACTCCGTCATCTGTCCCCAGCGGCAAGGCCATTGCGTCCACCATATAAAGACATTCCCCCAACCGACGCCCGTGGGCACCGGCAATTCTCACTCACATTCCGGGTCAAGGTATTGACCGGACCGTCAATCGGGGCTGTTGCGCATGAGCCACAGCTCCAACGGCCAGGCAAAGCAGCGCAACACCGCTCGACTCGGCGGTCATAACACGTTCAAGCAACGTATTGTGGCGAAAATGCAACGGTGGCTGTGACCAAGTCAAGCCGTGCGTGAACTGCGATAGACTGACACGCCGAGTTCGCGGATCTTCTTGCGCAGCGTGTTGCGGTTGAGCCCGAGCAGATCGGCCGCCTTGATCTGGTTTCCGCGCGTCGCCGTCAAAGCCGCAAGAATCAGCGGATACTCCATCTCGGCAAGCACACGCTCGTAAAGACCGCTCGGTGGAAGCGCGTCACCGAAGCCGGCGAAATATTGCCGCATGTTCTCCTCGACCGCCTGCGAGATCGAAAGGGAACCGCTGCGCGCCTGTGTTTTTCCAATCGGACTGTCGGGGATCTCCGAGCGCAACTCGTTTTCGATGATTTCCCGCGTGATGACGTCCTGCGGGTAAAGCGCAGTCAGTCGGCGCACGAGGTTTTCGAGCTCGCGCACGTTGCCCGGCCACGGATGCGCCTTCATCAGTTCGAGCGCTTCCTGATCGAAACGCTTGACGTCCAGACCTTCCTTCTCGGCCTGCTGCACGAAGTGGCGCACAAGATCGGGAATGTCTTCCGCGCGGTCGCGCAGCGGCGGCAGGCGCAGCGGCACCACATTCAACCGATAGTACAGGTCCTCGCGGAAGAGACCTTGGTTGATCGACTGCTTCAGGTCCTTGTTGGTTGCCGCGACGATGCGCACATCGGAGCGGATCGGCGTGCGACCGCCAACCGTCGTGTACTCGCCCTGTTGCAGCACACGCAGCAACCGCGTCTGTGCGTCCATCGGCATGTCACCGATTTCGTCGAGGAACAGCGTGCCGCCTTCGGCCTGCTCGAAACGACCGGTCGAACGCGTCTGGGCGCCGGTGAAGGCGCCCTTTTCGTGACCGAACAATTCCGATTCGATCAGATCGCGCGGGATTGCCGCCATATTGATCGCAACGAAGGGGCCGTTGCGGCGCTTGCCGTAGTCATGCAGTGCGCGTGCCACCAGTTCCTTGCCCGTGCCGGATTCGCCGGTGATCATCAGCGTCAGATCGGTCTGCATCAGGCGGGCGAGAACCCGGTAGATTTCCTGCATCGCTGCCGAGCGACCGACGAGCGGCATGCCATCCTGCGAATCGTCGTCGACCTTGGACGGGCGGCGCTTCGGTTCGGCCAGCGCCCGACCGATGATGCCGATCAGCTCGGTCAGGTCAAAGGGCTTCGGCAGATAATCATAGGCGCCTTTTTCGGAGGCCTTGATCGCCGTCATGAACGTGTTCTGCGCGCTCATGACAAGAACCGGCAGATCGGGACGCGCCTTCTTGATGCGCGGCAGCAGATCGAATGCATTCTCGTCGGGCATGACAACGTCGGTGACGACAAGATCACCATCGCCGGCGGAAATCCAGCGCCAGAGCGTGGCCGCATTCGACGTGATCCGGACATCGTAGCCGGCGCGGCTCAGCGCCTGATTGAGCACGGTGCGAATGGCTGCGTCGTCATCCGCGACGAGGATGGTGGCACCCGTCATGCAATGTTTCCTTTTGTCATAGGCAGTTCGTCTTCGTCCGCCGCCTGCCCCTTGGAGGCCGGCATCAGGACGCGGAAAGTCGTGCGGTTCTGCTGGCTGTCGCATTCGACGATGCCGCCATGGCCGCCGATGATTTTGGCGACGAGCGCCAGTCCGAGGCCCGAACCATTGGTCTTGGTCGTAATGAACGGATCGAACAGATGCGGCAGCAAGTCAGAAGGAACGCCGGGACCATTGTCATGCACGCAGAATTCGAGCGGCAGCGAGATTTTTTCTCGGGTGCCCGCGACCGAAAGCCGGATACCGGGCCTGTAGGCGGTCGTCAGCATGATCTCGCCTTCGTGGCGATCACCGATCGCTTCCGCTGCGTTCTTGACGAGATTGAGAAACACCTGCACGAGCTGGTCGCGGTTGGCAAAGACCGACGGAAGCGATGGATCGTAATTCTCCGTCACCTTGATCCGGCGCGCAAAGCCCGCCTTGGCGATCGCCTTCACATGATCGAGCACCGAGTGAATGTTGAGCGGCACGCGATCGACGGGTCTCTCGTCGGAAAACACTTCCATCCGATCGACCAGCGAGACGATCCGGTCGGTCTCGTCGCAGATCAACCGCGTCAGCGCCCGATCCTCGTCGTTGACGGAAGTCTCAAGCAATTGCGCGGCCCCTCGAATGCCGGAAAGCGGGTTCTTGATCTCGTGCGCCAACATCGAGGCAAGGCCGGTGACCGACCGCGCCGCCGTCCGATGTGTCAGCTGGCGATCGATCTTGTCGGCCATCGACCGCTCCTGGAAGACGACCACGACGGAGCCGGGCTCCGAAATGACTGGCGCCACATAGAGATCAACCAGCTTGTCGGCGCCCAGCCGCGGCGAACTGAGATCGACGCGATACTCGTTGACCGGGGCCCTGCGCTCGCGCACCTGCTCGATCAACGTCAGAAGTGGGCTGCCAAACGGAATGAAGGCGCTGATATCGTGCCGGGCCAGATGATTGGCGCTGGCACCGAAAAAGGACTCCGCTTCCCAGTTGGCGAAGGCGACGAGACCGTTCTCATCGACAAGGATCACCGGATTTTGAATGGCATTCAGCACCGCCATCGACAGCCCGTTGGCAGCAGCCAAGGCTTCCGGATTGGGTTTTTCGGTCATGCGGCGATCCCTTCGCCAGAGAAGGTCGCAAGCGAACTTTGAATTGCATCGGATGCGCGCGCGGCGACTGATCTGGCATCGGTCGATGTCAGGATCGCCCCCTTCTCTGCCCCGGCAAGATCAGGTGCGAAACGGTCGAGATACCAGCCGACATGCTTGCGTGCATGCCTCAGGCCCGTGTCGGCACCGTAAAATTCGAGCATCATCTCATAGTGCTCCACGAAAATGTCGGCGATCTCAGCCTGGTCGGGATGGCTTGACGCGCCAGCGAGAACGCCGACATGCCAAGGACGGCCCTGCGAAGACCGCCCGGCCATGACGGCGTCGGCGCCGGAGCGCCTGAGGATCTCTTCGGCATCCGCCACCGTATCGACGTCGCCATTGGCAACCAGCGGCACGGAAATGACCTCGCGCACGGCGCGGATCGCATCCCAATCGGCCCTGCCGGTGTAGAACTGCATCCGGGTGCGGCCGTGCACGGTAATCGCCTGGACACCGGCCTCCTGCGCCCTTCTTGCAATCAGCGGCGCATTGATCGAGTTTTCGTCCCAGCCAAGCCGCATCTTCAGCGTGACCGGTACATCCACGGCGTTGACCGTTGCCTCGACCAGGGACAGAGCATGGTCAGGATCGCGCATCAGCGCCGAGCCGGAATAGCCACCCGTCACCTTCTTTGCCGGGCAGCCCATGTTGATATCGATGACGTCGGCGCCATTAGCGGCAGCGATTTTTGCCGCCTCGGCCATCCAATGGGCCTCACGTCCGGCAAGCTGAACAATATGCGGCTTGATGCCGGAGTTCTTCAGCCTGGCCCAGGATTCCGACGCGTTGCCGACCAGTTCGCGGCTCGCCACCATTTCCGTCACGACGAACCCTGCGCCGAAGCGCCAGGCAAAGGTGCGGAATGGCAGGTCCGTGACGCCAGACATCGGGGCGAGCGCCACCCGGTTGCGGATTTCGATATTCCCGATCCGAAGCGGTGTTGACAGAGCCGGAGCTGGCAAATGCATATCTTTCAGGCACATGTTGTTCTTGCACTATTTTTAGACATTGTTCTTTGGCTTGCCAAGCGATTTCGATGCGTCGGGCAAATTTCCCTGCTCGGCTGGCAAAGCACGGACCTTCGCGGTACATCACGGCGAAGATTGGCGAAATCCGGGACCACATACAGAAGATGCAGCCTGAAGAACAGCTTTCCTGCGGCGTCGTGATTGTTGCAGCAGGGCGCGGCGAGCGCGCGGGACAGTCGGCCGAAGGGCCGAAGCAGTACCGCACCATCGGCGACAAGCCCGTTATCGCCCATACGCTTGACACTTTCGCGACATGGCCGGGGACCGGCCCGATCGTGGTTGTCATCCACCCCGATGACGAGGATCTGCTGGCAGCGGCACGCAGGCGATCGCTGGCGCGCGAGTTGATCGTGGTCCACGGCGGCGCAACGCGACAGCAATCGGTTCTCGCAGGCCTTGAAGCCGTAGCGGCAACCGGCTCACGCAACGTGATGATTCACGACGCCGTGCGCCCCTTTGCCGACCACGCCCTGCTGTCGCGCTGTGCCGATGCGCTGACAAGGGGAGCGCGTGCCGTGCTGCCGGCGCTTGCCGTTTCCGATACGCTCAAGCGCGCCGATGCCGCCGGCATGGTGACCGAAACCGTTCCGCGCAATCACCTTCATGCGGCACAGACACCGCAGACCTTCGACCTCAAGACCATCCTCGACGCCCACCGAGCCGCAGCGACAAGCGGCCGCACAGATTTCACCGACGACGCGTCAATCGCCGAATGGGCGGGGATCCCTGTTACCCTCGTCGAAGGCACGGTCGACAACGTCAAGCTCACACTGAAAAGGGACATCGCCATGGCCGACGAAAAACTCAAGCGACATCTGATTCCGGACGTTCGCACCGGCAATGGCTATGACGTACACCAGCTGGTCGAAGGTGATGGCGTTACGCTTTGTGGCGTCCTTATTCCGCACACCAAGAAGCTCTCCGGCCATTCCGATGCCGACGTTGCCTTGCACGCGCTCACAGATGCGCTGCTTGCTACCTGCGGTGCCGGTGATATCGGCGATCACTTCCCGCCGTCCGACCCGCAGTGGAAGGGTGCCGCATCGCGCATCTTCCTCGAACATGCGGCAAACATTGTGCGTCAGCGCGGCGGCACGATCACCAATGCCGATATTTCGCTGATTGCCGAGGCCCCGAAAGTCGGGCCGCATCGCCAGGCGATGCGGGAGAACCTTGCCGACATGCTCGGCATCGATCTTGACCGCTGCTCGGTCAAGGCGACGACGAACGAGCGGCTCGGTTTCATCGGCCGCGACGAGGGTATCGCCGCAATCGCGACCGCAACCGTTGTCTACACCGGAGGGGGAGCCCATGATGTGGCCGAATGACATTCAGGCGACGGCCGGCAAAATCATTGCCGATTTCACCGCGCGCGGTCTCAAGGTGGCAACCGCCGAATCCTGCACGGGAGGCCTGATTGCCGGGGCACTGACGGAAATTTCCGGATCATCCGCCGTCGTCGACCGCGGTTTCGTCACCTACTCCAACGACGCCAAGATCCAGATGCTCGGTGTCGATCCGGCAACGCTCGCAGCGCACGGCGCAGTTTCAAGGCAGACCGCCATCGAAATGGCGCGCGGCGCGGTTGCGCGCTCCGAGGCAGACTTTGCCGTTGCCGTGACCGGCATTGCCGGCCCGGGCGGCGGATCGATGGAAAAGCCTGTTGGCCTGGTCCATCTGTCAGCAACCGGCCGCAACGGCGCAGCCCTCCACCGCGAGATGCGCTACGGCGATATCGGCCGCGACGCCGTGCGGTTGGCAACCATCCGAACGGCGCTCGAGATGCTGACCGAGGTCGCTCAGACGGCGTAGATCTTGTCGGCGCGCTTCTCGAAGGCGTCGGAGAACATGCGGAAGGCACGGTCGAACATCGAGCCCATCAAGGCGCCGAGAATGCGGCTCTTGAACTCATAGTCGATGTAGAAATGCACGATCGACTGCCCCTCACCCGCTGGCTCGAAGCGCCAGCGATTGTCGAGATATTTGAACGGACCGTCGATATATTTGACCTCGATCTGGCGCTCGGCCTTGTTGAGCAGCACCTGCGTCGTAAAGGTCTCGCGGATCGCCTTGTAGCCGACGGTCATGTCAGCCAGCAGCAGGATTTTGCCATCCCTTTCCTTGCGTGAGCGCACGGTCAGCGCCTCACAGAGCGGCAGGAATTCCGGATAGTGTTCGACATCAGCGACGAGATCGAACATCTGGTCGGCCGTGTGCTTGACGACATGGTTTGTTTCAAAGTGCGGCATAGAAGGGAGTTAAGCGGGCACGCCGAGAAGATCAAGGAGCCTCTGCATCTGGCGCCGCGATTTCAACTGCAGAACCGGCACATGCGGGCCGTGCTGGGCAAGGCCTGCGACGATACGCGGCGAGAATTTGTCCTCGAAGGTCCAGATGAATTCGAGGAACTGCCAATCGACCTTCTCGATGCAGCCCGGCGCCATTTCCGGGCGGGCGCGGCCGAGATATTTCAGCCAGCGGGTGACGACGCCCCAGACACAGAGAAGCCGCGGCATCCGCACCCAGACCACGATATCGCTTCTCGGCACGCGGACATCGAAGGTCGAAGGATTGGTGCCATCCATGATCCAGCGATCGTCGGCGATCCTCTCGACGATGCGTCGGCGCTGTTCGGCCCGATCGCGTTGGACCCAGCCAGGCAACCACAGAATATCGCGATCAATGGAGATGTAGGTAAGGTCGAAATGCCGAGCCAGCTTCTGCGAAAGCGTCGACTTGCCACCACCGGAGCATCCGACCACGAGGATACGCCTGGCATTGCGGATATGACCGGCAGCAACGGCATCGTCGACGTCGTTCACGTTCCCAGGCGCTACTGGCTGATCCATCGACAAACTCCGCCAAACAATCCCGGTCTAGGGTCGGTTGGAAAATCATCGTTGTCACGATCGAAACCTGACGATCGATCAGATGATCGGCACCCGGCATAGGCTCTTCAAAAGAAAAGCGGCGTCTTGGTTCGACAAATATCGAACCATCAGCATTCCAATCAAGGAAGAGAGAACAGCCGATACGCGATCGGCCAAAAATTCGCAAGTTTCGCGCGCAATCGGGAAATTATGCACATCGCCCGAGATGAGTAACCGTCAAACGAAAACTCCGGCACTGGGGCCGGAGTTCCTGTTGTTTCGAAGTGCCTCGGTTCTACCCGGCAGCAGCCGCCAACTTCTTTTCGCGCGCTGCCCGCAGGCGGGCGAAGTCGTCGCCGGCATGGTGCGACGAGCGGGTCAGCGGGCTCGAGGCGACCATGAGGAAGCCCTTGGTATAGGCGACCGTCTCGTAGGACTTGAATTCCTCCGGGGTGACGAACTTCTCGACCTTGTGGTGCTTGCGGGTCGGCTGCAGGTATTGGCCGATGGTCATGAAATCGACGTCGGCGGTGCGCAGGTCGTCCATCAGCTGCAGCACTTCGTTGCGCTCTTCGCCGAGGCCGACCATGATGCCGGACTTGGTGAACATCGTTGGATCGAGCTCCTTGACGCGCTGAAGCAAGCGGATGGAGTGGAAGTATCGGGCGCCCGGACGGACGGTGAGATAGTTGCCCGGTACGGTTTCCATGTTGTGGTTGAACACATCAGGCTTGGCGGCGACGACGCGCTCCAGTGCGCCAGGCTTCTTCAGGAAGTCGGGCGTCAGGATTTCGATGGTGGTCTGCGGCGAAGCGGCGCGGATCGCCCAGATCACCTTCTCGAAATGTTCGGCGCCACCGTCGGCCAGGTCGTCGCGGTCGACGGAGGTAATGACGACGTGGGAGAGGCCCATCTGCTTGACGGCCTTGGCGACGTTCTCGGGTTCGGCCATGTCGAGCGCATTCGGCTTGCCGGTCGAGACATTGCAGAAAGCGCAGGCGCGGGTACAGATCTCGCCCATGATCATGAAGGTGGCGTGCTTCTTGTCCCAGCACTCGCCGATGTTGGGGCAGCCGGCTTCTTCACAGACCGTGACGAGATTGTGCGAACGCACCAGCTCGCGCGTCTCCTGATAGCCCTTGGAGGTCGGCGCCTTGACGCGGATCCATTCCGGCTTGCGCAGCATTTCGGTATCGGGCTTGTGGGCCTTTTCCGGATGGCGGACGCGTTGCGCCCCTTCAGAGACGGCATCGAATACCGTTACCATACTGTCTTCCTCGTCGCGGCGGCTGCGGCTTGGTGCCGGCAGACCCTTTTTCGATCTATATAGATGGCTCGACGAGAAATGTCAGGCCACCTTTTTCTGGATAGCCCGATCGCTGACGCAGGAAGCGTCGCAGGCTATCGTTTGACAGCGCGGCCGACGGCAATCAGCAGGCAGGCGCCGATAAAGCCGAAGACCAGATAGGCAAGCCAGCCGGAAAAAGCCATGCCGAAGGCTGCCAGAATGATATTCGACACCACCGCGCCGATGATGCCGAGCGCTATGTTCATGAACAGCCCGACATCGCTGTTCATGAACTTCTCCGCAAGCCATCCGGCAAAACCGCCGATGATGATCGCAGCCAGGATGCCGACGCCGTTTACAGCCATGGTGATCTCCGTGCATTGAGGACAAGGTCGCGTCATCAATGCGGGATCGCGCCAAAAGTTCCGGCGACGGCCGGTCCATCAGGCGTTCAGCGCACGCCCATAGGCATCGAGCACGCTTTCCTTCATCGTCTCCGAAATCGTCGGATGCGGGAAGATCGTGTGCATCAGGTCTTCTTCTGTCGTCTCCAGGTTCATCGCGACGACGAAACCCTGGATGAGTTCGGTCACCTCGGCGCCGACCATGTGCGCGCCCAGCAACTCGCCGGTCTTCTTGTCAAAGATGGTCTTGACCATGCCCTGATCTTCGCCAAGGGCAATCGCCTTGCCGTTGGCGACGAAGGGAAAGCGACCGACGCGGATATCGCGGCCCTCGGCCTTTGCCTTGGCTTCGGTGAGACCGACCGAGGCGACCTGCGGGTGGCAATAGGTGCAGCCCGGGATCTTCAGCTTGTCCATCGGGTGGACATTCGGCAAGCCTGCGATCTTCTCCACGCAGATGACGGCCTCGTGCTCGGCCTTGTGGGCGAGCATCGGCGGGCCGGCAACGTCGCCGATCGCGTAGACGCCGGGAACATTGGTCCTGCCGTAGCCATCGATGATGATGCAGCTGCGGTCGGTCTTGATACCAAGCGTTTCGAGACCAAGGTTCTCGATATTGCCCTGAACGCCGACGGCGGAGATCATCCGGTCGGCGGTGATCTTTTCGACCTTGCCGTCCTTCATCTCGACATGGGCGGTGACCGAGTTCGCGCCCTTATCGACCTTCGTCACCTTGGCCTCAAGGTGGATCTTCATGCCCTGCTTTTCGAACTGCTTCTTGGCGATGGCGGAGATCTCGGCGTCTTCGACCGGCATCACGGTCGGCATGACCTCGACCACGGTCACGTCGACACCCATGGTGCGGTAGAACGAAGCGAATTCGATGCCGATCGCGCCCGAGCCCATGACAAGCAGCGACTTCGGCATTTCCTCCGGCTTCATCGCCTCGAAATAGGTCCAGACCAGCTTACCATCGGGCTCGATGCCCGGCAGGGCCCGCGGGCGGGCGCCGGTGGCGATGATGATGTGCTTGGCAGTATAGGTGCCCTCGCCCTTGGTGTTCTTCGGCAGCGGCGCCTGCGGCTGAACGATCGCCTTCGTCGTCTTGCCGACGACGATCTCGCCGGGCTTGGTCAGCTTGGCCTCGCCCCAGATGACGTCAACCTTGTTCTTCTTCATGAGGAAGCCGACGCCGCCGTTCATGCGCTCGGCAATGCCGCGCGAGCGGGCAACGATCGCCTTCAGATCGGGCGTCACCGCACCTTCGATCTTGATGCCGTAGCTGCCCGGATGCTGGGCATAGTGCAGCACTTCGGCCGAGCGAAGCAGCGCCTTGGTCGGAATGCAGCCCCAGTTGGAGCAGATGCCAGCCAAATGCTCGCGCTCGACGACCGCAGTCTTGAGGCCCAACTGCGCCGCACGAATAGCGGCGATATAGCCTCCCGGACCCGAACCGATGACGATGACGTCGTAATTCTCAGCCATGTGTTTCCTGCCTTTGTCTCAAGCGACCTTGCGGGTGAAGAGCACCCAGTCGTGTTTTCTGCTACCTTCGAAGAGCGGCACGGCCTCGGTCCGAGCCGCCTCCTCGAAGCCGTTTGCCCTGTAGAGTGTCTGCGCCCTGTCATTGTGGCTTTCGGTGATCAGGCTCACCGGCGCCGAGCCGGCGCGTGCAATTTCATGTGCAAGCAGTCTGCGTCCGATGCCGCGGCCGCGCCGATGGCGGTAAACGCCGAGGCTATCGATGAACCAGTGGCCGACCACAGGCCGCTGCAGCGCCAGCAGGGGTTCGAGCACAGCATGCTTCGCTTCGATTTCCGCCACCGAAGCGTCGATACCGTAGCCGATCGATACCCCCGCGATTTCATCATCGAGGTCGGCAACGACCGCATCCCGCCAGTTTCCAGGGCCGACATCCTCGCGCAGCTTGTTGCGCCCGCGCTCGAAAGCCGTATCGGTCGCCCCGCCAAGAACCGCGCCAGACCAGAGCCAGGCGGCAAAGCCTTGCGAGGCGATGTCGACGAGAACGGCGAGTTCTGCCGCCTCGTTTCGTTCCGCCGGTCTGATGGTGACGTCGTCCGTCATCTCAGACACCGAGCATCATCCGGACGACCGGCTCGAGGCCCCGGCCGATCGCGTGGGTGTTTTCAGCGTCCAGATGCACGCCATCGAGCGGCGTTGTCCTTGCAACCGATCCCGCATCGAAGAACCCGCAATCGAGTTCGTCTGCAAGGTCGCGGTAGAGCGGCGCCAGCATCGCCGACTGCTCGATGCCGTCGGCGAACATCGCCGCGAACGCACTGTTTGCCGTCTCGCAAAGCTGCGGCGGCGAAACGATCAGGATTTCGGGGCCTTCCGCCGTTTCGACCGGCCAATCGTGACGACGCACGAGATTGACCAGGCGCTCGATACCCTTGACCGCGCCGAAAGCCGTGCCGTGAATGATCGGCTTCATATCGTTGGAGCCGAGCAGAATGACCATGAGATCGAGCGGCGCATGACTGTGAAGGACGGTAGGCAGCATCCGCGCGCCGTTGCGGTCGCAATCGGCGAGGTGATCGTCATAGGCGGTCGTGCGTCCATTCAACCCTTCGGCAACAACATGAACGTCCGGCCCGAGCGCCTTCTGCAACACGTTCGGCCAACGGTCTGCGAGTGCATGACGGCCCGGGCCGGACGCGTCATAGCCCCATGTCAGACTGTCACCGTAGCAGAGAAGTGTTTTCATCGTCCGGGCCCGCCTTCGGCGTTGCGATCAAGGAACGGACCGGCCCGAGGGCCGGTCCTTGTCCACATCAGACCAGCATGCCCATCGGGTTTTCGATGTAGCGCTTGAAGGCTCCGAGCAGTTCGGCGCCGAGCGCGCCATCGACGCAACGATGGTCGGTCGAAAGCGTGACCGTCATCACAGTGGCGATGACCATCTGCTTGTTCTTGACGACGACGCGTTCCTCGCCCGCACCGACCGCAAGGATCGTGGCGTGCGGCGGGTTGACGACGGCGGCGAAGTCCTTGACGCCCATCATGCCCATGTTGGAGACCGCCGTCGTGCCGCCCTGATATTCCTCGGGCTTCAGCTTGCGGTCCTTGGCGCGCTTGCCGAGGTCCTTCATCTCGTTGGAGATGGCAGACAGGCTCTTCAGCTCCGCCTGGCGAACGATCGGCGTGATCAGGCCGCCCGGGATGGACACGGCGACGCCGACGTCGGCATGCTTGTGCTTGACCATGTTGCTGTCGGTCCAGGACACGTTGGCATCCGGAACGTCACGCAGAGCCAGCGCCAGCGCCTTGATCACCATGTCGTTGACCGAGAGCTTGTAGACCGGCTTGCCGTCCTTTTCCGGAGCGGCAGCATTGAGCTGGGCCCTGAGCGCCAGAAGCGTATCCAGTTCGCAATCGAGCGAGACGTAGAAGTGCGGGATCGTCTGCTTGGATTCGACGAGCCGCTTGGCGATCGTCTTGCGCATGCCGTCATGTGGCACGAGCTCGTAGGAGCCGGGCTCGAACAGTTTGAGTACGGCGTCTTCCGACATGCCCTTGGCAAGCGGCGCGGCAGCGGGAGCTGCAGCACCTGCTGCTGGTGCAGCGGCCGGCTTCGCGCCGCCACCGGCAACAGCAGTCTCGACGTCCTTCTTGATCACGCGGCCATGCGGGCCGGAGCCGGCGATCGCCGAGAGATCGATGCCGGCATCCTTGGCAAGACGACGCGCTAGCGGCGACGAGAACACGCGACTGCCGGATTCCGTCTTGGCCGCCTGCGGCGCTGCCGCCACCGGCTGAGTTGCAGCGGGCGCCGGAGCGCTGGCCGCTGCCGGCGCGGGCGCTTCCTTCGTTTCGGCCGCGACCGGTGCCGCTGCACCGTTGCCGCCCTTGGCGGCCGCGGCGACATCTTCGCCGTCGGCTGCAAGGACCGCAATCAGCGCATTGACCTTGACGCCTTCGGTGCCGGCGGGAACGACGATCTTGGCAACGGTGCCTTCATCGACGGCCTCGACTTCCATCGTCGCCTTGTCCGTCTCGATCTCGGCGATCACGTCGCCGGACTTGACCTTATCGCCTTCCTTGACCAGCCACTTGGCCAGATTGCCTTCTTCCATCGTCGGAGAGAGGGCAGGCATTGTGATGTTGATAGGCATCGAAGGGCCCTCCCCTTATTTGTAGCAAACGGCTTTCACCGCATCGACGACCTCTGCGACGTTCGGAAGCGCGAGCTTCTCGAGGTTCGCGGCGTAAGGCATCGGCACATCCTTGCCGGCGATCGTCAGGATCGGGGCATCGAGATAGTCGAAGGCCTGCTGCATGACGCGGGTCGCAATCTCGGTACCGACGGAAGACTGCGGATAGCCTTCTTCGACTGTCACCAGACGACCGGTCTTCCTGACGGATTCGATCACCGTCGGCAGATCCATCGGACGGATGGTGCGAAGGTCGATCAGCTCGACGTCGATGCCCTGCGCTTCCAGTTCGGCGACCGCCTTGATCGCATAGGTCATGCCGATACCGAAGGAAACGATGGTTGCGTCCTTGCCGACCTTGTGGATACGGGCCTTGCCGATCGGCAGCACGAAATCGTCGAGCTTCGGCACTTCGAAGGACTGACCGTAGAGGATTTCGTTTTCGAGGAAGATGACCGGGTTCGGATCGCGGATGGCCGCCTTCAGCAGGCCCTTCGCATCAGCTGCCGTATAGGGCATGACAACCTTGAGACCTGGAATGTGGCTGTACCAGGCGGCATAGCACTGCGAGTGCTGCGCCGCTACGCGGGCCGCAGCACCGCTCGGGCCACGGAACACGATCGGCGCGCCCATCTGGCCGCCGGACATGTAGAGCGTCTTGGCGGCGGAGTTGATGATCTGGTCAATCGCCTGCATGGCGAAGTTGAAGGTCATGAACTCGACGATCGGGCGCAGGCCGGTCATGGCAGCGCCAACGCCGACGCCGGCAAAGCCGTGTTCGGTGATCGGCGTGTCGATGACACGACGGGCGCCGAATTCCTGAAGCAGGCCTTGCGTGATCTTGTAGGCGCCCTGGTATTCGGCGACTTCTTCGCCCATGACGAAGACGTCGTCGCTGGCGCGCATTTCCTCGGCCATGGCGTCGCGCAGAGCTTCACGCACGGTCATCGTCACCATTTCGGTGCCGGCCGGGATTGCCGGATCGGCGGCAACTTCGACCTTCGGCTGGGCCGCAACCGGTGCCGGCGCCGAAGCTGCGGGTGCTTCGCTGGCGGTGGCAGCCTTGGGCGCATCCACCTTCGGTGCGGCGATATCGCCAGCGCCTTCGCCATCCTGCAGCAGGACTGCGATCGGCGTATTGACCTTGACGCCTTCGGTGCCGGCGGCGATCAGCAGCTTGCCGATCGTGCCTTCATCGACGGCTTCCACTTCCATGGTGGCCTTGTCAGTCTCGATCTCGGCGATGACGTCGCCGGAGGAGACCTTGTCGCCTTCGTTCTTCAGCCATTTCGAGAGCGTGCCTTCCTCCATCGTCGGGGAAAGGGCGGGCATGAGAATTTCTACTGGCATATTTGAGCCTCCCCGGATCAAAGCAGGATATCGGTGTAGAGCTCGGATACATCCGGCTCCGGATCAGCCTGGGCAAAATCGGCGCTGTCGGCGACGATGTCGCGGACGTCCTTGTCGATCTGCTTCAGCTCGTCCTCGCTCGCCCATCCCTTTTCGGTCAGACGTGCCTTCACCTGTTCGATCGGATCGTGTTCCGACCGCATCTTCTGCACTTCATCCTTCGAGCGGTACTTCGCCGGGTCGGACATGGAGTGGCCGCGGTAGCGATAGGTCTGCATTTCGAGAATGATCGGGCCCTTGCCCGAACGGCAATACTCGACAGCCTCGTCGCCCGCCGCCTTGACCGCACGAACATCCATGGCATCGACCTGGAAGCCCGGGATGCCGAAGGAGACACCGCGCTTCGAAAAATCGGTCTGCGCCGATGCGCGGGTGACCGACGTGCCCATGGCGTAGCGGTTGTTCTCGATCACGTAGATCACCGGAAGCTTCCACAGCTGCGCCATGTTGAAGCTTTCATAGACCTGGCCCTGGTTGGCCGCGCCATCCCCAAAATAGGCGACGCTGACATTGTCGTTGCCGCGATAGCGGTTGGCAAAGGCAAGGCCGGTGCCGAGCGACACCTGGGCACCGACGATGCCGTGACCGCCGTAAAAATGCTTTTCCTTGGAGAACATGTGCATCGAGCCGCCCTTCCCCTTGGAAAGACCGCTGCGACGACCCGTGAGTTCGGCCATGACGCCGCGGGCGCTCATGCCGCAGGCCAGCATGTGGCCGTGGTCACGGTAGGCGGTGATGACCTGGTCACCGTCTTTCAGCGCCATCTGCATGCCGACGACGACAGCTTCCTGGCCGATGTAGAGATGACAGAAGCCGCCGATGAAACCCATGCCATAGAGCTGGCCGGCCTTTTCCTCGAAACGCCGGATCAGCAGCATTTCGCGGTAGGCTTTCAGTTCGTCTTCTTTGGTGAATTCGGCGATATTACCGCCGCTCAGGTCCTTCTTGGCCGGCTTTGCTGCGGTCTTACGGCTGGAGACGGACGCGTTTTTTCGCGGAGCCATTCATTCCTCCCAATGGTTAGCCTTTGAGGGTTACCATAGGGAAAGAAAAGCGCCACAGCAATGCCATATTTGCATGGCTCGCATTCCGCGCAAGTTATTGAATTTAAATATGAAATGCCAATTAACCGAATTTCGGTTAATTCGTCATGCGGTGGAAAATAACAATTTCATCGCTGCGCGACATATTGAGCGCGAGGCGAGCCTTCTCATCCAGCATGTCACGCTCCAGCGAACCGTCGCTCATCAGCTGAACCTCCTTTTCGAGGGTCGTTCGCCGCTTTGTGAGCTCGTCCAGCCGTGCCTGCCGCTCAACGATCTGGCGATCGAATTGCTCCGTCGCCTTCAAGCCGTAGCCGCCGTGAATGGAATGATAGCCGAAATAAGACAGAAAGGCGACCGCGATCAGCGGCAGCACCAGTCGGCCCAGTTTCCGTTTCTTATGATGCCTTGTCCACATCCCGTTCACACCCTGATACGCAATACAGGGTGAGACTAACCGGCATTGATTAACCGACCGTTGACCATGAATGGCCGGATAAAGCAAAACCCGCCCACGGCAACCGTGAGCGGGTCAATTTTTTCAGCGATCGATCGAGGCTATCAGCCACGCAGGATCGAGCGGCCGGCGTAGTTGGCCTGCAGGCCGAGCTGCTCTTCGATGCGGATCAGCTGGTTGTACTTTGCGAGCCGGTCGGACCGGGCCAGCGAGCCGGTCTTGATCTGGCCGCAGTTGGTGGCAACGGCGAGGTCGGCGATCGTCGCGTCCTCGGTCTCGCCCGAACGGTGGGACATGACGGCGGTGTAGCGTGCCTTGTGTGCCGTTTCGACAGCGTCAAGTGTTTCCGACAGCGAGCCGATCTGGTTGACCTTAACGAGGATCGAGTTGGCAACACCCATCTTGATGCCATCGCGCAGGCGGGCGGAGTTGGTGACGAACAGGTCGTCGCCGACGAGCTGGCACTTGTTGCCGATGAGGTCAGTCACAGCCTTCCAGCCGTCCCAATCGTCTTCCGCCATACCATCTTCGATCGAGAAGATCGGGTACTTGGCAGCAAGTTCCGCCAGGTATTCGGCCATTGCACCCGGCTCAAGCGTGCGGCCTTCGCCTTCGAGGACGTACTTGCCGTCCTTGAAGAATTCGGTCGCGGCGCAATCGAGTGCGATGAACATGTCTTCGCCCGGCTTGTAGCCAGCCTTCTCGATCGACTTCATGATGAAGTCGAGTGCTGCCGGAGCGGACGCCAGACCCGGCGCGAAGCCGCCTTCGTCGCCGACATTGGTGTTGTGGCCGTCGGCGGAAAGCTGCTTCTTCAGCGTGTGGAACACTTCCGAACCCATGCGGACCGCGTCACGCATCGTATCGGCACCGACCGGAACGATCATGAACTCCTGGAAGTCGATCGGGTTGTCGGCATGAGCACCACCGTTGATGATGTTCATCATCGGAACCGGAAGCACGTGGGCGTTCGGGCCGCCGACGTAACGGTAGAGCGGCAGGCCGGAAGCTTCGGCGGCAGCCTTGGCGACGGCCAGCGACACGCCGAGGATGGCATTGGCACCGAGGCGCGACTTGTTGGCCGTGCCGTCAAGCTCGATCATCGTCTTGTCGATCTGGATTTGGTTTTCCGCATCGAGGCCACCGATCGCCTCGAAGATCTCGCCGTTGACGGCGTCGACGGCGCGCTCGACGCCCTTGCCGAGGTAACGCGTTCCACCATCGCGCAGTTCGACCGCTTCATGCGCACCGGTCGAGGCACCCGACGGCACGGCCGCGCGGCCGAAGCTTCCGTCTTCCAGATAGACGTCGACCTCGACGGTCGGGTTGCCGCGGCTGTCCAGAATTTCTCGGCCGATGATGTCGATGATTGCTGTCATGATCTCTTCCCTGCTTGAGGACGGTGGTGGGTCGGGCCTGTCATAAGCGAAGGCCCGGGATTTTCAATGGCGCGCAAGATGTAAAAACAACCGCGCCACCGGGGTTCATGAAAATTTCACGAGCCTGTCTCAGCCCTTTGCGACGGCGTCGAAGGCCAGCAGCTTTTCGAGCAGCCGCGGCATGTCCTTCAGATGCACCATGTTGGGGCCATCGGAAGGAGCGTTGTCCGGTTCCTCGTGGGTTTCGACGAACAGGCCGGCGATGCCGACAGCGACGGCTGCACGCGACAGCGTTTCAACGAACTCGCGTTGACCGCCGGTCGAACCGCCCTGCCCGCCCGGCTGCTGCACCGAGTGGGTGGCGTCAAAGACGACGGGCGCGCCGAGCGAGGCCATGATCGGCAGCGAGCGCATATCGGAAACCAGCGTGTTGTAGCCGAAGGACGCGCCACGCTCGCACAGAAGAATGTTGGGATTGCCGCTTTCGGTGAATTTGGCGAGCACGTTCTTCATGTCCCAAG
The DNA here is from genome assembly GCF_001425225.1 of Ensifer sp. Root127. Lineage (NCBI taxonomy): Bacteria > Pseudomonadati > Pseudomonadota > Alphaproteobacteria > Hyphomicrobiales > Rhizobiaceae > Ensifer > Ensifer sp. Root127. Next base: position 238,655 of record NZ_LMDX01000011.1, read on the forward strand.
GCGCCAGGAACTGGCCCTTCTTGACGTTGATGGTGCGGCCAGTCTTGGCAGCTGCCACCAGAAGGTCGGTCTGGCGCGACAGGAAGGCCGGGATCTGCAGGATGTCGACGGTCTCGGCGACGACGGCGCACTGCTCCTCGGTGTGCACATCGGTCAGGACCGGGAAACCGAACTCCTTCTTGAGATCGGCAAAGATTTCCATCGCCGTGTCGAGGCCGATGCCGCGCTTGCCAGAAAGCGATGTACGGTTGGCCTTGTCGAAGGACGATTTGTAGACCAGGCCGATATCCAGCGACTTGCATAGTTCGGCAAGCTTTCCCGCCATCATGAAGGCGTGCTCGCGGCTTTCCATCTGGCAGGGGCCGGCGATCAGCGACAGGCGCTCCCTCTGCGAGAAGGCGACCTGCTTGGCACCTTCACCGACGACTACTCTGGCATTCGTTTCCATCATCAAGCTCCAAACGCGAAGATCACCCCTTGCCCCGGCATTTCGGGGACAATGAGGCGTCCGCCCATTTCTGAAAATTCGATATCGTTGCGCGCGAAGAGCGCACGCGTCACTTCGAGGTCCGCGACGCGGAAGATCACGGCCCGGCCGCGCAAGCCGCGCTCGGCGCTGCGGACCGAACGGCCGAAGAAAGCCTCCATGCCGGCGGCGCTCAGCACAGAGATCTTGGCGTTCGTCGTCTCGATATCCATGCCGAAGGAGTGAGCCGCGACTTCGCGCTCATCGACCGCCTCTTGCAGCAGGTACTGGAAATCGGTCGGGTTCGTCTCCGAAAGCACGACCTCGGAAATGCCGAGCACGCTGTTGTCGTGCCGCTCGAGCGCGCCACGATCGATTGGAAGCGCGCGCACCCGCTGACAGCTGAACAGGAAGAAATCCGGCGAGCGCAGGTCGGCGGCAAAGGCCAGCCGGAAGGAGCCAAGCCCTTCCCGGCCATCCGGCAGCCGCATGGGCCGCGAGAACTCCAACATCTCGCCGCCCGAGATGCCACGGGCGCGAAACCGCATATGATCCGTCGCAGCGTCTTCAGTGCCGAGCACGATCGCTGACAGACCTTCCGGCCCCTGACGGAATCGGAAAGCCTGGTCGCGGGCGACGAAGGCGTTGCCGTCCAGGGCTGCCATTTCGCATTCTTCGCGCGAAGCGACGGCAAGCGGCTCAAGATAAGTGTTGTCGGAGAAGAAGACGCAGGCGTTTTCGGTGCCGAAGGGATGGCGAGCATCCTCGGCCACCGTGAAACCGAGATCATTGAGGCGACGCCGTGCCTGTTCAAGTGCGTCCACCGGTAGCACGAGATGATCGAGCGGGCGGGTGGTGCGCTTGGAGAGGCTCATGGCGGTTTCCCTGATGGTTTGCCGCTGTTTGCAACTTTTGTCCGGCGATTGCAAGCCGACTGGCGGCCATGGCACCGATTGCCCGTCTGGACCCAAACATCTGCAGAGAACAGAATCCATCCGCGCCGGGCACCGCCCGCCGCAGATTTATGGTTGCCACCAGGTGCCGAACTGCCCGAGCGTCAATAGTATCCCGGCGCCGCGGTGGCGTTGCCCGTATTCGAAGCCCCGAGACCGGGGGCGAATGTTTGCGGCTGCGCGTAGGTCGTATTGCTCGAGGACGTCGTGGCACAGCCCGAAAGCCCTAGCAGGGCGATCGTCAAAGGCACGAACAACAAAGTTATGAAGCGCATAGGTACTGACCCTTTCTTTAGCTGAAGAACAGAAAAGGCTGAAACCGGTGTTTTGGGGAGTACGTAACAGTAACACGACGTAACACGGCGACACGAGGGACTGGGAACCGCAGCGTCGCGTCGGCCGCTGCGGTTGTTCTCGTTACACCTGCGTTCAGCGCCCGAACAACGAGGTCGGGCCATTCGCGTCAAACACTAAGATCGCGTTTGATGGCGCAGGTCGCGATAAAGGTCGGCACAAACCTGTCGATCAGGAAACTGGCGCATTGAACGACGCTCCTCTTACAACACTCGAAAATTGGCGGCTGCGCTGCAAGCGGTCAACGTTCAGTAGAAGCCGCCTTTCGGTAAAAGACTGCGGTGTGACGTCGCATCGTTTTCAGCGTGTCAGCTAAAAACGTGCAGAGATCGAAGAATTTGCGGCGCCCACACGTCATCATCCCAGGAGCGACTTCGGCCGCTTGTGAAGCGGACGCAATCGCGTAAAGTCGGCCGATGCAGCCTGAGGTTACGATGGGCCTGCGCGTTTTTAGGGGCAACATTTGATCATTTCATTGCACGGCGGGGGACACATCCGGATACGCGGAGCAAGGCAACCTTCGATACCTGGATGCCTTCAACATGGAGTTGAGGCGGCATGATTCGCGATTTGATTGCCAAGCTCGCTTCGGTCGCCATCATGATGTTTGCCCGCGCACTGACAGCTGCCCGGGCACTCTGGCACGAAACCGGCCTGCCGCCGAGACAGAGCATCTATTTCGCCAACCACTCCAGCCATGGCGATTTCATCCTGATCTGGGCCGTGCTGCCGCCTTGGCTGCGCGACCGCGCCCGCCCGGTTGCCAGCGCCGAATACTGGCTGAAGTCGAAGCTGACATCGTTCATCGGCCGCGACGTCTTCAATGCGGTGCTGATCGAACGCGACCCCGCCGCGCGCACAAGCGACCCGGTCGAACAGATGGCGACGGCTCTGGACGAAGGTGCCTCGCTGATCGTGTTTCCCGAAGGCACGCGCAACCAGACCGAGGCCAAGCTGCTGCCATTCAAGAGCGGGCTCTATCACCTCGCACGCAAGCGGCCGGACGTGGCGCTTGTCCCTGTCTGGATCAACAATCTCAACCGCGTGATGCCGAAGGGCGAGTTCGTTCCGATCCCGCTGATCTGCACGATCAACTTCGGCGAGCCGTTGAAGGTTGGACCAGACGAGAGCAAGGAAGACTTCATCGCCAGGGCGCAAGCAGCACTGCTTTCCCTCGCCCCGGCACAGACGGATAACGACGCATGAGTACCACGACTTCCGATATGGTCACCCTGCTGCTCGGCGTCGGCGGCATCCTGCTGTTCGCCTCTTCGGTCGGTTACGTACTGCAGCGCAGGCTTTCGCCCGACGGCTCCAATGGAGCGATCGAGAACCTCAACGCCCGCATCAAGGCCTGGTGGGCAATGGTGTTCCTCATTGCCATCGCCTTCATCGCCGGACGTGTCGGGGTGCTGCTGCTTTTCGCCTTCTGCTCATTTGCGGCGCTACGTGAATTCATCACGCTGATCAATACGCGCCGCGCCGACCATTGGGCGATCGCTGCTGCCTTTTTCCTGGCCTTACCGATCAACTATTATCTGCTCTGGGCCGAAGAATACGGCATCTACGCGATCTTCATTCCTGTCTATGCCTTCCTGCTGATGCCGATCATTGCGGTCCTGCGGGGCGATACGCAAAACTTCCTGCTGCGGATTTCCGAAGTCCAATGGGCGTTGATGATCTGCGTGTTTTGCGCCTCGCACGTACCGGCCTTGCTGACGCTGCAGATACCCGGCTACGGGGGGCGCAACGTGTTGTTGATCGCCTTCCTGGTGATCGTCGTGCAATCGAGCGATGTGCTGCAATATGTCTGGGGCAAGCTCTTCGGGCGCACCAAGATCGCGCCGAAGCTCTCGCCGTCGAAGACAGTGGAGGGGTTCGTCGGCGGCGTTGCCAGCGCGACGCTGCTCGGCGCCTCGCTCTGGTGGATCACGCCGTTTACCCCGATCCAGGCCGGGGTGATGTCGTTCATCATCACGATGATGGGCTTCTTCGGCGGGCTGGTGATGTCGGCGATCAAGCGGGATCGCGGCGTCAAGGACTGGGGCCACCTGATCGAAGGCCATGGCGGCTTGATCGACCGGCTGGATTCGGTCGTATTCTCGGCACCGATCTTCTTTCATCTGACGCGATACTGGTGGTCGTTGACATGAGCGGCCACCTGCGCGCTTTTGCCCGCAGCAGCATCGTCCACGTGCTTTTTGCTTTCATAGCAATGGGCGGATGGGCGCTGTTTGCCAACAGGCACCACCCAATGCCGCGACCACTCGTAGCCGGCCTGGTGCAGGGCGCCCTTTCAGCCGCGCTGACACTGTGCCTGAAATCGGCCATCGACGCGCTGTCTCTTCGTTTCCGCGGCACTTCGCAGCTTTGGATGCCGCCGCTCCTCGCCTGCCTTGCTTCGACAAGCATCCTCGTCGCCGTGCACGCGGCAACCGGAACACCGGAAATTCTCAAAACCATTGCCGTGCCGCTGCTGGTATCGGGCAGTTATGCAGTGCTCTACAACTATTCGATCAGCCGCGGGGGAGCTTGACCAATGACAGAAACCGGCGACCGCAGGCCGTTGGCCAGCCGAAACACCCGCTGGGCGCAGGCAATCGCCCGACGCCTCGCCGCGATGTCGATCACGCCCAACCAGATATCGCAGGCAAGCATGGCGGCCGCGGCTCTGGCAGGCGTTGCTTTCTGGCTGACCAGCGAGACCCAGGACGGACTTCGCGCCCTGCTTTTCATCGCGGCGGCCCTGTTCTGCCAGATGCGTCTGCTCTGCAATCTATTTGACGGTATGGTTGCCGTCGAGGGCGGCAAGGGTGAACCGGACGGTCCGTTCTGGAATGAATTTCCCGATCGGGTCGCCGACCTCTTCATTTTCGCCGGCGCCGGCTATGGCGTCGGCCTGCCTGCGCTCGGCTTTGCCGCAGGCGCCTTCGCCGTGCTCACCGCCTATGTCCGCGAACTCGGCCGTGCCAATGGCGCACCGAGCGACTTTTCCGGCCCGTTGGCAAAACAGCACCGCATGGCGGTGATCACGTTGGCGGCCGTCGTTTCGGCTTTTGAAGGGTTGTGGCTCGGCGATGGCGAAGTACTGCTCGTCGCCCTTGTTGTCGTCTCGGTCGGGGCAGCCGTTACGGCATTGCGCCGCGCGCGACGCCAGACCGCCTGGCTGAAGGCCAAAGCCGCAGCAAACTAGCCTCCGCGGACCGCACCCCCCAACCTCAATCCGTTGAACGCCGTCGCCTGCATCGGCTCGGCGAACCCCTTGACGTCCTCGAAACTTATTATTAGATAGATTACTCTATTTATTATAACGCCACTGAGCCGCCCTTGAACGTTTTGCGCCACCCACTGCCGACCCCCCCGGTTGGCGGAGCTACGTCGACCGTTCGCCCAACCATGCCCGTTCGGCGATAGGCGTTTTGAATCAGATGGATCCGGCCGGCCGCCACATCGCCTGCCGTTACGGAGATGACCATGACCACCCAAGACCGCATAGACGGGGTCGATGCGCTGCGCGGCTTCGCGCTGCTCGGCATTCTGCTCGTCAACATCATGGCCTTCGCTTCGGCATTTTACGGCCTCGAATTGCCTGACCCATCGTTCGATACCGGCCTAGACCGCGCGGTGCACTTCGCTGTCGCACTGTTCTTCGAAATGAAGTTCTACCTGCTCTTTTCCTTTCTCTTCGGCTACAGCTTCACCTTGCAGATGCGCTCCGCCGAAAAGGCAGGCGACGCCTTCGTGCCGCGACTCTTGCGGCGGCAGGCGGGGCTCTGGCTGATTGGCCTGACGCATGCGGTGCTTTTGTTTCATGGCGACATCCTGACGACCTACGCCGTCCTTGGCATCGCCCTGATGATGTTGCGCACGCGAAGCGATGCCAGCCTCTGGCGTCTCGCTCGCCTGCTGGTGATCAGTACGGCGCTTGCCTGGTTCGCCCTTGGCGTCGCCGCCGTCCTGGAGCCTCCAGTCCTTGAGCGGTACGCCATCATCGCCGCGGCTGCAGCGACGGAAGCGGCCTTTCGGGGCGATTGGCAATCCATCATCGGCCAGCACCTGACGGAACTGTCATCGGTCTGGGTCATCCTCGGCCTGTTGCAGGCGCCATCGGCGCTGGCCATGTTTCTTGTCGGCCTGATTGCCGGACGTCGGCAGATCCTGTCTCGGCCGCAGGAGAACCGCGCCCTGTTCCGTTGGCTTGTTCGCCTCGGCCTTTTCGTCGGCCTGCCTGGCGCCGTCATCTATGCCTATACCATCGTCCAAATGGCCGATTCGCCTCAGGCGATCACCGGACTTGCCGTCGGGCTGTTGACCGCGCCGTTTCTGACGGGAGCCTATGTCGGCGCGATGATGCTGTTCCTCGATAGTGCCGCTGGACGGTGGCTGCGCAACCTGTTGGCGCCGGCCGGCCGGACCGCGCTTTCCAACTACCTGCTACAGTCGCTCATCTGCGCGCTTATCTTTCATGGCTACGGTTTCGGCTTGATCGGCCATATCTCGCCGCTCGAAACCGTATCGATGGCCCTTGTCGTCTACGCCGCCCAGCTTGTTCTTAGCCGCTGGTGGCTGCAACGCTTCGCCTATGGACCGCTGGAATGGCTGCTGCGCCTCATCACCATTTGGCGCGTGCCGCAATGGCGCAACCTTGCAAGCGCCGATCGGCGGTAGACCATTCTTTTCGGCGAGATCGAGATCGCACCCGGCGACCCTGCTCGCCGGGCGCTTCGGTGTCGATGCGGCATATGAAGCCAAAACGAAAACGGCCGGTCACGTAGGACCGGCCGCAATTTTCAGAACCGTGCTGACGGATCAAACGAAGCGCGACTGTTCCAGCGCCGCTTCGACGAAGCTCGCAAACAGCGGGTGCGGATCAAGGGGGCGCGATTTCAGCTCCGGGTGATACTGCACGCCGATGAACCACGGATGGTCAGGGTACTCGACGGTCTCAGGCAGAATGCCATCAGGCGACATGCCCGAGAAGACCAGGCCGCAGGATTCAAGCTGCGGCTTGTAATCGACGTTGACCTCGTAGCGGTGGCGATGACGCTCCGAAATATCGGCCGTGCCGTAGATGTCGGCAATCTTCGTGCCGGTCTTCAGCGACGCACGATAGGCGCCAAGGCGCATGGTTCCGCCGAGATCGCCGGAAGCCGAGCGCTTCTGAAGTTCGTTGCCCTTAACCCATTCGGTCATGAGGCCGACGACCGGCTCCTTGGTCGGGCCGAACTCGGTCGAGGATGCCTTGTCGATGCCGGCAAGGTTGCGCGCCGCTTCGACGACTGCCATCTGCATGCCGAAGCAGATGCCGAAATACGGCACCTTGCGTTCGCGGGCGAAACGCGCCGCGTTGATCTTGCCCTCGGAGCCACGCTCGCCGAAGCCGCCGGGAACCAGGATGCCGTGTACCTTTTCGAGATACGGCGCCGGATCTTCCTTTTCGAAGACCTCCGACTCGATCCACTCGAGCTTGACCTTGACCCGGTTGGCGATGCCGCCGTGATAGAGCGCTTCGGTCAGCGACTTGTAGGCGTCCTTGAGGCCGGTGTACTTGCCGACGATCGCAATGGTGACTTCGCCTTCCGGCGTACGGATGCGATCGGCAACTTCTTCCCACGCTTCCATGCGCGGCTTCGGTGCCGGCTCGATGCCGAAGGCGGCAAGCACTTCGTTGTCGAGGCCTTCCTTGTGGTAGGCGATCGGCACGTCGTAGATCGAAGCGACATCGAGCGCCTGGATAACCGCCGACTGGCGGACGTTGCAGAACAGCGAAAGCTTGCGACGTTCGGCCTCGGGAATTTCGCGATCGGCACGGACGAGCAGGATGTCGGGATGAATGCCGAGCGCCTGCAGTTCCTTGACCGAATGCTGGGTCGGCTTGGTCTTCAGTTCACCAGCCGCCGGAATGTAGGGCATCAGCGTCAGGTGGACATAAACGGCGGTGCCGCGCGGCAGATCGTTGCCGAGCTGGCGGATCGCCTCCATGAACGGCATCGCTTCGATGTCGCCGACGGTGCCGCCGATCTCGCACAGCACGAAATCATAGTCATCGTTGCCTTCGGTAACGAAGTTCTTGATCTCGTTAGTAACGTGCGGGATCACCTGAACGGTTGCGCCGAGATAGTCGCCGCGACGTTCCTTGTCGATGATGTTCTTGTAGATCCGGCCGGTGGTGATGTTGTCGGTCTTCGTCGCCGAACGCCCCGTGAAGCGTTCATAGTGGCCGAGATCCAGATCGGTCTCGGCGCCGTCGTCGGTGACGAACACCTCGCCGTGCTGGGTCGGGCTCATGGTGCCCGGATCAACGTTGAGGTAGGGGTCGAGCTTGCGCAGTCTCACCCGGTAGCCACGCGCCTGCAGCAACGCTCCAAGAGCAGCCGCAGCTATGCCTTTTCCGAGGGAGGAAACCACGCCGCCAGTGATGAATACATATCGCGCCATGGGAGTCACCGGTTACCTTTTAACAAACGATTCCGCCACCGAAAAATTCGCCTATCCGAATTTTTCCGTCTTCGAAGGGAATCAGATTTCACACAAAATAAAACCGGCGGATGGTGCCATCCGCCGGTGGGTTCATTTAAATTGCGACCTTATTGGCCGCTGGGAACTTGCGATCCCGTGTTGCCGTTGGCGCCGCCTGCAGGCGTTTGCGTTGTCGTGGCACCGCTAGCCGGAGCCTCGCCTGTGGTCGCCGGAGCCGGCGCTGTTGCACCGTTGCCGGTCGCAGGCTGCTGGGTCGCGCCGCCGGCCGGAGCCTGAGTGTTGCCACCGCCAAGCGAATCGAGGACGCCGCCGCCCGAGCTGGTGCCCGGAATACGGTCGAGGATGTCGGTCGCCTGCGGCTGGTAACGGGCGAGGATACCCATCGCCAGGGCCAGAACGAAGAACAGTGCCGCGAGGATCGCCGTCGTGCGGGTCAGCGCATTGGCAGTGCCGCGTGCGGACATGAAGCCCGAGCCACCGCCGATGCCGAGGCCACCACCTTCGGAGCGCTGAATGAGAACGACGCCGATCAGGGCAACGACGACCATGAGATAGATGACGAGTAGTACGGTCTGCATCAGCTTCCAGTCCTGCCCTTTGGGCAAACGAATCAAATCTTGCGCGGACTCGGGGCTTCCCGGGCGCAATTTTCGCGCTTCTTTATACCAAGCCGTCCGCTATTCCAACCCCCTGCCCGGCCTGTGCCGGACAATCAGGCCGTCAAATCTTCATAAGCCCGGTAGATGGCGAGGAAGTCTTCGGCTTTCAAGCTCGCACCACCGATCAGCGCGCCATCGACGTTGGCAACGCCCATCAATTCGCGGGCATTGGACGGCTTGACCGAACCGCCGTAGAGAATGCGCATCTTGCCGCCGGCACCACCGAACCGCGACACCAGTTCCTGGCGCATGAAGGCATGCGCCTCTTCGACGTCGGCAGTCGTCGGCGTCAGACCCGTACCGATCGCCCAGACCGGCTCATAGGCAATGACAGTGTTTTCCGCCGTGGCGCTGTCGGGCAGGCTTTCGGCAAGCTGACGCTTGAGCACGTCGAGCGTCTTGCCCACCTGTCGCTCGTCACCGGTTTCGCCAATGCAGACGATGGCGACCAGTTCGGCGGCGTGGGCGGCGTCCGTCTTGGCGCGCACCAACCCGTCATGCTCGGCATGGTCGGTGCGTCGCTCGGAATGGCCGACGATCACATGGGTGCCGAAGCAATCGGCGATCATTTCGGCAGAAACTTCGCCGGTATGTGCGCCGGACTGCTTCTGATGGCAATCCTGGGCGCCGATCATCAGCGGGCTATCGTCGCAAAGCGCGGTCGCAACATAGAGTAACGTCGCGGGCGGGCAGATCAGCGTCTCGACCTTGCTCGACAGATCGCCCTTGACCCCTTCGGCCATCGCCTTGATCTGATCGAACGATGCGCGCGTTCCGTTCATCTTCCAGTTTCCGGCGACGAGCGGGCGGATGTCAGGCGTCATGAAATTTCCTCCGGGTCAGGTCATTTTCTCGGCAAGCGGCCTAGCAAATGCAGCCGGCAAAGGAAAGCATCCGTCGCTGAATATTCCGGAAGGACCAAAACGATCGGCCCGGCCGGTGGTCTCTCGCATTGCAGCGCCGCGCGTTAAGTATGACGCGCAAAGGATGCTGTAACGCTTTCAACCTGCTGAATAATATCGTCCTTGGATCGATTCCGAATTAAGGATCTATATGCGGGCGACGGTGCGAGCCATGTGGATCACCGCAAAAGGCAATCCTTCATCATCCCTCTCCTGTCGGCCCGTGACGACAAAGCCGCGACGGTGATAGAATTCGACCGCGCTCGCGTTGTCGGCGTAGACGCTGACGTCGAGATGACCGAGCCGCGTCGCGGCGTGTTCGATCAGTCCGCGGCCGATGCCGGCGCCATGGACTTCGGGATCGACGAACAACCCGCCGACAAAATTGTCGATCAGCCCGATGAAGCCCGCCGGATGCCCACCGACCTCTGCGACCCAATTGTCGGCCATCGGCAGGTACGTGTCGCGGACGATCTGCAGCTGGGTGACCAGCCGCTCTTCGCCGAGAAAGGGATGCCCGATGCGCGAGGCGGACAGCCAGATGGCCACCAGCCGGTCACGATCTTCCGCGCGGTAAGGCCGGATCACCGTTTCTGAGAGCCGATTGGCCTCGTGTTGGTCGTTTTGCATGTCTCTCTCATAAGATATTCTGAGCGGCAACCCGCCGAGCGCCGCCAGTGATGCCTCTTTCAGGCCGCAAACTTGAGCACGGCCTCCGGCTCTTCGCCGTAGCTATCGCCTGTCAGAACAAAGCCCAACCCCTTGTAGAAACCTTCTGGGCTCGCCTCACCCAGTCCGCAGCTGGTGTAGAGCTCGCGGATGCCACGCGCCTTGAGGTCGCGCACGACGAGTTCGATCGCCTTCTTGCCGATGCCCTTGCCCTGAAATGGACGGGCTATCATGAAGCGCCAGAGGTAGACGCCCGGGCAATCGATGCCGTCGTCCCAATCCGATCCCTGGTGCAGCATGATGAAACCGACGAGCGTCTCCTCGGCGTAGATCGCGCGGAACCAGGCATTCTCGGAGAAATGCGCTTCCGCAATCGAGGTGCCGTTGTCGGCGACCATATTGCGCTGTCCTTCGCTCAGCGTTTCGCTGAGCTCGCAGACCTCGCAAACGGTAAGCGCGGAGATACGGCGGAAGGTAATTTCTGCATCAGACGGCAATGCATGTTCGCTCATAAGCGACTCCTGAAAATCAAATGGATGAAAACGAGGACCAAGCCAAAAAGGCCGGCCGCGGTTTTAGATCGTCCGCCAACGATTTGAGCCAACGCTCAAATTGGACATATGATCAAATCTGCGCTATGTCAATCGCATACAACCGGAGACTGAATATGGTGTACATGACCCGCCTCGCCCGGCGCGAGGCGATCATTGCGGCGGCCATCGCCGTCATGCTGAAGGACGGCTTCGACGGGATGACGACACGTCGGGTTGCAGCCGAAATGGGAGCGGCCAACGGCATCATCCACCATCACTTCAAAACGGCAAGCGACCTCAAGTGTGCGGCCTTCCTGCATTACGAGGCTGCGGCCCGTGCCGAGTTCGTGGAGATGCGCCCTGCACTCAGTGCGACGGCAGCGCTCAAGCTCTTCGTCAGTGACCACACGGACGATACACGGGAAAGCGGTATGCGGTTCTGGGCGGAGGCATGGCGGGCAGCCCAGGCCGACCCAGAATTGGCCGGCGCTTACGCCCGGGCCGTTTCCGGCTGGCATCGTCTGCTTTGCGGCATCATTGCGGACGGTGTCGCGGCGGATGAATTCCGTGCAGGCGTGCTCGCAGAAACGATCTCCTGGCGGATCCTCGGTCTCGGAATTGGCCTTTCCAGCATGGCAGTGCTGCCTATGCCGCTGCTATCGCCGACAACCGTGCGCCGCCTGATGATGCAGGCCGTCGCGGACGATCTCGGCATCTCGTTTCAGGAGATAACCGGGGCATCCTGACCTATACCAAACCTGCGCTGATATTGACCTATTGCGTGGGACCGTGTGCGGTCATCCGGCGAGGAGCGGACCTGAGAGCGATGCCTTGGCATCGGTCGAGGATTGCGACGCTGCCAGTGGGCGACAGACGGCCCGCCCGAAGGGCCGGGCACTTTTGCCCCTTGATGGCGTTGACAATCCTCACCGGACCACGCGGTCCGGCTGCGGTTATCTCCTTGCCGGAAACCAAAATCGCTCCGGCGCAATCGGTCAATATCAGCGCAGGTTGGTATTACGCCTTTGCCGCAAGTGCCTTGCGGATATCAGCCACGTGCTGTCGGTCGAACAGGTCGAACACCTCGTCCCCCGTCAGCCGTTGGACGTCCTGGATATGGGGATAGGCATGCTCAGCCTCACCGAGCGCCAGATAGGAGCGGGCGATGGTCATCGACCCGAGCGGCTGGCGCAGTGAAAGCGTCCATTCGCGAACGAGTTTCGAAACAGCGATGCTCTCGCGGTGAAGCCTGACATCGTGGAGCGCGGCACCGTAACCGCCTTTGACCCAATAATAGAGGTCTTCCCCCTCGAAGTTCGCGTCCGCCAGTTGCGCCGCATTGCTCGAGCGATTCTGCGAACCGATGCTCCGCCCCCAGCGCGATGCCGGCGTTGGCATGTTTCAACACCACGTTTTCAAGTGGGATCATCTCGGTCGTCGCGCTATTCTGCGTCATGTCTCATGTTCCGCAATACGTTGGATCTGCAACCATCAGACCAGCCCGTCGACTGCCCTGCGCGGAGCAGATGAGATATCTTTCGACTGTATCAACAGGATCGGCCTGCGAATTTACGGTATCGTCGGAGAATAAAAGATGGGGCCAACGGGTCTTATCCGGGTGACGAAGGCGAATATTTCGTCCGAATGCCGCAGGAGCGTGCCATGCTGCAAAACAGCAAGTCTACATTCGGCTGGGTGACGATCATCCTCCATTGGCTGATCGCCATGTCGATCCTTGGCCTACTGGCACTCGGCTTTGTCATGCGCAGGCTATCCCTGGATCCAGCCCTGCAGTTCTCGCTCTACCAATGGCACAAATCCTTCGGCTTCACCGTGCTTGCCCTCGCCGCGCTACGCGCCGTCTGGCATGTGCTCGATAGGCAACCACAGGCGCCTTCAGGCCTTTCCGTGCTCGAACGACGCGCGGCCCGGACCACGCATGCAATCCTGATCGGCCTGACCATAGCCGTGCCCCTTGCCGGTTGGGCGGTTGCGTCGACCTCGACGCTGAACATTCCAAGCTTCTATTTCGACTGGTTCGTCATCTCGCATCTGCCGATGGCGAAATCGGAAGCAGCCGAGAGCTTCTGGACGTCGACCCACGCAATCCTCGCCTACGCGACGCTGGCTCTTGTCGCGCTCCACGCGATGGCCGCGCTCTACCATCACATGGTGCGCCGCGACGAAGTTCTGGTTCGCATGCTGCCGACGCGACTGCTGCGGCGCGGCGAGGTCGAAAAGACCAAGGGCAGTCAGGTCATTGCCAAGAGGAAGTGAACCATGATCAAGCAGCAATCGAAGGCAACGCCAACAGCATTGGCACTTGGCGTCGTGCTTGCCACGACGTTCGGACCAAGCGCCACAAGTGCCAGTGCGCCGCAACTCTCGGACGCTGCCGGCAGCTACGGCATCACCGGTGCGTCACGTGTGCATTTCTCCGTTGCGCAAGTCGGTGGCGGCGGCATCATCGGCGACTTCGGCAAGTTCTCCGGCAATTTCCGTATCGATGGCAATAACATCGCCCGTTCGTCGGTCGAGTTCACCCTCTACCCGGAAAGTGTCGAGACGGGAGAAAGCCGCGTCGAAGATTTCCTGAAGTCGAGTGCGGTCTTCGACAGCGCGACCTATCGCACCGTCACCTTCCGCTCGACCAGCGTCAAGCAGACCGGCCCGGACACGGCCGCCGTCGAAGGCACGTTGACGGCGCGCGGCAAAGCGCGGAAGGAACGGTTCTCCGTCAAGCTGATGGACTGGAACAGCCGGTCGATCTCCTTCATAATCCGCGGCAGCATCTTTCGCTCACCCTACGGCATGGACGTCGGCACGCCGATCTATTCCAATGTCGTCGAATTCGACATGAACATAAAAGGGCAGAAGCACTAAGCTCCTGCCCTTCGAGGTATTTTTGGGTTTCCGCTCAGCCGCCGATCTGGCTACCGAGGAAATCCTTGACGATATGCACGATGCCGCGGCCAAGAAGCTCATCCAGTGCCGCGATGAACTGGTCGACGTGCGCGCGCTCGCAGATCAGCGGCGGCTCGAGCCGGATGACATTGCGATTGTATTCGGTAAAGGCAACCAGCACGTCGTAGTCGCGCAGAAGCAACGCACCGATGAAGCCAGAGAGCGAGCCCTTCAGCTTGTCATCCAACACGGAAACGACCGGACGCAGAACCATCGGCAACGTCTGGCTGAAATCCTGGAACTCCAGGCCAACCATCAGTCCCTTGCCGCGTACGTCCTTGATGATCTTCGGATATTTTTCCTTCAGCGCCTGCAGGCGTTCAAGCAGATAGTCGCCGCTGTCAGCGGCGCGATCGATCAGATGATCGTCGTAGAGCACATTGATGCCCTCGATCGCGGTGACGCAGGCTTCGCCCATGCCACCGAAGGTCGCCATGGCGTGGATCATCGCCGTCTTCGATGTGCCATAAGCCTTCATGTAGACGTCGCGGCGGGCGATCATTGCGCCAACCGCCGCCTTGCCGGCACCGAGCGACTTGGCGAGCGCGGTGACGTCAGGAATGACGCCATAATGCTCGAAAGCATAGAAGCGACCCGAACGGCCATAACCGCACTGCACTTCATCAGCGACCCACAGGACGCCATAGCGATCGCAGAGCGCACGCAGCTGCTGCCAGTACTCGGCCGGCGCCTGGATGATGCCACCGCCGCCCTGGATCGTCTCGAGCACGATCACGCCGATTTCGGGATCGGACTTGAAGGCGTTCTCGACGGCTTGGATATCGGCGAAGGGAACGCGGACCGTGTTGTCGGCAACCCTAAACTCGGCGCGGTAAAGCTGGCCGTCGGTAATGGCAAGCACGCCCTTGGTTTTCCCATGGAAGGAATTTTCCGCGTAGACGACCTTCGGACGCTTCGGGCCGGCGGCGCGCTCGGCGAGCTTGACGGCTGCCTCCATCGCCTCGGAACCGGAGGAACCGAGGAAGACCATGTCGAGATCAGCAGGCGAGCAGGCGGCAATGTTCTTGGCGAGCGCCGATGCATATTGCGACATGAAGGCGATCGCAATTTCGTGGCGCTTCTCGTCCTGGAACTTCTGGCGTGCTTCGAGAATACGCGGATGGTTGTGGCCGAAGGCCAGCGAACCGAAGCCGCCGAAGAAGTCGAGAATCTTCCGACCGTTCTGATCGGTGTAGTACATGCCCTCGGCGCTTTCGATCTTCACCTTGTGAAAGCCGAGCAGCTTCATGAAGTGAAGCTGACCAGGGTTGAGATGGTCCTTGAAGGCGGTCGTGATGTCCCCGATCGACATGGCTTTCGCCTGCTCGACCGTGATCAGATTTGGCCTTGCGACCCCGCCTTCGATCGACGGCGCCGAGACGCCTGTGCGGTTCGGTCTATCCAGCATTGTCATTCCCCTCACTCGGCCGGTACGGCTGCGGCGTTTTGCATGGCAGCGCCGGATTTCTTGGCCCGATACTCGTCATAGGCGGCAATCAGCATGTCGCCATCGTTGAACTCCGGCCGCCAGCCGAGCTGATGCTTCAGCTTGCCCGTTTCACGGACGCAAAGTTCGTCGGCAATCAGGTACTGCTCCGGATCCATGATCGGCTTGTTGATCAGATCGAACAGCGCCAGTGTCTGCTTCACTGCGAAGCCAGGCGTCGGCAGCAGGAAGGACTTTGAATCGGCGTGCTTGATCAGGTTGCCGAGAAGCTCACGCACCGAAGGAGGACTATCCGAGCCGAGGTTGTAGGCCTCGTTGGGCACGCCACCCTTCCAGGCGAGCCGCGCCGCTTCGGCGCAGTCGAACACCGAGATGAACTGGTACGGTACCCTGCCCGAACCGATCATCGGCACCGGCAGGTTCATGTCGATCAGCTTGAACAGTTTTTCGAGGATACCGAGGCGGCCGGGTCCGATGATCAGGCGTGGGCGGAAGATCGAGATGTTCATGCCCTGCTTGCGCCATTGAGCGGCAAGTTGCTCCGTTGCCCACTTCGATTTTCCGTATTCGCCGAGCGGCTTTGCCGGATGGTCCTCGGTCTGCGGCGACTGCACCGTGTGGCCGTAGATCATGTCCGTGGTGAACTGAACGAGACGCGACGCATTGGCTGCGCCCATGGCCTTCATGATGTTCTCGGCACCGTAGTAGTTGACCGGCCAGAAGAAATCCCAGCGCTTCGAACGGATCTGCAACGGTGACAGCATCTTGGCCGCCATGTTGTAGACCATGTCGTCAGGGCCGATACCGACCTTCAGCACATCGCTCATCTGCGTCACATCGCAATGGACGAAGCGGGCACGGTTGTAGTGCGGCAGATCGGACTTGACGATATCGGCGACCACGACCTCCTCGCCATCCTGAACGAGGCGCTGCGCCAGATGCCGGCCGACGAAACCGTCGCCACCAAAGATAATATGCTTCATGACTTGCTCCCGAAATCTGCTGTTCTTGCACCAGCCGTATCGATCGACTTTTCGTCGCCATGGGATGACATGCCCGACTGGGCGATCAGAACCGTTCCAACGCAGATGAGCGCGATGCCGGCGATGCGCCAGGCATTGAGGTCCTCGCGGAAGACGAAGTAGGCGAAGATCGCAACCGCCACATAGGCCAGGCTCAGGAACGGATAGGCGAAGGAAAGCTCTACCTTCGACAGCACATAGAGATGCGATGCCATCGAGATGACAAAGGTCGCGAGACCCGCGAAGACCCATGGATTGAAAACGATCTGGAACAGGCGAACAATCGCCGTCTCTGCCGTCATCGAGATCGGCCCGAGTGACATCATGCCCTGTTTCAGCATCAACTGTGCCGCCGCATTGGTCAGCACAGTGAAGAGAATGAATGGAATATATTTCATAGTTTTACCCCCAGTCCCGGGGAAGTACCTACACGCGAGAGACGCATATTCAGTGAAGTTCGCGTGTTTAATTTAATAAAATTGTCGGCATTCTCACTTTGGCAAAGCCAGCGCCGTGCGGCGCCAGAAGTTCGACGTCAGCGCTGGATCGCGCAAAGCCTCAAGCTCCCTCCAGGAAGTGAAAGATTTTTCAAAGACTTGCGGGCTCATACGCGCATCCTTGTAAGGATTGATCGCGCCCCCGGCTTCGACAACGATTGCATCCAGCCTGTCCAGCAGCTTAACCGTCCGTTCACCTTGATTGGCGAAGTCGAGCGTCAAAGTAAAACCAGGCCGCGGAAACGATAGGAGCCCGCGGGAGGCGACGTCCCCGAAGCGCTTCAAGACGGTCAGGAACGATGCGTGTCCGGCACGGCGCGCGGTCTCCATCAGCGTCGCGGTGATCTCCCGCGCATTCTCGGCGGGATAGACGCTCTGGTGCTGATACAGACCTTTGGGGCCGTACAGCCTGTTCCACGCGCCGATGGCGTCGAGCGGATAGAAATAGGAAGTCCACGGCACCGTCGACACGGCCTCGCCCGGTTTCTGCTTGCGGAAATAGTATTCGTTGAAGGCCTTGAGCGTCGCTGAATTGAGCAGGTTGAACGGTGGCGAAAACGGCACCGAGAGCTTCATGCCTTTCGGCATATCGGGAAGCTCGCAAGAGCCATCGGCATGGTCGCCGGCCAGCAGAACCCCACGGCCCATACGCCGTCCCGTTGCAAGCTGGTCGATCCAGGCGACTGAGTATTCGTGTTCTTCGTCGACGCGATCGACGAGACCAAAGTATTCGTCGAGATTATCGAAGCGGATCGCGTGCTGCTGCACATGCGGCGACGGCACCTTGGTGAGGCGAAGACTGACGGTCAGGATCAAGCCGGTGAGCCCCATTCCGCCGATCGTGGCGGAAAACAGCTCCTGGTTCTCCGCCGGAGTGCAGGCCAGGTGCTCGCCATTGGAACGCAGGAGCGTAAAGCCAGTCACATGATTGCCGAAGGTACCGCGGGCATGGTGGTTCTTGCCGTGGACATCGTTGGCAAGCGCGCCGCCAACGGTGACAAAAGCCGTACCTGGTGTCACGGGAAGAAAGAAGCGGTGCGGAATGGCGCGGGCCAAAACGTCGCCAAGGGTAACGCCGGCTTCGCAGGTCATCATCCCTGTGCCCGGATCGAAGGCGATTATGCGCGCGTGTCGACGGTTGTCGATCAGCATGCCGCGATCGTTATGGCAGCTGTCGCCGTAGCTGCGGCCGTTGCCGAACGGCAGGAAGGCATCGGGCTCGATATTGCCGATGCGATCTTCGTAGTCGTCGGGTGAAATGCCCTGTCGTGGCCGACGGTCGAGCCGGCCCCAACTTTCGTAGTCTTGTGTGTTCATTGCGGCCCGACGGCTCCGAAAAGAATAAGTAACGCCCCGATCAGCATGGTCAGCTGGCTGCGCCAATCGCGCATGATGAAGACCACCGGATCCTCGTGCAGCATGCCACGGCGCGCCAGCATCCAGATCCGAAGGAGCATATAAAGCACCAGCGGGCAAAGCGGCCACAATGCCCACGGCGTCGTGTACATTTCCTGCAGTTCCTTGCTGTGCACGTAAAGCGCAAGCACCAGAGCGGAAGTGAAGGCTGAGGCCACGCCTGCCTGCCCGACCATCTCGAAATCGACCGCGAGATAGCCGCGCCCGGGAACGGCACCGCCGTCCTTGTTGTCGAATTCATGCAGTTCGACGTAGCGCTTCACCAGAGCCAGGCTGAGGAAAAAGAAGATCGCGAACGACACCAGCCAGAAGGAAAGTTCCGTTCCGGTCGCCGCCGCACCGGCAACGATACGGGTCGTGTAGAGGCCGGCAAGCGTGAACACGTCGACGAGAAGCTTGCGCTTGAGCACAAAGGTGTAGGCCGTCGTAGCACAGGCATAAAACGCCAGCACGCCAGCAAACTTCCACGGAAGGAGAAAGGTCAGCGAAACCGAGGCCAGGGTCAGGCAGACGACCAGCACCAATGCCGTCGGCACCGACATCTGGCCGCTGGCAAGCGGCCGGTTGCGCTTCTTCGCGTGGCGCCGGTCGTTCGCCAGATCGGAGAGGTCGTTGATGACGTAGACGGCGGAGGCCAGGAAGCTGAACGCAAAGAATGCGATGGCAACACTCACCAGCGCATCCAGATGCAGCACCTCATGATTGAGGATCATCGGCACGCCGATCAGCACGTTCTTCGCCCACTGATGGACGCGGATCGACTTCAGCGGCGCAAGCATGCTCACTTTGCCGGTGTCGAGTTTCTCGGCATCGTGACTACGACGCCATTTCTCAGCCGCCGCATCGGGTGCCACGACGATTGCCCGGCGCGACGCCTCGAAGACCGCGATGTCGTCGCGGCTGTTGCCCATATAGTCGAAGCCACCTTCGCCGAACCGTTCCACCAACGCATCACGCTTTCGGCTGCTGGTCAGATTGAGTGCCTCCGACGAATGCATGATCGAAGAAAAGAGCCCGATATGCGCTTCGACCTCTCGCGCGACGGAAGGTGCAGCACCGGTAACCAGCACGATGTCGCGTCCTTGGGCCTTTTCGGCGGCCAATCGAGCAAGGACGGCCTGGCGATACGGCCAGTCCGCCGCCATTCGTCCGGAGCGCAAGGCAACCTCATGTTTCAGACGCGCCTTGCCCTGCGATAGCCACATGAGCATCGGGAAGAGCATCAGCGGATTGCGCAAAACGATGATCGCAGCACCTTCCCACAGTGTGTCGGCAGCCAGTAAGGTGCCATCCAAGTCGACACACAACGGAATTTGCCGTGTTTCGATATGCGCATTCATGAAATCTACCCCAGCAATATCTGCCGGGGATAATCGCGCCGATCACTTTCAAAGGTGGAAATAAGCAGCGCGCCTACACCCGGAAATTGCCGTTCTGGTTAACAAATGCCGAGCCGCGAGCGATGTCCGTCAGCGGCTGCCGATCCAGTTCAAGGCGTCGCGCCAATCGGTCATACGGACCGGCGTTCCATGCGATCCGGTCTCAAAGAGCACGAAGCGGGCCGGATAGCCCTGCCCTTTCAACGCGCTGTACAGCGCCTTCTGGCTCGCTGCCGGATAGACACTATCTCGGCTGCCATGGCTGAAGAACATCGGCAATTTCGCCTTGTAGGCGGCGCTCTTGGTAAAATCAGGATCGGCAGCGCCGCCCATGATCATCATGCCGCCAAGCGCTGCCACAGCGCCCGCGTCACGAGACACACCCCAGCAAATGAAACTGCCCATGGAGGCACAGGCCAGCACGACAGGTCTCCCGCCGGAGCGCTCGGCGGCAAGTTTGACCAGGCCTGCAACGTCCGCGGCCCCGGCCGCATCGAAGGACCGCACGCTCGGCGCGTAATAAACGCCCCCATTGGCGACAGCGAGGTTCTTCAGGCGATTGAAGTTGCCGCCGAAGGAGAAATCATTGGCGCCGAGGCGCCGGTCTCCCCCGCGTCCATGGATGAAAATCACGGTGAATGCTGCGCCGCGCTCCCGACCGACGCGCGTCACGTCGAGCGAGCGCCCGCCAACATCGAGCGTCTCGTTGACCTGCTCGCCTTTGACACCCAACGAGACGAAGGCGCGTTTGACGCGCCGCTCCGGAATTTCGTCGCGTTCATTGATATCGCGCAGTTCCTGATAGTCGACGACGCGGTAGTCACCGCCCTCGCTCTCCTCCAGCACCTTGCCGTATGAAAACAGATCGTCCTTGTAGGGCTTAAGCACCTGCGCCTCGGCGCAAACGATCGAGCTTGCAAAAAGGCCGACGGACAGAAAAATGGCGGCAAGCCGGCGAAAGCAAAAATCAGCTGTGGACACGGACAACGAAGGGCTCCCTGGTTCGCGGCAAAGCCTTGCCATCGGCCCGACAGCAAAGCAACAGTTGGTAACAAACGCCGACGCAGAGGCTTTATTTTGCAGGCATCCGGCGCGGCCATTCTCCTTTTGTTCGCACAATCGGCAAGAGTCTGGCAGAATTCGGGTGATTCGAATGACTGGGGATGGCGACAAGACCGAGGTCTTGCTATGGCCTTCAGCACCTCCGCACGACAGGAATGATCTAGACGCCCCATGGACGACAACAGCGACCTCTTCTCCGCAATACCCGAACAACCGAAGCCCGTCGTGGCAGACGCCGCGCCTGTTGCGCGAACGGCGCCGGCTCCGCGTGAAGAACCGCGCCCTGCTCCCAAAGGCAGCGACAGCGGCGACTATGATGCTTCGGCGATCGAGGTGCTGGAGGGGCTGGAGCCTGTCCGTCGGCGTCCGGGCATGTATATCGGCGGCACCGATGAAAAGGCGTTGCACCATCTCTTCGCCGAAGTCATCGACAACTCGATGGACGAAGCGGTGGCGGGGCACGCCAACTTCATCGAAGTCCATCTCGACGCCGACGGCTATCTGTCGGTAACCGACAACGGCCGCGGCATTCCGGTCGAAAACCATCCCAAATTCCCGGGCAAATCGACGCTCGAAGTCGTCATGACGGTTCTGCATGCCGGCGGCAAGTTCGACGGCAAGGCCTATGAAACTTCCGGCGGTCTGCACGGCGTCGGCGTCTCCGTCGTCAACGCGCTGTCGGACGATCTCGAAGTCGAGGTTGCCAGAAATCGCAAGCTCTATCGCCAGCGCTTTTCGCGCGGCGTGCCGCAGGGTGGCCTGGAGGAGCTAGGTGACGTCCACAACCGACGCGGAACGCGGGTTCGGTTTCATCCCGATCCGCAGATTTTCGGACCGCATGCCCGCTTCGAGCCGGCGCGCCTGTTCCGCATGGCACGCTCGAAGGCCTATCTCTTCGGCGGCGTCGAAATCCGCTGGTCGTGTGATCCGTCGCTGCTGCCGGAAGGCTCCGAGATACCGGACCGGGCGGTGTTCCACTTCCCCGGCGGCCTGAAGGACTATCTTGCCGCAACGCTCGGAAAGGAGTTCACGGTTACCCGCGAGATCTTTGCCGGCAAGTCCGAGAAGTCGAACGGCCACGGATCGCTCGAATGGGCCGTCACCTGGTATGGTGGCGACCAGCAAGTCCATTCCTATTGCAACACCATTCCGACGCCTGAAGGCGGGACGCACGAGGCAGGTTTCCGCATCGCGCTCACAAAGGGTCTGAAGAATTACGCCGAGCTGACGCAGAACAAGCGCGCCGCCATTATCACCACCGATGACGTGATGATTTCAGCCGCTGGCATGCTCTCGGTCTTCATTCGCGAGCCGGAATTCGTCGGCCAGACGAAGGACAAGCTGGCAACCGTCGAAGCACAGCGCATCGTCGAAAACGCCCTGCGCGATCCTTTCGATCATTATCTTGCCGACAACCCGGCCGAGGCGGCAAAACTGCTTGAATGGGTGATCGAGCGCGCCGACGAGCGCGTCCGCCGCCGCAAGGAAAAGGAAGTCAACCGCAAGACCGCGGTGCGCAAGCTGCGCCTGCCCGGCAAGCTTGCCGACTGCTCGCAGAACACAGCCGAAGGTGCGGAACTTTTCATCGTCGAAGGGGATTCGGCTGGCGGCTCGGCCAAGCAGGCGCGTAACCGCGCGAACCAGGCCATCCTGCCGCTTCGCGGCAAGATCCTCAACGTCGCCAGCGCCGGTCGGGAAAAGCAGGGCGCCAACCAGCAGATCGGCGACCTGATCCAGGCGCTCGGCTGCGGTACTCGCAGCAAATACCGGGAAGAGGACCTGCGCTACGAACGCATCGTCGTCATGACCGACGCCGACGTCGACGGCGCGCACATCGCCTCGCTGCTGATCACCTTCTTCTACCAGGAGATGCCGGAGCTCATCCGCGGCGGCCACCTCTATCTCGCCGTACCCCCGCTCTACCGCCTGAGCCAGGGCTCGAAGACGCTCTATGCCCGCGACGACGCCCATCGCGAAGAGCTGATGCGCACCGAATTCAACGGCCGCGGCAAGGTCGAAGTCGGCCGGTTCAAAGGTCTCGGCGAGATGCTGCCGGCGCAGCTCAAGGAAACGACAATGGATCCGAAGTTCCGCACGCTGCTCAAGGTCCAAATCGACGACGTCGATTTCGAAGGCACGCGCGAAGCCGTCGACAGCCTGATGGGCACCAAGGCCGACGCACGCTTCCGGTTCATCCAGGAACGCGCCGTGTTCGCGGATAATCTCGATATCTGATCGACCGAGACGTCGCGGTGCCTATGTGTTTACAAGCAGATAGGCACCGTGGGTGAAGCCGATAATGGCACGCCCGAAACGACGGGCGTTGCCCATTTGCGAGGCGCCTTCAAAGACGCCGCTCCGACTATCGATCGAGATCTGCAGGTGTGCGCAGCGCCTTCTCCATGAACAGGCTCAGCGGATCCGGCTGGTAGTTGCCGAAAGGCGGGCGCTCGACATATCCGGCGCTCCTGTAGAGCCCGATTGCTTCCGGCTGGTGAATACCGGTTTCAAGCCGGATGATATCAAGACCGCAGTTCTCGCCGTGCCGCTCGACTGTCTGCAACAAACGCTTTCCGACCTTCAGTCCCCGCGCCTGCGGGTCGACGAACATGCGGTTGATCTCCGCCGAACCATCGCCGGCTTCGACCAGCGCGCAGCAACCGACGACAATTCCATCAAAACGCGCGACGAAGAAGGATACGCTTGGCTTCTCCAGCGTCGGCACATCGACAAGGTGGTTGCTTTCCGCAGGATAGAGCAATGCGGCATAGGCGTCCGACATTTCCAGAAGGCGCAGGATTTCCGGCTGGCGTGGTAACTCTTCGGCGATCGTGACGTCAGGCAATTTTTATCCTCGGCAATGGCTTGGTTCGTTTGCGGTTCTGAAGCGAAACTAACGGCCTGTAGGTCGGCACCCAATACGTCAAATTGCGCAAGGACCAGACCTGCCCATCAATCCGAATGACGCGGCGAAACAAATTGTTTCTGCGCGTTCAGGCCATTGCCCTAATTCCGGAAGAATCACACAGGCAGAAGTCGTGCAACCGGCGCCCAGATGGATACAGCCAGACCATGAAAGCCACCCTGATCGTTATGACCATCCTTGGCTGTGACCACGACGTCAGCCAGTGCCAATATATCTCGACGGTCGACGGGACATGGCCCTCGATCGCCCAATGCGATACGGATTCGCAGAAACAGTTGCCGCGCTTTTCCAATGCCAACTATCCCGTGGTCGTCGCCGTCTGCGAGAGTTCCGGCCCCGGCTTCGCCACCAATGATCCGCAGCCGGAGGTCGTCGCTCCGCTTCCGCAGCCCGAGACGCCGGCGCCGCAGGCAGCAGAGGTGCAACCGACCCTGCCAAAGCGCGCCCTTGCGTTTCTCTCCGGCGCCGTTCCCGACCGTGAGAAGCTGAAGACCCTGGTCAGCAAGCCGGTTCACTACATCGAGGACGGTTATTCCTGGGTGGCGCGGCGGTTCACCGACTGACGCAATCAGGCGGGGTCATTCATCAGGCTTTCGGCGCTCGTGGTTTGGCGGCCAGCACGGCTGGCTGACCTTTCGGCGAATTGACGTCAGGCGGCCTGGCGCGCGGCCAATTGGGCATAGTCGCGGGCAGACTGCCGTTGCTCGGCAAAGGCCAGACGCTCGAGAATTTCCGCCATTGCATTGCAGGCCGGCGAAGGCGCCCTTTGACCGTGCAAGCTTGCGAGCAGCGCGGCACAGACCGAGGCGCGACAATCGTCCGTGCCGGTCGTGCCGTCCTTGCGCCAGAGCAGGACCGCCTCAGCGAACGCTTCGCTGACGTCACGCCCAAGGCCGGCGCTCTCGAACAGGGCGCGAATGGAATGGATGCGGCCGCTCGAGAGGATCGAGCGAACGCGCTTTTCCGTGACGCCAGAGAGATCGACGATGGCTGCCGAGAAAAACTCCGCCCGACCGGTGACAAGTGCATGCAACAGGAACGCCGGCGTCAGGCGACCGGTCCCGCGCAGATGAGCGACGAGGTCAGGCAATTCATCCACAGCCAAAGCGCCGGCCATGCCGACCGCTGCGACGTCGCAGGCCTCGCGCGTGATCCGCTCTACCCGCGTCTTTCCGATCGCCATCTGAACCAGACCGAAGGCGGCGAGAGCTGCCCCCACCTCTTCGACGAGCGCGTGCCGGGCATCGCTTGGCAAGTCGGCGCGGTCCAGCAGCAGATCGCGGATGGCAGCGGAATAGCCGAGACGCTCAGCGATCCGCTTCAACGACCGGCGCGGCAGCTGGGCACCGCCATTTTCAAGCAGGATCAGCATTTCTTCTTCGCCGCCGATTTCAGCGATAGCGGCTGAGACGGAACGTGACACGAATGCGCGGGCCGCAATCAGCGCCCGTGTCTCGACCGAGCCCCGGGCTGCAAGATCGACAAGGTCCTCGTCGGTCAGAACAGGCGAGCGGGAAATGACGATGTAGGCGATTTCCGGCTGGTCTTCGGCAAGCCCGAGAATGATGGCACGAGGAATATCGGAGGATGGCGCGAGCACTTCGGCCAGAGCCGAACGTACCTTCGGAGAGGGATCGTCGAGCAGAAAGGTCATTGCCATTTCGGCAGCCTGACGATCAATACCGTTCATCTGCGCGTCGACATAGGCGCGACCGAGGGCCCGGGCAGCGCGGGCACGATCGCCCGTTCTCGCCGTCTCCACCCAGCGAAGAAATGCTTGTATGATCACCGACGCCCCACTAGACACCCAAAGCCACCTGATGTTGGAAGCCTAGCCGGCAAAGGTTTAAGATTGGTTCACCATGTCCGTTAACCGCTTCAAAACCATGAAACCACTGCTGTTTCAGAGCGCCGGCGCGCCGCTACCGACGTCCGTCGATCTCAACGCTTTCGATGGCATTATTGTCGATCTCGGTTTTGGTGACGATGCACTAGCTCAGCTGGTGGCAGTCGCGCGCGGTGCCTGCCGTGTCTTCGCACGGATCGCTCCAATCAACCGCCTGGCAGCGGAGGACATGGCCTCGCTTCTTCGCAACGACATTAGCGGCGTCCTGCTTTCCGGATGCCGGAGCCGCGCAGATGTGCAGAGGCTCGATGTCATGCTGCGCGTCGCGGAGGCGAACGTAGGCAATCGCCTGCAGCAGGTCGCTATCCTTGCCGAATATGGCTCGGTCCCCGAAAGCGTACTTTCGCCCTACTCCCTTGGCGAAAGCTCGCCGCGTCTCGAAGGAATTATTTTCGATGCCTCTGCGCTGGCGGCGGCTATCGGCTGCAGACCATCGAAGGAGCCGCAGGATGAGGTTCTGGTCGCACCAATCGCCGCCGGGCGCGCCGCTGCTGCTCTTCGCGCCCATGAAGCGGGTCTTGGCTGTTACGAAATGCTGCCGCAAACGGCAGTGACTGAAAAGGCCGTCCGGCGCGCCTTCGCTGCCAGCCGCGCCAATGGCTTTTCTTCCGTGGTCTGCCGCTCGCCGGAGCAAGCGGCATGGCTGGATACAGGCGGCTGACGCTTCCTCCGACTACCCACGCCTCAGCGCGTGGGACGCACCATCTGGAAGACGTCGCCGCCGTCGCAGTAATCCATGTAGCCGAGGCGGGCGAGCGGGCGGACCGTCGCCATGTCGAAACGACCGTCGCGGATCGCCTCGTCGCGAATGTGGATGCCGACCACCTGGCCGATGACGACGTAATTGTCCGAGGGCTCGCCATCGAGCCCCTTTGGCTGGAACATCTCGGTCATCCGGCACTCCAGCGCCGCATAGGCCTCGCCCACGAACGGCGCCTTGACCAACGTCCCGTCAACCGGCGTCAACCCGGCTATCGTAAACTCGCTCTCGCCATGGGGAGCTGCAATCGAGGTCTTGTTGACCGCCTCGCTCAGATTCCGGCTGGCGAAGCTGGCGGTGAATTCGCCGGTGGCCTCGATGTTGCGCACCGAATCCTTGTAGCCGCTCGACGAAAACATCACGAGTTTCGGCCGGTCGCTGATCGCATTGAAAAAGGAATAGGGCGCGATATTCAGCGAGCCGTCCGTGGCGCGCGTGCCGATCCAGCCGATCGGCCGCGGCGAGACGATGGCCTTGAACGGATCATGCGGCAGGCCATGCCTGTTTGCGGCCGTGTCGTAGAACATCAGGCGTCTTCTCCGACCCAGGTGACGATCTCGGCCAGTTCCGGGCGTGGACGCTCCGTTGGCGGGACCGTAGCGGTGCCGATGTGGATAAAGCCGGCGATCTTCTCGCCCGGCTCAACGCCGAGCAACGGATAGGCAGCTTCGTCGAAGGCGTACCATTCGGTCAGCCAATTGGAGGCATAGCCGAGCGCATTGGCCGCCATAAGCAGGTTGAGGCAAACGGCACCGGCCGACATCTGCTGCTCCCATTCCGGGATCTTGAAATGCGGGGCTGCCTTGCTGACGACCGCAACGACGACCGGAGCCCGCGTCATCCGCGTCTCCTCGACCTTGATCATCTCGTCAGACAGATCGGGCTTCTTGGCGAGTGCCATTGTCTTCAGTTCGGCGCTGATGCGCGCCCGCTCTTCGCCGCGGTAAACGATGAACCGCCACGGAGCGAGCTTGCCGTGATCCGGCACACGCGAGGCGAGCTTCAGCATTTCCTCGACTTCAGCTCTACCGGGTCCTGGTTCACCCATCTGAAAAGCGGGAATGGACCGGCGGGACGCGAGATAGTCAACGAGCTTTATTTCGGTTTTCATATTGGGTGAATTCCACTATTTTGCCGCCGACCGGCAGCCACGAAAATGCCATACCGGCGTCTCAAGTGGAGTCACCCAGTCAGGAAGTCAACTGCTCTCATGCGCACCTGCCCTCGTATTTTCATCAGAACCGGTTTGGCGGTCGCACTCGCAAGCATCACCGCCGGCAGCGTCCTGGCGCAGGACGCCACGGAGGCCTTCGAGAGCTTTCCCTCCATTTCCACCACCGGCAAGACGCAGAAGCTGACCGGCTTCAGTCCGCTGACCAGCGACCCGACACAGGGCGGCACACTGAAGGACGTGAAACTCGAGGCGCTTCTGACCGGCAAGGGTCAGCCCGTCGAGGCCGGCCTGACCTGGCGCGTGTTCAGCCCGATCCCCGGAAGCGACGGCAAGCTGCCGCTGCTGGCGACGTCCGAAGGCGGATCGACGGCCTTCAGCCTGGTGCCGGGCGAGTATTTCGTCAACGTCGCATTTGGCCGTGCGGCCGCGACGCGCAAGATCCGCATCCCGGAAGACGGCGTGCTCGACAAGCAGGTACTGGTCCTTGATGCTGGCGGCATGACGTTGAATGCGGTCTCAGGCAGCGATGTGCGCATCCCGCCGGGCGAACTCAGCTTCTCCATCTATTCGTCCGAAACGCAGAGCGATGGCGAACGGGCCTTGATTGCCGCCGACGTGAAGCCCAGCACCGTCCTTCGCCTCGGCGCCGGCACCTATCATGTCAGCTCCAACTACGGCACGACAAATGCGGTGATCACGGCCGACATCCAGGTGGAAGCCGGCAAGCTGACCGAAGCGACGATCCAGCACAAGGCTGCGAAGCTGACGCTGAAGCTGGTCTCCGAGCCGGGCGGCGAAGCCATCGCCGACACCGGCTGGTCGATCCTGACTTCGGCGGGCGACATCGTCGACCAGGAGGAAGGGGCGTTCCCGACGCTGGTTCTTCTCGAGGGCAACTATACGGCTGTCGCAAGAAACAAGAACAAGATCTACCAGCGCGATTTCACGGTGAAGGCCGGCGTCAACACCGATATCGAAGTGCTGCTGACCAATGGCGGCGCGGCCGCAAGCCCGGAAGCAGCCGCGGAAGCACAGGATTGATCTGACGCCGCCAGGCTGACCGTGCGGCAGGCACGCCTGACGCTACGTCAGCCGGCACGCTTGAGGAAACGGCGACGCGGCGGTGCCATCGAAAAGACCGCCTCGTAGATGCGACCGAGCAGATCCTTGCGGTCAGCATGCAAGCAAAGCTCTTCCCAGGTGAGGATATGCCCGATGCGGGCCGCGATCGTCGTGCCCGACAGCCTTCGGAATTCGCGGATCAGGAGAGAGATCCTGAGCGTCAGCGAGACCTTGCTGGCGAGATGGAAGATGCGGCCGTTCTGCCCCTCGAAATAGATCGGTATGACGTTCGCGCGCGCGGCCTGTATCAACTTGGCCGGAAAGATCTTCCACGGCAGATCCTCGGCCCTGCCCCAGCCCGAGCGCGCCGTTGCTACGCCGCCGGCCGGGAAGATCACGATCGTCACGCCGTCCTTCAGCAATCGCACCGCTTCGTGGCGCGTCGCCATGTTCAGCGCCAAGGCCTCCTTCGTCTCCTCGAAGGACACCGGCAGCGAATAGGGCGCCATCTCCGGCACCTTCAACAGCTCGTTGTTGATCAGCACCCGAAACGGCCTGCCGAGTTGCTCGGCAAGCGCCAGAACGGCAATGCCATCGCCGATGCCGAAGGGATGATTGGCAACGATAACCAGGGGGTGTCCGGCAGGTGCCGAGGCGGCCATTCGCCCTGAAGCCGCAGGCGGACATCGATCAGCTTCAGCATCTCGCCGAAGATCCGGTCGCTCTTGCCGACGACGTCGGATTGCCAACGCGCGTAAAGCTTGACGTATCGGTTGCGACCCGCCAGGCCCTCCATGGAGCGGATGAACCAGCGCTTCAGGCGCCGGTCATTTTCATTTGCGTAAGACAGCTCTTTGAACTGCACGGAAGTCTCCGATGGATGGCCTCCTGCATGCTTCCTTAAATCGTACCCGGTTTAAGGATAGGAACATGCAGCAACTCGAAGTACGACGGCGACCTTTGCGCGTCTGATAAGACGCGCGGCGCTGTAGCATCCGGATATTCCGCTAATATGACAGTTTGCTGACAGAGCGAAGGTCCCGGGGTGTTAACCCCGGGCTTTCTTTTCAGCCTTGCGCTTGAGATCAGGCGCCGTGGCCTCAGCCGAGAGCGAAGCGATCGCCTCGTCGAGCGACATCGCCGTCTGGGCCTGCGAGCCGAGACGCCGGATGTTGACCGAACGCTCTTCCGCCTCGCGCTTGCCGCAAACGACGATGACCGGAACCTTGGTCACCGAATGCTCACGGACCTTGTAGTTGATCTTCTCGTTGCGGAAGTCGGTCTCGACCGTAAGTCCGGCATCACGCAGAAGCTCCGCGACCTCGCGACCATAGTCGTCTGCCTCGGAAGTAATTGTCGCGACGACGACCTGCAGCGGCGAGATCCACAGCGGCATGTGGCCGGCGAAGTTTTCGATCAGAATACCGAGGAAGCGTTCCATCGAACCGCAGATCGCCCGGTGGATCATCACCGGCTGACGCTTCTCGGAATCCTTGTCGATATAGAAGGCGCCAAAGCGCTCCGGCAGGTTGAAGTCGACCTGTGTCGTGCCGCACTGCCATTCGCGGCCGATCGCGTCCTTCAGTGTATATTCGAACTTCGGACCGTAGAAGGCGCCCTCGCCCGGCAGGATGCCGGTCCTGATGCGGCCTTCGGACTGCGCCTCGATCGTCTTCAGCACGTCGGTCATGACGCTTTCGGCGCGATCCCAGAGCTCGTCGGAACCGACGCGCTTATCCGGACGGGTCGACAGCTTGACGACGACTTCCTTGAAGCCGAAGTCCTCGTAGACCGAAAGGATCAGATCGTTGATGCGCAGGCACTCGGCCGCCATCTGCTCGTCGGTGCAGAAGACGTGGGCATCATCCTGGGTGAACCCGCGCACGCGCATCAGCCCGTGCAGCGCACCGGATGGCTCGTAACGATGGACGTTGCCGAATTCGGCCAACCGCACCGGCAGTTCGCGGTATGACTTCAGGCCATGCTTGAAGATCTGGATATGACCCGGGCAGTTCATCGGCTTCAGCGCGAAGACCCGCTCGTCATCGGTGTCGTCGCCGGCGACCGTCACCTTGAACATGTTGTCGCGGTACCAACCCCAGTGACCGGACGTTTCCCACAGCGACTTGTCGAGCACCTGCGGCGCGTTGACTTCCTGATAGGTGTTGGCGAGCCGGCGGCGCATATAGGCCGTCAGCGTCTGGAACAGACGCCAACCCTTGCCGTGCCAGAAGACGACGCCCGGACCCTCTTCCTGGAAATGGAAGAGATCCATCTCGCGTCCGAGGCGGCGATGGTCGCGCTTTTCCGCTTCGGCCAGGATATGCAGGTACTGGTCAAGCTCTTCCTGGGTATGCCAGGCCGTGCCGTAGATGCGGGTCAGCATCGGGTTGTTGCTGTCGCCGCGCCAATAGGCTCCGGCAACCTTCATCAGCTTGAATGCCGTACCGATCTGGCCGGTCGAGGCCATGTGCGGGCCGCGGCAAAGGTCGAACCAGTCGCCCTGATAGTAGATCTTGAGATCCTGGCCCTCCGGGATCGCATCGACCAGCTCTACCTTGTAGGCCTCGCCCTTGTCGGCGAAGACCTGGCGTGCCTTTTCGCGCGGCCAGACTTCCCTGGTGAACGGCTTGTTGCGAGCGATGATCTCCTTCATGCGCTTCTCGATGACCGGCAGGTCGTCGGGCGTGAAGGGCTCGTTCTTGGCAAAGTCGTAGTAGAAGCCGTTGTCGATCACCGGTCCGATGGTCACCTGCGTGCCCGGCCACAGCTCCTGCACGGCTTCCGCCATCACGTGCGCCGCATCGTGGCGGATCAGCTCAAGCGAACGCTTGTCGTCGCGGGTGACGATTTCGATGCGGCCATCGGCGATGGTATCGGACAAGTCGCGCAGCTCGCCATCGAGCGCGATGGCGACGGCCTTCTTGGCCAGCGACTTCGAAATCGACTCGGCGACATCGCGCCCGGTCGTGCCCGGGGCGTATTCGCGGACGGAGCCATCAGGAAATGTAAGGGAAACGGGATTCGACATCATGATCTCCTATCCAGTCCCGCCAACGAATGCGGGTGGTATGGTGTGGTATGACTGACCGGCTTCCGCCGGCTATTTGACGCAGGCCTGATAGAGGTTTTTCGAAACGGAGTAAAGGCAAGGACAGCCTACAGCGCCGCGCGTCTTATCAGACGCGCAAAGGTCGCTGTAGCACTTTGAATGGCTGCATGTTTTTATCCTTAAATCGAATAGGATTTAAGGAAACATGCAGGATGCACGAAGCATCGCGGCGAGGCCCTTAACCGTGTTCCAGTTGCGGAACGTGCCGATGCCGAGACGTTTTTTGGTCAAGGCGCCGAGCAGTTTCGATTCGCTTGCCTGGCCGGTGAAATGAACCCAAAGGTCGCCATCGACGACCGCCAGACGCTCGCCGGCAGTGCAATAGCGTTCGAAATCCGAAGGCACGGCGCCGGAAAGCGGCTCGCGCATCACGCGAACATGGACGCGGGTGCCGTCCTCCTCGCCTTCAACGCGAAACGGATTGGCTGCGGCAAGCCTCAGCCAATCGGAACCAGGACGAACGATGATGTCGACCTGCCGGCCGAACGTCTCGGCGAATGCCGTCTCGAGCGCCGCCTCCAGCTCTCCGACGGCAACCCTGTCCGTTTCGAACAACAGGTTGCCCGTGGCGGCGAGTGTGCGCGGTGACCGGTGACCGAGCCGCTCGGCCATGGCTTTCAGATCACCCATCACAACGCGCCGCCCTTCGCTGAGCACGATACTATAGAGCAGCGCGACGTAGCTGTTCACGCAGGGAACTCCTTGGCTCATGCACGCCAGTAGTCGGCGGCACCGGCCGGCAAATGGGCCAATACGCGATCGAGCTTCGCTTCGTCGACGTTCTTCCGCAAGGCTGCCGCCACATCGGCAATTGCCGTATCCGGCGAAATATTGTGGTCTCCACGCAGCGCTTGCACTTCGAGCGTCATAGCCGTCCTTCCCGAAAACGGGCTCGTGGGTTCTTCGAGATCCCACTCGGCGATAAAGATCGCTCTTAGAACCGGCGGCAGCACGTCGGCAAACAGGATCGCATCCTCGACATCCAGGCGACGACGAAAGGTCTGCAGCACGGCCTGAACCATCGTATAGGCCTGGTTCGTCGTCTGGAGCCCTGAGATATCGCGGGCATCGGTGATGAAGCGGTCGAAATCGACCGAAGCCTGCCGATATTCCATCGGGATCGTCATCGCGTTCATCCGCCCTTTGGCCGCGGCTGCCAGTAGCGCCACGGCGCATACCAATGATGCCTGCCCTTCAGGCGCTCCGGCACCGGGTCGAACCCATGGGTTCCGCCCGGGCCACAACGCGCGACGCGAAAAAGCGTCATCCAACCACCGGCCCACAGGCCGTGGCGTGCGACTGCCTCATAGCCATATTCCGAACAGGTCGGCAGATGCCGGCAGGCATTGCCGATGAAACTGGAAAGGGTCAACTGATAGGCACGGATGAAGGCCATGCCAAGCAGGCGCCCCGGCGTCCTGCGGAAAGGACCGGACCAGTTGCGCCCGCCGCCCGCAGACTCAGAGCCAGCCATGGGCGGATGTTCGCAATGCGGATCCCGGCACATGGCTCAGACGGCCGTCGCCAGACGCCTGGCCTCGATCTGGCCGATCGCATCGACGACAGCATCGAAAGTGAGCATGGTCGAGGCGTGCCGGGCCTTGTAGTCCTTCACCGGCTTCAGGAACCGCATGTCCTCGAAACGGCCAGAGGGACCTTCCCCGTCGGCCTTCAGCATCGCCAGCATCTCGTCGCGGGCCTTTCGGATTTCGCTCGCCTGCGCGCCGACGACATGACGAGCCATGATCGACGACGATGCCTGCCCGAGCGCGCAAGCCTTGACGTCATGGGCAAAATCCGTGACCACGTCGCCGTCCATCTTCAGCCAGATCCGGACCTTCGAGCCGCAAAGCTTCGAATGCGCAACCGCTTCGGCATCGGCATTTTCCAGAACCCCGATACGCGGGATATTGCCGGCGAAGTCGAGAATACGATTGTTGTAAATGTCATCCATCATTTGACGCGATCCGGCTGATTTTTCGCGGTTTTGGGTGATCGGCGCATGATTTTCTCCTATAGGCAGGAAAAAAGCACGACGCAGTCCCCTCGGCCTCTTTCATCTCTGTGGCACCATACTATATGCTATGTCGTGTTGGGGCGACAGTTCCGCAAGAGGATCAAAATGTCGCCTGTTGTTTGGGAAACCGTGCCGGACGGTCCATTGCACTGCTAAGCAAGGACCAGAAAGCCCCGGAGCCCGCCGACGGAACCCAAGCCTGCAGGGTTAGGCGAATGGCCAGTGGCGAGTTGTCCGAAAGATAAAACGTCAAGCAATCCCCGTATTGCGCAAAGAGGCCATTATGGATGCCATAGTGAAGAATTTCCCCGTGCTCGACAATGCGAGCGACCGGCCGACGCAAAAAGAGGCCGAGGACGCCGTGCGCGTTCTGCTGCGCTGGGCAGGTGATGATCCGAGTCGCGAGGGCCTGTTGGATACGCCGGCACGCGTAGCCAAGTCCTACCGCGAGCTTTTCAGTGGTTACGATCTCGCAGCCGAAGACGTGCTCGGCCGGACCTTCGAAGAGGTTGCCGGCTACGACGACATGGTGCTGGTCAAGGACATTCCGTTCTATTCCCATTGCGAACACCACATGGTGCCAATCATCGGAAGGGCGCACGTCGCCTATCTGCCGAATGGAAGGGTTCTTGGGCTTTCGAAGATCGCCCGCGTGGTCGATATCTATGGTCGCCGGCTGCAGACGCAGGAATCGATGACGGCCCAGATCGCCAAGGCGATCGACGAGTCGCTGGCGCCCCGCGGGGTCGCGGTGATGATCGAGGCTGAACATATGTGCATGGCGATGCGCGGCGTTCAGAAGCAAGGCTCGACAACGCTGACCACCACATTTACGGGTACTTTCCAGACCGAACCGGCCGAACAGGCCCGTTTCATGACGATGCTGCGGGGCTTCAAGTAAGGCTCCTACCAACGGAGCCTTTCATGACGCTCACATTCGAGACCCCCTCCTCCAACAATGTCGAACTGGAAAACGGTCCGGCCTTCACGCCCCGCTTCGATGAAAAGGGGCTGATCACCGCCGTCGTCACCGACGCACGCGACGGCGAGTTGCTGATGGTCGCGCACATGAACGCCGAAGCGCTGGCGCTGACGATCGAGACCGGCGTCGCCCACTATTACAGCCGCTCCCGAAAGAGCCTCTGGAAGAAGGGCGAGAGCTCCGGCAATCTTCAGACGGTGAAAGAGATTCGCACCGATTGCGACCAGGACGCCATCTGGCTCAAGGTGTCGGTCGCCGGACACGACGCAACCTGCCACACCGGCCGCCGCTCCTGCTTCTATCGAACGGTCGGCACCGATGGCGGCCGTGCTACCGTTACGATCACCGACGACATCAGGCATTTCGACCCGACCGAGGTTTATGACAAAAATTAAGCATTGCGCATCTTTTTGGGGCGGGTGCATACTGCGTTGATATTTTGGTAACCCAGCGGGCGCCTAATCCTTCGGCAAGGATGCAGTTTCCCTGGGAACGGCCGCAAGCCGGGTAACATTGCAAACTGTAGTGAATGTTTATCGGCCCCGCCGCACGCGGCGACAGGATCGATGGTAATCTGAATAACGGTGCCAGTCTTTCAGCGATGAATAAGGACAAGGCCGGCACCAGCGCCGGCTTGGCAGGTTTTCCTCCAGACAAGTGCGCTCAAAATTATTGCGTCGTTCCAGGATCGAATCTGGTCTTCGGAAGTTTGAGTCAATGCATGGAGCGCCACGACGCCCTTCGCGCATTCTGAAGGACGTGTTGCGCTGCCACGTGTTCGGCGGTGTTGGAGGTGCCGGATGTTGAACTGGACTTTTACGCGTAGCAGCCAGATTGCCGACCTGACCGACCCGGACGGGTCATCACTCTCGACAACACCATCTGAACCCGCCGTGCCGCCCAGACCGCCCAAGATCGCAATCGCGCTCGGCGGCGGCGCCGCTCGCGGCTGGGCCCATATCGGCGTGCTCAGAGCGCTCGACGAAGAAGGCATCGAGGTCGGCATGATCGCCGGTACCTCCATCGGCGCTCTTGTCGGTGGCTGTTATCTCGCCGGCAAGCTCGATGAACTGGAAGCATTTGCCCGGTCACTGACTGTACGACGCATTGCCGGCCTGCTCGATTTCGCCATCGGCGGCGGCGGCCTCTTCGGTGGGCTGCGCTTGACCAAGCGCATGCAGGAGCATCTCAAGGGCCTAAGCATCGAGAGCCTCGACCGACCGTTCATTGCGGTTGCAACCGAGGTGCATAGCGGCCACGAAGTCTGGCTGGAAAAGGGCTCTCTGATCACCGCCATCCGCGCGTCCTATGCCCTTCCCGGCATCTTCGAGCCGATCAATGCCAACGGCCGGACATTAATGGACGGCGCACTGGTCAACCCCGTACCGGTTTCGGTATGCCGTGCGCATGAACAGCAGCTCGTCGTTGCCGTGAACCTTAACTACGATCTCTATGGCCGCTCTGCCGTGGTCAAACACAGCGCCGGCACAGAGACCCTGGATATGCCGGCCATCAACGAGCCGACGCACCACTCGGCGCGCATGGGCATGACCAGCGTCATGGTTCAGGCCTTCAACATCATTCAGGATCGCATCTCGCGTGCGCGCCTTGCCGGCGATCCTCCGGATCTGGCCCTCCATCCGAAGCTCAACGACATCGGGCTCTCGGAATTCCACCGCGCCGGAGAGGCGATTGATCGCGGCTATCAGGAAGCGAAAGCCAAGCTCGCCGAAATCCGCCGGATGCAGGAAGTCCTGGTTCGCTGACAACGGGCGCAATGCCAGGTTTCCGCGTTGCTCCAAGGGATTGCTGTACCGGTCGCACATTTAGCGATGGCGGAAAGTGCCAGCGCGCGTTCAGCACGACTGTTCGAGATTGCGCCGCAGACGGACAACAAAAGGGCGGCGGAAACCGCCCCTTTCAATTATCCAGCTATATAGGCCTTGATGTGCTCGGCCTCTTGCTCCATCGCGCGAATGTGATGCTTGATCACGTCACCGATCGAAATAATGCCGGCCAGGTGCCCATTCGTTTCAACTGGCAGATGACGGGCTCGCAGCTTGCTCATCATTTCCATCAGCGTATCGACGGACATTTCCTCGGTGCAGCAATAGACGTTCTGCCACATCACGGCCGAGACCGGCTTCTCCAGACAGGCAGCGCCATGTTTGGCAATGGCGGCGACGATATCGCGCTCGGTCAGGATGCCGGTGATCTGATCATCCGCATCGATGATGATCACTGCGCCGATATGATTGTCACGCAGAAGGACTGCGGCCTGTTGAACCGTCATGCGAGGACCGACGGTCACGACGTTCCGGCCCTTTTCATTGAGTATCGCTTTTACTGACATGCACACTTCTCCCCGTTGCGACGACGCCGGGTCGGCGGGGAAGGTTCCAGCCTGTCGTGTGCGGCACAGTCGGGCAACGGAACCTATACCCACTCCGGTACCTGCAAGGCTGACGCGTCGCTCCTCAGAAACGCGCTATACCTTTGAGCACCCGGCCTTCACGGGCCGCACCGTCCATGGACAATATCGGCCGTTTCAAATGGTGCGCCAGCGTTCCCGGGAAATCAAGCGTTCTGACAATGATCGCAACAGGATCGGTGCGTTCTCAATCGCGTGGGTCGAACAACGCGAACAGGAGGAAGCCAAAGAGGAAACCGCCGATATGCGCTTCCCACGCCACGCTGTCGGCTCCGCCAGGCGTGAACATGCCGAACCCGACGAGGAAATTCGTCAGGAACCAGATGCCGCTGAAAACGACGACTGAGCGATTGGAGAGCGCCTCGCTGAAGGAAAGCCTGCGATTGAGGTGGGCGAACTGCCGACTGATGCGGCCGCTTGGCGAAAACACGAATCGCGCCGCGCCACCCATGAAACCCGAAACGACCCCCGAGGCGCCGACCACGACGATCATCTCGCCCCAGTGAAATACTGTGTGAAGTGCTACGGCAGCGGCGGCCGAAAGAGCCCAGAAGAGAGCCAGCCGCGCCATGCCGATGCGCCGGGCCACCGGTGCCCCAAAGGCAACCATCCAGAAGATATTGAAGATCAGGTGCTCCCAGCTTCCGTGCAGGAACGAATACGTCACCGGGCTCCAGAGCCACGCAAGGCTCTGCTCGGCAAGCGGATGATCATAGCGCGCTGGAAGGAAGGCGAAGTTCAGGATGATATCCTGGTCGAGACTGCTCGAGAAGACATAGGTGCGAAGCGCATGAATAGCGACGAGGAACAACAGGATGCACGTCAGCCCCGCCGGCAGGTTGAATGCGGGCTCGTGCGTGCGCTGGACGGCGCCTTCCCGCTCCGCCTCCGGTGGCGTCGCTGCCTGATCTCGTTCCATGGCTGCTGCTCTCTTCCGTCCGCATGTCCGTTTCAATCCGACCCAGTCGGCCGGGCAATTGCGCATCGCCGGACAGCGCGCCCAGCCATAAGCAAACAAAAAAAGACCGTCCAGTAAAAACTGAACGGTCGGTGAGCTCCCAATACCCAGAGCTCAAAATCTGTGCCGAAGGCAATCCTTCGTGAAGTGATGTTCATTCAGGTGCCAGCCCGCTGCGGCCGAAGCAATCGAAACCGTTTGTTAACCTTAATTTCCAGGTGGCACGGAATTCGCTCTGTCATCAGGACAACCGGTATGAGCGGTCGAATTTGTGCCGGATCGGCACACAGATCGCGCGAAATGGAATGAACGACATCATGCGCAGCAAGACATCAACGCAGTTGTTCCAGTATTGGAACCTCATTCGTGGCGACCGTGAACTACCGCGTCGCGACGAAATCGAACCGTCGGCCATCCGGACACTCCTGCCTGAGCTCTTCATCCTCGAGAGGGACAGTTTCGCCAGTATAAAATTCCGCCTGGCTGGAACGCATGTCTGCGCCCTCTTCGGCCAGGAACTGCGCGGCCAGCAGTTCGGTACACTCTGGTTCGGGACCCAGGCTGGCAGAACGCTTCAAGTCAGCACGCAGGTGATGGCACGACACGTGCCCGTCATGCTGTCGGCGATTGCACTGACGGAAGACAGGAGAGAATTGGAGATCGAGGCTCTGCTCCTTCCCCTCGCCTCCAACGAAGGTCACAGTGACCGCATTCTCGGTTCTCTCTCACCATTGTCGCGCCCGTACTGGTTGCACGCCGCACCGGTCAGCGGTCTCGATGTTAGGGGCCTCAGAGTGCTCGATCCGGATCGGACGGCGGCGCTCCTAAGGGAACCGGCCATGGACGAGGCATTTTCTCCCGGAATCCGGCAGGTGCAACACTTGCGCGTCTTCGAGGGCGGCCGCGACGCCTGACAAACGCCTGTGCCAAGATCCGCGCAGCCACCAACCGCAGGGCGAACATTCTATTAACCGGACCGCACTATGCTTTGCCTGCCAAGATACGTCATGCAGAGTGATCATGTTCTCGTTCCAGC
The DNA here is from genome assembly GCF_001425225.1 of Ensifer sp. Root127. NCBI lineage: Bacteria > Pseudomonadati > Pseudomonadota > Alphaproteobacteria > Hyphomicrobiales > Rhizobiaceae > Ensifer > Ensifer sp. Root127. The sequence continues at coordinate 277,822 of NZ_LMDX01000011.1, forward strand.
AAGCTCAAAATACCGGTCCGAAGCCGCACCAGGAAGGCGCATTTCAGCGCGTCTCGGTGAACCTTACCGGGCGACTGATGCTTGCCAACCACGACGAATTCGACTGCACCGCCGTCGACATGTCACCGGGTGACGTGCTTCTGTTATCGCCAGCCCGCCCACGTGCCGGCGAACGCATCATTGCCTACATCGATCACGTCGGCCGGCTCGAAGGCACCGTGTCTCGGCTCGCCGAAAACGCCTTCGTCATCCAGCTCAACGCCACGGAGCGCAAGCGCGAGAAGCTTGCGGCGCAATTGACGTGGATTGCCAACAAGCACGAACTCGGCCTTCCCGAAGATCGTCGCCACGATCGTCTTGCTCCGCGCAAGACGCTGACCGAGCTGACGCTCGATACCGGTGCCAAGTATCCCTGCCGCATCATCGACCTTTCGATGTCCGGCGCCGCGGTGGACATTGAAAACCGCCCCCCGATCGGCACGCAAATCAAGCTCGGCAACATGAAGGGCAAGATTGTCCGTCATTTCCAGGAAGGCGTTGCCATCGAATTCTCGGGCGTCCAGTCCCGCGAAGCCCTGACGGAATTCCTCTAAACCGCGTCGCGGCCTCTACGGCGCCGCGCGTCAACGCGCAAAGGACGCTGCAGCACTTTAAATCTGCTGCATGATTCTCTCCTTGAATCGATTCCGATTTAAGGATTTAAGCAGTCGTATCCGCGGACTGCGCCTCAAACTCTTGTGATGCGCATGACGTTATCGCAAAATCGCTGCGTTCGTTTGCGCGATAGCGCTTTGGGCGATTTCGGCCGCCGCCTCAACGGCATTGCCAGCCCTCAATCGTGACGCTTCGTCCTCGGCGGCATCCGTATGCGGCCGAGCATAATCGGCAACGCCGACGCGGTAGACCGCCCTGGATCGGGGCTATTCCGGCCCAACACTCTCGACGATCGAACCGATGTTTCCGCGCGTCCGTTCCGACCGCGGCGCCTTGTTGCTCCATTTCAGCACAGCCCGTGGCTCCCTTTGCCGATTTTCGGCACAACTTTTTTCAAATAATTTTTCTCCGTATTTTCGCTCGTCGCGTTGATTTCACGTTGAAATCAAGCATTGCGGCCAAACGCAAAGTGGCGAAATTGCCCCTCCCCGACACATCCAGCTGCCGCCATGCACCCGGGCATTGGCACGCTATCCGTCGATATGCGCTCACAAAACCCCACTCTTGCAACCATTTAGATGCTTAACAGATTCCACTTGCGTGCTCGACGGCCGTTCAAGATCGATAAAATTTGAATCAAATTCGACTAAAATATATCTCAAAATCTGTTCTTATTTTATTCTGATACGATTTTCATTTGTACTTTGTTTTACCTCGCATATTCGCCAGCGATAAAAATGTCCGTGCCATTGTCGAACCATAACGGGGAGACAATCATGCTCAAGACAATCACCAAGATGATCGCTGTCGCCGCACTTTTGACCGGCGGCCTGGTCGAAGGCGCAATGGCCCTTCCGGCGAACATGACCGTGACCGGTGCGACCAACCCGCCGATCGGCCACTATGAGTTCTGCAAGATCAATCCGGGCGAATGCCGCTCGAACGGCGCCGATCGCGGCCCGATGGTCCTGACGCGCGAAAGCTGGCAGAAAATTCTCGAGGTCAACTACGACGTCAACCAGGCGGTCACGCCGATGACCGACATGGAAATCCACGGCGTCGAGGAAAAGTGGTCCTACCCGGACAGCGTCGGCGACTGCGAAGACTACGTTTTGCTGAAGCGCCGCAAACTCATCGAAAGCGGCTTCGCCGGCTCTGACCTTTTGATCACTGTCGTCCTTCAGCCGAATGGCGATGGCCACGCGGTCCTGACCGTGCGCACCGATCGCGGCGACTTCATCCTCGACAACATGCGCAACAAAGTGCTGCTGTGGTCGGATACCGAATACACATACCTCAAGCGGCAGTCGACCGAACATGCTGGCCGCTGGGTCAAGCTGCAGGATGGCCGCACGGTCGCAGTCGGCAGCGTCCGCACCCAGTAACCCTCACAGAATGACCGCGGCGTGGTTGGGTGATTTCCCGCGCCGCGATCAGTTATCCGGGCTTCGGTCAGTCCCATCCCCGTTTCAGACCAGGCCCTGGCCGGTTCCGCTGTCCCTCGGAGCCGGCTTTCTTGTTCTCGGCCACCCCAGCGCGCCGAGATCAGGCGCGCACAAGCGGAAGACGCGCCTATTTAATCGAAAATTAACCACCTTCGACCAGCGTCAGGCAAGCCACCCCTGCCAGAGTCCAACTTGCGCTGCCGACCGACCAGCGGCAGCTGAACCGCCACATATCGCGCGGCTACCGCGACGGGACGCCCCATCGATGAGCACCTCTTCCAACGGGAACTCGGAGCCGGAACTCAGCCCGCTCCTTTCGAGGCGCTTCGTCTACAAGATCACCGCGGTCGTTGTCCTGCTTGCCGCGATCACCGCCGCACTTTCCCTGTCGGGGCGTTGGTTCGGGGAAAACCTCGCACTGGCCGGCCACACGTCAAGCCTCGTGCCCTACGATATCTTCATCGGTCAGGATCACCTACGCCTGCCCGCCAACGTCATTCGCTTTGAAAACCAGCGGGCGACGTCGATCGCCGAACGGGTCGACGTTTACGTGACATGGCCAGCGCTCGAGGGGTACAGCGACGACAACCGCAACCTCTTCAATGACGTCAGCCGTCCGGAGGCCCTGATCTTCCTGCAGATCGCGCAGAGCACGATGTCGCGCGACATGTCCGGTCGGCTCGACCCCATCTACACCCAGGTCTTCGAGGGCGCCACAGGCCCTGGCCCCAATGGGTTGACGCGGCACGGCGTCAAGGCGACGTCGAGCTATGCCGGCGAGGCCTTCTTCACAGCTGCGCGTGGAAAGGAGCCACCCTACGTCGTGCGCTGTCTGGAGCCTCGCGCGAACGAGGCCTCCACGAGTGCGGACTGCCAGCGCGATATTCATGCCGGCAAGGATCTCGTCGTCCTTTACCGCTTCTCCCGCAATCTGCTGCCGCAATGGCGCGAAATCGACAATGCTGTGGGTGGCTTCGTGAAAAGCCATCTCGTGCCCTGATTTTGTCCAAGTGGTGTGATGCTGGCTTGTGCGCCGCACCATTGCGCTACACCGGTATCACCTCTGTACAAATGCGTCCGATTCCGGAAACCAATCATTCATCATAAACCGATTGGTAACGCTATGCCGATACTGTCTCAGGAACGGTCGTTCCCGGAGGCGGCGTCCGGACAACACCCATGACATGAGAATGAAGAGCAGCGTAGTGTCCCAATCAGGTTTTCTTGATCTCGCGAAACGCCCGTTCGGCGCCTTTTCAAAGATGGTAGGACGGATCGTCCTTGCGGGCGCCGTCGCATCGGTTGCCTTCGCAGCACCCGCTTTGGCCAACCCGAAGTATTCGGGCATCGTCGTCGACGCGAAAACCGGCAAGGTTCTCTACGGCGAAGATGCCGACGAGTTGCGCTACCCCGCTTCGCTGACCAAGATGATGACGCTTTATCTGGCGTTCGAGGCGCTCGAAGCCGGTCGGATCAGCAAGTCAACGCCTGTTCCCTTCTCCAAGAACGCTTCCGCCGAACCGCCTTCGAAGCTCGGCGTGCGCGCGGGGCAATCGATCACGGTCGAGCAGGCGATCCTGTCGCTCGTCACCCGTTCCGCCAATGACGCCTCGACGGCGCTTGGCGAACTGCTGGGTGGCTCGGAGCAGCGTTTTGCCCGCATGATGACCAACAAGGCGCGTGCGCTCGGCATGACCCGCACCACCTATCGCAACGCCAACGGCCTGCCGAATACCGAACAGCGCACCACGGCCCGCGATCAGGCACGCCTCGGCCTCGCGCTTCGCCAGCATTTTCCACAGTATTACGATTACTTCTCCACGCGCAGCTTCCGCTTCGGCAAGCAGACGATCGGCAACCACAATCGCCTGCTTGGCAATGTGCGTGGCGTCGATGGCATCAAGACAGGCTACACCCGTGCCTCAGGCTTCAACCTGGTGACCTCTGCTCAACTCGAGGGTCGCAGCATCGTCGCCGTCGTCATGGGCGGCACCTCTGGCGCCAGCCGTGACGCCCAGATGCGTCGCCTGGTGGCAAAGTACATGCCGGCGGCATCGCGCCGCGGCGGTGGCAACCTGATCGCTGAAACCGCACCGACGCCGGTTGCGCCTGTCGCCGAAGAGCCTATCGCTGTCGCGCAGGTCGCGGAAACGCCGGTCTCCAGCCCGGTCGCAGCTGCCGCTGGCCTCGACCTGCCGAACACCGGACCGGTTCCGTCCGTGCGCTACAGTGGCGAAAATACCAACAGCGTGCAGATGGCCTATGCCGGCACCAAGCGCGCATCGGACAACCCGGTCCTGTCGCCGAAGATCGTCCCCAATACGCTTGACGCCCAGAGCATCAAGCTGTCGCGTCAGCCGGTTGCCGCAGGCATGGTCGACGGTCAGATCACCAACTCCGTTCCCAAGCGCGAGCCGGTCGCAGCCGAAGCCGAGCCGCAGGCTGTACCGCAGCCCCAGGGTTGGGTCATCCAGATCGGTGCGACGCCGGACAAGGAACAGGCCATGACCCTGCTCGGCAACGCCAAGGACAAGGGTGGCAAGGCGCTCAGCAAGGCAACGCCCTTTACGGTCGCCTTCAGCAATGGCGGTGCTCAGCTCTACCGCGCTCGTTTTGGCGGGTTCGACGACCAGAATGCAGCGGTAAACGCATGCAAGACGTTGAAGAAGAAAGGCATTTCCTGCTGGGCTGCCCAGCAGTAGACGGCATTTAGTTTCGGTGGCCGATCTGTTAGTCCGACCACCCTCCTCGGTTTTGTAAAGCGTACGAGGTTAGTTATGGCAATGAACGAGAATGTTCCGGGTGTCACTCCCTTGCCCGGGCGACGGGCGAAACCGTCGCGCATCAATCTGCATCCGCTGCATGAGGCAGCGATGCGCATTGCCGATCTCGGTCTGAACCGCCCGAAGGCGAAGACCAAGGATCTGGTAGGCATGCTCTTGACCCATGGTGCACGCGCCTGGCGCTCGACACAGCCACGCGCCGGCATCCATCTTCACGTGACGGCACCCGGTCGTCGCCACCCGCTGAAGATGCGCATCCTTTGAATAGACTGAGATTGAAAGGCGGCTTCGGCCGCCTTTTTCGTCTGGCCACAGCGCCGCGCGTCTTATTAGACGCGCAAAGGTCGCTGCAGCGCTTTGAATTGCTGCATGTTTTTATCCTTAAATCGAATAGGATTTAAGGAAACATGCAGTTGAGCGCTCCGTCCTAAACGGAGCCATTGAAGCGTTCTATTTCTTTGGTTCTTCGCGTTTCCTGGCGGAAAACCGCTTCGCACTCTTCCTGGAAAGGCTCTTAGAGCAGACCGAGTTCGGCAAGCTCGCGCCGGAGCTCGAGAGGCATTTCGGCCCCATCGCCCGAAAGCGACGCCAGATCTCGAGGCGCTTCGTTAGCCTTGAGATAGCGCCAGCCCTGGAAGGCCCGACGCGGCTGCAGCTCCGTTTCAACGACTTCGGGTCCGAGCAGCAGATTGCAGCGACCGATCCCCTCACCGTCCGTAAAGGTTTCGATACCGATCAGCGGTTGGCGCGCCTGAACCTGACCCTTGATGACCCAATAGAGCGAGCCGCCTTCCAGCAGCTCGTCCATGCGTTTCGGCACCATTCGGGTGGTGTGGTATGAATGCGGTTCAAGGCCGGCGGCAATCGCAGCCAGGGCCTTGCGCGAAACCCATTCGCGCAGATCATCGATCGATTCCGCTCCGACGCAGAGCTTTATGAGATGCAGAGACATGGCTGTTTTTGAACACCCGTCCGGCCGTCACGGTCAAGCGAATTGCGCAGCGTCATCCACAATCGTTCGTGCGCCGCTCAACATTCGACGACATTGACCGCCAGGCCGCCGGTGGACGTTTCCTTGTATTTCTCGTTCATGTCGACGCCGGTCTGGCGCATGGTTTCGATGCAGGCATCGAGCGGCACGAAATGCTGACCATCGCCCTTGAGCGCCAGCGACGCTGCAGTAACGGCCTTGACGGCGCCGAGTGCGTTTCGTTCGATGCAAGGCACCTGTACCAGGCCGGCGACCGGATCGCAGGTCATGCCGAGATGATGTTCGAGCGCGATCTCGGCGGCGTTTTCGATCTGCTCCGGAGAACCGCCCATGACAGCAGCAAGGCCCGCTGCCGCCATGGCCGAGGCCGAACCGACCTCGCCCTGACAGCCGACTTCGGCGCCTGAAATGGAGGCGTTGTGTTTGATGATACCGCCGATGGCAGCTGCCGTCAGCAGATAGTCGCGAACGCCGTCCTGATCGGCATCGTCGTGGAAATGCATGTAATAGCGGATGGTCGCCGGAACGACGCCGGCGGCACCGTTCGTCGGCGACGTCACAACGCGGCCGCCGGCGGCGTTTTCTTCGTTCACCGCCATGGCGTAGACGCTCAACCAGTCGTTGGCGAGCAGCGGGTTGATCTTGTTGGAGCGCCACTCTTCCTGCAGCTTGTCGTGAATGGAGCGGGCGCGCCGGCGCACCTTGAGACCACCGGGCATGATGCCGTCCTGGCTAAGGCCGCGGTCGATGCAGCTGCTCATTGCGCCCCAGATGCGGTCGAGCCCCTCATTCAGTTCCTGCGGCGACATGGTGGTTTCTTCGTTTGCCCGCTTCATCTGCGCGATGGTCATGCCGGAGCGGGCGGCCATGTCGAGCATTTCCTGGGCAGTGCTGAAGGGGAACGGGACCTTGACGCCAGCAGGCTTGTTCTTGGAAGCGCGCATCGCTTCGAGTTCCGTATCGGTCACGACGAAACCGCCACCGATCGAATAGTAGATGCGCTTGAGCAGAAGGCGGCCGTCCTTGTCGAAGGCCGAAAAGGACATGCCGTTGGCGTGGCCTGGCAAGGGCACCTTCTTGTCGAAGATCAGATCGGTCTTCGGCTGAAATTCGTAAGATGGATGGCCCGGCGGCGTTATGCGCCCGGTGCGCTCGACGTCGTCGATCAGTGCATCCATGCGGTCGGGGTCGACGCGATCGGGACGCTCGCCGACAAGCCCGAGCACAACCGCCCTGCCCGAACCATGGCCGATGCCGGTGTGGGCAAGCGAGCCGTGCAGGCTGACCTTGATGGCGGCGACGGAGGCATGCGACGGACGCGGCCATTCGTCGGACAGGATGAGTTCGAGAAAGCGATTGGCGGCCGACATCGGGCCCATCGTATGCGAACTCGAAGGACCAATGCCGATCTTGAAGACGTCGAAGACGGAAAGAAACATGAATTGCCTGCCCGGAGCCTGAACATATGCCGCCGGCCCATCGCCGGATGCGGTCATATGCATGATTGCACAGTCGATACAAACTCGATCCCTCCTCAGGACCGAAGCAATACCGTCACCCTTAGATATAGGATCAAACTCTAAGCCATCCTATCCCTGTCGATCAGGCGATCAACCGACATAAGTTCCCGTTGGTGCGACATTGCGCCGACGATTCGGTCCGCAGCCGCCCGAACCCGCGATACGACTGCCCGGAATCAAAACAGCGCGGCTTCCGGGAAGCCGCGCTGTCAATCAGAGGACTTTTGGGTATCAAAGGCCGCCGAAAAGATAAGCAAGAACAAGAACGCCAGCGAAACCGGCTACGGCGCGAGCAGTCACGCCCCAGCAAGACTTCTGTATTGTATTGTCCATGATGTCTCCGAAAAACTCTCAACGGCTGCGGGCCACACATCAAGGGCCCGTGCATGGCGCAATCCATACTGAAGAAAGTGTAAAGACGCAACGGTGAAATATGGCGAAAAGGTGACAGGGGCGCATCCGCACTCCGGTCAACACAGCAAACGTTGGGGTTCGCGCATTTTTGCGGGAAGAAATTCCGCCGCAATTTCATCACACTAGTTGATGCAGCGCCGATTCTCCACAGGCGCGCCCACCTTGCAATTTCCAAAAGCCATGCCAAAAACACGTGTATGACCTTCGAAGATTACATAGCACTTACCGTGTTCATCCTGCTGTGGGCCGGCTTCAGCTGGGCAACAGACGGTACCCGTGGCTTCAAACGCATCAGTCTCACGCGGCTGATGAACGAGCATCGTGGCCGGTGGATTCGCAATTCGCTCAACCGAGACCTGAAAATGATCGACACCCAGATCATCGCCGGGCTGCAGGCGGGCACCGCCTTCTTCGCTTCGACAACAATCTTTGCGCTCGGCGGCTGCTTCGCTCTCTTGGGCGCGACCGAGCAGGTGCAGATGATCTTCGCCGACATGCCCTATGTCTTCCACGGGGGCCGAACGGCCTTCGAGCTGAAGGTCGCCGGGCTCACCTGCCTCTTCGGCTATTCCTTCTTCAAGTTCGGCTGGTCCTATCGCCTGTTCAACTACTGCTCGATCCTCATGGGCGGCATACCGATGACGGCGGACATGATACGCGACCGGCACGCCGCCGAGATCGCGGCCGAACGCGCGGTGCGCATGAACGTGCTCGCCGCAAAGCACTTCAATGCCGGTCTCAGGGCGATCTTCCTGTCGATCGGCTATCTCGGCTGGTTCATCAGCCCCTACGCCTTCGTCGGCCTGACAATCTTCGTCATTTTCGTTCTGACCCGCCGGCAGTTCTTCTCGGAGGCGCGCGCGGCCCTGTTGGAAGACGCCGCCCGCTAACTGCTCGCGCCACGCGTCTCGGATATCTCAGGACGGGAATCCAGCCGTATATTCCATTTCCAAGCAATCAAAGCCGGTCTGGCGCAAGCCTGACCTGCCAATCTCATTGGCGCCAACAGGATGGCGAACACCATGTCCGATAGCAACATGACCTCAACCGCTGAACCGCAACCAACGACGAGCGCCCATCGCCGGCTCGTCTTTATCGATGTGCTGCGCGGCCTGGCACTGGTGGCCATGGCGCTTTACCATTTCGTCTGGGATCTGGAATTCTTTGGCTATGTCGCGGCTGGGACCGCCGGTACCGGCGGGTGGAAGATTTTTGCGCGCCTGATCGCCAGCAGCTTCCTGTTTCTGGCGGGCTACAGCCTCGTGCTCGGGCAACGGCCGAGGATACGTTTCGATGCCTTCATGCGTCGTTTTGCCAAGATTGCCGGCGCGGCCGCGGTTATCAGCATTGCGACCTGGTTCGCCTTCCCCAACACCTTCATATTTTTCGGGATCCTCCATTCGATTGCCGCGGCGAGCCTCGTCGGCCTTCTCTTCCTGCCGCTTCCGGCAATCGTTTCGTTCGTGGCTGCAGCCGCCGCCTTTGCCGCTCCGCTCTATCTCCGCTCTGCGATCTTCGACGCACCCTATCTCTGGTGGGTCGGCCTTTCCGAAACGATTCCGCGCTCGAACGACTACGTGCCGCTGCTGCCGTGGCTCGCACCGTTCCTCCTCGGTCTCGGCACCGCAAAGCTTGTGCATGCACGCCTGATGGCATGGCTTGCCAAGCGCCCGGTGAACGACGGAAAGAGACGGCTGTGGACGAAAGCGCTGATCTTCGGGGGGCGTCACAGTCTGGCCATATACCTCCTCCACCAGCCGCTGCTCATCGGATTGGTCTATCTCTTCTCACTGGTCTCGCCGCCGACACTGCCGGATCCCAAGCAGGCCTACCGCACCAACTGCGTCGAGGCCTGCGGCCGTGGCAATCCGGCCGTGCCTTGTGACGCCTTTTGCGGATGTACGCTCGACCGTCTGGTGGAACAGAACCTGTTCGACGACCTGAACAGGGGAAAGATCAACGTGAACACGGATGAACGCATTGCGCGAATCGCCGGCCAGTGCACAATGGACGTGCAATCAGGGGACTAGGACATGAATGCCTATCGTGCCAAGCCGCTGAGTTTCCCATGGCCGGCCCTGCTCTACGGGACCGCCACCCTCGCAGCCTTGCTGCTTGCACGATATTCGCCCATCCCGGTGGTTCATGGCCACGGCTGGGTGCCTTGGATTTCGGGCGCCATCCTTGTCGCGACAGCAATCTGGCTCGATCTCTGGGCCGTCAAGACGCTGCTGGATCGCCACACCGCCGTACTTCCGCAGCGGTGCGCCACGTGCCTTGTCACCTACGGACCGTTCCGCTTCACGCGCAATCCGATCTATCTCGGCTACACGCTGATGATGATCGGCTTTGGCCTGATCACACTCAATCCTTGGTTCTTCATCATGGCGATTGCGGCGGTGATGTTGACCACGATCTTCGCCATTCGCAACGAGGAGCGGCATCTGCTTTCGCGCTTCGGCTTCGAGTTCGAGCGCTACTGCCGGCATACGAGCCGCTGGATCTGATCGGCTGCTTATAGACAATAAAAAAGGCGGCCAAAGCCACCTTTTTAATCTTCATGCGCTGAATGGTACCCAATCAGGTGCCGACGCCGATCTCGGCGAGACGCGTCAGACATGCCTCCTCGACATTGTCTAGTTCGGTGAGCGTGTCCTCGATATCCTTGCGCTTCTGCCGGAGCTCTTCGCGCTTCGCCTCGACGCGGCTCATCAACAACTGCAGCTGACCAAGTTCGCCGGGCGGGTCCTTATAGACCTGAATGATCTCGCGGATCTCGGCGATCGTGAAACCGATGCGCCGACCCCGGAGAATCTCCTGTATCAACCGGCGATCCGCGGGGCGGAACATGCGGGTCCGTCCGCGACGCTCCGGATGAATGAGGCCCTCGTCCTCATAGAACCTCAGCGTTCGGGTCGAAATGCCGAATTCCCGCGTCAATTCGGTAATGCTATAGTACTTATTCACGCTGCCATTCCATGATTTCTTGACCATCACTATCGTTGACCTTGACGTAAAAGTCAAACAACCGGCAACGTCACGTGACGTGAAACCACCAGGTGGCGATACCGAGAAAACTGGAGAAGCCGGTGATATCGGTAATAGCCGTCACGAAGACGGCGGAGGAGACCGCCGGATCGGCGCCAAAGCGTTCCAAAAGGAGCGGAACCATGATGCCGGCAAGGGCCGCGGCCATCATGTTGATGAGCATCGCCGTGGCGATAATGCCGCCGATATTCGGATCCTGGAACCAGAGGCCGGCCAGAAGGCCGATCAGCGTGCCGAAGATCATGCCGTTCAAGAGACCCACCCCCGCTTCGCGCCGGATGATTCGTGGCGCGTTGTGAATGTCGAGGCCGCGGGTCGCAAGCGCGCGCACCGTCACGGTCATCGTCTGCGAGCCGGCATTGCCACCCATGCCCGCGACGATCGGCATGAGGATGGCAAGCGCCACGATCTGCTGGATCGTCGCATCGAAAAGGCCGATGACAGAGGCGGAGATACAGGCCGTCATCGAATTGATGAACAGCCACGGGACGCGTGAGCGGGAAGCGTCGGCGACCGAGTCCGACAACTCCTCATCGCCGACGCCGCTCAGACGCAGCAAGTCTTCCTCCGCCTCCTCCTGGATGACGTCGACGACATCGTCGATGGTCAAAACCCCGACGAGCCGGCCGTTGTCGTCCACCACAGCAGCCGAAAGAAGGTCGTATTGCTCGAAGAGCTGCGCCGCCTCTTCCTGATCCATCTCCGCTGGAATGGCATGGCTGGTATCGCGCATGATGGCGTCGACCTTGATCGAGCGCTTGGAGCGCAGAACCTTGTCTAGATCAACGGCACCCAGGAGCTTGAAGGTCGGATCGATGACGAAGATCTGCGTGAAACTTTCCGGAAGGTCCGCGTCCTCGCGCATATAGTCGATCGTCTGGCCGATGGTCCAGAACGGTGGCACCGCGACGAACTCCGTCTGCATGCGCCGGCCGGCTGTGCTCTCGGGATAATCAAGCGAACGACGCAAGCGAACGCGCTCGGTAAAGGGCAGCTTCGCCAGGATCTCGTCCTGGTCCTCTTGATCGAGATCCTCGAGAATGTAGACGGCATCATCCGAATCCATCTCGCCAAGCGCCTCGGCGATCTGCTCGTTGGGCAGATGCTCGACGATGTCGAGGCGAATGGCCTCGTCGACTTCGGTCAGCGACGAAAGATCGAAGTCCTTGCCAAGCAGCGAGACGAGCGCCAGGCGCTGTTCCGGCTGGATCGCCTCGAGCAGGTCGCCCATTTCGGACGAGTGCAGGCCGGCGACGTGTTGGCGGAGATAGATCGTGTCGCGGTCGGCAATCGCCGCGCCGACATGCATCAGGAAGTCGGAGCGCACCGAACCGTCTTCGGCATAGATGTCCGCCCCATCATAGGCGGGGATTTCTTCGGAATCGCGGTCGTCGTCGCCGGTATTGCTCATGAGCGCGCCCTCGAAACGATTGCCAACTTTCCAGCCCGCCAAGCGCGGTTCTGGAAAGGGTACATCACTGCCGGTTTTGCCGCCCAGATCTTCCTCTCAGAATTGGGCCTTACAGCCCTGCTAGCGCAAAGCCTTGCCGAGGTCCACATCGCAGACGCGGACGTCGCCACTGCGGCAACAGATTTATTCAAGCTGTTGCAAAGACATGGGAAACGCTCGTGCGCACGCGCAGTCGACATCGACGGGGCGATCGGATAGCACTATGCGGCCGCAGCCGAGGAGCTTCAGATGGCGATCCACCCCATCCTTCGTTTTCCAGATTCGTTGCTGAGCCGGGAAGCAAAGACCGTCGAAGAGTTCGACGCCGCCTTGCGTGCGCTTGCGGACGACCTCCTCGACACGATGCGCGCGGCACCGGGGATCGGTATCACCGCGCCGCACATAGGCATCCTGCAGCGATTGACAGTGATCGAACTCGACCGCGAAAGTGGTGTGCGTATCTTCGTCAATCCCGAGATCGTCTCGCACTCGACCAACATGGTCAAACATGCCGAAGGCAGCGTTTCGATGCCGGGAATTTCCGAAGACGTCGAGCGCCCCGGGATGGTGCGCGTTCGGTACCAGACACTCGACGGTACGCCTGTCGAGGAAGACGCTGACGGCCTGATGGCGGTCTGTCTCCAGCACGAGATCGACCAGCTCGACGGCATTTTCTTGATCCAGCGCCTGTCGCGACTGAAGCGGGAGCGCGCCGTCAAGAAGTTCGAGAAACCACAAGCGAGTTGGCGCGAAACTGACCTGGCGAGCGCCGTCCACCGAGGAGATCGAGCAGACTGCAGTATATCAATCGAACCCGAGCTTTTCGTCCCAGGACCAAATGTCTAGTGTCAAACACAGGTTTTCAATCAAGGATCAGCCTATGAGACCGACGCATGTCGCAATCCTCGCCCTTCTCGCTCTGGCGGGATGCAACACCGCCCCCCCCAACCTCGAGCCGTTACCGGGCAGCCTCACCTACGGCGAGACAGGTCCAATGCGAAAGACGCAGGCGGCGCCGGGTACGATGATTCAGAACCGCTTCTTGCACCAGGGCACCATGGTCTACGAAACCTACGAAGTTCAACCCGATCACAGCTACAAGCTCGTGCGTCGCAGTGTCGCCGACACCTGGTCGAACTGAACATCACGTTTCATGCTGAAATGACATATGAAGCCGGGCCGCCAATTCGTTGGCGTTCCGGCTTCTCTTATCCCTGGCCAATGACCGGGCGATTTGCCTCAAGACGGAACATTGTTGTTCTATGCCCGTTGTTTACGATGACAACAACGGAGGTCATCCGATGAGCAAATATCTGGATGAGCGAGGCGATCCTATCTCAGCAACACATGATCCCGACCGGGAGGACTTTACGGCGCGCGAAAGCCGTCAGGGTCCGCTGGGTGTGCGTGTTCTGGCAATCCTCGGTGCTGGCCTGTTTCTGGCGCTGCTTGTGTGGGGAGGCACCGAAATCTGGAGCGAAAACAGCGATAGCGAACGGACCACGGCAGTCGACCAGATCCAACCGCAACCATCACCGGAGCACACCGGCAGCATCGACAACAAGCAGGGCCGGATACCGGCACCGACGAATACCGCGCCGACCGCAGGTTCAAGCACCGGCGACGAAACACAACAAGTTTCGCCCGACGGCACGGTTAAATGACAGCAGCTGCCGGTTCGGGCTTTCGCCGAGTAACGAAGGTGCCGCAAAGAGCGCCTATCCTCGAAAGAGAAGCTCGAAGACCGGTTGAAGCGCGATAGGCGAAAGCTTGGGGAAGCTGGACAATGAACAATCCAGCTTTCGAGGAGCGGAGCGCGCGCCAAGCATCTCCGCCGGTCACCCCTTGCGCGGATCGCAAAGCGCAAGCGTAACCGCGACTTCCGTTATTCCCCCCTCGCAATTCCCTCCCTCGCACTTTTCGGGTTACCAGCGAAGTCGGATGTTCTGGCGGGCGGCAGTCGGCTGACACTGCAGGGTGAGACGCGCAGCAGAATACGCCGCGCCTTTATTGTCGCCCGATCCAAACCACGAGTTGCCAAAAGCAACTGAATATTAGAAGTTTATTAACGCGCGACCAAAAGGTTTCTGCGGCCTGACGAGATTGCAGGGCATGACGACTGCCTCTTCCCCCGAGCCTGCCCATCACAGCAACGCCAACATATGCCGGGGCTGCTGGGATCAGATGCGCGTACCTATCCCGATCCGCGGCCCGCTTGCCCTTCCCTTCCGCGCATTCGGCATCACCCGAAGCAAGATGAATCCAAACATCTGCACGATCTGCGAACGCTCCTTCCGTTACGTCAAGAAGCAACGCCACATAACCACCCGCGCTACCATCCTGTTTGCAGATATGCGGGGGTTCACGCATCTGTCGGAGCGGATCGAAGCGCTTGAGCTGAGCGAAATTGTCAGCCTTTTCCAGGATCGCTGCGCGCAGGCGGTTTGGGCGCATGACGGCATCGTCAACAAGCAGATGGGCGACGGCCTGATGGCGATCTTCAACTTCCCGATCGAGATAAAGGATCATGCTCGTGCTGCGATCAAGGCGGCGATGGATATACAGCGACATCACGCAGCCCTGGACGGCTCGAACCTGGTCCTCGAAGGCACCCTTGGTCATACGCTCGGCGTTGGTGTCGGCATCCATACCGGCGATGTCGAGATTGGCGAATTCTCAAGCTTCCGCAGCGATTTCACCGCAATCGGCGGCACCGTCAATCAGGCTGCAAGGCTCGAATCCCAGGCCGGTGCCGGCGAGATCCTGGTATCAGCGGAGACGGCCGCCCAAGCGCCGGACTTCATCGATGGCTCCGAGACCCGTCTGCTTTCGCTGAAGGGCATCGAGCACCCGGTGCAGGCGAACGTACTCAAGACAAGGTGACTATAGACGGTCGGCTAAGCCGTTTCTCACTGTTGGCGCAACCAGCCAATTTTCTGCCGAATCGCTGCCGCAAGCTCCGGCGGCCGCTCGCCGTCGATCAAGCCTTCCACATCTTCACCCAAATGCGCCTTGCCTGTCGAAGGGAGCGCTCCATCTGACCTTCCGCACCGGTACCGATCTCGCGTTGCGCCAGACGCACCAGCAAGCGGTTCGCGATCAGCCGGACGACGGTGATCAGAGCACCTCCGTCTAAGGCGACCGGTGCGCAGCCGGCATTGCTGGCTGCGTTGGCAGAGGCTTCCATGAGCAGTGCATATCTCGAAACCTAACGCTCAGGATAGCAATCTATTGCTGGCAAGTGCGTCAAAATTGTCGATGGTGTATTTCGGTAGCTCTGAAGGAAACCCTTAGTGGATGAAGGAAACCCTTAGTGGATAACAATTTACGCCGCGTCGTGCTCATCGTCGCCTTATTGAACCTAGGCTACTTCGGGGTTGAATTCTTCGTTGCGCTTGCCATCGGCTCCGTTTCCCTCTTGGCCGATAGTGTCGACTTTCTCGAAGACACGTCCGTGAACATCCTGATCTTCTTTGCGCTCACCTGGACAGCGCGGAGCCGTGCACGTGTCGGTATGGCGATGGCATTCATTCTTCTGGTCCCCGCGCTGGCCTTCTTATGGACGGCTTGGGCGAAGTTCATGGATCCAATCCCGCCTGAGCCCTTTGCACTATCCCTGACTGGCTTTGGCGCTCTCCTGATCAACCTGTTCTGTGCATACCTTCTCGCCGCGTACCGCCATGGAAGCGGCAGCCTCACGCGGGCGGCATTCCTGTCTGCCCGCAATGACGCCTTTGCCAATGTCGCCATCATCGGCGCGGGCCTGGCGACGGCTTACCTGTGGCAGTCGGCTTGGCCGGATTTAATTGTTGGGCTGGGGATCGCACTGATGAACCTGGATGCAGCGCGGGAAGTCTGGGAAGCTGCGCGCGAGGAACACGACGCCGTGGCGTAATTCGTACGAATTGAAGCCGGAAACTCGCGCTTGGTGCAATGGAACGAACAGATGTCCCACGCATGGTCCCGACGTGGGACACCGTTGCGCTAAGTATAGGGATAAAAACAAAAAAACCTGCCGAAGCAGGTTTTCTTTGGTGCGGTCGAGAAGACTCGAACTTCCACGGGTTGCCCCACAGCGACCTCAACGCTGCGCGTCTACCAATTCCGCCACGACCGCATCGTGGTAGGTGCCGAATTGCTCCGGCGGGGCTGCATGTAGCAAAAGCCTCTGGGGTGCACAAGGGCATGACGACAGAAATTTGACGGGAAAAGAAACTATTTCAACAGCCTCCCCGCGAAGCCCTGCAAACGCTGGACTCTTGTCGCGCGCCGTCCCATGTACAGGGGATCAAAACAGGAATGCAGACGGAAATGCAGCGCGAAAATCTGAGCCAGGACATGTTCGCCCCCCCGGAATCACCCCCGGTTCGCTGGCGGATCGCCCATCACCTCGTCGATTATCCACAGGCGGTTGAAACGATGGAGCGCGAAGCGGCCGCCATTGCCGCCGGCACCGCCGACGAGCTCGTCTGGCTGGTGGAACACCCGCCGCTCTATACCGCAGGCACCAGCGCCGACGCGGCAGACCTCGTGATGCCCGATCGGTTCCCAGTGTTTGCGACCGGCCGCGGCGGTGAATACACCTATCACGGCCCTGGCCAGCGGGTGGTCTATGTCATGCTGGATCTCAAGCGTCGGCGACAGGACGTGCGGGCGTTCGTCGCCGCGCTGGAAAGCGTTGTCATCTCGACGCTTGGTTCGATGAACGTCAAAGGCGAACGCCGA
The DNA here is from genome assembly GCF_001425225.1 of Ensifer sp. Root127. Lineage (NCBI taxonomy): Bacteria > Pseudomonadati > Pseudomonadota > Alphaproteobacteria > Hyphomicrobiales > Rhizobiaceae > Ensifer > Ensifer sp. Root127. The sequence goes on from NZ_LMDX01000011.1 coordinate 294,852, forward strand.
GAGGATCGCGTCGGCGTCTGGGTTCGCCGTCCGGAGAAACCGTCACTTCCGGACGGGTCTACGGCTGAAGACAAGATCGCGGCGATCGGCATTCGCCTGCGCCGCTGGGTGAGCTTTCACGGTTTCTCGCTCAACGTCGATCCGGATCTCGACCATTTCGGCGGCATCGTGCCCTGCGGCATCCGCGGCTACGGCGTCACCAGCCTCGTCGATCTCGGCCTGCCGGTGATGGTGCCGGATGTGGACATGCGCCTGCGCGAAGCCTTCGAAACGGTCTTCGGCCCGACCCGCAACGACCAAGCCTGAATTTGGGACTATTAGGAAGAGGGATGTTTCAGGGCGCTTCGATGAAGCGATCCCTGGCCCGTCGTTCGCGCCAGATCATGAAAAGTCCTGACACGACGATGATCGCAATCCCCAGCCATTTCGAGACCGATGGAAAATCTCCGAAGATGAGATAGCCAAGCGCTGTCGCGGTGACGATCTCGAAATAGGCAAACGGCGCCAGCAGGGAAACGGGTGCCGCCTGGAAGGCCTTGACCACCAGGAGGTGGCCATAGCCCGAAAGCGAGCCGAGGATGACGACGAGCGCCCAGCCGAGCGCGGTCTTTGGCAGAGACGGCTCGAAGTCCGCGACACCCATTTGATCGCCGATCGCAATCACCCCCACCATGAACAGCGTTCCGCCGATACCGGCAATCGTCTGCATCGTCAGCGGGCTGTCGGCCGTTCCGACGGCCCGGTTCAGCAGGAGATAACAGGCAAAGACCGAGGCACAGGCGACCGGCAGCAACGATGTTGCGCCGAAGACGGCGAAGCTGGGCTGAATGACGATCATTGCACCGGCAAAACCTACGGCAATTGCCAGCCAGCGGCGCCAGTCGACCTTCTCGCGCAGGATCAGCGCGGACAGGCAGGTCAGGATGAACGGCTCGACGAAATAGATCGCGAACACATCGGCGAGCGGCATGTATTTCACCGAAATGAAGAAGAACAAGGCCGCCGCCGCCAGAAGAACGCCGCGCAGCAGGTTGAGCCAGAGCCTTTTCGGGCGCAGCGCCCGCAGACCACCAACGGTAATGAGCAAGGGCAGCGTGGCGACAAGCTGGAAGAAGAATCGATAGAACGTCACCTGTGCCGGCGCCATGCCCTCGACGACAGCCATGTACTTGGCGATCACATCCATGCCTGGCAGGATGATCATGGCAAAGAGCATGATGGCGACGCCCTGCATTACCGTGTTCTGGGGATTGGCTGCTGTCGATGCAGACGCGGTCATGGGCTTGTTCCGATTGGGCTGCGCCACTTTAGAACGTTCGCAGCACTTTTCAACGCATACGGGTACGACACGGTAAGACATGTTTCATGGTCGGAGCCGCTTTTGACCGTGTTTTTGCCGCTGCGGGGTGGTCCCTGACGGGCCGAATGCCTATAAGCTCATTTCATCTTCCGCCCCGGAGGAGAAGCGCTCTTACTTCTCTGATCAGAAACCGGGACCTTTGAACGTGACCGTGGCAAAGGAGATATCCATGCGCTTGTCCACCGAAACGATGATTGCTCGCCTGCGCGACACCGGCGACGGAGATACGTTGGGCGGGCGCATCTGGCGCGCGCGCGACGCGGCCAACCTCTCGACCAAGGACCTTGCCGATCAGCTCGGCGTCAGAGTGGAAACGGTTGCCGCCTGGGAGCGCGACCGTGCGGAGCCGCGCACCACCCGCCTGTTCATGCTCGCCGGCGTGCTCGGTGTTACGCCCGCCTGGCTGATCGCCGGCATGGGCCGCGCGCCGGATGATGAGACGAAGACCGTTTCGAGCGAGAGCCTTCGAGAGCAGCTGGCTCTCGTCAAGAAATTGCACGAACAGACTGGCAGGGCCATTGCCGCTCTTGAGATAGAGCTCAATCGCGTTCAACAGACTATTCGTTAGTTCATTGCCGATTCCAACGGGCGACATTGGCCGTTCTGTCGATGCCACCCGAAATCATTGTTAGTTCAAGGAGAAAATAGATGGATGTACGCGCCGCCGTCGCCGTTCAGGCCGGCAAGCCGCTGGAAGTGATGACCGTTCAGCTCGAAGGCCCGCGGGCCGGCGAGGTTCTGATCGAGGTCAAGGCGACCGGCATCTGCCACACCGACGATTTCACGCTTTCCGGCGCCGACCCCGAAGGTCTGTTCCCGGCGATCCTCGGCCATGA